>NZ_BAHC01000117.1 GCF_000298195.1 Gordonia rhizosphera NBRC 16068 | reverse complement strand
ACCTCTGCGCCGCCGGGTGGTGCGGCGGCGAGGCAGTCACGGCCTATGTAGGTGGCGTGCGGTTTCACCGACCGATCCATATCGGTCAGGTGGTCGAAGTCTCCGCCCGACTCTTGCACACCGGTCGTCAGACGCTGCACATCGCCACGCGTGCCTCTGTGTCCTGGCCACACGAATCCGGAACGCACAAGGCTGCCGAGTCACTGCACGTGCTCGCCGCTCTCGGTTCGGACGGAAACGCCACTGTCGTGCGCCAGTGGGAACCGCGCCTGCCGGGTGATGTGTCCCTCGACGAGCACGCACGACGTCTGATACAGATCCGTGGACCCCGCCCCGCAAGCACCGCGACGCGGATGGTGGCGATCTGATGAGTTGGGCCCCAGACGGATTCGTTCGTAACTTGCTCCGTTCTTCACGCCGCTGCTTGTCGGGCCTTCGCGGGGGCGATCGGTCGGCTGTTCGAGGCCACCGCCGCCTCGGCTTCGATCTTCGGTTGCCGCAATGGGCTGATCGGTATTTGCGCGGTGTCGAATCATGTCGGCATGGAGCCCCGAAATCGCTCTGTTCGACGCCGAGTTGGCGTTGTGCGGCCGGCGAGGTCAATCCGATCTTGCGGCCGACGACCCGGTGCCCGACACGGCGGGCGGCGGCGACGTTGTGCTGTTGGACGGCGTAGGCGCTGTCGATGTCGGTGACGTCGACGTGGTCACGGATCGGGCGCTCGGCATCCGGGTGGCCTCGGCCTAGCCTAGTACTACAGCCGGAGATAGCTGATTGTGAGGTTTGACGGCGTGTTTGCGCTGGTCAGGACGGTTGCCGGGGCATGATCCGAATTTGTGAAGAAACAAAACAAGCCCACGGCAACCGTGGGTCTGAGCGTAGACCATGACAGGTGGCGAGCGGAGTTGGACGCGCTGATGGACACGATCGCACCACGGTTCGCCCGCTGTGAAGCCGCCCGCAACGCGGGCGCATTCGTGCTGGGGGTGCTCTCGTCGCTGGAGACCAAGAACTGCTGGACGATGGCCGAACTGTCCGGGCATGCGACCCCGGACAAGTTGCAGCACTTGTTGTCCCGCGCGAAATGGGACGCCGACGACATTCGTGATGACCTGCGAACAATGGTGGTCGATGCGTTCGCCGAACCGGACGCGGTGTTGGTGATCGACGAGACCGGTGATCTGAAGAAGGGTGACAAAACCGTTGGTGTGCAACGCCAATACTCCGGCACCGCTGGGCGGATCGAGAACTGCCAGGTCGCCGTGTACTTGAGTTACGCCAGCTCGAAGGGCCACGCGTTGATCGATCGCGCGCTCTACCTCCCGAAAAGCTGGACCGATGATCGTGCCCGGTGCGCGGACGCTGACGTCCCCGACGACGTCGGTTTCGCGACCAAACCCGAACTGGCCACCACCCTGATCGAACGCGCCCTCGATGCCGGCGTGTCGGCCCGCTGGGTGGCCGGCGATGAGGTGTACGGCGCGGACCCGGACCTGCGAAAAATGTTGCATGACCGTCAGGTTGGCTATGTGCTGGCCGTGCGCCGCGACACCGTGGTGCCCACCGACGGTGGATCGATGCGCGTCGATGCGCTGGCTGGCATGGTCTCGGAGGCTGCGTGGCAGACGATGTCGGCCGGGGCCGGCGCCAAGGGTGATCGCCTGTATTCGTGGGCGTGGCTGACCACGCGCGAGGACCCCGGGACCGGCGAGTGCTCGGTGTTGATCCGCCGCAACGACGACACCGGAGAGTTGGCGTTCTACCGCTGCTACAGCCCGCACCCGGTGCCGTTGGCGACGCTGGTGCGGGTGGCGGGGCGGCGCTGGACGGTCGAGGAGTGCTTCCAATCCAGCAAGGGATTGACGGGTCTGGATCAGCATCAGGTACGGACCTGGACGTCGTGGCATCGCTGGACCATTCTGGTCATGCTCGCGCACGCTTTTCTGGCCGTTGTCACCGCCGCTCAACGCACCCGAGAACACCCCAATCCGGCGCTTATCCGGTTGAGTGTCAACGAGTTTCGTCGCCTGTTCATCGCGTTGGTTCTGACCCCACTGCACGCCATTGGGCATCGCCTGCTCGACTGGTCGGTGTGGCGACGCAAACACCAACGCCGAGCCCAACTCTGCCATCAAAAGCGCAGGTCACAACCACAATGAACGCGAACTACGACTGTAGTACTAGGCGAGGCGATCGGCCGTGGCGGGGACCCGGACGGGCGATGTCGTGGACACAGTCATGAGAGGTGGGTTGTGTCGGTCGGGTTGGACGCGTAACGACTTCTTCAGACTAGTTGCACTAGTTTGATGGGTGTATCGTTGCAGGATGAAAACGGTCAGCAGCACTGAAGCCAAGACGAGGCTCAACGCATTACTGGCCGAAGTCGAGCGGACCGGCGAATCGGTGACGATCACCAACCACGGACGCCCCGTGGCCGTGGTCTCCCCTGCTGTCCCCCGCGGTCGCCGGTTCGGCCAGTTCCCTGGACTGGTGATCCCGGATGACTTCGATGCACCTCTACCTGGTGACGAGTTGGACGCCTGGGAGCCCGCTTCGTGACCGGCATCCTCCTGGACACGAACGCGCTCCTGTGGTTGCTCCACGATCCTGATCGACTCGCTCGTCCAGCGCTGGAGATCCTCGAGAACCCGGCCAACGACCTGTACGTATCGGCTGTCTCGGCGTGGGAGATCGCCATCAAGACGCGGTTGGGACGCCTCGATGGGGCCCCGCTCTTGTCGGCATGGAGTGACGCCTTGACGGCGATGGCAGCGACCGATCTCGCAATCGACTCAACCGATGCAGCAACGGCAGGGCAACTCCACTGGAAACACCGAGATCCTTTCGACCGCATGATCGTTGCGCAAGCCACCCGCCGAGGCCTGGCCATCGCAACAAGTGACAGCGCCATCCAGGGTGGGACCATAACCCCTGTCATCGACACTCGACGATGACGGTCAGGGAACGGATATAGCACGTCAAGGTTGGGATTGGGCAGTGGTTACGTCACACTGGCGAATCTGTGCGAAGCGTTCGGCATCGCGTCGTGAACGTGGCAAATTGCTCACACGGCTATCGCCCCAAGGTTCGCGTCGATGAGTACCCTGATCCGCTCGGGCGACGCCACGCACAGACCCCTCACGGCGGACCATTCGCAATAGTCTCGAACCGCCAGGTCGCCAAGCGAGTGGACAACGGATGGCACGGTTCGAGGCGGTGGTTCGCAGCCGGCAACTTGGATGGGGCCATCCGATCCGGATACCGAGCCACCGCGGCGATCCTCGACAGCACCAACTGAGCACATCCCAGGGTCGAAAGTCCTCGATTGCCCGGTCACCGCGATCACCCAGAGTGACGACGGGGTCACCGTGACGGCAGCCGCAACGATCACCGCTGCGAAAGCGGTTGTGACGGTGCCACCGCCGATCGCGGCCAAGATCGCCTTCCAGCCCCATGCCCGACAGCCGAATCCGTCTGCAACGCAATACCCATATGGGTGCGGCATATACGGTTTCCTCGCTGCGATCCTCGGTCATGGCGGTGATCATGGGATGACGGTTCTCGAAGTCGACCGTCGCGCGAAACCGCGGGTAACTGTCGGCTCAATGCGGCACCAGGTTGTAGGCTTGCCATCGAGCTGTTTCGCACCACTGCCAGAGGGAAACCGGTGATGTCGCTTCCGCCGTTTCGTCAAGAGCGATATACCTCGCGATCTCCGATACGAAATACTCTACTGCACAGCATCTTTCGTGCCGCTTGTGTTTGCGTGCTCCTGTTGTCCGTGATCGCAGGCGTGGCGGTGCATGTCGGGTCGGCAACTGCGTCGGCTGGGACGAGTTACAACTATGTGGCACTTGGTGACTCATATACGGCGGCGACCGGATTCGACAGTCCGCCCGACACGAGATTCGCGCCATTCGGGTGTTTCCAATCGACTACCAACTACCCGCGCCAGGTCGCCGCCATCCTCAAGGGTGAGAACGAGCTGGGTTCATTTGTCGATGCGTCATGCGGCGGGGCGACGACGGCAGACTTCATCGAGGCGCAACACACACCGTTCGGTTCAATCCTCCTCAGCTCAATCGGATCACCCCGAGAACCAACCTGGTCACCATCGGCATCGGCGGCAACGACGTGGGGCTGATACCGCTTGCACAGGAGTGTGTCGAGGACGGTTTGGCGAACAAGTCCTGCAGAGACGCGCATGTCAGAAACGGCGTCGACGACGTAACCAGAGCGTTCAATCTCACCGAACCCAAGATCGAGGCGATGATCAGACAGGTACGTACCCGCGCCGCAAAGGACGTGCGAATCTTGGTCGTCAACTACCTCGAGGCCGTGCCCGACAACGGCAAGGGCTGCTACCCCATCGTCCCGGTCCGGCCTGTCGACGCAGCGTGGTTCACTCAGAAATATCAACAACTGAATGCGATGCTCGCCACGGCAGCCCGAAATCAGAACGCACAACTCGTCGATACCTATACAGCCACCATCGGTCACAACGTGTGCACCGCCCCGGCCACCCGATACGTGGAACTCCTGGGCGGCCCGTCGTCGAATCCGCCCTTTTCGCTCGCAGCGCCGCTGCACCCCAATATCGGAGGGGCACAAGCCCAGACGCGGGTCGTCGCCGCAGCAATTGCGCGCAAGTGAGATCCAGCGCGGGTCACGCCGCCGGTCCTGTGGGTCTCATCTCCGGCGGCGTTCACGGTGCGAGGAGTCTGAAGGGCGGGGGCCCGGTTCCGAAGGAGGCCGCCTGACGCTCGTCGATCCCACAACGATTTGGCATATCTCGTGTGGCGGTCGCGATGAGTTTTGCCCTCAGGTGCAGTCGGCTCTATGAACTGATGTCCGCGTTCTGGCCGACTGCCGACCAGGACGCAGATGCCACCCCTGTGATCGTGGACTTCGTCTGCATCTGACGCGACATGCCCAAGGTCGTGTTCTCGCACACCCTGGAGTCCGTTGACTGGAACTCCCGCCTGGAACGCGGCGACCCGGTCGAGGTGGTGACGAAGCCGAAAGCCGAGACCGACGGCCAGCTGGAGGTGGCCGGCGCGACGCTGGCCGCGCCGATCGTGCAGGCCGGACTGGTCGACGAGTTCCGGATCGTCATCGCGCCCACCGCCGTGGGTGGCGGTACCGCGTTCTCCCCGACGCTGCCGTCCTGGATCTCGCTGCGGCTGCTGGAGAACCGCACCTTTGCGGGCGGCACGGTCCTGCTGCGCTACGAGGCGAAACACGACTGATCGGACACACAGCCAGGCGAGCTGCGGATGCACTACGAGATACCTGACTTGCTCGTCGAGGGTCACCGAGCTGTATCTGCGTAACTACTGACCAAGTACTTGGTGCCGTGGTGGTTTTGCCGCATCGCTGTCGATCTTGCACACATCGAAGCGAGGTGCCGCCCTCTCGTCGCGGAGTACTGTGGCGTCATGGCTCGCCATTCCGACGCCGAACATGCCACCGCGATCATCGCGAGCAGCGGCCGCCCGGGAAGTTCGTCATCGAGGTCTACGACACTCGTTGGCCGGAACGGTTCGCGGCAGAGCGGGACACGATCATTTCGGTTCTCGACCCGCACACAGTAGTGCGCCTCGAGCACACCGGTTCGACGTCGGTGCCGGGACTGGCGGCCAAACCCATCATCGACATGCTGCTGGTGGTGGCCGCTGTCGGGAATGAGGACAGCTACGTACCCGATCTGCAGACGATCGGCTACCGTCTCGCTGCACGGGAACCGGGATGGTACGAGCATCGTTTCCTGACCCGCCGAACCGACGAGGGCGCCCCGTGCGACGTCAACCTGCACGTGTTCGGCCCCGCTGCGGCACCCGAGATCGAGCGCATTTTGGCGTTCCGTGATCGCCTGCGTACACACGCAGAAGACCGCGCACTGTACGAGCGCATCAAACAGGAGCTTGTCCACCGTGAGTGGATATCGATGCTGCACTACTCCAATGCCAAGAGCGACATTGTCGAGGAGGTCATCGCGTGGGCCTTGGCGGAGAGGGCGAACGGTTGGTCGGCACTGACACAACCAGCCCACTCATCCGACGGCGGCACCGCGATGACGAGAAGGCGCAGCTCTGGCGGCAGCGGGTGAAGGCGTACCGTGGGTATGCGAACTACCAGAAGCGGACCACCGGGGATATCCGTGGCGGTCTGCGAGGGGTCCTGAAGTGGGAAGTCCTCTGCACCTGCGGCTTTCGGCCAGTCCTGTAGGCGGACACCATCATCAGCGGTCACAATCGTCGAACGGAGGAATCACTGTGGACATCGACATCATCGACACCTCAGGTCTGGGCGACCGCAGTTACATGGTGAGTCAGGACGGTGTGGCGGCCGTCATCGACCCGCAGCGGGATATCGACCGCGTGCTCGCGCTCGCGGCCGATCGGGACGTGACGATCACTCATGTGCTGGAGACCCACATCCACAACGATTACCTCACCGGCGGGCTGGAATTGGCGCGCGCGACGGGTGCTCAATACGCGGTGTCCGCCGCCGACGAGGTGGCCTACGAGCGAAGCGCGATCAGCGACGGCGACGTCATCGACGTGGGCCCATTCCGCTTCGAGGTCATGCACACCCCCGGACACACCCACACCCATGTCAGTTACGTGCTGCAAGACGCAGCCGGCACGGCGAAGGGCGTGTTCTCCGGCGGTTCAATGCTGCACGGGACCACCGGCCGCACCGATTTGCTCGGCGCCGACCACACCGAGGAGTTGACCCACGCGCAGTTCCATTCCGTCCGGCGTCTGGCCGCCGAACTCGCCGACGACGTGCAGGTCTACCCCACCCACGGTTTCGGCAGCTTCTGCTCTGCCAGCCCCGCCAGCGGTGACTCGTCGACGATCGCCGAACAACGCAGCACCAACCCAGCGCTGACTCAGGACGAGCAAACCTACGTCGATGAGCTGATCGCAGGACTGTCTGCCTATCCGGCCTATTACGCGCACATGGGCGTCATCAACGCCAATGGCCCCGCTCCGATCGACTTGTCGCTCCCCAAGCCGGTGGACCCCTCGGAGTTGCGCCACCGCATCGACGCCGGTGAATGGGTCGTCGATCTACGCAACCGCACGGCGTTCGCCACCGGGCATCTGTCGGGGACGATGGGCTTCGAACTGTCCACCCAATTCGTCACCTACCTCGGGTGGCTGTATGCGTGGGGCTCCCCGCTGACGCTCATCGGAGAGGACGTCGACCAAATCATGGACGCGCGCCGTGAACTGTCGCGTATCGGCGTCGACAACGTGACCGGCCAGGCTGTCGGCCCCATCGAAATGTTCACCGACGGTGAGACGTTGGCCAGCTACCGCGTCAGTGACTTCGCCGACCTCGCCGACGTTATCGGCACCGATTCCCTCACCGTCCTCGACGTGCGACAGAGCAACGAGTTCGAGGACGGTCATCTCGTCAGTGCGATCAATATCCCCCTCCACGAGTTGATCGCCCGCCTCGACGAGGTGCCGCGCGGAGACGTGTGGGTGCACTGCGAATCGGGCTACCGGGCATCGATCGCGGCATCGCTGATCGAATCACCCGACCGGACCGTCGTGCTGGTCGACGATCAGTTCGAGAACGTCGCCAGCCACCACCTGACTGGGTAGCCCTGGTGGAGCGATCCCATGACGGCGCAATCCCCGGAGTCGATGTTCTGACTCCGGGGATTCTCTACACCCGTTGTGCCGCAGCGCGTTCGCGGTCACCCGTTGGGTCGGGTATTCCCACGGTGACCGGCGGGACCACGGGCCGGGCCGCTGGCCTCTGGGTCGCAAAGCGGATCAGACGGCGAGGACTTCGACGAGGTCATCCAGACCGCGAAAGCCGCTCCCTATCTGGCGGGAAATCCAGCGAGAGGGTCGAGATCTGGTCATGCTGCAAGTACGAGCCCGCCCCCTATCAGTACGCGGCAAAGGTCGCGAACCCCGGCAGGGACGGTTGACCTGCGTCCGGGTAGGCCTGCGATCCGATGACCTCGATCTGGGCGACCACCCGACCCACGCCGGTGTCGGCGGTGGCGACCACCGGTGTGGGATCGACGAAACCCGCGCACGGCTTGACCGTGGCGGTCCCAGATCGCAAGCCGGTGATGTTGATGTAGCTGATCCGCACGAGTGCTCGGCCTGCGCTGCTGCTGCACACATAAGGACTCGCCGGCGCGCTGAACGCAGTGGTCCCGGGAGTGCTGGTCGGTGCGGCGGTGACCGCAGCGAAGTAGGGGCCGGGAATGCCCGACCCGCTCATGGTGACAGCAGTGGCCGGGATCTGGTAGACGGTATGCGCTGCTGCATCAGCAGTTCCCGCGCCCTGAACGATGCCCACCCCGACTGCGATGACGCCGATCGTCACCAGAAATCGCCCGACTGTTCTCCCCATGACACACACCTCCACTCCACCGGGCTCAGATACCAGTCTCCCGCATCGTCCATGCCTGGCAAACGACGCTGTGACCAGGATATCGTCGGCCGGCGCACCGTTTCCCCAGAACGCTCATCACGCATCGGGTCTCGGAGGCATCTGTCATCCGGCCAGCGGCGAGATGACTCGGCGGACTTCGCAGCGGTGGTGGTGGGTGAGCATGACGGGTGTGCCGTTGGCGGCCCGTCCACCGGTTCGCGGCCACGGTCGAACCCGCGGTGGTCATACGCCGCCGCGATCGCCCGGCGGGTCGTCGAGGCGGCGTTCGAGTTCGGCGAGGAGATCGTGCTTTGCGATGAGGCGCAACAGCGCGGGATCCGGGCGATCCGCGTGGGGCGCGCAGCACCGTTCGACGAGCCTCGCCAACACGTCGAGGGCTCGCTGGGCCTCCTTGCAGTCGCGTTCGCGGTCGTCGTCGCCCCACCCACCGTCGTCGGTCTGGCCGGGCACGAAGATCAGGCCCGTCATCTGACGGAAGCGCGTGACATGGTGTCCTGCCGGTGTGGTGGCCGACACCTCCGTCGAGATGAGGTACGAGCCGACGAGCCCCGTGTCGCCGAACGTCGCCCGGTACGCGCCGTGCGCGTCGGGTCCCGCAGTCAGCACCTTGGTCACGCCGTCCGGACGCACGATGTCGAGCCGAACCGGTGGGTCGAGCGAAACCGGTCGCCCGTACAGGGTCGGTTCGAGCACGATCTCCATCGGGGTCCCCGGCAGCTTGCTCGGCTGGACGACGCGTCCGCCCAGTCGCAGGTCGCTCCGGGCCTTCGCCATCACGGAATAGGTGAGGATGCCGGCGAAGAAGTGTTCGCCGCGGGAGAGGTTCTCCACCCAAACCTTCCACTGCCCCACGTGCGCGTCGGGCGCCTCTGGCTTGACGGGGAACTGCACCCGGTAAAAGGCGTGCCCGTCGCCCTGGACGAACTCGGCATTCGGCATTGTGGCGACGTCGGCAGGACCGTAGCGCGTGCCGTCCGGTGCCTCGAGTTCGACCAGCATGTACTTCGGGAACAGGTAGGTCCGCCGGAAGACCACGATGAAGTCGCATGCCACGTCGACTTCGCCGAGGTGGACGGTCGTGGCCTGCCGGTCGCCCGGGTTCGCGATGCGTTTCGGATCGCGAACGAAGGCGTCGTCGGCGACGTCGGACAGGATCTGGACGTAGAGCTTCTGGAGCAGGAACTCACGTTGGTCGACGAGCTCGCCGGTGATCTGGGCGGTGCCGTTCGTGACGCTGGCGATCTGGTCGAGCTTGTCCTCGAGCTGGTTGAGCCCGAGGCCGACGGAGAACACCCGCTGCTTCGGTGTCTTCGGCGAGACGACTGCACTCGCGGCGGGGATGTCGGGCGCTCGATTCTGGATGCCGTCGGTGAGGACGACGAGGGCGCGCGCGGTCGCCGATGCGGCGTCGAGCACCCCGCTGCCGTTGATGATGCCCCCGCCGATCGACGTGTAGCCGTCCGGATGGAGGTTAGTTGTGTTGAGCACTCCCCGTGCGGCGAGGCGTCCGGCGCCCGACGGTGACGGGCCGGCGGGACGCAGGGTGAGCAACACGTCGCCCGGCCCCGACACCTGGTTGTAGCGGACGACGCCGATCTGGTCGCCGTCCTTGAGCAACGACACGTACAGGTTGGCAGCCTCGATCGCGTGATCGATCTTCGTCTGGCCGGGAACTCCGGTCGGATCGCTCATGCTGCCCGAGCGGTCGATGACGAGGACCGAGTCGACCGGCGGAGGTGGCACCGGTCGGGCCGAGAGGGCTACGCCGACGCTCGGATGGGCCGGATCGTCGAGCGTCGACACCACCGCCTGGCCGGTCGGGGTCGGGCTGCCGAGGGACGACGACGTGTATGACACGAAGACGAGTCGTGAGGTGTGCGCGGTGTCGACCGGCGTGGGCAGCGTGAACGACAGCTCGGTGCCGGGTGCGTACGTGAACTCGCCGGTGGGCGGTGTCAGCGTCACACGCAGCGGGCCGGGGCGACCGTTGCGGACGTTGCGGACCTCGAAGGGCAGGTACAGGGTGAGCCCGTGTGCGACGTCGCCGAAATCGAGCGTCAGCGGCACGACCTCGAGCATCGGCGTGGCCGGGACGTACTCGTTCGTCTTGATCGCGATCGCCTCGACGCAGACGCGGCAGAACCCCTGCGTGTTGTCACGCATGCGACAGCGGTAGGCAGGCCGAAAGCGCCCGCAGTGGTAGTACTTCGCGCCCTCATACAGGCCGATCGCGTCGTCGTCGGTCAACACGTTCGCCCTGTCGTCGCAGTGCGCGCAGTCGGGGTTGAGCATCGTCGGGACGGGCACGCCCGGGGTGAGCAGATGCGACCACTTGAGCCCGGCGCGCGTGGTGACCGTCGTGACATTGGGTTGGGCGGGCTCGCCCACCGGCGCGTTGTCCCGGTCGGTCTCACCGCTCGAGCAGCCCTCCCAGTAGTGGTACTCGTCCGCCAGGCCGAAGCCGGCATGGCCGAGTTCGTGGAGGGCGATGTTCTCCCATCCCGTCCGCACGGCCGTCCAGAACACGTCGCCGTTGGCGCAGCCACCGTGGTCGGTTGTGTTCACGAGCACTGCGCCGACGTCCCATTGGGGCAGCTGCGCGGTGAGCGTCGTCCGCACAAGGCCGTAGTCTCCGCTGAGGCAGCGCCGGATCCCGTCGTTGCAGAACGAGGCGTCGAAGTAGGTGTCGACCGCCGTCCCGGACCCGGTCGAACCGTCGCCGCACGTCGTGGGGTCGTCCACGCCGGAATCGTCGGATGCCACGTTGAGCCGGTGCACGTTGATGGCGCTACCGAACAGTGGATACCACGGCTCGGCTTGCAGCGCGGTGACGAAGTTGGTGCAGAGGCCGTTGAACGTTGCCTGTTGGGTTGTCGTGAAGCCCTCGGCGACGAGCACGATGTTCATGCGTGAGGTGTCGGGGCCGTTGTCGAGGATCTTGGTCGTGCCCTGGACGGTGCCGTCGGCGATTCCCACGTCACTGCCCCCGCTTCTTGCCTCGAACCGGCTTCTTCTCCTGAACGAGATCGTGTTCGAGCACGGATGTCGGGGCCTTCTCGCCGGCGTCGCGACCCTGGACGTCCACTGTGCTGGGCACGTAGAGAAGTCGGACCTTGGCACCCTTGTCGACGAGAGGAACGCGCAGGTCGGTGCCGTAGGCGTCGGACGCCGCGGTCATGCGGGAGAGTCGGCCGTCACGATGGTGCAATTCGGGACCAGGTGGCGGCTCGTGAAGGATTTGGCGGTAGAGGACGTGGTCGTCCGCGTCGACCACTTCGAACCACAATCCCGTGACCCGCCGCGCTGGCCCAGGGTCGGGAAGCTCCTGGCTGCCGGGAACGGTCATCTCGTCGACACGGGTCTCCCCGACCACCCGCCATTGTCCGTCGTGCCGCTCCACTGTCAGCCGCAACACCGGACCGGGCCCTCGATGTGCAGCCTCCATTGCCCACCTCCGTCGTCGGTTTCACACTACGACGATCGGCCGCCGCCCGAATGGCATTCGCACCTTGCATGCGCCTCGACTGAGAATCTCTGAACTGCCGCCCGTCGAGAATCGGCCGAAATGGAATTGGTATTCGATCCCGGGATCGTCGTCGGCCACCGCACTGCGGAGTTCGTGCGTCGGTACACGCCGTGTTCGGCGGCGAACCGCACCGACGTGCAATAGCGCACGACACCGCCCTGCCGGGTCGACAAGGACCCGAATCTTAGTCAACGTCAACGTCTTTGACTCACCAGCAACCAAGCCGGTGGTCGAGCCGCCGGGATTCCGCTCGACCAGCGGTGGTCCCGATTCGATGAGTCGGTCCGCGTGCCGAGGGCGGCCCTGAGCGCGACCGATGATTGTTCCGTGTCTACGCTGAATGACCATTGAGCACCCAGCGCCGCTGCCTATAGTCGGTCCATGAGTTCATCGCAGATCCGCACCGTGGTTTCCGGCATGTCCTTCACCGAGTGCCCGCGTTGGCACGATGGCCGTCTGTGGTTCGTCGACTTCTATACCCACACCGTGAATTCGGTGAACGACGACGGCTCAGACCTGCGCACCGAGCTCGAGGTGCCTACGCAACCGTCGGGGCTCGGGTGGCTTCCGGATGGACGACTGTTGGTGGTCTCGATGAAGGACCGCAAGGTGCTGCGCGTCGGAGCCGACGGTGTGGTCGAGGTGCACGCCGATGTGAGTGGTCACGTCAGCGGGCATCCGAACGACATGGTCGTCGACGAGCATGGTCGCGCATGGCTCGGGAATTTCGGTTTCGACCTCATGGCCGGCGCCGACCTCGATACCGCCGATCTGCTCCGCATCGACCCTGACGGAACGGTCACCACGGTCGCGGCAGGGCTGTATTTCCCGAACGGCAGCGTCGTGACACCCGACGGCACCACGCTGTTGGTCGACGAGACCCTCGGTAACCGGATCAGCGCGTTCGCCATCGGAGCGGACGGCTCCTTGGGCCCGCGGCGGGACTGGGCGAGATTTGGTGATCCGCCGGCGACGACGGCGCTCGGCGAGGTCTTGGCGGGCGCGGTGGTTGCGCCCGACGGGTGCGGTCTGGACGCCGACGGTTGCCTGTGGACTGCCGACGCCCTGGGGAACCGCGTGATCCGGGTCCGCGAGGGCGGTGAGGTCGTCGATGAGGTCGTACTCGACACGGGCGCATTTGCCTGCATGCTCGGTGGACGTTCCGGCACCACGCTGTTCATCTGCTGCGCACCGGATTTCGATGAACATGCGCGGTCGGCCGCACGGGAGGCGACGATCCGCGCCGTCGAGGTCGCGGTTGGGCACGCCGGACGACCGTGAGCGGTGTCGACGGACGACCCCGTTCGAGGTGACCCGCCAAAACCCGCAGCCGCGCTCAACACCGGCGGCAGCACCTCGACCACCGTCACAGCTTCGTCGCCACGGCCGACACACACACTGAGCCGCAACGAGAGGATTGGGCAATGGACATCGAAGTCCTCGGGCGTTACCTGTCGACGCTGCCCGCCGACGATGATCACCCGTACCGCACCGGACCATGGCGACCGCAGACCACCGAGTGGCGAGCCGACGACCTCGACGTGGTGTCCGGCGAGATCCCCACCGACCTCGACGGTGTCTACCTGCGTAACACCGAGAACCCTCTGCACCCGTCGATCAAGCACTACCATCCTTTCGACGGTGACGGGATGGTGCACGTCGTCGGCTTCCGCGACGGAAAAGCCTTCTATCGCAACCGTTTTGTCCGTACCGATGGACTCGTGGCGGAAACTGAAGCGCAGCAGTCCCTCTGGGCAGGCATCGCGGAGATGCCGTATGTCGCCAAACGTGAGGACGGCTGGGGTGCCCGACGGCTGATGAAGGATGCGTCGAGCACCGACGTCATCGTGCACCGCGGCGTTGCGCTCACCACCTTCTATCAGTGCGGCGATCTCTACCGGCTGGACCCGTACAGCGCGATGACCCTCGGCAAGGAGTCGTGGAACGGCGCGTTCCCCGCGCGGTGGGGCGTATCGGCGCATCCCAAGGTCGACGACGCCACCGGCGAGATGCTGTTCTTCAACTACGCCAAGGACGCCCCTTACCTGCACTACGGCGTTGTCGACGAGAACAACGACCTGGTGCACTACGTCGACATCCCACTGCCCGGCCCACGTCTGCCGCACGACATGGCGTTCACCGAGAACTACGCCATCCTCAACGACCTGCCCCTCTTCTGGGATGCGACCGCGCTTGCGCAGGGCGCGCACGTGACGCGGTTCCACCGGGATCTGCCGTCGCGCTTCGCGGTGATCCCGAGGCGCGGGCAGCTCGAGGACATCCGCTGGTTCGAGGCCGACCCGACGTATGTGCTGCATTTCGTGAACGCCTTCGAGGATGGTGACGACGTGGTGCTCGACGGCTTCTTCCAGGGTGACCCGGAGCCCCCTGACAATGGCATGGGCGACAAGTGGCAGCGCGCGTTCCGGTTCCTCGCGCTCGATCGGATGCAGGCGCGCCTGCACCGCTGGCGGTTCGACCTGCGCACCGGTCACGTCAAGGAGGAACCGCTCTCCGAGCGGATCACCGAGTTCGGGATGATGAACGCCACGCAGACCGGCCGTGACTACCGTTACGTCTACGCCGCCACCGGCAAACCCGGCTGGTTCCTCTTCGACGGTCTGGTGCGGCATGATCTGCACACCGGTGCCGAGGACCACTTCTCCTTCGGGGAAGGTGTCTATGGCAGCGAAACCGCGATGGCACCGCGGGTCGGGAGCACCGGCGAGGATGACGGATACCTGGTCACCCTCACCACCGACATGAACGACGACGCCTCGTACTGCCTGGTTTTCGATGCGGCCCGGGTCGGCGACGGGCCCGTGTGCAAGCTGCGGCTCCCCGAGCGGATCTCCAGCGGAACACATTCCACCTGGGCCGACGGCGCAGAGCTCCGACGGTGGCACACCGCCGACTCGCCTGCGGACGCGCTCGGGCTCTGAGAACGAAGGTCACCACTGTGCTCGGGGAGCGTTGAGCGATGGCCGAACCGATCTGGGGCGACTGGGGCCCCAAGCTGATGAACAAGGCGCACTGGGTGGTCCTCACGCTCAGTGGCGGTCGGCTGCTGAACAAGCCGTTCGGCATGCCGCTGGTGGAACTGCACACCGTCGGCCGCAAGTCGGGCCTACCCCGCTCGTGCTACCTCACCACCCCGGTGCACGACGATCAACGCATAGTGCTGGTCGCGTCAAAAGGCGGCGACGATCGCCATCCCGACTGGTATCGGAATCTGGTGGCCTCGCCCGACGCGGAGCTCGTGCTCGATGGGGAGCGGCTGCGAGTGCACGCGCGCACCGCAACCCCCGACGAGAAGGCGGAACTCTGGCCACAGGTGGTCAAGGCTTACCGCGGCTATGCGAACTACCAGAAGCGCACCACCCGCGACATCCCGCTGGTGATCTGCGAGCTGGTCTGAAGTCGGAAGTCCCTCTACGCCGACAGCTTTCGGTCACGCGATGAAGTGGCCGTGTGTCGAGGTTGGGCATCCGCTGGGCTTCCGTGGAGGGTTGGTAGGCGGCCTCATTTCCTCGATAATTGCCGTATGGCTGATAGCAGGCTGACAAAGACCGGTGTCGTCGTCACCATCGTCTGCACGATCATCGGCACACTCATTGCCGTGGCCACCTACCTTCGCAGCAACGACGGGTCGACGAACCGATCGCCGGAACCACCGACGATCTCTGTGGGCGGCACGGGGACCAGTGGCGATGGCTGCGGATTGGCCGAACCGGCAGAAGTCACGCTCTCAACTGGCCAGGCCGCCAGGGGCGATCAGGTCACAGTCTTTGGGTCGTGCTTCGAACCCGGTGAGAGAGTGGTGATCCGCGTCCACACGACAGAAGTTGGCTCTGCCACTGCGGACTCCGACGGTGCCTTCGTTCAGACGATCACCGTTCCCGCATCGGCACCACCGCCTGGCTTCCCCACCGATATCAGCGCGACCGGCAAACAGTCTGCAAAGACGGGATCTGCACCGTTCGAAACGAAGTAAACCTCAGAGCCCGTCGCCGCGGGACTCGTGATCACAGTGATGGCCACCCCAGTGCCTCTGGGCGGGCCATCCGCGACTCAGCGCATCGAGCCGGTCTGGAGATAGCGCTGGTGAAAACCGAAGGCCTCGCCCAGGATGTGCGGCGTGTGCCCGGAATCGGGTTGCGCGTCCGCGCGCTCGAAGTAGTCGCGCAGCATCGGACGGTAGTCCGGGTGGGCGCAGTTCTCGATGATCAGGCGTGCTCGTCGTCGTGGGGACAGAGCGCGAAGATCGGCAAGTCCGTGCTCGGTGACGATGATCTGCGTGTCGTGTTCGGTGTGGTCGACGTGCGGCACCATCGGGACGATCGCCGAGATCGCCCCGCCGCGTGCGGTGGACGGACTCAAGAACATCGAGACGTATCCGTTGCGGGCGAAGTCTCCCGAGCCGCCGATGCCGTTCATGATCTTGGTTCCCATCACGTGGGTCGAGTTCACGTTGCCGTAGATGTCGGCTTCGAGCATTCCGTTCATCGCGATGATGCCCAACCTGCGGACGATCTCGGGGTGGTTGCTGATCTCCTGCGGTCGTAGGGTGATGTGCTCGCGGTAGAAGTCGATATTGGCGGTCAGTTCCTCGATGCCGTTCTCGCTCAGGGCCAGTGCCGTCGACGACGCGTGCGCGACGGCTCCGTCCTTGATCAGGCGCAGCATGCTGTCCTGGATGACTTCGGAGTAGCAGGTCAGGCCCTTGTATCCACCACGGTCGAGGCCGCCGAGCACTGCGTTGGCGACGTTGCCGATACCGGCCTGCAGCGGCAGCAGCGTGTCGGCCGGCAGTCGTCCGGCGCGGACTTCGTGCGCGAAGAAGTCGACGACGTGCCCGGCGATCGCCTCACTCACGGTGTCGGGTGGTGTGAGTGGACTAGCGCTGTCGCGAGCATCTGTCTCCACCACGGCGACGACCTTGGCGGGATCGACCCGGTAGGTGGTCTGACCGATGCGATCCTCGACCCGGGTGAGCTGTATCGGAGTCCGATGGGGCGGCAGTGCGGTGCCGTAGTAGACGTCGTGCATACCCTCCATGGCGGCCGGCACCCACGAGTTGACCTCGAGGATGATCTTGTCGGCGACGTCGAGCCAGGTCTTGTTGTTGCCGATCGACGCTGACGGGATGAGCTCACCGCTCTCGGTGATGCCGGCGACCTCGACGACGGCGACGTCGATGGTGCCGTAGTAGCCCTCCCACACCTGCTGGGCGACGTGCGACAGATGAATGTCGACGTAATCCATGCGGCCGTCGTTGATCTTCTTGCGGGCTGTCGACTCGGACTGATAGGGCATGCGCAGCGCAATGCCGTCGATCTCGGCGAGCAGTCGCTCCGTCTCGGTGGAGACCGACGCCCCGGTCAGGAGATTGATCGTGAAGTTCGTCCCGGCCGCTCGGCTCTCGCGGATCCGGTCGGTAAGTGCGGGGATGATCACCTTTGGTGTCCCCGCACTGGCGAAGCCGCTGATGGCGACGGTGTCGGCGGGGTGGATGAACTTCACCGCCTCATCGGCAGACATGACTTTCGTCACGAACGCCGCATTGCGGATCCGTCCTGACGTCTCGGACTGCTCTGATGAGGTGATCACGTCTCAGGATAGACACACCCACATCTGGTCGATGCGAGGTGATCGCGACGCGAATGCCACCCCGGTGTGCAGCGCGCTCGATCACCGCCCCGGAGTCGGTGTCCCGACTGAGCGAACCACGCGGGGTTCGGTGGCAGTTGGCCGTCGAACCCGTGGGCGAGGCTCGGTTGGCAACGGTCTGGGGTACTTCAACTACCTGCTGAGTGGTTGACGGGACAGCCAGGGGCGAAGGTGCCCATGCGCTCGATATCGAAGCCATCGGGGTAGCTACGAATGCGTGACATCTCGTAGACGTACTGCGGCCTGCGTCGGGCCGGCAGCACGGCGACCAGGCGGCCACGCAACTTGAGTCCGCCGATCGACAGTCTGCGAACCAGTTCGGATGGCTTCTGGTAGCCGAAGGCCTCCAGGAGGGCGTCGTCCATCAGTGACCGGCTGAACACCTCGATGACCCGCTTGAGTGGTTTCGGATAGAACGAGCACATCAGGTCCATCGTCGAATCCGCGACGTTGCGGCTTCCCTCGTCGAAGGCGAAATGCTCACGCTCGTAGTCGTCCATCAATGTCGCGAAGTCGTCGTAGGTCTGTGGGATGTCCTTGATGGCCATATGCCGGCCCAGCGTCCCGTAGTAGCGCACCGAGGCCTCGAGTTCGGCCGGGGTGAATGCCCGCGAACCGTAGTCGTCCATCCATCGCTTGGGCACCACGACGAATGTCGACAGTACGTAGCGCATGTCGTCGTTGCTGATGTCGTACATCTTGTGCATCTGGTTGATGCGCCGAACCGCCGCTTTCGCCCGGGGGCTGTCGAACCCCTCCAGCAGTGGCACCTCCAGCAGGATCGACGTGTCGTCGTACCGCTTCTGCGTGTCGCCGGTGAACGCGCCGGTGTCGGCGAGCAGACGACCGATGCTCGGTACCGCGTAGGTCCGAAACAGAGCGAAGCTCAGCGCCTGATTGAGATCCCACGGGAACTCGTAGGTGGCCAGGTTCCGATACATCTCCAGGTAGTCGACCGTCGGATCCAGTCCATCGCTGCGAGAGCTCTTGCCCATGTGTTCCTCCTGGTGTGATTCACGACTCGCTGTAAGTTCACTTGCGGCGACTATAAGTAGACTTACAGTTTTGTGCAAGAGGTCACATCCACCGATCTGGAAAGGTGGACACATGACACCCACCAAGCGCGCGCGACCCTCGGAGTACGCCCGCCGGCGCTACCTCGACGCAGGGCTCGAGGTCTTGGCCGACCGCGGACATGCCGGCCTGAAACTGGCTGCGGTGTGCGAGGCGACCGGCACGACGACCGGCAGCTTTTATCACGCCTTCGCGAACTGGAGCGAGTTCACATCGGCGTTGATCGGCTACTGGCGTGACGAGAAGAGCCGCCGGCCCATCGCCGAGGCCCGCGCAGTCGCCGACCCCCGGGAGCGACTCGACTACCTCATCGACATCGGATTGCGACTGCCCCACGAGTCCGAAGCCGCCATCCGTGTCTGGGCAGCGCACGACCCGGAAGTCCTCGAGATTCAACAAGCCGTCGACGCCGAACGTCGAGCCTTCATCGCCGACACCTACGCCGAGGTCCTCGGCGATGCTTCCGCTGCGAACCAGTTCGCAACGGCGGCAATGTATCTCCTGATCGGTTACGAGAGTGGCACGCTACCGTCGCAGGACGCGCTCGCGACCGGATTTCGGAGCATCCTCTCACACGCACTGAGCACTCATACGCTGCCACAGTGACGACACGTCGCACCCCGCCGAGCGAGGTGCGATGTGTGGTCGCTTTGCGCGCAGTGCATCACACGTGCGGATTGTCCGACAGGTCGAGGACGAGCTTGCCGCGGGCGTGTGCGGCGTCGAGACGCCGGTGGGCCTCGACGATGTCGGTGAAGGGAATCGCCTCCACGGGGAACCGCAGGGAACCGTCGACGACCGCGGAGGCCAGGCGGGCCAGTCGCTCCTTCGAGCGCTGCACGCGCACCAACGGAATGCCGTGGGACGATGCCGTTTCCGGTACGAGGGTGATCGCTCGTCCGCCGGATGCGAGCACGGATTTCGCGATATCACCGGCCTGCGCGGAACCCGCCAGATCGATCGACACCGTGACAGGTCTGGTCGCGGCATCGCGGATTCGGTCGGCGAGTCCGGCACCGTAGACGACGGGAACAGCCCCCAGCTCGCAAAGGTGGTCCTGATTTGATGCGCCGGCGGTTCCGATGACGGTCACGCCGTCGGCGACGAGAAGCTGGGTCAGCACGGAGCCGACACCGCCGGCCGCGCCGTGAACCACGGCCACGTCTCCCGCCCGTGCGTCGACCGCCTCCAGCGCGGTGACCGCCGACTGGCCGACGCCCGACAGGCCGCCTGCAACCGTCCAGTCCAGCGTTGCGGGCTTGTGCAGGAGCTGGCCCGGGGCCGCGTCGACGAGGTCGGCGTCGGCGCCGGAGACGCCGAAGCCGATCACATCGTCACCGACCGCGAAATCGTCGACCCCGGCGCCGACAGCGACGACGGTGCCCGCGAATTCGGTACCCGGGATGTACGGGACGGATCCGCCGAACGACCCGGAGCGGATGCGGGCGTCGACCGGGTTGAGTCCACCGATCCGGACCGCGGCGCGGACCGTGCCGGCAGCCGGTGCGCCCGGTATCGAGAGATACTCGATTCCGATCGCCTCGGGTGGCCCGAAACGGCGGACCACCGCGGCGCGGAAAGTGTTGGGAGCAGACATCGCAAGTCCTCCTAGCTGTCAGGTCTCGTGTCAGCGGGTGGCGACGAGTTCGTCGCCGGCCAACGCACGGAATTCGTCGGCGACCGGCCGGGCGCGTCCGTATCGGCCGGTGACGGTGTTGAACATCCCGCCGATCTCGATGTGGCGCGAGCGTGAGATGTCGCCCGCATACCAGGGCAGCCAACCGGTTTCGGCCAGCAGTGGCCGCACGAGGGCGGCGGTGTCGTCCGAGTCGGCGAGGAAGGGCAGAACCGCGAGTGGGTCATGGTCGGCCGTCGACATGATGAAGTCGGTGGCGAGGTTCGAGAAGGCCTTCGCATGTCCGACGCCCGACGGCAGTAGGGTCGCGACGAACTGGCCGGCGGAGCCCTGCGCAGGCCAACGCGCGACGATGCCGCGCGGGGTGACGTCGAGGGGGTTCGAGACGTCGAGCAGCACCTTGCCCTCCAGGGCCGAGCCGAGCTGCCCGATCACCTCACGCTGCGGGCGGTCCCACAGCGTCGTCAGCGCGACAACCTGCTGGCCGGCCACGGCAGAGGTGACATCGTCGGCGACGGTGACCGCGGTCCCGGGTCGGGCGAGCGTGGCGACGGTGTCGGCTGCGAGGCGCGCCTTGTGTGGGTTGTGATGGTAGAGGGTCACGTCGACGCCGTGGGAGGCGAACAGACCGGCGATTGCGGTGCCGTGGCGACCCGGGCCGATGATGGCGATAGAAGACATCAATACTCCTTCAAGAGATCCGTTGTGGTCATTCGGCTGCGTCGAACTTCGTCCTCGCCACAGCGACGCGGGGCGCCAGCTTCATCACGACGAAGACGAATTCGCTTACAGCAGTGCATATTTCGATCCCGATGTCGGTGAGCACGTACTCCTCACGAGAGCTGGACACCGAGATGGGTCGGCGCTCGACGAGACCGTCACGTTCGAAGCGCTGCAGCGTCTGCGACAGCATCCGGTCGTTGATGCCCGCGACGCGACGTTTGAGCTCGCTGTAACGCATCGGCCCCTGCCGCAGGGCGATCAGCACCGACATGGCCCACACGCCCCCGACAGTTGCGAGCGCACTGCGGATACTGCCCGCCCCGTCGCACAGGTCCTCGATCTCGACGAGACGGTCGGCGCGGGCCGCGATGCGATCGGCGGCGGCCCCGGAACGGGCAGCCCGTTCCGAATCCGATGCGGTTGCCTCGGAACCGTCGGCCTCGAGTGTTTCCTTGCCTGACATCGCCGCACCTCCGATTTGCTCTTGATTCAAGAGTATAGGGAGTTACTCTCAAATCAAGAGCAAATGCCCGGTTTGAGTTGTGGTGTCCGTCACTGCGCGGTATACGACGCTGTCCAACCTGTGACATCACGCCACGAAGTCCTGAGGAGCGACGGCGATGGTGTGTTCGCCCCTACGCCTTGATGCCAGCCGCCGGCTGCGGCAGCCTGGATCACGTCGGCGATGCAAGGAGACACGCACCATGACCATCGACGTGTGGATGCAGCACCCGACTCCTCGGTTCTCCCAGCACGATATGTTCGACTCACTTCGCCGATGGACCGGACAGGAACCTCTCAGCGAGGAACTACCGATCGCGTTCACTCTCGCGGCGATGGATCAAGCGCATGTGGACTTCGGCATGCTCAGCGCCTGGCACTCGCCACGCGAAGGTGAGTTGATCTCCAACGACGAAGTCGCCGCGGTGGTGGCTGCGCACCCGGACCGTTTCGCCGGGCTCGCCGCCGTCGACTTGTTCACGCCGATGCAGGCGGTACGCGAATTGCGGCGGGCGGTATGCGAACTCGGGTTCAAAGGGCTTCGGGTGGTGCCGTGGTTGTGGGAGGTTGCGCCCACCGACCGCCGCTACTACCCGCTGTATGCCGCGTGCGTCGACCTCGGTGTGCCGTTCTGCACGCAGGTCGGGCATACCGGTCCCCTGCGTCCCTCCGAGACCGGCCGCCCGATCCCGTACATCGACCAAGTCGCCCTTGACTTTCCAGAGCTGACCATTGTGGCCGGCCATGTCGGGTACCCGTGGACCGAGGAGATGATCGCGGTCGCACGCAAGCACGAGAACGTTTACATCGACACCTCGGCCTATACCACCAAGCGACTCCCGGTTGAGCTCGTCAACTTCATGCGGACCAACACGGGAAGCCAGAAGGTCCTGTTCGGTACGAACTATCCCATGATCAACCATGCTGCGGCTCTCGCCGGCCTCGATGAGCTCGGCTTGGATGCGGCCGCGACCAACAGATACCTCTCCGACAATGCCGCGCGCATCTTCGGCCTCGGCGCAGCTTCCACATGATTGCCGTCTCGGGACGCGGAGAACACGTGGACCTGTCGGGCGCGGATCTATCGGGTGCAGATCTGTCCGGTGTAGATCTCTTCGGCGCCGACCTATCTGGCGCAGAACTGACCGGCGTACAGGTGGCCGGTCAGCCCGTGACCCCCGCGGAACTGGTCGCCAGGACCGGCGCGGTCGCTCCCAGCTTGGGGAGCACCTCACGGGAACGTGAGATCGCCGAACTTGTCCATGCAGGCCTGTCGAACGCCGAGATCGCAGCTCGACTGTTGGTGTCGGTACGCACCGTCGAGGGCGACATCTACCGCATCGCACGGAAAATGATGTGAGCGGCAATATCTTCCGCGGCTGATGCCATCAGCCGGTCCAAATTGCACTATGCGGGGCGAGCGTGGGTCCTTGCGTGCTCCGGAGCGGGTCGAGATTCGTCGATCGCCGTCGTCGTTCGGTGCGCGCTGTCGAGCGACGGCACTTTTCCCAGCCACTTCGGCCAGTACCAGTTGAAGCGACCGAGGATTTCCATCGTGGCGGGTACCAGCAGCATCCGCACGATTGTCGCGTCGATGAATACTGCGGTGGCCAGCCCCAGACCCATCGCCTTGAGGCCGCGATCATCGAAGAAGACGAAGCTGGCGAACACGCAGACCATGATCGCGGCAGCGGCGGTGATCACACGCGCGGTCGCGGCGAGCCCTTCGGTGACGGACGTCGTCGGATCTCCGGTGGCGAGGTAACGCTCTCGGATGCGGGAGACCAGGAAGACCTCGTAGTCCATAGCGAGACCGAAGGCGACGGCGAAGAGCACGATCGGCACCCAGGCCTCGGTCGGTCCGACCTTGCCGACGCCGATGAGTTCCATCCCCCAGCCCCACTGGAAGACCGCGACGATCACCCCGAATGCGGCACCGAGGGACAGAAGGTTCATCACGATCGCCTTCGTCGGGATGACGATCGACCGGAATGCCAACGCCAACAGCAGGAATGAACAGATGAGCACCGCCGCGATCATCAGTGGGAGCCGATTGAGGGTCAGTTCGGCGAAGTCGCTGGCGCCGACCGCCACACCTGTGAGTTCCACGGGCAAACCGGGATCCGGTACGAGATCGTTGCGGATGTGATGGACCAGATCGAGTGTCTCCAGGTCCTGCGGGCCGGTGGTCGGGGTGACCGACAGCATCGCAACCTGGTTGCCATCGACACGACCCAACGGTATCGGCGGACTGACCGAGGCCACACCGCTCGTGGTCTCGAGGCGGGTCGCGAGCGTGGTGAGCTCCTGGATATCACCAGCACTGCCAGGAAGTTCGGTGACGAGGAAAAGTGGGCCGTTGGCCCCGTCCCCGAATCCGCGGGCCAGGTCGTCGTAAGCGATTCGGGTGGTGTCCTCGGCCGGCCGATTGCCCGCGTCGCCGAACCCGAGGCGCAGGTCGAGGACCGGAATGGACAATACGATCAGGATCGCAAGTGCCACCAAGACCCCACCCCATGGGTGCCGCTGCACGGTCCGGCTCCAGCGTTGGGCGAGCACACCGTCGGTACCCGGTCGGGTTCGCAGGCCCGGTATCGCGAGCTTGTTCACGCGGGTGCCGACGATCGCGAGCAGCGCCGGCAGCAAGGTGAGGGCGGCCAGCATCACGGCGAGCACGCCGGCGCATCCAGCGAGTGTCATCGTCGGCCCGATGACGCCGCCCTGGGTCAGCAAACCGGCTATCGCGATGGTGACGGTCGCTCCGGCGAAGGCCACCGCGCGACCGGCGGTGTCCATTGCGGCGACGACTGCGTCGGGCACCTGGACGCCGTCGGCCAGTGCGGCGCGGAACCGGGTCAGGATCAGCAACGCGTAGTCGATACCCACGCCGATCCCGAGCATCGCGGTCAACGACACGGCGAAGCTCGGGGTGTCCACGACGTTCTGGAGCAGGATCAACACCGACGCACCGACGCCGACGCCGAACAGCGCGGTCAGCAGTGGGAGGCCCGCGGCCACCAGCGTGCCGAACGCGATGAGCAGGATGATCATCGCCAACCCGATGCCGATCGCCTCGCCCATACCTGCCGGAGCTTGTTCGGCGAACCAGTCACCGGCGAAGTTCACGCGGGTGCCCGGGGCGCCGAACTGCGCGGCTGCGTCCTTGATCTCGGCGACGAGATCGGCCCGCTCGCTGTCGGAGTCGGCTGGGACCGTCAGGGTGGTGTAGCCGACGGTTCCATCGGGTGAAATCGCCGTATCGCTGGACACCCCTGGTGCGTAGAGGTCGGCCATCCGAGTGTCCGGGTCGAGGACTGTTATTCGTTCGCGGAGGTCATCGACCTCAGCGTGAACGACCGGGTTGCGTACTCCGCCGGGCACGGATGGATCGGTGGCGACGACCACTCGTGCTTCGTCTGCCGCCGATCCACCGGCCGCGCCGTTGAGAGTCGCCAGCGCACGGCCGGATTCGGTGCGTTTGTCGTCGGCGAAATTCGTGATCGAGTCGCCGCCGAACATCCCAGCCAACACGAAACCAGCCAGCAGGGCCACCACCCACGCGCCCACCACCGACCAACGATTGCGTACCGTCCATCCCGCTAGCGACGTGAACATGTCATCGATCGTTCCGCATCGACACCGCGCAGGATATGGGGGAAACCCCCCAAAAAATGGTCCCTCTGGGGCCCTCAGTCCATGTGTTCGGCGAACCAGTCTTGCAGCCGCTGCCAGGCATCGGCGGCGGCCGCCGGGTTGTAGCGCGGCCCGGTGTCGTTGAAGAAGGCGTGGTTGGCGTCGGGCTCCACCACGAGTTCGTTGACCATTCCTGCTTGGTCGAGCGCCTGCTGCGCGGTGGCTTGGGTGGCGTTGACCCTCTCGTCGAGCGCGCCGTAGAAGCCGAGCACCGCGGCCTGACGAGACCCGGCGAAATCCGGGCTGTCCGGGGCGGGACCGTAGAACGGCACGGCGGCGGCGATGCGTGGTTCACCCGCAGCGAGCAGGCGCCATGTCACCCCACCGCCGAAACAGAAGCCGACGACGGCGAGCGGCATGTCCGGTAAGCGGTTGGCGGTCTCGCCGAGGCCGGACTGCACATCGGCGACCAGTCGTTCGGGGGCGACCTTGCCGAGCGCGGCAGTCGCCGCGGCGGGGTCGTCGAATGTCGCGGTGCCCCCTTCCTCGGACAGCAGGTCGACCGCCAGCGCGGAATAGCCGATTCCGGCGAGCCGGCCGGCGACCGAGCGGACCCAGTCGTTGAGCCCCTTGTTCTCGTGGATGACCACCACGCCGCCGTGTGGATCGGCGGCGGCCGCCCACGCACCCTGCAGTTCGCCGTTCGGTCCCGCCCAGGTGATCGGCTCGGTGGCCACCGCGCTGTCCATTCCCGGCGCGTCCGTGCGGGCACTGCCACTCGTGGCCGGCACTGCGCTGCTGGTCGTCGCGGTCACGTCGTCGTTGCCGGCGCAGGACGCGAGCAACGACGATGCGGCGATGGCCGACAGGCCCAGCAGTCCCAGTCGGCGCAGTGCTTCGCGGCGGGACATCAATCCGTCGGCGTGATCGGTGGCGATCTCTTCGGCGATGTAACGCTGGAGTGGGGTCATGTCCCCGAGTATGCTCCTGCGCACCGGACATCGCGGCAACTTCTCGCAGGCGCCCGGTGCCCGTCATGGCCAGGTCCGCAGCACTCGGTCCGGCCTGTTCTGCCGAGTTCGCGATGCACATCGTAGGCGCGCGGGAGTCAGTCGGTCCCGGTGCGTGTCTCCTCAAATACCCAGGGCGCCAGAACAACTTGCCAACCATCGGGGTCCTCGAAGAGGACCGCGCCGTGTTCGGGCCAGTACGGATTTGCGGCAGGGACCGGGCTGTGTCCACGTTCAGTGAGACGCCGAGTCGCGGTCTCGACCGCCTCGGGACCTCGGAGGTAAAGCACCAGTTGGTTTTCCGGATTCGGCTCGGGGATGTGGTCGCCATGGCGAAGCAGTTCCATGTGCACCGGGGCGCCGGGTAGGCCGAACACGACGCCGTCGTAGCCGTCGTGGTCACGCCACTCTGCGAGCACCGACAGGCCAAGATCGTCGCCGTAGAAGGTCACTACATCGTCGAACTTGGCCGTCGGTCGAGCGAAGCGGACGGCACCGACGTCAAGGTGAGAAGGCCAGCTTTCGGACATGAACCGATGGTGATACCAGCCGCTGACGATTGCGAGCGTTTTCGAACGGATTCTTTCATCGTGACCCGTGGCGATGTGGGATCGGTGATCACCGCAACGAGAGAAACGACCGACTGGTGCTCGGTGGCATTGCGTCAACCGAACATCCGGTCCTTGGAGTCCGCGAGGTCCGAGCCCGGGACTACGGGCGCATGCGCACTCCTCGGGCGCTGCGACGTCGGGCGCAGCGTAGAAAGGAACGATGGATCGGGACCAGCGTCAGGGCGCATCACCGTGAGCACGCCCGACCGCGCGTCGCGGGAGGCGCTGATCGCCGAACGGGGGCGGACGGTGGCGTTGCTCGACTCGATGTCTGCGCGACTGGCCGCGGTCATCGATGCGACCGCCGACGAGACCGCCGACGACGAGCACGACCCAGAGGGGTCGACACTCGCGGTGGAACGCGGACACCTGGTTGCGCTGATGGATCGGTCACGGGTGCGGCTCGAGGAGATCGACGCCGCCCTCGATCGCCTCGGCCACGGGGCGTACGGCCGCTGTGAAACCTGCGGGACGCCGATCGACCCGGAACGGTTGGAGGTCCTCCCGGCCGCTCGGCAATGTGTCAAATGTGCGATGGGAAACCGAAGCGGGCGGTGGTGAGAGCCGCCAAGAAGAGAATTGGTAGAAAAAACCCGCTGATTCGCTGGTCGCCGACGGCGCTGCGGTGATCGTGGAGACATCATCGGGGCGTGGTGCGGTGTTCGCCTACCGCTCGGCGCGGGTCACAGGACGGTCGACTCCCCCAGACCGGCGTGGTCGAGGAACCGCTCGAACAGCAGATCACAGTCGCGAGCAGCGATTTCGGCGTTGGCGGCGATGGCACGGGCCAGGCCGCCGAGATCCACCCCATGGTCGGACATGTCGCCCTTCGTGCCCGAGAACCCGTCCCGCCAGGCGGCGAAGCACTCCGGACTGATCTCCGGATGGAACTGCACGCCGAGGTGCGGTCCGCTCACGAAGGCCTGGACTCCCGCATCGTTCTCGGCGATCACGTCGACCACATCCGGCAGGCTGATCGTGTCGTAGTGGTACTGCATCCACGGTCCCGTGGCCACCAGTCCGGGGCGAGTCGTGCGTACCGGTGTGAAGCCGTGTTCGGGGTGTGCGCTCGGGGCGACCCAACCGCCGAGCGCGGCCGCGAGGATCTGACCCCCGAAGCACACCCCGAGAATCGGCACCTCGGTGGCCACCGCGTCCTGCAGGTACTGCCGCTCGGGCTCCACCCAGGCCAGGGTCTCATCGTGCACCGAATCCGCGGACCCGGTGACCACGATCAGGTCGACCTCTCCGGGTGCGGGCAGGGCCTCGCCCTCGTCTGCGGCGCGGATCTCTACCAAGAACCCGCGGCTCTCCATCGCCGGCAGCAACGTCCCCACGATGGCGCGCCGATACTCCGGCAACACGTTGTGCACCAACGCCAACGCGCGCCGGTTCACCCCGTTCTCAGCAGATCGTTCTCCCACAGCGTGCACCCTACCGATCGGTGGATCGGATCAGGAACGTGATGATGTGGTTGCTGCGATGCCTGTCGACCAGACAGGCGAGCTTGCGGTCGATCTTGGGCTCGCCCCTACCCCGGACGAACACCTCGACGCCTGGTGATCTTCTCCACACGACTCGACCCAATTCCTTACTCGGGAGTAACATAGGGGTCCGAGAAGGTCGGGAGGATGTGTCATGGAAGGTCACGCGGGCGCGTATGAACTGATTTGGTCAGCGGAGTCGCTGTCTCGAGAACTCTTGGCGCCCTTGCCGTCACGGATGCTGCACACGGAGGGTGTGGCGTCGACAGCGGTGGCCCTGGCGAGGACGGTCGCGGTCGAGGACCGCCCCGTGCTGATCGCTGCGGCGTGGTTGCACGACGTCGGGTATGCGCCGCGGCTGCAGTCCACCGGATTTCATCCGCTCGACGGCGCTCGCCACCTCGAGTCGTTGGGGTGGCGGCCGGAGATCTGCGCTTTGGTGGCACACCACTCCGGAGCACGCTTTGTCGCCTCCCTGCGGGAGCTGGGCGAAGATCTTCGCACCTTCGAGTTCACCGAGAACGCATTGACCGATGCGCTGACCGTTGCCGACCAGACGTCGGGACCTTGCGGAGAACCCCTGACCTTGGATGAGCGCATGCGCAACATGTTGAGGCGTCACGGCCCCCGATCACTCAACGCCCGCGCCCATGCACGTCGCGAACCCTACTTCCGCTCGGCGTGGGCGCGTGTTGCGACGCGCCTTCTGTCTATCGACGACGTCGTCGTCGATGCCCCCATCGCCGTCTGACCCTGGCGATCGAGTTCCCTCAATGTCGCCGATCATGGCGATCGCCTCGAATGTCACAGCCCTGCCCTACCCTGACAGCCCCACGAACCATCCGGTTCCACACACGTCAGGAGCAGCCATGCCGGAGATGTCGTTCGACGACCAGATGCAGTCGGCCTGGATCGACTACGGCCTCGAACTCTCCGCACGGCTCAGCGCGATGCGGCCCGGCGATGTGGTGACCATCGCGCAGCCGATCGACGAGGTCAGCGAGAGCCCGCATGGCCAGGTCACCTTCACTCTCACCGGGGTGGGCGCGTCCGCGCCACCATCGACGACGCCAGCCTGCCCATATCCCGCGACTCGTCTGAAGATGCGGTGCGACAACTCACCTACCGTGGTTGGCGACGCCTGAGGGACGGCACACTCATCGCCGAGGCGTCCGTCCGTGAGCCTCGTCGTGTCGCGGTGTTGGCCACCCTCGCGCTGCAGGACGTCTGGCAGCTCGTGCACCCGGCGTTCCTCCGCGACCCCTCGACGGCACCCAAGGAACCGGTCGCGCCCGCAGCGCCGGCCATCGAGGAGACCGTGCAGGTCGACGACCCTGATCAGCTCCGCGACCTGATCGCCGCGTTCCTGTCATCAGTCATGGGAGCCGAAGTCAAACCCGCCGGCGGCAGCATCGAACTCCCGGTCATCGAAGGCATCCGCTCCTGGGTGCGGGTGGGTCTGTCCGGGCCCACCGTGGAGTGCTTCGCGCGCCTCGTGCCGCTGTCTGATCGGCATCTGCTCTGGCAGATCGTCGGCCACCTCGGCGAACGCTGGCGTGGATTCTCGCTGTACCTGTCCGGCGGATACCTCTGCGCCCAACGCGAGATCGAATGTGCTGCATTCCATCCCGACAATCTGCGCAACGGTTTGCGGGAATGGCAGCATTTTCTGGCCGACGGTGGGCGAGGCATCATCGACCGGGTTGTCGCCGAGTCGTCGGCCACGGGGTTCGTCGACGAGTCCGCGATCCCGGAGCGTCTGCGTGATGTCATCACGCAGTCCAAGACGCGCGTGTTGTCGTCATCGGACGTCGCTGACCTGTGCAGCCGTGACACCAACCTCATCCTCGAATACCTGCGGATATGCGATCACCAGTTGGTCGCATGGACCGAACGTGCCACGGATTCCATGTCGCAGCGCGCCCGCGGCGATGTCCGTGATCGGTTCCTCGAGGCCGGTACGTGGCGTTTGACCGGTGACCTCCTGCGTTCGGCGCTTCGGCTGACGGTGATACAGAACCAGCGCAGAAGGCAGGGGCCGATCAGACCCGACAAGTCTTGACCCCTCACACATGCGTCGGCCGACACCATCCGTTGTCATACGTTTGACTCTCGATCTCAAAGCCTCGGTGTGGGAAAATCAATCAGAAGTCACGAGCCCGCACTCCGGAGGATAGGTGGCATTCGCGCGGGACAAGTGAGCGAGCTGACTACTCGATGTCCGCAACAGAATGGTCGGTCGGGATGTGTTGAGACCGTTGGAGATCGGACAGTCAGTGATTTGATGTCAGCTTCACAGATCTCGAGAGGACAGCAGCCATGACCACCACTATCCGAAAGATCGCGGTCGGTGTCGCCCTCGGCGCGGCGGCATCGCTGGCCCTGGCACCGACGGTATCGGCGGCCCCACTGGATGTCACCACGACCGCGCCGAACAACGTGGACACGATCATCCGAATCCCCAATCTCCCGGTGCCTCTTCTCCCGGTGCCTCTTCTCCCGGTGCCGCTGCTCCCGGTACCGCTCCTCCCGGTACCGCTGGTCCCGATCTTCCCGTTCCCCGACGCTCCGAAGACTGTTTGCATCACGATCTTCTGTGTTCCAGTCGACTGAATACGGTGAGCGGAGCCGGTGAGAGGCCAGATCTCTCAACTTGACGTGGGGCTCGGGGTGCCCGTCACGCGCGATCTGATGCACGAAGCCGCCAAACTCGATGTGCCGTTACTGCTATGAGCCTTGTCATAGCAGTGCTCGAGAGACACTGTTAGGCTGGACGACGCAGCGACGACCGGGTCTGCTGCAGAGACCGAATCAGGTGAGTTGATGTTTGTCGCGGAGACCACTGCCATGAGCGGTGCCCGAATCATCCTCACATCCCGGGCCTCCTCCTGACCTACACTATCCGTCCTCCCCTCGCGGGAGTCGGTCGCACGTGCCGTCGGGAAGGCCCCTATCCCCAAAGGTCTCAACGTGTTTCAACAACCTGATGCTCAGCAATCCACTTCTTCTCCGGCACGCGTACCGACGATGGCCGACTACGGCTGGGACACCGAACGCGAGGAGGCATTCGCGGTCCTCCGCTCCGACGGGCTGGTGCCCGGCCGGGTCGTGCGGGCCGAGCGCGGTCTCTGCGAACTTGTCACCGAGTCCGGACCGGTCCGGGCGGCGGTTCCACTCTCCTCGGACATCGAGGACCGGCTGATGCCGTGCACCGGTGACTGGGTAGCGCTACGCCCGGCCACCGCCGCCGACTCGGCCGTCGTCGTCGAGGTTTTGCAGCGACGGACCGCCGTGGTCCGCTCCACCGCCTCGCGCACCTCCCACGGACAGGTCCTGGCCGCGAACGTCGACACCGTCGCGGTGGTGGTCTCGCTCGCCGATCCGATCCGACTCGGTCGGATCGAGCGGATACTCGCCCTGGCCTGGGAGAGCGGCGGCACACCGGTGGTGGTGCTCACCAAATCCGACCGGTGCGCGGATACGGGGCAGGCGGCGGCCGAGGTGGCCGAGAGTGCGCTGGGTGCGCAGGTCTTGGTCACCAGCGCCGAGACCGGCGAGGGTATGGACGCTCTCGACGCCGCGCTGTCGGGCACGGTCGTCTTGCTCGGTCCCTCCGGGGTGGGCAAATCCACCCTCGGCAACCGTCTGCTGGGCGAGAACCGCCTGGCCACCGGATCGGTACGCGCGAGCGACGGCAAGGGCCGCCACACCACCGCCTGGCGGGAGCTGGTGCCGCTACCCCACGGCGGGGTCTTGCTGGACACTCCGGGTCTGCGTGGCGTGGGCCTGCACGAGGTCGACGAAGGTCTGGACCAGACCTTCGCCGAGATCACCGCATTGGCCCAGGACTGCCGCTTCGCCGACTGTGCCCACACCGTCGAGCCGGGTTGCGCGGTCCTGGCCGCCGTCGAGTCCGGCGAGCTGACCGGGCGGCGCCTCGACAGCTACCACCGGCTGTTGCGGGAGAACGCCTATGCCGCTTCACGAACCGACGCACGGCTACGCGCCGAGCAGGAAAGGCCCAAGAAGGACATCGCGCGCATGCGCCGGGCCATCAACCGGTCCGGCAAGCGCAACGGCTGACCGAGCAACTCGCACCACACCTGCGCTACCCCGTGACCGGTCACATCGGGTGGTGCGGGTAGAGGTGCCAGCGCTCCAGTTCGGAGAGGAAGACGTGCGAGCGGCCCAGCAGACCGGCCAGCGCCGCACGGTCTGGTGGGTCCTCCGCCGATTCTCCGGTCACGTCCGATGCGGCCCGCCGCAGGTCGGCGAGCCTGCGGTCGACCTCGGGGTGGTCGGAGCTCCAGTCCCCGTCGGAGTCGCCGCCGGGATGGTAGCGCTTGCGGAAGTGGTCGATGACCCGCGTGAGCGCGATGTCCAGAATACAGCCGTGCCAGCGTGCGGACGGCAGCGTGTTCAGGGCTATTCCGAAGCGAAGCTGCAGCGAGATGAGGCTCGCCGCGTGAATGGCGGTGGTCAGTGACGCGTCCGGGTCGCGGGAGTGGAAGTAGTAGAGGATCGGAAACCGCTGGGTGCTCTCGTCGAGCTGGATCAGGTCGCGTTGCAGCGCCTGCAGCCTCGACACACCGCCGTGGACAATCAGCTCCGCGGCGTCGTGATCGTTGTGGACGCAGGCCAGTTCACCGGCCATGACACGGATCTCGGAAGCGCGCGGATACACCGCGAGCACGTAGGCGATCGCGGCACCGAACACCGCCAGCCCGCCCGCGGATTCGGCCACGGTCAGCAAGCGCAGGAGGTCGGTTTGGGCGACCAGGTCGCCGAAGCCGACCGTGGTCAACGAGGCGCCGCTCAGGTAGAGGGCATCGGGTAGCCCCTGCGCGACCGATTCGTCCGGTGAGGCGTAGCCGAGCTGGTCGGGGTGGCCGGCGTAGACCAGCGCGAAACCGAGCCACAGCCCGAGAACCCAGCCGACGAGCTGCGCGAGCATCATCGTCGGCGCCGCATAACTGACGATCACCTCGCGGTGAAGCCGCGTCGCCGCGGCCAGCGACACGCGCCAGATTGTCCGCATCGTAGTCCGGCTCAGCGGTCCGCTGCGTGTCGGGTGCAAGACGGTCAACAGCAGATCGGTGGCGGTCAACGCGATCAGCACCACCCCACCGACGATGACCGCGATCACCATGGGGTACCTGCACGTGTCCCGCCTACCAGGGCCATGCGCCAGAACTTACGCCGAGTCGGACCGAGACGTATCGCAACCCGCGCGCGTGCTGAAACAATCCGCGATCTCTCGGGGTCGACATTCCGTAGAATTCGTGCGGTGGCCGCCCGAAAAGATCGGTCCCCCGTATGAGCGCACCGGCCCGCAGTAACCGAGCAGCCGGTGCGGAGATGGCTCCGGCCACCGCCGCTCTGCATCGGGCCATGTCCTATGCCCGGTTGACCGATGGCGGGATGAACCCCGCCGACGCACGCATCCTGCTCGCCGAGACCGCGGCGGGCGACGACTGGACGCAGACCGCCTCGTCCTTGTCCGACCGGCGGGCCGACGCGGCGGCGCTTGCTCTGGTGCGGGGACAGCACCGCACCGCGGAGCTGATGCAGCGCTGGGCCGTCGGTGCGGCGCTGTTCGCCCAGATGGCCGAGAACACCGACACCGATCTGAAACGATCGCTGTACGGTCGCTATGTCGATCAAACCCGACAACTCGCCGCGCTGCCCACGCCCGTACTCGAGCGGATCGAAACTCCTTACCGTACTGGACGTCTCACCGGCTGGTTGCGGCTACCGCGGTCCGGCTGCGCAGAGGCCACCGTGATCATGTGGGGCGGTCTCACCGGCTGGGGTGCCGCGTATCTGCGATCTGCAGACGCGCTGGCCGAGCGAGGTGTCGCCTGTCTGCTCGCCGAGGGGCCAGGGCAGGGTGAACCACGCCTGCGCGACGGACTGCACGTCGACACGGACACGGTCGCGGGATTCGCCCGGTTCGTCGACGTCGTGGCGGCGGACCCGCGAATGGGCGATGCGATCGGCGTCCAGGGCAACAGTTCCGGCGGCTTGTTCGCCGCTCACCTCGCCGCCATCGATGACCGGATCCGGGCCTGCGTCGTCAACGGTGCCCCGGCCGCACCGACGCTGCCCAGATTCCGGTCGGCTCGGGAACAACTCGCCGCCGAAGTGGGCACATCCGACGACGACGAGATCAACTACATCCTCGCCGGGCTGCGGTTCGACCCGCACAGCCATCCGATCCGGTGTCCCGTCCTCGTGTTGCACGGCGGAAGCGATCCGCTTGTCGCCTCACCCGACCTCCAGCAGCCGTTCGTCGACGCCGCCGGAGACCGCGGAGAACTGCGGATCTGGTCCGATGGCGACCACGCCCTGCACAATCATGCCGAGGAACGCGACGCCTTCACCGCCGACTGGTTTGCCGGTCACCTGATGGCGTCGCCCTGACGGGGGTGCGTCCCACTTCGGATAGGAGTACAAGAGATTCCGAGGAGGACACATGCAGTTCGCTACGAGCACATTCATGGTCCCGGTGTCGGACACGGACATTGAGGAGACGATGACCTTCTACCGTGCATCACCTTCCGGCCGTGGACCGAGCAATGCGCAGGAGCTTGCGCAGGCGCGCGCCACGCGGGCGTCGTCGCCGTCGGCGGGTCCGGTGATGGTCGGGATGGCCGAGTCGGGTGGGCGCAGTGTGCCGACGAGGATCATCGTGCCCGAGGGCGGGTTTCGTGGCGTGCACCTGAACCTCCACGGCGGCGGCTTCTACATGGGGTCCGCCGCCGCCGACGACGCCCGCAGCAGCCGGCTCGCCGAGGCGCTCGTGGTCGTCGTGGTTGGTGTGGACTACCGACTCGCCCCCGAACACCCCTGGCCGGCCGCGCCCGATGATTGCGAAACCGCGGCGCTCTGGCTGATCGACCGCGCCGAAGAACTGTTCGGCACCTCGAGCATCACCGTCGGTGGATTCTCCGCTGGTGCCACCCTGGCCGTGACGACGCTGTTGCGGTTACGCGAGCGCGGGATGGCCCAGCAGGTGGCCGGCGCCGCGCTGCAGTTCGGCACCTGGGACCTCAGCGGCACCACACCCGCGGGGCGCCTGATCGCGGACGAGTATTTCCTCGACGCCTACGTCGGCCACGTGACCGATCGCACCATCGCGGACGTCTCCCCCATCTTCGCCGACCTCGCCGGCCTGCCGCCGACGTTGCTGATCGTCGGCGAACGCGACATCCTGCTCGAGGACACCATGACGATGGCCACCCGCCTGTCGCTGGCCGGCGGGGACGTCGATCTGCGTGTCTACCCAGTGTCGCCGCACGGCTTCACGGCCCATCCGACGCCGGTGGCCGCCGCCGCCGTCAACGACATCACGACGTGGCTCGGCGAACGCCTCGACCTCGACGACGGCACGCACTCCGTGGCCACGCCGCAGTCGATGCCCGACGACCGCGAGCACGCGATGGCGTGGGACGACGCCTCGATAACGGCGTTGCGGATGGCCGTGGCCTCGGGCGGTCGCGTGTTGGTTGATCTGTTGCGGGCGAGCGCATTTCAGGCGGTCTTGCAGTTCGTCGCTGACGCGTTGATCGCGGCCGTCGAGGACGGCGTGACCGGTGCCGATGCGGTGGCCACCGATGTCGCCGCCGCGCTGCGCGTTCGCGACTGGAGTGGCGACCTGGAGTTGGCCGAGCAGATCGACGCTGCTCTGACCTCGACCACGCCCATGCTCCGACCCCTCACCGTCGATCTCGATGAGTTGTCCTCCCTGTTGGAGGGCGACATGGCCTACGGCGGAGGCCGCATCGACCTTCAGACCGGGCAAACCTGGCCGGACAACGTCTTCGAGGTCATGGACAAAGAGATGTTCGACGACGAAGCCCTGGACGATCCCGATCGTTGGTTGTTCGTGGAGTGCACCGGATCGCGTGCCGGCTACAGGGATATGGAGGACTTCGTCGATTCGGTGGTCGACGAGGACTTGGCGGAGAAACTCCGCATCGCCCTGATCGGGAGAGGCGCGTTTCGCCGGTTCAAAGACGTTCTGTTTTCATCGACGGACGAGTACGCCCGGTACCACCTGTTCTCCAAGGAGCGCAAGGCCGGGCGTGCTCGTAGCTGGCTCACAGACCGGGGGTATCGCGTTCGTGTCGGGCGTTGACGACGGCGCGGTGTCGCTGTCGGTTCGCATCGACAACTTTCAGCGCCGATACCCGAAGAGTGGTTTTCCGCTGGCCGTAGCCTACAAGTTCTTCGACGACCAGGGCGGCTATCTCGCCGCCCTCATCACCTACTACGGATTCATCTCGCTGTTCCCGCTGCTGTTGGTATTCAGCTCGGTGCTCGGTTTCGTGCTCGACGGCAACCCGGAACTCCAGTCGCGCATCGTCGACTCCGCGCTCTCCCAGATCCCGGTCGTCGGCTACCAGCTGGGTGAGACAGGACAGATCAGCGGGAGTGCGACCGCGGTGGCCATCGGCGTGGTCAGCGCGGTCTACGGCGCGCTTGGTGTCTCCGTGGCGATACAGAACGCGATGAACATCGTGTGGGCGGTGCCGCGCAACGACCGCCCCAATCCCATACGGGTGCGAATCAAGGGTGCGGGGCTGCTGTCCACGGTCGGGATGGCGGTCATCGGACTGACCGTGCTCAACGGTGCGACCGCCGCGATCGACATCGGTGCCGACGGACGGGTACTCGCGTTCGTCGGGTCGTTGCTGCTCTACAGCGCGGTGTTCGTCATCGGGTTTCGGTTCGGTACGGCCCGATCGGTCAGCATCCGCGATGTGTTACCCGGTGCGTTGGCCGCCGCGGTCGGGTGGCAGGCGTTGCAGACCTTCGGCACCGTCTTCGTGCAACGTGTCATTGCCGATGCCAGTGCCACCAATGCGGTTTTCGCGGTCGTTTTGGGCCTGCTCGCCTTCCTGTATCTCGCCGCGGTGATGGTTGTCGTGTGTCTCGAACTCGATGTGGTGCGGGTCGACAGACTCTATCCGCGGTCGCTGCTGACCCCGTTCACCGACAACGTCATCCTCATGCCCGGAGACGAGGCCGCGTACTCGGCGCAGGCGCGGGCACAGCGCAGCAAGGGTTTTCAGGAGATCGACGTGACCTTCGACAACCCTGCGGGTGACCTTGCGCCCGAATCTCGCGCCGACGACGGTGAGAGTCGGTGACGTGACGGGCCTCCCCCTCTCTGGGGGGTGCCGGAGTTGTCCGAATCGCTTCAAGATGTGATCTGCCCCTCAGCGAGCGACGGCTGTGACCCACGACCGACCCGTGACCCGTGGGGCTCGCCGAGGCCGACCCGCCTCGACTCCCTGTGAAGACAAGGACCCCGGATGACGACGATCCCGACCACCCCGAACACCCCCGCTCCACAGCCCCCACCGCAACGTACGAGCCTGCGCCGAGTCGCGGCAGCCAGCTCGATCGGCACGACGATCGAGTTCTACGACTTCTTCATCTACGGGACGGCCGCCGCGCTCGTGTTCCCCACGGTGTTCTTTCCCGCGGCCGACGAGGTGACCGGCACCATCGCATCCTTCGCGACATTCGCGGTGGCCTTCTTCGCCCGCCCGGTCGGGGCAATTCTGTTCGGTCACTTCGGAGATCGCATCGGCCGCAAGCGCACCCTGGTGTGGACGCTGCTCATCATGGGTGTGGCCACCGTCGCCATCGGACTGCTTCCCGGCTACGAGACCGGGGTGTTCGGATTCGCGGAATCCGGGATCGGCATACTCGCACCGATCTCACTGGTGGTGCTTCGGTTCCTGCAAGGCTTCGCCGTCGGCGGCGAATGGGCGGGCGCGACGCTGCTGACCGCCGAGTACGCACCCCCGGGAAAACGCGGAACATATGCCATGTTCCCGCAGCTCGGGCCGGCCTTCGCATTCTTCCTGTCGAGCCTGACCTTCCTGATCGCCAACCTGACGCTGGGCGAGAAGAGCTCGGCCTTCCTCGACTACGGTTGGCGGATCCCGTTCATCCTGTCGTTCGCGCTGGTAGCCGTCGGCCTCTGGGTCCGTCTGGCGGTGGCCGAGACCCCGGTGTTCCGGGAGACGCAACGCAAGCAGGCCGACCGCCCCGCATCCGGACAGCCCGCCTTGCCCTTCCGTGACGCCGTCCGCTACCAGTGGAAGGAAATCCTCATCGCGGGTGGCTCGCTGGCCAGCCTGTTCTCGCTGTTCTACATGGGCACCGCGTTCATGACCAGCTACGGCACCAAGACACTCGGCTTGTCGCGGACGTTCGTGCTGACCACGGGCATGGTGGCCGCGGTGGTGTTCGGGCTGTCCATCGCCGCGTCGGCGATGTGGTCGGACCGAATCGGTCGACGGCGAGTGATCATGACCTCGTGCCTGGTCGCGGTCCCGTGGGTGCTCGTGCTCTTCCCGATCCTGCAGAGCGGCAGCGGAGTGGCGTTCGTCGTCGGATTGATCGGCACCCTGCTGATCTTCGGCATCGCCTACGGTCCGGCCGGCGCCATGCTCCCGGAACTGTTCCAGGCGCGCTACCGCTACACCGGAGCGGGTATGGGCTACAACCTCGCGGGAATCTTCGGCGGCGCGATCCCGCCGCTGATCGCGGCACCCCTCATCGCCGGTCCGGGTGCGCTCTGGGTGGGCGTGATGCTGGCGGCCCTGTCCGCGGTCAGTGTGGTCTGCACCTACCTCGTGGTGGAGACCAAAGATCGCTCGATGCAGGTGGATTCGACCGAACACCTCGATGCGTCGGCGCAGCCGGCCTCGGTGGGCTGATATCGGACCGCACCTGTGAGGATCGAGACCGTTGAGCCACCCGCAGCCGCGGGTGGCTCAACGCTTTCGACTGCGGGGGGCCAGCAGAAGACCAGAGTGCGCAATGGAGTCGATGAACGAGGTCATAGGCTGTCGCTGTGCGGGAGTGCGGGTTCGAGGTCCGGCAGGCCCAGCGCGGCCCGGACGGTGCGCACCACCCCGTTCTCCGCGTTGGACGGGGCCACGTACCGGGCGGCGGCCAGGATGCCGGGATGCGCGTTGGCGACCGCATAGGACCAGTCGGCGGTGTCGAGCATCGCCAGGTCGTTGAGATAGTCGCCGAAGACCATCGTCTGGGCGGGTGTGATGCCGAGTCGCTCCTGGACGGCGCGCACGGCAGCCGCCTTGTCGACGCCGGGCGCCATCACGTCGAGCCAGTTGCGGCCGGAGACGACAACCTCCATGTCACCGCCCAGCGACTTGATGGCCGGTGCGGTCACGTGCTCGATGTTGCCGAAGTCGAAGATGGCGACCTTGACGAGTTCGACGTCGACCGCAGCGAGGTCGTCGACCACTTCGTGCGCGACGTAGTAAGGCTGAACCTGCTCGAGGAATGCCTCGTCGCGGCGTTCGATGAACGCGCCGTCCGGTCCGCACAAGACAACACCGAGGTCGGACCGCCCGGCCGTGAGTTCACGCGCCCGGGCAAGCACCGCCGCGACGACTCCCTCAGCGAGTGGTGTGACCCGCAGGTGCTCGCGGTCGCGGGCGACGACGGCGCCGTTCTCGGCGATGACGACGAGACCGGGCACCGCATGGCCGAGTTGGTGCAGCAAGGTCGCCGCTTGACGGCCACTGGCCGGGCTGAACACGATGCCGCGCTCACCGAGATCGTCGAGCAGCGGCCACAGCGATTCCGGGATCTGTTTGGCGTCGTCGAGCAGGGTGCCGTCCATATCGCTGACGACGAGCCGGACGTCGGTGGGCACGGGAGGAAGCGGAGTAGTCATCGTCGACAATCATCCCAAACGCGGGGTGGGCGTATGCGGATGATGTGCCATGCTGGGACCGTGACCACATCGGGCGACATCGACGGCGTGCGACACGGGTCGGTTCACGGCCTCGACGCGATCGTGGTGGAGACTCCGCATTCCACGGCCGCGATCTCGGTGTTCGGCGGGCAGGTACTGTCGTTCACCCCGGCGGGCGCGGGCGAGGATGTGTTGTGGGTGTCTCCCCTCGTCAAGTCTCCCCCGACCCCGATCCGCGGCGGGATCCCCGTGTGCTGGCCGTATTTCGCGCGCGAAGGGCAGGGCCGTGACGTACCGTCGCACGGCTATGCGCGCACAGCGCGGTGGGCGCTGATCGCCGGTGGCAGGACCGATTCCGGTGATTGCGAGCTCGAATTCGCACCCGAGGGACTTGATCATCTCCGTCTGGAGCTACGGATGACGGTGCGGGTGGGAGCCACCCTCGAGCACGGCCTGCACACGCACAATCCCGGCGCCGAGCCCGTCTCGATGACCGAGGCGTTCCACAACTACTTCCGGGTGTCCGACGTCTCCAGCGTCCGGGTCTCCGGTCTCGACGGACTGTCCTACCTGGACCAGTTCGACGACATGAGATCACATCCACAGCACGGTGATTGGATGTTGCCGCGCGAGGACGGACGCAGCGACCGGGTCTACCCGGGCGCCGGTGGTGTCTACCGGATCGTCGACCCGGGGCTCCGACGCGCAATCGAGGTGTCCGTGCGCGGCGGACGTTCCGCAGTGGTGTGGAACCCGGGCGAGGACGGGGCCGCCGGAATGACCGACGTGGGTCCGCATTGGCGTGATTTCGTATGTGTGGAGGCGGCCAACGTCGGGCCGGACGTCGTCGAGGTGCCCGCCGGCGCCGACCACTCACTGTGGCAGACGATCTCGGTGACCACGATCGAGTGAAACCGGACGCGCATCCGATCTGTTCCGGGTGCGATCAGCGCGGTCGGTCCTGTCGGACGATGTCGATCGAGATCTCCACCGCGGGAATCGATCCCCTGTTCTCCAGCCAGTGTCGGGTGTTCGCATCCTCGGGCCAGCCCACGCCAGGGCCGTAGTCCGTGTCGACGCCGTCGCGATGGTCGGTGATCGTGCCCTGCAGGATGTAGACGACGCCGGGTCTGTCCTTGTGGTCGTGCAGCGGACCGAAGACTCCTCCGGGCTCGATGGTCACCATCCGCATGCGGAGTTGCCGCCCGGCCATGCCCTCGATTTCGGGGCCGAGGTCGAGGGCCGTGAGAAGTTTGGTTGCAACACCTTTCGTCTCGGTTGCTGCCTGTTCGTCGCCCATCGCACTCTTCTTTCTGCGTGTCGGTCTACGGTGTCGTGGATCGCCCCGGGGCCACGGCTATGACGATCGTGTCCCGAGCGCCTCGAGCACGACGTCGGCGGCCGACGGCCGGAACTCGTCGAAGTACGCATGGCGCGCGCCCTCGAACAACACCACCCGACCTCGCGGGATGCGGCGCTCGAGCAACTGCGCGTTGCGTGACGGAATCAGCGCGTCGTCGGTGCCGTGCAGGATGAGCGTCGACGCCTCGATGGACGGGAGCACGTCCCATGCGTCGTGTGTAGAGCTGGCCCGCAGATGAGCCTGACGGTCGGTCGTTGTCATCGTCGGGTCGCCGAGCACGTGGTAGGGACCAGCATGTGTCGCGATCCATTGTCTGGTGTACATCAGACTCAGGAGATAGGGCCGCGCGTCGGGCGCCATGAGTCGACGCCGCACGGCCACGTCGCTGTGCAACGCGTGCTCACCTCCCGGCGTGGTACAGCCGAGGACCAGCATGTCGACTCGCTGCGGTGCCAGAACCGCCAACCATTGGGCGACGCGGCCTCCCATGGATGTTCCGTACACCGAGAACCGGTCGATGAACAGCGAGTCCATCACGGTGAGTGCATCCCGGGCGAACAGTTCGGTGGCGTAGCGCTCCACTCCCGACGAACTTCCGCCCGTTCCCCGATAGTCGAAGGTCACGGTCGTGTGGTCGTGTGCGAAATCGGCGCGGGCGCGGTCCCACCAGTGGTGACTGTTGGCCTGGCCGGAAAGCAGCAGTAGCACGGGACCCGATCCGCGCACCTGGACCGACAGGCGAGCGCCGTCGGGTGTGCGCGCCGACTGGTGGTATTCGGCGGTGACCACCATGTCAACCTCCCTCCGACCGGACGGGTGCATCGCCCTGGATTCGCCGGGGCCCGGTCACGTGCTTCCGGGCCCGCAGGGGCAGGCTTTTCACGGTAGTCGGTCGCGACCGGACCGACCAGCAGTTCTGTCCCGAAAGGTCAGTGGTCCTGCGATGTCCCGGGCTCTTCGTCGGCCGCATACCGGCGGGTACATCGCCTCAGATCAGCTCGTGCCGTGTGTATCGTCGGGCAGAATGCGTCACGATGCGCACCACGAGCGGCGTACCGTCGGACACGTGGACGCAGTCGAGGTCGACGGCCTGCGGATCGCCTATCGACGCCAGGGGTCCGGCGATCCGCTGGTGATCCTGCACGGTGCGTTCGAGGATTCCCGCGTGTGGCTCGACGATATGCGTCGGCTCTCCGAACATGTCGACGTCATCGCGTGGGATGCCCCCGGATGCGGTGCATCCGACGACATTCCCGCGGGGTGGACGTCACGCGACTGGGGCCGGGTGGCGGCGTCGTTCATCCGCGCACTCGGGCTGTCGCGGCCTGCGGTCGCCGGGCTCTCGTTCGGCTCGATCGTTGCGCTTCTCCTGGCCCGCGACCACCCCGAGCGTGTCGGTGGACTCGTCCTCATCGGCGCATACGCAGGCTGGGCCGGATCCCTCGATCCCGACGCGCTCGAGGAGCGGTTTGCGCAGGCGCGCTTCATGATCGAGCACCCGGTCGAGGAATGGGCGGACGAGTTCCTGGTAAGTGTCTACTCCCCGACCGCAGACCCCGCGCGCCGCGACCGCGCCCGGCGGTTGCTCGACGATTGGCGTCCCGAGACGACGCGGGCTTTGCTCGACGTTGCGTCGCTCGATCTGCGGTCCGCGCTGCCCTCGATATCGACACCGGTCGTCGTGGTCCGGGGTTCCGATGATGTGCGCAGCCCCCACGAGGCGGCGGTCTCGCTATGCGACCGGCTACCCGACGCGCGGCTCGTGGAGCTCGACGGCGCGGGCCACGACTGCGCAGGCCCGGACCTCGACGACGTGCTGGTAACGGCCGCGCACACGGCCGCGAACCTCGAGCTCAGGGAGGGTTACCGATGACCGTCGAACTCAACCACACCATCGTCAGCGCCACCGACAAACACGCGTCGGCGCGGTTCCTCGCGGAGATCTTGAACGTGCCCGAGCCGCAACCGTTTGGGCCGTTCCAGGTCGTTCAGGTCGGTCGGACATCGCTCGATTACGCCGACGCCGCGCATGTGACGCCGCAGCACTACGCGTTCTTGGTC
>NZ_BAHC01000118.1 GCF_000298195.1 Gordonia rhizosphera NBRC 16068 | reverse complement strand
TCCATTCCGGGGGACCACAGATGTAGATGTCGTGATCGGCGATGTCCGGACACAGGTGTAGCAGGGCGGCGGCGTCGTCCCACTGCGCCGCGTTTGCGGGCAGCCAGCTCGACCTGTCGGGGTTCCGCCGGCCGTCGACCATGACGTAGCGCGCCCGTCGCCGCTGCGCGAGGCCGCTGAGTTCGCGGTCGAGCACCGCGTCGCGGACCGAATGGGTGCGATAGACGACGGTGATGTCTCCGGGGCCGGCGTCGAGATCCTCGAGCAGGGCCCGCATGGGCGCCATCCCGATACCCGACCCGAGCAGCAGCACCTTGGAATGCCGGCGCACGCCACCATGCAGCCGCCCATAGGGTCCCTCGACGAGGACGCGGGTACCCGGCGTCAGGGTGGTGAGGTCGCGGGTGCCGTCGCCGACGATGTCGGCGGTGAAGCGCAAGGTGTGCGGGGTGGGCGCGGCCGACAGCGAGAACGGGTGGGCGCGTGTGCCACCGGACGTCGTCAGGAACCGCCACCAGAAGAACTGCCCGCCCTGTGCGCGCAGGGACCGCACGCGCGGCCCGGCGACGGTCACGGTCACGGTGTGGGGGCCGTCGCGCCGAACCTCGGCGACGCGTAGCTGGTTCCGCCACGACCGCCACAGCGGAAGCGCGATCCGGTACGCCAGTACCGATGCGGCGCACAGGATCCACAGGCTCCACCAGAACACCGTCGCCGACGTCGACTGCAGGAACTCCTGGCCGGTCCAGAGCTGGTGGGGCAGAACGAGGCCCGCGCCCAGATAGCCGTACAGATGGATCAGGTGCCACGATTCGTAGCGCAGTCGACGACGCGACGCCCGGTAGGAGGTCACCACGACCATCACGATGGCGGCGGTGCCGGCGATGGCCAGCAGCATGCCGGGATAGTCGAGGGTTAAATCGACGACGGTGTGCCAGATGCGTCCCACGTCGGCATCGGCGTACCCGATGGTGACGAAGACGATGTGGACGAGCAACAGTGTGAAGGAACCAAACCCGACCCAGCGGTGCAGTCGGGTCAACGCGTCCTGCCCCCACGCCCGCTCGATCACCGGCACCCTGGCCATCATGATGACCTGCACGAGCAGCAGCGCCGAGGCCCAGAGTCCGGCCAGCCGACCGATCGACGTGAGCGTCGTTCCGAGCGTGCCGGTGTCGGTCAGACCTCCACCGGCCACCCACAGTGCGGTGACGAACAGCAGGATGCCCCACATCGCGGCAGCCGTGGCGTCGCGCCACCAGCGGGGCGTGGGGCGCGGACGGCGGTAGGCGGCCCACCCGTCCGGGGTCGGTGTCGCCCCGACCGGCGGTGCCGCACGGGGCGGCAGCACGTTCGATGTCATAAATGACATTGTGGATGCGCAGACCGGAATGACGCTGTCAGCAACCTGGGAGTCTGCTGTACGTCGTGACCAGGGGATTCACGGCGATTGCGCGGGTGCGAGCGGCGGGATTGTCACCACCCTGTTTGCGAGCCCGTCGCCTCCGATCAGGTCATCCCACCACCCGATGTTGTGCGCCTGGTTCTCCCGTGTCGGCAGGTCGCGCCACCGCAGGTAGGCGTAGTCGGCGATGTACAAGGGGCTCGCGGAGTCGTCGAGGATCTCGAGCAGCCTGGATTGCCCCTTGTGCCGGTTGGCGACGCGTTTGCCGATGCCGACCGATCGAACTCCCAGCTTGACCAGGTTGATCACCCGGTAGCCCCATTTCATCGAGTCGTTGGTGGCGTAGCGTTTGTCGAGCGGGCTCACGCCGGCGTCGGTCAGCGGGGGGAAGCGCTCAAAGTCGAAGTCGAGACCCGCGTTCGTCGCCTCGCGCACCATCCACGCCAGCGACAGTTCCGACGGTTCGGGTCGGGCGAGACCACCGCCGATGTCGGAGTGCACCCCCTCGAACCAGACCTGTTTGAGATCCGTGCGGGTGTTCGTGTCCCGAGTCCACACACAGGGGTCGAAGGTGAGTCGCTGCTCGTCGATGGCCAGCGCCTGCCGGGCGACATCGACCGAGTTGCTCAGCTTGACGTCGAGGAACTCGTACTTGTGCCTCGAGATCCCGGGTACCCCCAGTGCGCCGACGGTGTCGAAGACCCCGATGAACCGGATACGGGGGAGCGATTCGGGGGAGTTCGCACCATGCGTGAACGGCCGCAGGTCGGGGATTTGGGCACCGTGCACCGGCCGATCTTGCTGGTTGGTGCCGCGGCTGCGGTCGCGGTAGTGCTTGAGGGCCTCGTCGAGCAGGTTGATGTCGCCGGAGCGGGCGAGTGCCTCCGCGGTGAGCAACCCGACCTTGCCGATCATGCCGACCAGACTGCGCGCGGTGTAGGCGCCGCGGCTGAAGCCGAACACGAAGATCTCGTCACCCGGTTCGTAGTTGAGGACCAGGAAGCGGTAGGCGTCGATCAGATTCATGTTCAGGCCACTGCCGAAGGCACCGCCGATCACCCGGTCGAACCAGGTCGCCCCGGTGCCGACGCCGTTGAAGTAGTGCACGACCTGGACCGTTTCCCCGTCGGCCCCGGTCCGGATGGCTCGCGCGATCTTCTCGATGTTCGAGATGTGCGGGTCCTTGGCGGTCTTCCAGGTGCCGTCACAGCAGACGACCAGACGCTTCATCGAGCCACTCCTCTTGTCGGGCAGTTTCCGGTCACGATAACCAAGGCAGTAGCACCGTAAATCGGCATGCCCACTGCGCCGCCCGGCAGCCACGCGTTTACTACTCGTGTGCCGATCACCACCGTTGTGCGGTCACCACGTGTGGCCATCGCCGCCGTCGCCGTGGGCGCGGCCGCCGTGCTGCCGATCTTCTCGCCCGCCCCGGCGCACGCCCGGCCGGAGACCGCCGGACTCGACCCCGTGCTGGCCACGGCGTATTCCCGGGCGGCCGCGGCGGCACATGCCGAGGGCGTGCCGTTGTCGATCACCTCCGGGCGGCGGACGCGTGCCGAGCAGAAACAACTGTGGCGCAACGGACTCGCCACCTACGGCAGTCCCGGGGCGGCGCGTCGATGGGTGCTGCCGCCCAACGAGTCCACCCATGTGACCGGAGATGCCATCGACGTGGGCCCACGAGCCGGTGCTACGTGGTTGGAGGTCAACGGCTTCCGGTGGGGGTTGTGCCGCACCTTCGACAACGAGTGGTGGCACTTCGAGGTGGCCACGGTGCCGGGAATGCGATGCCCGCCGATGTGGGCCGACGCCGCGGCGCGGCAGCGTGGGAATTTCTGATCGTCGGGACCAAGTGCCCTCGTCATCGTGTCCGTTCCCGGTAGATTCGGACTTGAGGGTTGTCCAGCATCGGCCACACACGCGGAAGGGGCCACCACCATGAGTGACAGCCAGAATGCACCCCTGATCGTCGGTATCGACGGTTCCGAGACCGCCCTCGGCGCCGCGCGCTGGGCCGGCGCCCTCAGCGCTCGGACACACGCGCGGGTGGACCTGGTGAACGCGGTCCCGGGCGACAGTTGGTATTCGCCGCTGCTCGACGAGTACGCGATGGCCGGGGACAAGACGCTCCACGACCAGGTGCGCGAACTCGGTGACGCGAAACTCGAGGACGCCGCACGGGCGGTCCGGGAGGTGTCGCCGGACAGCGAGATCACCACGACGACCTGCACCGGCGCCTTCGCCGATCACATCAAGTCCCACTCCGAGGGCGCGCAGATGGTCGTGATCGGAGCCCGGGTGTCGCTGCGTGAGACGCTCGGCGGTCAGGTCATGCCGATCATCCGTGCGGCCAAGTGCCCGGTGTTGGCGTGGCGGGAGCCCACGGCCGACGACGACGCCCACGCCAACCGGGTCGTCGTCGGATCCGACGAATCCGAGAACGCGGACCGCGCCCTCCTCGCGGCGCTCAACCATGCGCACCTGTTCGGCGGACGCGTCACGGTCGCCTACTTCCAGCAGGTGTCCACCCTGATCGGGTCGGCGTACGCGACCACGGCGATCGACTGGGACCGGTTGCGGCGAAACGAGGCTCAGCGCCTGAAGGCCTCGATCGCCGACACCTGCGCGAAGTTCCCCGACGTCGAGGTGGAGGTTGTCTACGACGAGAACGCCGCGGGCCGAGGCCTGAACGAGCTTTCCCGCTCGGCCGGCCTGGTCGTCGTCGGCTCCCGCGGACGCGGCGCGGTCAAGGGAATGCTGTTGGGGTCGGTGAGCCAGAGCCTGGTGCACCACGCCCACTGCCCGGTGCTGGTAGTCCCCTAACCCCGGCCGCCCCCGCCGCGCCGTCGCTCTCGCGCGCCCCCCGCCCGCGCCGCTCCCGGTTCTTCCCCCGTACTTCGGGTCGTCCCCCCACTGCAGGTGGGGAACGAATCAAGTTGCGGGGGAAGAACATTGGGGTCGCGCTCATCACCACTCGAGCGCGCGCCCGTACAGCCGTTCCACATCTCTACGCCGGCACGGTTCGGTGCCCGGTGTCAGCAGCGCGGCGGCACCGGCAGCCATGCCGAGGCGGACCGCCTCGACGAACGGCCACTCATGCGACAGCGCCAGTGTGATCGCGGCGACCATAGCGTCGCCGGCACCCACCCCGCTGCCCACGCCCTGCGGCACTTCGACGGGGTCGATCACCACGGCGTCGGAGGCCGTCACCACGAGCGCCCCGGCACCGCCACGGGAGATGACGACCGCGTCGCTGATGCCTTCGCCGATGACGGTGCGGGCCGCGTCGGCTTGGGAGGCCTCGTCCGGCAGGGGTAGCCCGGTGTGATCGCGCAGTTCCCGCACACTCGGTTTGACGAAGCGGGCGCCGCGTACCGAGCCGAAGGCCGGACCGCTGGTGTCGACGACGAGCGAACAGTCATGGCGGCCGGCGATGTCCGCGACACGATTGAAGATGTCGGCGGAACATCCGGGCGGCAGGCTACCGCTGACGACCAGGAACGCGCCCGGCGAAACGACCTGATCGATCGTCTGCAGAACCTGCCGCTCCTCGTCGGGCCGCAGATGCGGTCCGGGCAGCACGAACCGGTACTGATCGTTTGTGCTGTCCTCGGTGACGGTCAGACACTCACGGGTCGGTTCGGCGATGGCGACCGCATGGGTATCGAGGCCACCGGCGTCGAGCAGCGACTGCACCCGGGCTCCGGTGTACCCGCCGGTGGTGAGGATCGCAGTGGCCGACCCGCCCAGTGACGTGATCGCCAGCGCCACGTTGATCCCGCCCCCGCCGGGGTCGTACCGGGGATCGGTGCACCGCAGCTTGTCCGTCGGTCGCACCCGCGGCACCGAAGTGTGGATGTCCAGCGCCGGGTTGATCGTGACGGTCGCTATCGGTGCCATCGAACCAGCTTCTCAAAAAAGAGGCGGCCCGCAGCTCGATTGAGCCGCGGGCCGCCTCGAAACATCGGGCGCGTGCCGGTCGTCAGCCCTGCGCGGACTCCAGCGCCGCGTTGAAGGTCTTGCTCGGACGCATCACCGCGTCGGTCATCGCGGGATCCGGCGCGTAGTATCCGCCGATGTCCACAGACTCGCCCTGCGCCTCGTTGAGCTCGGTGACGATGGCCTCCTCGTTCTTGGTCAGCGTATCGGCCAGTGCGGCAAAGTGCTTCGCCAGTTCGGGGTCCTCGGTCTGATTCGCCAGCTCCTGCGCCCAGTACATGGCGAGATAGAACTGGCTGCCACGGTTGTCGAGTTCACCGGTCTTGCGAGAGGGGCTCTTGTCGTTCTCCAGCAGCTTCCCGGTCGCCGCGTCGAGCGCCTTGGCCAGGATCATCGCCCGCTTGTCGCCGGTCTTGCGACCCAGGTCCTCCAGGCTCACCGCCAGCGCGAGGAACTCACCGAGCGAGTCCCACCGCAGGTGGTTCTCCTCGACGAGCTGCTTGACGTGCTTGGGTGCCGAACCGCCCGCACCCGTCTCGTAGAGTCCGCCACCGGCCATCAGCGGCACGATCGACAGCATCTTGGCACTGGTTCCCAGTTCCAGGATCGGGAAGAGGTCGGTGAGGTAGTCACGCAGGATGTTGCCGGTCGCCGAGATGGTGTCCATCCCGCGGATCAGCCGCTCCATGGTGTAGCGGATGGCCCGGACCTGCGACATGATCTGGATGTCGAGACCCTCGGTGTCGTGATCCTTCAGATACTTATGGACCTTGGCGATCAGCTCGTTCTCGTGCGGGCGGTAGGGATCGAGCCAGAACACCACCGGCATCCCCGAATCGCGTGACCGGGTCACCGCCAGCTTCACCCAGTCCTGGATGGGTGCGTCCTTGACGATGCACAGACGCCAGATGTCGCCCTCTTCGACGTTCTGGGTCAGCAGGACCTCGCCGGTCTCGAGGTCGGTGATATTCGCTACACCGGCCGCGGGCACCTCGAAGGTCTTGTCGTGGGAGCCGTACTCCTCGGCCTTCTGGGCCATCAGGCCGACGTTGGGCACGGTACCCATCGTCGTCGGGTCGAAGGCGCCGTTGGTCTTACAGAAGTTGATCATCTCCTGGTAGATCCGGGAGAAGGTCGACTCGGGGTTGACCGCCTTGGTGTCCTTCGGCCGGCCGTCGGCGCCCCACATCTTGCCGCCGACGCGGATCATCGCCGGCATCGACGCATCGACGATGACGTCGGAGGGGGAGTGGAAGTTGGAGATGCCGCGCGCCGAATCGACCATCGCCAACTCCGGCCGATGCTCGTGGCACTTGTGCAGGTCGTCGATGATCTCTTCTTTTTGCGTCGCAGGCAGCGACTCGATCTTGGCGTAGAGGTCCGACAGGCCGTTGTTGACATTCACGCCGAGCTCGTCGAAGAGTGCACCGTGCTTGGCGAAGGCCTCCTTGTAGAAGGTGCGTACCGCGTGGCCGAAAACGATCGGATGCGACACCCGCATCATCGTCGCCTTCACGTGCAGAGAGAACATGACACCGGTCTCGTAGGCGTCCTGCATCTGCTCCTCGTAGAACTCGATCAGCGCCTTCTTGCTCATGAACATCGAGTCGATGACGTCGCCGTCGGTCAGCGAGACCTTCGGCTTGAGCACGATGGTCTCACCGTCGTTGGTGATGAGCTCCATCTTGATGTCGCGGTCCCCGGAGACGGTCATCGACTTCTCGCCGTGGTAGAAGTCGCCGTGGGTCATGTGCGCGACGTGGGTGCGCGATGCCATCGACCACTTGCCCATCGAGTGTGGGTGTTTGCGCGCGTACTCCTTGACCGCCTTCGGCGCACGGCGATCGGAATTACCTTCGCGGAGAACCGGATTCACAGCACTGCCGAGGCACTTGGTGTACCGGGTGCGGATCTCGGTCTCCTCGTCGGTCTTCGGGTTCTCCGGGAAATCGGGGACGGCGTAGCCCTTGGCCTGCAGCTCCTTGATGGCCGCGAGCAGCTGCGGCACCGAGGCGCTGATGTTCGGCAGCTTGATGATGTTGGTGTCCGGGTCCTGGGTCAGACGGCCGAGTGCAGCCAGGTTGTCGGGGACCCGCTGCTCCTCGGTCAGGTAGTCGGGGAACTCCGCGAGCACGCGGGCCGCCACCGAGATGTCACTGGTCTCGATGTTGATGTCGGCAGCATCGGCAAACGCCCGGATGACCGGAAGGAACGCGTGCGTCGCGAGCATCGGCGCCTCGTCGGTCATTGTGTAGATGATGGTCGGTTGCTTCGCGTTCATGATCCGCCTTCGTCGTATCCGGTTTTCGTTACACACAGCACGGTAGTCCGTGCGTTTCGCACGGTGGTGGGGACGTCGGGCACGGTGGTGCGGACGTCTCGCGTTACCAGTATCGCGTCGCGGGAGGTCTCGTGCCCACCGAGGCCAAGGATGGTTCTGACGACGCCGGGCCGAGTCCGCGTCACGTCCGGTCCCTGCCGGTGGCAACCGCTGCGAACAGTTCGAGGAACCCCGGTGCGCTGCGCTCGATCGCGAGCCCTGCGTCGCCGTCGAGGATGTCGGTGAACATCGTCGTGACCGCGGACAGGTGTGCGTCGACGATGGGGCGCCAATTCTGGTCGATGGGTTCGTCGATATCTGCAAGCCGCGTCGATCTGCACCCCGGGACGAACCGACACCCCGCACATGACCCGCAGTTCGCCGCGACTACCGAGCCGGGTACCCGGCGCGAGCTTCCGGCCGGCGACCGCGATCGAGTCCGCGGCGTCAAGCTCGCAGCGGTGCGGTCATGAGGACGCCGACCTCACAGGACCGTGACCGTGGTTCGGGCCTACCCGACGGGCCCGTTGACATCGCGTGTGTCGAGGGTCATGATCCTAATCATGAACGGAAGTCCTAATCACGATAGGCGAGCCGAACGGCGTGAGGCAACACGGCGTGAGATCGTCGAGACCGCATGGGACATCGCGCACTCCGAGGGGCTCGCCTCGGTGACGTTGCGCGAGATCGCGAATCGCATCGGGATGCGGCCACCCTCGCTGTACACCCACTTCGAGTCGAAGAACGCGGTATTCGACGCCATGTTCGCCGACGGGTACCGGCAGATGGACGAAACGTTCGCGGCAGCGTCGCCCCCCTCCGAACCCCGCGCGATCCTGTTGGTCGTCGCGGAATTGTTCTTCGACTTCGCCACCGCGGACGAGGCACGCCATCAGCTGCTGTTTGCGCGGACACTTCCCGGATTCACCCCCAGCGAGACCGCGTATGCCACCTCGCTGCGCCAGTACGAGCGTTTCCGGGGGTTCATGGCAGCGGCCGGTGTCACCGATCCCGACGACCTGGACCTGTGGGCCGCGCTCTCGGCCGGCATCGTCAGCCAGCAGCTCGCCAACGACCCCGGTGGTGACCGCTGGCGCCGTCAACTTCCCCGCGTCGTCGACATGTTCTGCTACGCGGTGGGGCTACCTGATTCCCAACCGGCACGGAGTCGACGATGAACGCCACCGATCTCCGAGCCCCTCGATCGCCCGCACTTGATCGCGACACCGCCATGCGGATGGCCGCCACCGAGTATCCGGTACTGGTGTCGAGGAATCCGGTGGTGCCCGGGTTGTCGAACAATGGCGGGCGGAAGGCGGCGAGCGTACGGTCGCCGACATCGATCCTCTGGCCCGGGTTGACCAGGTGGAGTCTGTCCATCGGCAGGGGCCGTTCGGTGGCCAGGATGCCCACGCTGAGGAAGGTTGTGATGACGCGAGCCTGCGGTGCCGCGTCGAGCAGGTCATACAGCCCACCGGTGTGATCGCGATCAGGATGGGTGAGCCAGATCCACCGCACGTCGGCCGGGTCCATCACCGACGACAATGTCGCGACGAAGTCCCGATCCGGCAGGCTCAACCCGGTGTCGACGACAACCGGTTGGTCGGCGTGCAACACGAATGCGTTGATCGGGAGATAACCGATACCGGGGACTTCGGTCTGGTCGGCCAGGACGGTGACGTCGGTGCCGATGCGGTGTTTGTTCATGACAAATCCTTTTGTGTCAGAAGGGAACTGGGGTGGCAAGAAGGCCGGTTCCGGGAGCACGCCCGGACAGAATGCGGGTGAACTCGATCGCGTCGAGTTCGAGTTCGGAACCGCCGCGCCCGTTCGACCAGTGGCCACCGGCGGGGCCGGTGAGGTGCAGTGTGAAGGGCTTTGCGTGTCGGGATGCCCATTCTGCGACGACGTCGGCGACAAGCACGCCGTCGTGGTCCGCGGTCAGCACATGTTCGGCGCCGGCGGCCCGGCAGACATCGATGCGGTGCATCCAACGGTCTCTGGTCAGGATCACGTCGACGACGACGAGGAAACCGATCTGCCAATCCTCGGGCCGGCCGGCGACCTCGGGCGGATCGGCCATTGGGCGCCTGCGAATGAATCCGGGAGTGCGTCGGCGACCCGAGACGGCCTTCGGGGCACGCACCGCGAACCGCTCGACGATCTGGGCCGGCGTCATGTCGGCGCGCTCGTCGACCTGCAACGCGTGAGTGCATCGATGAAGACACCGGCGGACCGTTGCCGGGCTGTGCGAGTCTGCCGCATCTGTTCGCGGACCGACGCGGCCATCTCGACCATCCCGAGCATGTGCGCCGCGACGTCGCGCACGGTCCAGCCGGGACAGTCGGTCGGTGCCGACCACTGATCGGCCTCGAGCGACCCGAGCAGGTCGACGACGCGCTCATCGCGTTCTCATCCGATTGCTTCGGCGCCGTGATGGCGACTCCGGAACAGGCTGCGGTCCCAGACGTCGCCGACCTCCCGCAGGCGGAACTCGCAGAGCGCCAGGTGCTGTGGGCAGGGATCGACAGCCCCTGGATCCACCACGTCGCCCCGGATCGGTTCGCCGAGATGCTGGCGTGTGGCGTGCCGACCCGTCGTGGATTCTCAGCAGCCATCTCCCGCCGGCACACTCGATCGCCACTCTGCTCGACAACCTGCTGCCCACACCGCAGTCCAGTCCCTTCGTCGGCCCGGATCAGGTGGCACTCATGGAGATGCTGGCGCAGTTCGAGCCGGCTTCGGCCTGAGTCAATGCATCACGATCGCCGGGCGGGCCGGCGAGCGTAGGGTTGGTGCCGAACCCACCAAGGGAGGCATCGTGGCGAACCTGGTCGTGCACTTCGAGATTCACGCAACCGAGCCACAGCAGCTCATCGACTTCTATTCCGAACTGCTCGGCTGGTCGTTCCAGCAGTTCGGTGACGTGCCCTACTGGGCGATCATGACCGGCGACGGTGCGATATCACAGGGCGCTGCCGGATTCGGGATCAACGGCGGACTGACCGAGCGTCGAGGGCCGCGCCCGGAGGTCGGTGCACCGGTCAGTGGCTGCAACATTGTGGTCGGCGTTGACGACGTCGACGGTACTTTCGAGCGCGGTCTCGAACTCGGCGGCACCGAAGCGCTTGCACCGGCGGACATGCCCGGGGTCGGCCGCCTGGCCTATCTGCTGGACCCGGACGGTAATGTGTTCGGATTCATCTCGCCGGTGCTGTCGGACGGCACACGGGCAATGTGAAGACGGCGCGCCATCGGCCCTTGCCCACCGACGGGAAAGAGAGGATCGTCAGATCCGACCGGCGGCGCCGCCGGGGCGCTGCCCCGACCGGAGGAATGACCCGTGTTCGCACGTTCCACCACCGTCGTCGCACATCCGGACCGCATCGATGCCGGCATCCGGCACGTTCAGAACGAGGTCATGCCGCTGCTGGCCGACATGCCCGGATGCCTTGGCACCTCGATGATCGTCGACCGACATTCACGCAGGTGCATCATCACCAGTTCCTGGCAGACATTGGACGAGATGATAGCCACGGAGGAACACCTCCATGCCGTGCGCACCCGCGCGGCCGACGTGCTCGGCGGCAGGCCCCAGGTCGACGAGTGGGAGATCGCGGCACTGCATCGCAACCACCGGGCGCACGAAGGCGCCTGCCTGCGCGCGACCTGGTTCCGTGTCGACCCCGACAAACTCGACCGCGCCGTCGACGTTTTCAAGCTCGCTTCGCTTCCGGCGCTCGAGGATCTACACGGATTCTGCAGCGCCAGCCTGATGATCGACCGGGAGTCCGGTATCGCGGTCTCGTCGGTGACCTACGACAGCACCCACGCGATGATGCAGACCCGGGGCGAGGCGGGGACGATCCGTGAGGCGGGCACCGCCGAGGCCGGCGCCGAGGTGCTCGAGGTGTGCGAGTTCGAACTGGTCCTCGCACATCTGCACGTGCCCGAACTCGTCTGACACGTAGGGAGAATTCGCTGCGACCACCTGGCTGATCTGCAGCATTCGTGAAACCGCTGAAGGCGACTCCGATTTCAACTATGAATCTCTCAGGACGCACAAACCCTGAGGACCATCGGAGGAACCTGCCCAGTGAACAGTCATCCGGCGGGGCTCTTCGACGTCGGCGGCAAGAACGTCGTCGTCACCGGCGGCACCCGCGGCATCGGGATGATGATCGCGAGCGGCTTCGCGCAGGCGGGTGCGCGCGTGATCATCTCCTCCCGCAAGCCGCAGGCGTGCGCGTCGGCCGAGGCGGAGCTGTCGGAGATCGGCGACGTCGCGGCGCTCGCCGCCGATCTGTCGCGGGCCGAGGGTGTGGAGGCGCTGGCCCGGTTCGTGGCCGATCGCTTCGACCGCGTCGACGTCCTGGTCAACAACGCGGGCGCCACCTGGGGCGCGGCCCTCGACGAGTTCCCCCGTTCGGGGTTCGACAAGATCCTCAACCTCAACGTCACGTCGATATTCGAGGTCACCCAGGCGCTGTTGCCGCGGCTGCGCGCCGCCGCTGCCGCGGACGACCCGGCCCGTGTGATCAACATCGGGTCCATCGACGGCCTGGTCGTCTCCGGCACCGACAACTTCTCCTACGGCGCCTCGAAGGCCGCGGTCCACATGCTGACCCGCAAGCTGGCCGCGACACTGGCATCCGAGCACATCACCGTGAACGCCATCGCTCCCGGGCCGTTCCCGTCGAAGATGATGGCATTCCTCCTCGATGACCCCGAAGCGCGCGCTCAGGTGGAAAACGGTGTCCCACTTGGTCGGGTCGGCAGTCCAGAGGACGTCGCCGGCACCGCGATCTTCCTGTCCTCGCGGGCCGGCGCCTACCTGACCGGAACCGTGATCCCGGTGGATGGAGGGATCAGCGGCACCCGGTGACGGCTCCCACGGGTGGCCCGGTGGATGGTTGGCGGTTGGTCAGCCGAGAGCAGCGGCGAGTCGTCGCCACTGCTCGCGCGGGAATCCGCGATGATTTGCGTGCAGCACCTGGACACAGACGTGATCGGCTCCAGCGGCGCGATGTTCGTCGATGCGGGCGAGCACGGCCGCCTCGTCGCCCCACGCGATGAGAGCATCGAAGAGCTTGTCGCTCACCGACGTCAGATCCTCTTCGGAGAAGCCGAGGCGGCGAAGGTTGTTCGCGTAGTTGGGCATGGCCAGGTAGCCGCGTAGCCATTTGCCTGCGATCGATCGCGCCTCGTCGCGGTCGGTGGCCAGGATCGCGGTTTGTTCCGGGGCGACCAGTGGGCCCTCGCCGAGGGCGGCACGTGCCGCCGCCGTGTGCTCGGGGGTCACGAGGTAGGGATGGGTGCCGGCGGTGCGGTCGGCGGCGAGTTCGAGCATCTTCGGGCCCAGCGCGGCCAGCATCCGGCTGTCGGTGGGAACCGGGTGCTCGGCGTCGTCGAGGCCGTCGAGGAATGCCTTGGTCGTGGCCAGCGGCTTTTGGTAGCGCCCCGCTTCGTGCGCGTCGATCAGCGGTGCGTGGCTGATGCCGAGGCCCAGCAGGAAGCGGGGCCCGTGCTCGGCCGTCAGCCGGGCGTGGGCGGCCGCGACGTCCTTCGGCTCATGCATCCAGATGTTCAGGATTCCGGTGGCGACCACGGTTGTCGTGGTGGCGCCAAGCAGATTCGCCACCGAGTCCAGCACCGGGCCGCCGACATCGGGAATCCACAGGGCCGAGAAGCCAAGCTGCTCCAGCTCCGACGCGGCGTCCGCAGCTTCGCCCGGATCGCCGTAACGCAATGGTGCACTCCAAATACCTACCCCGCTGATATTCACGGAATCCGACCCTACCGGTCGAGCGACGATCCCCTCGAGTTCGTCCCCCCGGAAGTCGGGTCGTCGCCTCTCCGGCAGGCAACCGGCGGACGCCCCGACTTCCCGGGGGGCGAATCGGACGCGTGACGCGAGAAGCGAGTCGCGGAGTGTCGAGAATCTGGCGGCGGCTCCGTCCCAGGGGTACCAGTGGCTATGAGGGCCGCGCGCAACCGAGGAGGACGACCATGAAGTACCTGTTGCTGAAGCATTATCGGGGCGGACCGACACCCGTCGACGGCTGGACGATGATGGACCAGTGGACTCCCGACGAGGTCGACGCACACATTCAGTACATGAGCGACTTCGCGAAACGCCTGGAGTCGACCGGGGAGTTCGTCGACGAGCAGGCCCTCGCACCCGAGGGCACCTTTGTCCGCTACGACGGCCAGGGACGGCCACCCGTGACCGACGGCCCGTTCGCCGAAACCAAGGATCTCATCGCGGGCTGGATGGTCATCGACGTCGATTCCTGGGACCGCGCGGTCGAACTTGCGGGGGAGTTGTCGGCCGCCCCCGGGGCCGGCGGAAAGCCGATCCACGAGTGGCTCGAGGTCCGGCCGTTCCTCACCCAACCACCCACGGTCACCGAGTGAACGAGACGCTGTTGCGGGAACTCGTGCCCGCGGTGATCGGTGTCCTCGTCGGGCGCGGAGCGGATTTCGCGTCGGCCGAGGATGCCGTCCAGGAGGCGTTGATCCCGGCACTGGACACCTGGCCCGACGACCCGCCGCGCGACGCGAAGGCCTGGCTCACCACGGTCTCGTGGCGCAAGTTCCTCGACACCCGGCGATCCGAGATATCCCGTCGCGGAAGGGAGATCGCTGTAGATGCCGAACCCCGTCCCGGCCCGGCGCCGATGAGCGACGACTCGCTACGGCTCTACTTTCTCTGTGCACATCCCAGTCTGTCACCGAGCGCAGCCGCGGCGTTGACGTTGCGTGCCGTCGGCGGCCTGACGACCCGGCAGATCGCTGCGGCCTACCTCGTCCCCGAGGCGACGATGGCACAGCGGATCAGCCGGGCCAAGCGCCGCATCGCAGGTCTCCCACTCGACCAGCCCGGTGATCTCCCGACCGTGCTCCGGGTGCTCTACCTCATCTTCAACGAAGGGTACGGCGGCGACGTCGATCTGGCCGCCGAGGCGATCCGACTGACCCGCCAGGTCGTCGACCTGACCGACGAACCCGAGTCGGCCGGATTGCTCGCACTCATGCTGCTCCACCACGCGCGGCGAGCTTCGCGCACGGGCCCGGGTGGTCGGCTGATCCCGCTCAATGGACAGGACCGATCACTGTGGGACCGGGCGATGATCGCCGAAGGTGTGATAATCCTGCAGTCCGCTCTCGCCCGTGATCGGCTGGGCGAGTATCAGGCACAGGCGGCGATCGCGGCCCTGCATGCGGATGCCCGACACGCCGACGAGACCGACTGGGTGCAGATCGTCGAGTGGTACGACGAACTGCTACGCCTCACGAACAGTCCGGTGGTCCGACTCAACCGCGCGGTGGCCGTGGGTGAGGCCGATGGACCGCGGGCGGGTCTCGCTGCGCTCGCTGGTGTGGACCCTGGAGTGCCGCGCCATACCGCGGTCACGGCCTACCTCCACGAACGGATCGGCGATCTCGATCGTGCGGCCGAACTGTATTCCGCGGCCGCCCGCGCCGCGACCAGCGTCGCCGAGCGTGATCACCTCTCCCGCGAGGCCGCGCGGATGCGTCGGCTCATGCCACGGTGACATGCCGGCGGCGCTGCGCCGGCATGGAGAGTCCTCGACTCGGATCAGGTCGTAACCGGATCGGTCCGGTCGGTCGACACCGGCGGCGTACCGGGCGCCGGGTCCAGGACTGCACCCCCGGAGGGGTGCGGAGTGGGTGTAGCTGCCGAGTGCCGCCGCGAGACCGTGAGCAGGCATAGCGCGCCGCAGATGAGGGCGATTCCGGTCCAGCCGGCGGCCGAGGTGCGCTCGGCGAGAACGACAACCGCCAGCACGGTGGCCACTGCGGGTTCGATGAGAGTGATCGTTGTCGCGGTGGTGGCGTCGAGTGCCCCCAGACCAATGCCGAACAACACGTATCCGAGAAACATCGGCACCACTGCCAGATACGCGACGACAAGCCATGTCGTCAGGGACCCCGCGATGGCCGATCCGTTCACGACGACGAGGGGCAGCAACAGTATGCCGCCCAGGCCGAGAACAGCGCCGGTGGCCGCACCACGCGTGACGTCGTTGCGCATGAGGCGTCGCAGCGCCCACGAGTAGCCGGCATACGTGCAGCCGGCAAGCAGCCCCAGGAAGATACCCGGCGCCGATGAGTGTGCTGCACCGACCGTACCGGGATGCGCTGCACTCAGAAGGGTGCCGCCGAGAATTCCGAGACCGGAGGCCAGCATCCAGCGTTGCGTCAGCTTCCGCCCGTCGACGATTCGTTCGATGATCGCCGACGCCAAGGGTGCCGACGCCAGCGAGACTACGCTTCCGACGGCGACACCGCCGACCCGCATCGAGGAATAGAAAGCCAACGGATACAGCGCAACACACATCACGCCAACTGCAACGACCCAAGCGTGGCGGCCTAGCGCGAGAGTGGAACGTCGTACGTTCGCGCCGTTGACGATCCCCTGCAGAATCCCATCGAGACCCATCGCGGCGGCGCCGACAGTGATTGCGCTCAGTGATGGTGCGAGCGCCGCCGCGGTTCCGGTGGTGCCCCACAACATCGCGGCGCCGAGCACCGAAGCTCTTGCCTGCGCAACCGATTTCATAGTGCCGCGACGATGGATTCGGCCAGCGTACGCGCATGACCGAGGCGGTCCGGTGTACCTTCCAGACCCGCCCTGCTCATGGCACCCTCGAGGAGGAATGACAGATGCTCCGAGCAGGCATCCGCCACGCGGGGTTCACACAGCGCGGCCAGTTCGGTGCGGAGAATCGATTCGACCTCCTCTTTATGCCGGCGCACCGCATCCCGGCCCGGGTCGTCGACGGGTAACTCGGCAGCCGCATTGAGGAGTCCGCAACCACGGAACCCGTGGTCGTAGGCGAGGGCGGCGTGGTCTGCATATGCGTCGAATACCGCGATGATCCGCTCGGACGGTGTCGTCGCGTCCTCGCAGCGCTTGGCGTAGAGCGACATCCATTCCCGGTGGCGCTCGTCGAGGTATGCGGACACGAGGTCGGCCTTGGATGAGAAGTTGTTGTAGAGACTCATCTTGGCGACGCCGGCGTCGGCGGTGATCGTGTCGATCCCGGTTGCCGCGATACCGTGCGCATAAAACTGTCGTGCCGCGGCGTCGAGAATCCGCGCGCGTGCCGGCCGCGCTGCGCGACCCGTGGGGGTGTCAGACATATCCGCGTCTCGCTCGTTGTTAGGTAGAACAGTCTACCTAATCGTGCCCGACGAATGAAATCGTGGCGAGCGCGAGGTCCACGTCGCCGGCACGCCACGAAGAACTCCCTCGTCGATCGCTCACCCGGAGGCCACTCCCGACCATAAGGTGTGATTCGGAGCACATGAAGCGGTGCTCAGGTTAGCTGCGTCAACAACAGGGGAGATCGAGCAATGACCGCCACCACCGAATCCACAACTGATCTGACCACCGAGCCGATGCGCTCCCGACGCAACCACTGGAACAACCAGGTGCGCCGGCACGCGTTCATGATTCCCGACCAGACCGCCATCAAGTACCTCGACAAGGCGACTACCTGGCGTGAGCTCGACGAGCGCACCCGTGCCTTCGCCGCCGCGCTGTATCGCCGGGGTGTGCGGTTCGGGGACCGGGTCCTGATGGCGCTGCTCAATCGCACCGAATACGTCGAGGCGGTGCTGGGGGCCAACCTGATCGGCGCCATCCCGGTGCCGGTGAACATCCGGATGAGTCCGGCGGAGGTCGGCTACCTGGTCACCGACAGCGGGGCCCGCGTGATCGTCACCGAGAAACTGCTCGCACCGTTGGCCGACGCCGTCAACGCCTCGACCGGCGGCCTCGAGACCGTGATCGCGGTCGACGGCTCCGACAACCCGGCGCACCTCGACTACGAAACCCTGCTCGCCGAGGATCCGTCGGATCTGCCCGAGATCGACGTCCCCGAGGAGACCGTCGCGCTCATCATGTACACCTCGGGTACCACCGGTAAGCCCAAGGGCGCCATGCTGACCCACACCAATTTGCAGGCGCAGGCGGTCACCGCGATGATCGCCGCGAGCGGTGAGTCCGATGATGTCGCCTCGATCGTCCCGCCCATTTTCCACATCGCCGGTATCGGGGGTTTCGCACCGGTGTTCTACCGGGGCATCCCGGCCGTGATCCACGCACTCGGAGCCTTCGACGCCGACGCCATGCTCGACACCCTCGAGCGCGAGGGCACCACCTCGGTATTCATGGTGCCGGCCCAATGGCAGGCTGTCTGTGCCGCGCAGAAGGCCAGGCCCCGCAACCTCAAGCTCCGGAACATCAGCTGGGGCGCCGCACCGGCATCGGACACCGTGCTCAATGCGATGAACGAGACCTTTCCCGCCGCGAGCAACATGACCGCCTTCGGGCAGACCGAGATGTCGCCCGTGACGTGCATGCTGGAGGGCAAGGACGCGCTGCGCAAGATCGGTTCGGTCGGCAAGGTGGTGCCGTGCGTGACGGCACGCATCGTCGATCCGATGATGAACGACGTCAAACCCGGTGAGGTGGGTGAGATCGTCTACCGCGGCCCGAACATGATGAAGGGCTACTGGCAGAACCCGCAGGCAACCGCGGACGCCTTCCGCGGCGGCTGGTTCCACTCCGGTGACCTCGTCCGCGAGGACGAGGAGGGGTTCCTCTATGTCGTCGACCGCGCCAAGGACATGATCATCTCCGGCGGCGAGAATATCTACTGCGCCGAGGTGGAGAACGTCCTCTTCGGTCACGCGAAGATCGCGGAGGCCGCGATCATCGCTCGCGCCCACGAGAAGTGGGGCGAGGTGCCGGTGGCAGTCGTCGTCCTCGCCGAGGGCGTGGACGAACTGACCCTCGAAGAACTCGAGCCCTATCTCAATGAGAACCTCGCGCGGTTCAAGCAGCCCAAGGACATGGTCATCATCGATGAACTACCTCGTAACGCCGGCGGCAAGGTCGTCAAACCCACGCTGCGGAAGGCCTACGGCAGCAAGGATGCGGGTCTGGCCGACTGACCGAGCAACTCACGACAGCTCACGACAGAGGTTGGGCCAACGCCGCAGCGCCGTACGTGGCGGAGATGAGACGCCAGGGATCGGCGTAGGGACCGCGGTGTTCTGATCGACGCTGCAGGGCCAGCGCGACACGGATGAGCGGCCGCAAGACGGGCCCCGCCGGCCGAAGCACCAGACGTCGGCGGGCCTGAGACTGCGCCACCCAGTGCACGGTGCTCGCCCAGTCGTGCTGCTGGAAGTCGAGCAGCGCCTGCGATTCGGCGGTGTCGAACCAGCCGGTGAAGGCCCATCCATGTTCATCGTTGGGGTCGCCGGGCAGGCACACCGAGCCACCGAGGTGCCCGAGACCGACGGTGGCGATCAAGTCGTCGACGACATCACGATGGGTGTGGACGTGGCTGCTGTCCCCGCCGATCATCAACACCTTTCCGGCGACCAGATCGCGGCGATCGCAGGCGTTCGCCAACGCCAGGCCGGCATCGCGGGAGTCGACCGTGTGCAGTGGGTTGTCGCCCGGTGTGGCCCGCATCAGCAGCAGATAACCACGATTGACCTCGGCGGCCACGTCCGGTGAGATGATCCCGCCCAGACGCAGGATGCAGTACGGCAGGCCGCTGCCGGCGACCGCAGCCTCGGCCACCACCTTGTCCTGCCCGTATCGGTCGATCGGATTCACCGGCGTCTCCGCGGTGACGAGTTCGGGATGACGATGCGGGTTACGAGATCCGTACACCGCGGCGCTGGAGGCGAGAACCATGAACGGGGGCGTCGGCACCCGGCGCGCCGCGGCGAGCAGCAGTCGGGTCCCCTCGACGTTGATCTCGCTCGCCCCCTGGGGGTTCCGATACGACGCCGGCGGAACCACCGCCGCCAGGTGCACAATCGCTTCGGGTTCGTGGTCGGCGAGTACCTGCACGACCCCCTGCGAGTCGAGCATGTCGACAAACGCCGGGATCAACCGGCCGGCCGGCGCCGACACGATCATCTCCTGCGCGACCGTCCTCGCCCTCTGGCTGGCCCGGCCCAGCGCAACAACCCGGCATCCGCGGTCGAGGAGGATATCGGTGACGCGCCGGCCGACCTGGCCGAACGCGCCGGTGACCACGATCGTCGGTGCAGACACCGCCTATCGCGCCGTCACGAGGGGAGGTCGCCGGTGACGAACTGCGCCACCCCGTGCCCGAAGGACCAGTCCGGCGCATCGTTCTCGACGACGCTCACCACGAGGTCGCTCGCCGCGATCCCGCAGTCCCGGGCCAGATTCGTCGCGAGCAGCTCGTAGAGACGCTGCTTGCGCGGCACCGAGCGTCGTTTGCTGACCACCCGGATGACCACCACGTCGTCGGTCCGGTCGATGCCGAGTCCGGTGTCCTGTACGACCATGTGGCCGGGCCGGTGCACGTTCACGACCTGATATCGGTCACGTTCGGGTACCTCGAATGCCTCGACGACGGCCGCGTGGACAGCGTCGAGCAGGGTGGCGACCTGTGCGTCGGTGCGATTGTCGAGCAGGTCGACGTAGATCAGCGGCATGACCTCTCCTCTCGAAGATCTGAGTCGAGACTGTCACGTCGGGCGACCCGGGTGCGGGGATCCGGCTACTTCGAGTAGTCGTAGAACCCCTTACCGGTCTTGCGGCCGAGATAGCCGGCATCGACCATGCGCTGCAGGAGGGGTGGCGGCGCATGGTGGGGTTCGCGGAACTCCTGGTAGAGGGATTCGGCGACGTCGAGGACCACGTCGAGGCCGATGGTGTCCGACAGCGTCAGTGGCCCCATCGGGTGCGCACACCCGTTGATCATGCCCGCGTCGATGTCCTCCTTGGTGGCGTATCCGCTCTCGTACATGCGGATCGCGCTGACGAGATAGGGGATGAGCAGCGCGTTGACCACGAACCCGCCGCGGTCACCAGCCTGGATGGTCTTTTTGCCGAGGTGGTCGCGGGCGTAAGCGGTGACGGTCTCGATCGCCTCGGGTGAGCTGGCCAGACTCGAGATGATCTCGACGAGCTTCATCACCGGGACCGGATTGAAAAAGTGCACGCCGACGACACGCGACGGATCGGCGACGTTCTTCGCGATGCGGATGATCGGGATCGACGACGTGTTCGTCGCGAGGATCGCATCGGGCCGGGTCACCTTGTCCAACTCGGCGAAGAACCCGACCTTGAGGGACTCGATCTCGGGCAGCGCCTCGATGACCAGTTCGCGATCACCGAAGTCGGCGATCGAGGTCGTCGTCTGCAGCCGCGCCATCGCCGCGGTCAGCTCGTCGTCGGCCAGCCTGCCGGACTTCACTGCCCGTCCCAGCGACTTCTCGATGCGGGCCAGCGCGGCGTCGGCCGCCTCCTGGTCGCGTTCGAGAATCAGGACGTCGTCACCGGCCCGTGCGGCCACCTCGGCGATCCCGGCACCCATCGTGCCGCCGCCCACTACTCCCAGATGTGTCACGCAATGCTCCTCTAGTCGAGGTCGATGTCATCCCCAGGACAAGGTAGCGGCCGGAAGGTTCAGAGACGCGGTCAGGGTCGGGCAGCGACGACGCCTCGACCAGGAGTGTTACGCCCGGCGCTCCCAATGTGGGATATGTCTCTCCTTGCCTCAGTCCGCGAACCGTACTCGCGCGTAGGGAAACGATTCGGAACAATCACGAGGGTCCGGCGTCGGCTTCGCGCCGACCGGAACCATGACCCGTTCGATCGACGTACCGTCGAGTTCGGGTACCGCGACCTCCGAGCGGCCAATCGGCAGGCATGACGAACAGAAGGGAGTCGGTGATGTTCACCCGCATTGCCATCGTGAACAGAGGCGAAGCCGCCATGCGACTCATCCACGCCGTCCGAGGCCTTTCCGCCGAGACCGGACAGCCGATCGAGGTCGTCGCCCTCCACACCGATGTGGACAGCACCGCGACATTCGTCCGCGAGGCCGACATCACCTACGACCTGGGCCCGGCAGCCTCCCGGCCCTACCTGAACCACAAGGTCCTCGAACGGGCCCTGCTCGAGACCGGCGCCGACGCGGCGTGGGTCGGCTGGGGCTTCGTCGCCGAGGATCCGCTCTTCGCCGAACTCTGCGACCGGATCGGTGTCACCTTCGTCGGACCGTCGGCGGAGGCGATGCGCAAACTCGGCGACAAGATCGGCGCCAAGCTGATCGCCGAGGAAGTCGGCGTGCCGGTGGCCGCGTGGAGCCGCGGTGGTGTCGACACCCTCGAGGACGCGGTGGCCGCGGCCGCCCAGATCGGCTACCCGTTGATGCTGAAGGCGACCGCCGGCGGTGGTGGCCGAGGCATCCGGAAGGTCACCAACGACGCCGATCTCCGCGATGCGTACACCCGCACCCGCGACGAGGCCGAGCGAGCCTTCGGCAGCGGTGTGGTGTTCCTGGAACGGCTCGTGACCGGCGCCCGCCACGTCGAGGTGCAGGTGATCGCCGACGGTCAGGGCACCGCCTGGGCGCTGGGCGTGCGCGACTGCTCGGTCCAGCGCCGCAACCAGAAGGTCATCGAGGAATCGGCGTCGCCGGTGCTCCCCGCCGACCAGGTCGCCAATCTCAAGGCATCCGCAGAGCGGCTCGCCATCGCCGTGGGCTATCGGGGCGCGGCCACCGTCGAGTTCCTCTACCACCCGGGCGAGAACCTGCTGGCCTTCCTGGAGGTCAACACCCGCCTGCAGGTCGAGCACCCGATCACCGAGATCACCAACGGCTTCGACCTGGTCCGGGCCCAGCTGCAGGTAGCCTCCGGCGTCCCCCTCGAGGGTGAGGCTCCGGTCGAGCGCGGCCACGCCATCGAGGCCCGACTCAACGCCGAGGACCCCGACCGTGACTTCGCCCCGTCGCCGGGACGTATCGCCCGTCTGGAATTGCCGGCCGGCCCGGGCATCCGCGTCGACACCGGCGTCAACGAGGGCGACACCATCCCCGCCGACTTCGACTCGATGATCGCCAAGATCATCGCCTACGGCCGTGACCGCGACGAGGCCCTCGGCCGCCTGCGCCGGGCGATGGCCGAGACACGCGTCATCATCGAGGGTGGCGCCACCAACAAGAGTTTCGTCCTCGAGCTGCTCAACCAGCCCGAGGTGATCGACGGCAGCGCCGACACCGGCTGGATCGACCGCGTCCGCGCCGATGGCGGCCTGGTCGCCCACAAGCACTCCGCGATCGCACTCGCCGCCGCGGCCATCGACGCCTACGAGGAAGAGGAGTCGGTCGAGCGTCAGCGACTCCTGTCCACCGCGTCGGGTGGACGCCCGCAGGTGCGCCACGACAGTGGACGGCCGCTCGATCTCAAGCTGCGAGGCGTCGGATACCGCGTGCGGGTCTCCCGCATCGGTGCACACCGCTTCCGTGTCGGCATCGAGGCCGGTGCCGACACCCGTACCGCCGACGTCGACCTCGAGCGTTTCGATGAGCACAGCGCCCAGATCGTCGTCAACGGTGTCCGGTATCGCCTGGTCACCGACACGCACGGGCCGGTCCACCTCGTCGACGTCGACGGCGTGACCCACCGGGTCAGCCGCGACGAGGGCGGTGTCGTCCGCTCGCCCGCCCCCGCCCTGGTCGTCGCCGCACCGCTGGAGGTGGGTGCCGAGGTCGAGGCCGGAGCCCCCGTCCTGGTGCTGGAGAGCATGAAGATGGAGACGGTGCTCCGTGCTCCGATGCGAGCCCGGCTCAAGGAGTGCCTGGTGTCGGTGGGCACCCAGGTGGAGACCGGTGCGCCGCTGCTGCGGCTCGAACCCCTCGCCGACGATGACGACGACGAGCAGACCGACGAGGTGACCGACACCGTCGAGATCGAACTGCCGGCGGCGCCGAACGTCGAGGCGCACGTCCGCACCACGCGTTCGCAAGAGGATCTTCGCAGCCAGCTGCTCGGCTACGACGTCGACCCGCTCGACCGCACGCGCCTGCTCGACGAGTACCTCATGGTCCGTCACGAGGCCGTCGAGAGTGGCCGCCGGCCGATCGCCGACGAGCTGGAACTGATCACGGTGTTCGCCGATCTCGCCGAGCTGAGCCAGAACAAGCCGTCCGGTGAGGACTTCGCCGACCCGTATCTGCACAGCGCGCGCGAGAACTTCCACACCTACCTGCAGAGCCTCGACGTCGAGCGCGACGGTCTCCCGGCGGCCTTCCACGCCCAGCTCGGCCGCGCACTCGGACACTACGGGGTCACCGATCTCGAGCGCACCCCCGAACTCGAGGCCGCGGTGTTCCGGATCTTCCTGGCACTGCAGAACCCGGCCGACTCGGTGACCGTGATCACCACGCTGCTGCGCGAGTGGCTGCCCGAGCCGACGCCACGTGACGAGATCGGGGACGCGGTCAGCACCGCCCTCGACCGCCTCGTCGCGGCGACCCAGGTCCGTTTCCCGGCCGTCGCCGACCTCGCCCGCGGCGTTGTCTACTCCTGGTACGGCCAGCCGCTGCTGCGCCGCAACCGCGCCCGCGTCGTCAACAACGTGCGCGATCAGCTGCGGTACCTGGATGCGAACCCCGACGCTCCCGACCGCGCCGAGCGTATCGCCGAGATGGTCCGCAGCACCGAACCGCTGGTCCGCCTGCTCGGGCAGCGGATGCTCCTCGGTAAGGCCGACAACACGGTGATGCTCGAGGTGCTGACCCGCCGCTACTATGGCAACAAGGGTCTCACCGATCTGCGCATCCAGACCGCCGGTGGGGCGACGTTCGTGGTCGCCGAGCGCGACGGCTCGAATCTGGTGTCGGCCGCAGGACGGTTCGACGATCTGGGCGCCACCCTCAGTGGTCTGGCCGAGCTGGCCCGGGGCACCGCGTCCATCGACGCCGACATCTATCTGAGCTGGGAGCAGCAGCCCGCCGACTTCGACGCCATGGCGGGCGCACTGAACGAGATCATCGCCGCCAGTGCGCTGCCCAGCCCGGTACACCGCATCACCCTCACCGTCGCCGGCAGTGGTGACGCGCGGATGCACCACCACTTCACCTTCCGTCCGTCCGCGACCGGCATGGTCGAGGAGCGACTGATCCGTGGGCTGCACCCCTACATCGCGCAGCGCATGCAGATGGAGCGGTTGCGCAAGTTCGATCTCACCCGGCTGTCGTCGGCGGATGACGAAGAGGTGTACCTGTTCCGCTGTGTCGCCAAGGAGAACCCGTCCGACGATCGCCTCATCGCGTTCGCCCAGGTACGCGATCTGACCGGCATGCGTGAGCACGACGGCCGTCTGCTGACGCTGCCGACCGCGGAGACCGTCCTGGCGACCTGTGTCGACTCGATCCGACGCGCCCAGCGCGGGTCGACCCGCACCGCCGACACCAACCGCATCGTCATGTACATCTGGCCGCCGATGGCCGCCGCGGCCGAGGAGCTGCAGACGATCGCCGACCACATCCGGGGCACCACGACAGGTGTCGGCCTCGAGGAGGTGCTGCTCATCGCGCGGCGTCGCGACCCCGTGACCGGTGAGCTGTCCAAGGTCTCGGTGCGGTTCTCCGCCAACGCCACCGGCGACTTCGACGTGGTCGTGGGCGAGCCGTCCGACGAGCCGATCGAGCCGCTCGACTCCTACCGGCAGAAGGTGCTGCGGGCCGCGCGACGCAACACCGTCTACCCCTACGAGCTGGCCACGATGCTCGGCGAGTTCTCCGAGTACGACCTCGACGCCGAGCAGCGACTGGTCCCCGTCGACCGGCCGCGGGGACGCAATAGCGCGGCCCTCGTCGCCGGTGTGGTCACCACCGCCACCGAGAAGTACCCGCAGGGTGTCACCCGCGTCGTGCTGCTCGGTGACCCGACGAAATCGCTCGGTGCGCTGTCGGAGCCGGAGTGCGCGCGGGTGATCGGCGCTCTGGATCTCGCCGAGTCGATGCAGGTACCGCTCGAGTGGTACGCGTTGTCGTCGGGTGCGCGGATCTCGATGGACTCGGGTACCGAGAACATGGACTGGGTGGCGCGCGCCCTCAAGCGGGTCGTCGAGTTCACCCAGGCGGGTGGCGAGATCAATATCGTCGTCGCGGGGATCAACGTCGGCGCGCAGCCGTACTGGAACGCCGAGGCGACGATGCTCATGCACACCAAGGGCATCCTGGTGATGACACCGGACTCGGCGATGGTGCTGACCGGCAAGCAGTCGCTGGACTTCTCCGGTGGTGTGTCCGCCGAGGACAACTTCGGTATCGGCGGCTACGACCGGGTGATGGGCCCCAACGGCCAGGCCCAGTACTGGGCGCCGAACCTGGGTGCCGCCCGCGACGTGCTGATGTCGCACTACGACCACACCTACATCGCGCCGGGCGAGGAGACGCCGCGTCGGTCGGTGACCAGCGACCCGAGCGATCGCGACATCTCCGACTTCCCGCACGTGATGGCGGGCAGCGACTTCACCACGGTCGGGCAGATCTTCTCGGCAGAGACCAACCCGGATCGCAAGAAGCCCTTCGACATCCGAACCGTCATGCGGGCGGTCGCCGACCAGGATCACCCGATTCTGGAGCGGTGGGCCGGTATGGCGGACGCGGAGACCGCGGTCGTCAGCGACGTCCACCTCGGCGGAATCCCGGTGTGCCTGTTGGGCATCGAATCCCGCGAGGTGCAGCGGCGTGGTTACAAGCCCACCGACGGCCCGGACACCTACACGGCGGGCACGCTGTTCCCGCAGTCGTCGAAGAAGGCGGCGCGCGCGATCAACGTGGCCAGCGGTAATCGTCCTCTGGTGGTGCTCGCCAACCTGTCCGGCTTCGACGGTTCACCCGAGTCGATGCGCAAGCTGCAGCTGGAGTACGGCGCCGAGATCGGTCGCGCGATCGTCAACTTCCAGGGGCCGATCGTGTTCTGCGTGATCTCGCGGTATCACGGTGGTGCGTTCGTGGTGTTCTCCAAGGCACTGAACCCGAACATGACGGTGATGGCCATCGAGGGCTCGTTCGCCTCTGTGCTCGGTGGTGCGCCGGCGGCCGCGGTGGTCTTCGCCGGCGACGTCGCCAAGCGCACCGCCGCCGACCCCCGCGTGCGGGAGTTGGAGACGAAGGTGGCGGGTGCGTCCGGTGCCGACCGGTCGACGCTGAGCGCGGAACTCGCCGAGGCCCGGCAGTCGGTGCGCGCGGAGAAGATCAGCGAGATCGCCGCCGAGTTCGACGCGGTGCACAGCATCCAGCGTGCCGTCGAGGTGGGTTCGGTCGATGCGGTGATCAAGGCCGCCGAGCTGCGGCCGCGGATCATCGGTGCGATCGAGAGCAACCCGCGCTGGTCCAACAAGAGCGAGCAGGCCGCGATCTCCTGACCTGACGATGATCTGATCCCGGCGGGGACGACCCGCCGGGATCAGTCATCTCGCACGAGGTGTGATCAGTTCGGGTCGGCGAACCGCGGTTCCCGCCGCGCCATGCCGGCCCCGACCGCTTCGAGCTGATTGGGCGAACCCAGCAGTCCGACCTGCAGCTCACTCTCGAGCGTCAGCGCGGCCGCCGGGTCCGCGCCTGCCCAGGTCTGGTCGTAGAGCCGTTTGGCGGCGCGGATCGCGTGCGGTGACTTGCGAGCGATCTCGCGGGCCAGATCGAGTGCGGCCGCGAGCGGATCGTCGACGACTCGGGTCACCAGCCCCGCCGCCTGCGCTTCAATGCCGTTGAGGATACGGCCGGTGAAAGTCAGTTCCTTGGCGACATCGGCGGCGACGAGGCGGGGAAGGGTCTGGGTGATGCCCATATCCGGCACCAGGCCCCATTTGATCTCCATGATCGACAGCCGGGCGTCGGGGGCGGCGTAGCGGATGTCGGCACCGAGGGCGATCTGCAGTCCGCCACCGAAACAGTTGCCGGTGATCGCGGCGATGACCGGCGCCGGGATGTCGGCCCAGTCCACCGACACGCGCTGCGCACGGTTGGCCCGGTGCCCCTCCTCCCGGTCCAGCAGGGACTCCGCGCCGCCGTCCTGTCCGAGACGCGAGGTGTCCAACCCGGAGCAGAAGCTCTTGCCGGCTCCGTGCAGCACGAGGGCCCGCACCCGGTGGTCGGCGCGCAGCGTGTCGGTCGTCTGCAGCAGGGCGTCGAACATGGCCCCGTCCAGCGCGTTGTGCTTCTCCGCTCGATTCAACGTGACCGTCGCCACCCCGAGGTCGTCGATGTCGACCGTGACCCTGTGTTCATTCATGCGCGCATCGTACCGGCATGGGCCAAAGGTCCCGGGGCCTCCCGACATAGGTCCCTGGCACCGATCGCCGAGGAGGACTGTGCTTAGGACATGAAAGACCATGACACCGAGTCGATCAACGGCCCGGCCACCCCCGTGGTGGTCTGGCCCGACCCGTCCCCACTTTCGAACTGGTGGGCAACGATCATGGCACCCGACCGGCCGCGACCTCACCCCGAAGAGCTCGGTCGACACCGGACCGGAGACGCCGCTTGACCGGGGCTCGCGACGTCGATCTCCTGGGCTTCGCCTCCCGGTGGGCCGACCACGGTGGCGGGCCCGCCGATCAGATCATGGAGGTCTTCGGTTTCAGTCAAACGGAGTTCTTCACTCGTATCCTGCGTCTCACCGATGAGTCGGCCGAACTCGACGATGCTCGGCGGCGCCGGCTGCGTCGAGTCGCACGGCTGCGACTCTGGCTCTGCTCGGCATGACCGGACGACTGGACGGCTCGGTCATCGATGGTCGGCCCGGTACGGTCTGCCCAGGAAATGGCCTCGCACGAATCGGCCATAGATGAACTCGCCTCCAACGGACAGCGCGACAAAACCCGTGAAGACGGCGAGGGCGGCCAGGTCGGTCGAGGCCGAATGCCACAGCAGGACGACCAGGGCGACCGCACTGGCGACCGTGGCGACGATGACCACCCATCGACGGGCACCGATTTCGTGGGACAGTCGCCAGGCCGCGGCGTTGACGATGGTGAACACGAGCAGGAAGCTTGCGCTGGAGATGATGGCGATGGATCGGATCGGAATGAAGTTCGCGAGCAGCAGGCTCGCGCCGGCGATTGTCGTCGCGCCGACCACCGGAACCTGGTGACGCTCCCAGGCTTGCGATGTCGGTAATTCGCCGTCGACGGCAAGGATGTAGCCGAGCCGGGCGTTGCCGTAGACGGTGGCGTTGATGGCCGACAGGGTCGCGGCGATGGCGGCGACGGCCACCAGGACAAATCCGACCTGGCCCAGCGACGGCTCCGCGGCGGCCGCCAGAGCGTAGTCCTTGTACTCGTCGATCTGCGCCGTGTTGAGCACGCTGACCGTGATGGCCGCGATGACGACGTACAGCATGACGACGATGCCGACGGAAAGGTAGTAGGCGCGCGGCAGCGTGCGGCGCGGATCCTTCACATCCTCGGCGGCATTGGCGATCAGCTCGAAACCCTCGTACGCGACGAAGATGACCATGCCCGCGGTGAGCAATCCGACCGGTCCGGGCCAGTTGGCGGGCGAGAGCCGCGAACCCGACAGACCCGAGGCACCCGCGGCGATGACCACCGCCAGCAGCGCGAGCTTGAACACGACGATGGCTGTCTCGGCTCGGCTGACCACACTCGCGCTGAGGATGTTGATGACCGTGGGCGCGACGATCGCCACGCTGATCAGCAAGTGCTGCACGAAGGAAGAATCCGACAGTGATGACGGCAGCAGTGCGGCGCAGTAGGAACCGAAAGCCGTTGCGTAGAGCGCGATCGTCACCAGATAGCTGAGCCACAACATCACGTTGGCGCCGCCGGAGAGCAGATTTCTGCCGAAGGCGGTGTCGATGAAGGTGATCGTCCCGCCACGGCTCGGGTGCGCGACCGACAGATGGGCATAGCTGTAGGCGGTCAGAGCGGCGATCAGTCCGCCCAGCGCGAATGCGACGGCGGTGCCGCCACGTGCCAGGGATGCCGCCTCGCCGAGGACCGCGAAGATCCCGCCGCCGACCATGCCGCCGATACCGATCGCGATCGCGCCGAGCAGACTGACCGACCTCTTCGCTGACGGACCTCTCGACGTGGGTTGGTCTGCGGGCACCCTGAGATCTTCTCACCCGAACTGGTCACCCCTCACCAGCGGCGGTCAGGTCGGCGGGTTGCTACCGAGGTGCTCGGCGAAGAACTCCTCGATGCGGCGGCGTGCGTGGGTGGCCGAGGGGTCGTGGTAGTCGGCGCGGGCGAAGCGGGCCGGCAGGACCGCCCACAGCGGCATCTCGCCGCGTGGGTGGTCGTTGAGGAAGGCGTGGCCGGCGTCGGGGTAGACGTGCACATCGTGCGGGATCCCGTTGTGTTCGAGCGCATGCCGGAGACGTTCCGGATCGCCGCGCATCGACCGGTCGCGCGCGCCGAAACTGGCGACGACCGGGCAGGCACCGGCGAACAGATCGTCGGCGCCGTCGGGAACGTTGCCGTAGTTGATGCTCGCGGCCTGATAGTCACCGCTCGCGGCCAACAGCACCGCGAACCCGCCGCCGAGGCAGAAGCCGATGACGCCGATTCGCCCGGTGCAGTCGTCGCGGTCGGCCAACCACGCGCGGGCGGCGTCGATCTCGTCGAAGGCGCGGCCCCGTCCTGCCACCATCGCGCGCATCGAGGCGACAACACAGCGTAATCGCCGACCGTAGTGGAACAGGTCCGGGGCGACGGCGAGCAGACCGGCCCCGGCCAGCCAGTCGGCCTGCCGACGAAGGTCCGGAGTCATCCCGACGGCGTCGTGCACGACGACGACGCCGGGCCACGGGCCGGGGCCGTCGGGGACGGCGAGGTAGGCGGGCACGGGACCGTCTGGATTCGGGATCTCGACCGTGGGCATATCATCTCCTCGGCTTGGCGGTCACGGATCTCCCTTCAACGTTCGCATGTGGACCACCGACCCGCGCGCCGTCGGTCCGATCCACCCGTTCATCGCCACCGACCGCCGGCGCTCCGAGCGTCACGTCTCGACAGCCGTCATCGCGACACCAGCGTCATCCCGTCGCCGGACAACTCACCGAGCGCCGCCCGTCGGCCGGCCAGCGACAGCAGCAGGGCCCACATGGGCCCGCGGACCTCCGGGCCGGTGCCACCCGACCAGTCGATGTCGGTGGCACGCAGCGTTGCACCACGTAATCCATTCTGTTGAAAAACCTTTGACCTCCAACCTGTGCCGTAGGCAAGCATGTGACCGGCCGCCTCGGCGGCGGCCTCGGGCGACATCGGCAGCGTTCGGTCCAGGGGGAGTGCGATGTCTTGACCGTGGACGAGGATGTCGATGAGGGCCTCTCGTGGCGTGAGGCCGATGTTGTGGGCGCGAGACCCGACCATCGCGCGGATCTCACCGGTGAGCTGCCGGGTCGGTACCTGCGCCTTGCGTTTCGCCGACCAGTGGATGACCGAGTTGGGTCCGCCGGGATGTCGAACCACCAGCGGGAGCATCGTGAGTGCCTGTCGGAGTCGGATCTGCTGAAGTGTCAGATGCGCGGCGACATCGCGGATGGTCCAGCCGTCACACAGCGATGCACGCCGCCATTCGTCATCGCGCAGCGCCTCGAGCAGATCTGCGGTGCGGCTGCGATGGTCGTCGATGGCCGCCCAGATGTCGTCGTTGTTCATCATGTGCCTCCGAGCCGAAGATCGCGGCGTGAACGGTCGGTATGACGACACCGCCCATTGGTTCGATGATAGGACTAGATTAGTCCCATCATCGAACTAATATCAAGGAGTGGCCGTGGCGCAGGAACCGCCCGTAGCCTTGTTGATGTTCATCGCACAGCGCTACGCCGAGAACCGGATCCTCGAGGCGGTCCGCAGTGCCGGATTCGATGAGATCACTCTCGCTCAGGCCCGCGTCGCAGCTCGGATCGGCCCCGACGGAACGCGGCTCACCGACCTCGCCGAGCAGGCCCAGGTCGCCAAACAGACCGCAACACACCTGGTCGACCGTCTCGAGCGTGCCGGGTACGTTGAACGTGTCGTCGACCCCACCGACGGGCGCGGCAGGTTGGTCCGGATAGCCGCGCGCGGCGAGGAGGCGATCGCCATCGCCCGCCTCGAGGAAGCCAGGATCGACGAGGAGTGGACACGGCATCTCGGTGTCCGGGGCATGCGCGAATTGCGGCAGCTTCTGACGAAGCTGCGGGAGATCACTGATCCGTACGCCTGAAGTCCGCCGGTGGGCATTCCGCGGCGAGTCGATCCTGCCCCCGAGTCGCAGTGTTGGGGTCGCCAAGCGGAGTCACGTGGTCGGGGCGGGACGCCGCTGCAACGCCTCCCGCAGCGTCGTCGCGGCGAGCTCGACCGATTCGCGCTGTCCCAGTGAGTAATCCTCGTTCTCGATCGACAGCGGACCGTCGTAGCCGGCGTCGGCGAGCGCGGTCGCGAACCGGGCCCAGAAGTCCACCCCACCGGGGTGGCCGGTCCCGACCGCGACATAGTTCCAGGCGCGCTCGGAGACCAGTTCGTTGGGGGTGGTCTCGAGGTGAGAAGCGACGGCGGCGCGGTCCTCGATGCGGGTGTCCTTGGCGTGCACGTGATAGATGGCGTCGCCGAGCGCGGCGATCGCGGCGATCGGGTCGGCACCCATCCACATCAGATGGCTGGGATCGAAGTTCGCCCCGAGGGTGGGGCCGACCTCGGCGCGCAGGCGCTGTAACGTCGGGACGCTGTAGACGAGTTGGTTGGCGTGCATCTCGACGGCGATACGCACACCCCGCCTGCTCGCCTCGTCGACGACGCCTCCCCAATAGTCGGTCGCGCGGTTCCATTGTTCGTCGAGGAGTGCCACGTTCTCCGGTGGCCAGACCGTGGTGATCCACGCGGGGAATCGGTCACCGGCCGCGGCAGGAAGCCCGGACATCGTGACGACGGTGCCGATCTCGAACTCCTCAGCGAGTCGGATCGCGCCCCGCAGGATCCTGTCGTCCCGTTCGCCTTGGGTGGGGTGCAGGGGGTTGCCCGCGGCGTTGAAGGCCTCGAGGTGCAGACCCCGCGACCGGACGGCGCGTTTGAGGTCGGCCCGCGCGCCCGGATCGGTGAGCAATTCGTCGATGTCGGCGTGCGGTGCCGGTGACCAGCCGCCGTGCGGGCCGCCGAGACCGATCTCGACGGTCTCGATGCCGAATTCCGCTGCGGTGTCCAGCGCGTCGGCGCGGGTCATGGTGGACAGGCTGTCGGTGAGCAGACCGATCCGCATGTCAGGCTCCTTGGGAGGTCAGGCCGAACAGGTGACGCTGCCGGACGGGCGAGGTGGCGGGGATGTCCAGGTCATTCAGCCCGATGACGCCCCGACGGTGCGTGGGGGATGCGGGATCCAGCGGCAGCGCGACGGTCGTGCCCTGGGCTGCGGATTGGTAGACGCCGACGGTGCTCTCCAGCGTGCGGAGCGCGGCGCTGCCCGGCGCGGCCGGGGAACGGCGGCCGAGGATGGCGTCCGCGAGGTCGACGACGGTGTCGCGCAGCGCCGTGGCGATCAGCGGGGCGAGTTCTTGCCCGGAAGGCAGATCGACTGTCTCGGTACCGGATTCGGTCGTCATCGTCATGGATTCGAACGGGGCCCACGGCATGGTGCCCTCGTCGTGGTAACGCAGGATGAGCCGGCCTTTGCTCCCGGTGATGCGGATGCCGCCGGGACCGAGGCCCCAGCCGATGTTCACCATGCCCGCGCGGTGCGCCGTTTCCAGCCGGCACAGGGCAAGGCCTTCGACCGCGTCACCTGGTGTCGCTGCGTCGACGTAGCCCGACACCCGCTCGACCGGCTCGGCGAGGAGGTGCTCGGCGAGGTAGACGCCGTGCAGCATGTCCATCAGCACTCCACCACCGGCCGCCGCGGGGTCGTGTCGCCACCTCGGCTGGTAGCCGGTGGCGCCCGGGGAATCGACGACGCCGAGCATGTCCACCACAACCGTGCGCACATCCCCGAGTGCGCCCGAGTCGATCAGTCGGCGGGCGGCGACGACCTCCGGGAAGAACAGGTAGTTGTGCACGACGCCGAGTACGACGTCGGCGTCGTCGGCCGCCTCGACCATCGCCTGGGCGTCGGCCGGTGTTGCGGCGAGAGGTTTTTCGCACAGGATGTGCTTGCCGGCCCGGGCGGCCGCGACGACGATGTCACGGTGCAGGTGCTGGGGGGTGCACACGTCGACCACATCGATGTCGTCACGCGCGATCAGATCCAGCGCGTCGGTGTACACCCGCTCGGCGGCCAGACCCGCTGTGGTTCGCCCCAGTTCGAGCCGTTCGGGCGTGGGGTCGGCGAGCGCGGCGACGGTGAAATGTGCGGGTACGGCCTGATACGCCGGGACGTGGAAGTTGAGGGCGACGTTGCCGCAGCCGATGATGCCGACGCGGAGTGGCACGCGAGGGGGAGTGGTCACGGGGATCTGTCCTTTCAGGAACGTGCGGACGCCGTGGCCGGCGACGGTGCGGGGGTTACGGGCATGCCGAGTTCCGCGGACTGCCGGATGGCCTCGAGAACGGCGGCCTGATCTGTGGCGTCGGCACGGCCGAAGCGTGGCGGGGTGTCGTCGATGACGGCGCGCGAGGAGTTCTCGAACTCGATGCGATAGGCGTCGATGTTGTCGGGATCGTCGGCGAAGGTCAGTCGGTAGGTGCCGGCCGGGTCGACCGGCACTCGCTCGGTCACGCCGTCGCGTTCGAGTTCGATGTACCCACGACGACACAGCCAGGGGTCAGGAATGGTGAGTTTGCCTCCGGTGCCGATGATCTCGAGTTCGTCACGCCGGGGGAAGTCGAGGGCGACGTCGAACTGTGCCGATACCTCGTCGGGGAGGTCGAGCGTGACCACGGTTCTCAGGTCGGTGCCGTGTGCGCCGGGGGCGGTGTCGAGCACGCGAGTGGCGAAGACGCGGTCCGGATGTCCGCCGAAGAACCGGATCGCGCTCACGCAATAACACCCGAGATCGAGTGAGGCCCCGCCGCCCAACGCTGCGGTGCGTCGGATGTCGCCGATCGGCGCTGACACGGTCAGCGCGGCGCGGATGTGCGCGACTTCGCCGATGGCTCCGTCCTCGACGAGGCGCTGGGCGAGCAGCGTCTGCGGATGGTGGCGATACATCAATCCTTCGATACACAGGCGGTCGGCGGCGTCGGCCGCATCGAAGACCCGGGTCGCGTCGCCGGCGGTCATGGCCAGAGGTTTCTCGCACAGCACGTGCTTTCCGGCCTCGAGCGCGCGGATCGTCCAGTCGGCGTGCATCGAGATCGGCAGCGGGATATACACGGCATCGATCTCGTCGCTGGCGAGCAGATCGTCATAGATGCCGTAACTGATCGGAGCCCCGATCTCGTCGGCATAGTCACGCGCCCGGTCGGCGTCACGACCGGCCACCGCGCTCAGTTCCGCCGACGGTGCGGCGCACAGTGCTGCCGCCGCGACGCGACCGATGCTCGACGTCGAGAGCATGCCCCACCGAAGAGTGGTCGAATCGGGTCCCATGGCATCTCCATTTAGATCGATCTAAACTTGGCTGCACGCCATCATGCAGTGGCGCCGACCACAGAGTCAAGACGATAGTGTGAGTTCGATTTGGTGCGGGCGCGGCCGATGGCGGCGCTCTAAGACGAGGAGGGTCCATGGCGCGGGCCGGAACGGGGCGACGACCGACGCTGCTCGACGTCGCCAAGCTCGCCGGCGTCTCCCGCGCAACCGCCTCGTTGGTCATCAGAGATGCCCCCGGACCAAGTGAGTTGTCGCGCAAACGAGTTCGCGATGCCGTGGCCGAACTCGGCTATCAGCCCGACATCGCCGCCCAACTCCTGCGGCGGCAACGCAGTCATCTGATCGGCGTGCTGTTCAGCGCACAGGAACCTTTCCACGCCGACCTGATCGAGAGCATCTACGCGACCATCGAGGGGACCGGCTACGACGTCGTCCTCAGTGCGGTGGTTCCCGCGCGGGACGAACGTCGCGCCTTCGGGACGTTCACGGCATCACGATGTGCGGCGGCCATTCTCCTGGGCGCGAACGAGGACACGCTGGCCGAGTTCGCCGATGAGATGCCCATCGTCGAGGTCGGCCGCGCGCCGGGCCGGGCCAAGGTCGACGCGGTACACACCATCGATGCGGAAGGGTCACGCCTGGCGGTCAAACACCTTGCTGACTTGGGTCATTCGGACATCGTGCACGTTGACGGCGGAGATCGGCCGGGTGCGGAGGAACGCCGTGACGGATACATCGAGGCGATGACCTCCTACGGCCTGCGCGACCGGATTCGCATCCTTCCCGGCGACTACACCGAGTCCTCGGGAACGGCCGCGGCCCGTGGCCTGTTGGACTCCGGCGACCTGCCCACCGCCGTCGTGGCCGGCAACGACCGCTGCGCCGTCGGAATCCTCGATGAGCTCAGGCGTAGTGGTGTCGACGTGCCGGGCGAGGTCTCGATAGTCGGCTACGACGACAGCCGCCTGTCGCGCCTGGCCCACGTCGACCTCACCACGGTTCAACAGAACACCGAGGAACTGGCACGGCAGGCGATCACACTGGCCATCGAACGCCTGACCGGCACGTCATCGGATCACCCCCGCGTGATCCGACTCGCGCCGAGTCTCGTGGTCCGCAGCTCAACCTGCCTCGTCCGACGAACCGACAGCTGACAAAAGCCCTCTCAGTCACAATTGCCACCCACTGTGGTCTTGCGCACATCCTTGCATCGATCTAGGGTCATTTGTTACGACCTCAGTATGTCAGGACAAATGAGTTCGAGGTAGTACTGCCGCCGGCAGTGCCCCTTCCCGAAAGGAAATAGCCATGCCCACCACACCGCAGGGATCCGCCGGCCGGTTGCGCCGTCGCGTATTGCCCGCACTCACTGCGACGGTCGCAACCGCCGTGCTGCTGGCCGCGTGCTCGAGTACCGGCGGGAAACCCGATTCCTCCGGGTCCGGGGGCGGCGGCGCCGGCCAGGCGAATACGCCTCGAGTGACCATCGCGATGGTCACACACGCTCCTCCGGGTGACACCTTCTTCGACATCGTTCGTGCCGGCGCGCAGGCTGCGGCGGACAAGGACAACGTCAACCTGCAGTACTCGTCCGACCCACAGGCTCCCAATCAGGCAAACCTGCTGCAGACCGCGATCGACTCGAAGGTTGACGGGATCGCCCTGACATTGCCGTCCGCGTCGGCGCTGGCGGGCGGGGTGAAGAACGCACAGGCGGCGGGCATCCCCATCAGCGGCTTCAATGCGGGCTTCGACGACTGGCAGGCCTTGGGGATCAAGGAGTACTTCGGACAGAACGAGACGCTTGCCGGCAACGCCGCCGGCGAACGGTTGACCCAGGACGGCGCCAAGCACGTGGTGTGCGTGATCCAGGCCCAGGGCCAGGTCCAGCTCGAATCACGCTGCGCCGGAACCAAGGCCAAGTTCAACGGGCAGTTCGAGACGCTCAACGTCAACGGCGAGGACATGACCTCGGTCGCCTCCACCCTCACCGCGAAGCTCCAGCAGGATCCCTCGATCGACGCGGTGCTGACCCTCGGCGCCCCGATTGCGATGACCGCGGTCGATGTGGTCGGAAGGAGCAGCAGCAGTGCGAAGATCTACACCTTCGACACCAACGCGGCGCTCGTCGATGCGATCAAGCAGGGCAAGGTCCAATGGGCAATCGACCAGCAGCCCTACCTCCAGGGCTACCTCGCGGTGGACTCGCTGTGGCTGGAGATCAACAACGGCAACATCATCGGTGGTGGAGGCGCCACGTTGACCGGTCCGGCGTTCATCGACCAGTCCAACATCGACTCCGTCGCCGACTACGCCAAGGCCGGAACCCGCTGACACGTGGTCGATTTCGCCCCACCGACGCCCGCCCACCGGCAGGCGTCGGTGGGGTATCGCGCGGTACCGGACCCTCCGTCGACGACAAAGGAGTACGGCAAAATGGCAGCAGGATCGCCCACACCGGAGTCGGGGACGCGTTACGGCGTCAACGGGGAGATCGCGTGGGCAAGTTACCCGTATCAGGATCAGGTCGTGCTGGTGACCGGCGCCGGCACCGGGATCGGCCGGGCGACAGCACGTGCCTTTCTCGAACAGGGAGCACGTGTCGCGGTCCTCGGCCGGACAGCCGAGACCCTTGAGGAGGCCGTGTCAGGATTCGACCCAGAACGTGTCCTCATCTGTATCGCGGACATGACCGATCCGGACGGACTCGCGGTCGCGGTCACGTCGATCAACGAACGTTTCGGCCGTCTCGACGTCGTCATCGCCAACGCCGGCGCGAGCGTTCCGAGCCGGATCGACACATTCGACGATGCGGCGTGGGAACGTGTACGGTCGGTCAACCTCGACGCCGTGATCCGGCTCGCCCGGCTGACGACCCCTTTGCTGCGGGCCGGCGCCGGGACGTTCCTGGCGATCTCGTCGATCGCGGGATTGCGTGGCGACTGGAACCAGTTCGCCTACAACGCCACCAAGGCCGGTCTGAACGTATTCATCCAGAGTCTTGCGCTCGACCTCGGCGCCGACGGGATCCGCGTCAACGCCATCGCCCCCGGTTTCACCGTGTCCCAGTTGACCCGGGAACGTCTCGACGACCCCGAGTTCACCGGACGGCTCATGGACCGGGTCGCCCTCGACCGGGTCGGCTACCCAGAGGACATCGCCCGTGCCGCCCTGTTTCTCGCCGGTCCCGACGCCGCCTACATCACCGGGGTGATCCTGCCCGTCGACGGTGGTACCAGCGCATCGTCGGGCACGCCACGACCGGCCGGCACGTACCGCTGACCGGGGTGGTGCCGACGGATTGCGGTTCGGTTGCCATGCGGTTCCCCGGAACCGGTGGGACCTCATGTCGCAATTTCTGGTTCTCCCGACAGAGCGGTCGCTCGGTCGGGTAGGTTTTGTGCACGTCGGCAGCCGATCCGCACCGGCATCGCGGGCGACCGCCGAGGTACGTGACCCCGTGCGGGACCACCACCCGGGAGCTGTCGAGTCGGCGGGACAGGGCAACGGATCAGGGCAGGGGGCGCAGTGGCAGCGGTGGTTCAGGACGACACCGGGGCATCGATCGACCCGACCGATGTGGCAGATCGGATCGCCGCACGTCTGGGCGCGATTCGTGGTCGGGACATCGCCGCACGCACGGCGCGTGTCCTACCGGCCGGCGCCAGCCGCACCACGTATGCGGTCACCATCGACGACGGGCCGGCGGAGGAGGCCCTGATCGTACGCGCGGTCCCATCCGCTCGCTGCGGCGAGGGCGGACTCGCCGGCGAGGTCGCGGTGTTGCGGGCCGCCCGTGACGCGGGTGTACCGGTTCCCGAAGTGATCGATTTCAGCGACTCGGCCGGGGAGGAGAGTGTCCTCGGATTCCCCTACGTCATCATGAACTTCGTCGAGGGTGAATCGATCCCCCGACCCATCCTGCGCGACGCCGCCTACGCGACGGTCCGCGACGACTTCGCCCGGCAGGCCGGGTGGATTCTCGCGCGGATCCACGCCATGGAGCCGTCCGCGACGGGTCTCTCGTCGATCGGCGAGCCGATCGAGGCATTGCGCACCGGCTTCGCCCGCGAGTACGAGCATGCACCCGCCGGTCTCGTGCTCGCCGTGGACTGGCTCGAACGACACCGCCCCGAACCGGTGGCGATGTCGGTCGTGCACGGCGACTTCCGCCTCGGCAATCTCCTGATCACCCCGGACCGGATCTCGGCGGTGCTCGACTGGGAGCTCGCTCATCTCGGTGATCCCATGGAGGATCTGGGCTGGCTGTGTGCGAAGGCGTGGCGGTTCGGTGTCGCGCGGCCGGTCGCCGGCATGGGTACGCGCGCCGACCTGCTCGATGCCTACGCCGACGTCGCCGGGTGGCGGCCGACCGAGGCCGTGCTGCGGTGGTGGGAGCTGTATGCGACGGTGCGGTGGGGCCTGATCTGTGCAACCCAGGCCAACCGGTACCTCGACGGTGCCGAACGCTCGATGGAGCTGGCCGCCATCGGACGTCGCAGCGCCGAGCAGGAGTTCGACGCGCTGCTGGCACTGCGGATCACCGGACCGGTGCGGGTCGCAGACCCGCTCGCCACCGTCGTCGAGACGAGCCGACCGCCAGAGGATCCGCACACCGCGCCGACCATGCCGGAGTTGCTGGAAGCGGTGTCGGGGTTCCTCTCCGACGAGGTGGCCGCCGATGCCGGGATCTCCCCGCAGGTGCGGTTCCACACGCGGGTGGCCGGGAACGTGCTCGCCGCCGTGCGCCGGCAACTGGTGCTCGGCGGCCACCAAGCCGTCGAGAGCCGTCGGAGGCTTTCCGAACTCGGGGTCTCGAGCAGTGCCGAGCTGGCCGCGGCGCTTCGTGACGGAACGCTGGCCACCGAGGACCCTGCCGTCCGATCCGTCGTCACCGCTGAGGTGGTGGACCGTCTGACGGTCGCCAATCCGCGGCACCTGTCCCAACCCGATTGCTGACCAAGGGGAGATCACCGTGGATTTCGCGCTGCCCGAATCACTGACCGACTACCTGGCCGAACTCGACGCCTTCATCGAAGCCGAGATCGTGCCGCTGGAGCAGTCCGACGACAACATCCGGTTCTTCGATCATCGCCGCGAGGACTCCCGAACCGATTGGGAGAGAGGTGGTCTGCCCAGCGCCGACTGGGAGGCGCTGCTCGGTGAGGCGCGGCGGCGCGCCGATGCGGCCGGACACTTCCGTTACCCGTTCCCAGCCGAGTACGGCGGCCGCGACGGCTCCAATCTGTCCATGGCCGTCATCCGGGAGCATCTGGCATCCAAAGGCCTCGGGCTGCACTGTGATCTGCAGAATGAACACGCGATCGTCGGTAACAACGTCGGCCTGCTCCTGATGCTGGAATACGGCTCCGATGAGCAGCAGCGGGAATGGGTCGACGGTTTGGCGTCGGGCACCCGCTTCTTCGCCTTCGGCATCACCGAACCCGAGCACGGTTCGGACGCCACCCATATGGAGACGACCGCGGTTCGGGACGGCGACACGTGGGTGATCAACGGCGAGAAGACGTGGAACACCGGCATCCACGTGGCCCACCGGGACATCATCTTCGCACGGACCGGCGGCGAGGCCGGGGACGCGCGCGGTATCACCGCCTTCCTGGTGGACCCGCACACCGAGGGATTCACCGTCGAGGAGTACCTCTGGACCTTCAACATGCCGACCGACCATGCGCACATCACCCTGCGGGACGTCCGCGTGCCGCATTCGGCGGTCATGGGAGACGAAGGGCGCGGGCTGCAGATCGTCCAGCACTTCTTCAACGAGAACCGGATCCGGCAGGCCGCGTCGAGTCTGGGTGCCGCCCAGTACTGCATCAACCGTGCCGTCGCGTACGCCAACGAACGGTCGCCGTTCGGGAAGAGACTGTCGACGAACCAGGCGATCCAGTTCCCCCTCGTCGAACTGCACACCCGCGCCGCGATGCTCCGCGCCCTGGTGCGTGAGACCGCCTGGAAGATGGACACCCACGGCCCCTTCTCCGCATCGCAGGAAGTGTCGATGTGCAACTACCAGGCGAACCGGTTGTGTTGCGACGCAGCGGATCAGGCGATGCAGGTGTTCGGCGGCCGCGGCTACTCGCGGCATGAGCCGTTCGAACACATCTACCGCCATCATCGTCGCTACCGGATCACCGAGGGTGCCGACGAGATCCAGATGCGTCGGGTGGCCGGCTACCTGTTCGGCTTCATGTCGTCCGGGGCGCCGAAGGGTGTCACGGGCCAGTCCGGCTGATGCGAACCTGCCCGGCCCCGGCTTGCCTGACCCCCAACCGCGTTCAGACAAGCCGGGTCCCGCTCAGCGCGTCCGCGTCGGCAGCGTCCCCTCGAGCTTGGCGATGATGGACAGCATGACCTCGTCGGCGCCGCCGCCGATGGAGCTGAGGCGACCATCGCGGTAGAACTGTGAGACCTGCGACTCGTTGGCGAAACCCATTCCGCCCCAGAACTGCACACACGCGTCGGTGACTTCCCGCATCAACCGGCCCGACTTGAGTTTGGCCATCGACGCGAGTCGGGTGGCGTCCTCACCCGAGACGTAATCTGCTGCCGCCCGGTAGGTCAGGGCACGCAGCGCCTCGATCTCGGTCCGCAGTTCGGCCAGGCGGTAGTGGATCACCTGATTGTCCAGCAGACTCTGCCCGAAGGCCTTTCGGTCGCGAAGGTAGGTGATCGTCTCTGTCACCAGGCGATCGGTGGTACCCAGGTTCCATGCGGCACCCCAGAGGCGTTCTTCCTGGAACTGCTTCATCTGGTAGATGAATCCCATGCCCTCCTCGCCGATCAGGTTCCGGCCGGGGACACGGACATCGTCGAAGAACAGCTGCGCGGTATCCGACGAGTGCATGCCCATCTTGGCGATCTTGGTGCGTTCGATGCCCGGGGTGTCCATCGGAACGACGATCAGGCTCTTGTTCTTGTGCACCGGACCGTCGGAGGTGTTGGCCAGCAGACAGCACCAGTCCGCCTGCATCCCGTTGGTGATCCACATCTTGGTGCCGTTGATGACGTAGTCATCGCCATCGCGCACCGCGGTAGTCCGCAGCGACGCCACGTCGGATCCTGCTCCGGGCTCGCTGACTCCGATACAGCCGACCGACTCGCCCGCGATGGCGGGCTTGAGGAACTGCTCTTTCAGCTCGGCGGAGCCGAAGTTCGCCAACGCGGGAGTGCACATGTCGGTCTGCACGCCGACCGCCAACGGCACTCCACCGCAGCGCGATTCGCCCATCGCCTCGGTGGCGACGACAGCGTAGGTCAGGTCGAGTCCGAGGCCGCCGTATTGCTCGTCGTACTTGATCCCCAGCAGGTCGGCGTCGCCCATCTTCTTGAAGAGATCGTGGGCGGGGAAGATCTGATCGGCCTCCCATTTCTCGACGTACGGGTTGATCTCCTTGCGGACGAATGCCCGGACACTGTCGGCGAGCTCTTCGTGCAGACTGGTGATTTCCATCGGTGTTCTCCTGGTATTCAGATGGATCGGGCGGACTTCGACCAGTACGGGGTCCGCAGGTCACGTTTGAGCAGTTTGCCGCTGGCATTGCGGGGCAGCGCATCGACGAAGTCCACCGTGCTCGGGCATTTGTAGGCGGCGAGGTGTTGGCGGCAGAATGCGATGATGTCCTCGGCGGAGACCGGTGCATCAACCGTGACCAGCGCCTTGACCGATTCGCCCCACTTCTCGTCGGGGACACCGATGACGGCCGCATCGACGATGTTCGGGTGTTCCGCAAGGACACGCTCGACCTCGGGACTGTAGACGTTCTCGCCGCCGGTGATGATCATGTCTTTGAGGCGGTCCTCGACATAGACGTACCCGTCGGTGTCGACGTGGCCGATGTCGCCGGTGCGCAGCCAGCCGTCGGCGGTGATGGTCTCCGCCGTCGCATCGGGGCGATTGAGGTAGCAGCTCATGACCTGCTCGGAGCGGAACCAGATCTCACCCTGTTCACCGGTTGGCACGTCCTCGCCGGTCGCGACGTCGACGATACGCACTTCGACGCCTGGTACGGGGACTCCCGCGGACTTCAGGAGATACGACCGCTCCGGATCGCGATGCTCGTCAGGCTGCAGGGTCACGGCCACACCGGCGATCTCGGTCTGCCCGTAGACCTGGACGAAGTCGATGTGCGGCCACGCGTCGATCGCCTTGCGCAGCGTGGACAACGGCATCGGCGCCGCGCCGTAACCCATGCGCTTCAATCCGGCCAGCGCGGCGGTGGCCTGCTCGCCGGCGGCCAGCAGTCCGCTGATCACGGGCGGAACGAAGAAGGTGTGGGTCGCCCCCGCGGCGATCCCGCCGAGCAGCGAGGCCGCGTCGGGGTTGCGGAGGACGATACTGGCGTTGCCGGATTGAATTCCCAGGAATGCCCAGCACACGCCACCGACGTGGAACATCGGCATCGCCACGAGGTTGATGTCTCCCGGCGCGAACGGGAATCGGGTCCCGACGTTGCGGGTGTGGGTCATGAGCGCGCGCTGACTCAGCACGACGCCCTTCGGGCGGCCGGTGGTTCCGGAGCTGTAGATGAGGAGCGCCGCGTCTTCGGGGTCGACACCGAGAAGGACATCGAGCGGTTGATGCGCTGCGAGGAATTCCTCGTACTCGTCGTCGCCGTCCTCGGACAGCGTCAGGACGCGCTCGACTCCCGAGTTGCCGGCGACCGCCGACGTCGCGAGGTCGGCGAACTCGTCGCCGACGATCAGAACGCGCGCACCGCTGTCGGTCATTGCGTACGTGAGCTCGTCGCCGGACAGTCTCCAGTTCAGGATCGCGACGGCCGCACCGAGAGTCGTGGCGGCGAATGCAGTCTCCAGGCATGCCGGATGGTTCTTGTCCAGGAACGCAATTCGGTCACCACGGGCGATGCCGAGCGAGGACAGGCCGGCCGCCAGGCGCCGGATGCGGTCCGACCACTCACGCCAGGTCCACGTCCGCTCGCCGTAGCGTACAGCGACCGCGTCCGGCGTCGCCGCCGCCCATCGCTCGACGAGATCCGGGAGGAGTGTCCCGTCGACATGCGGTGACGTCGCCGGCGGTTCGGTGATGGATGTCATCTCTGGTTCCTTCTCTGCGCGGTGCGATCGGTGGACGCGAGTGCTCGCCGTCACGGTGTGGGTTGTGGCAACTTTCGCATGGACCGTACGGACGGTCAATGTTCTCGTTGATGCGATCCGGAGCGTTGCTTGACTAACCGTACGTGCGGTCAGTACCGTACGTCAAGAATTGAGACCGAGCCAGTGAGCACGAGGAGCAGTCATGGCATCCATCCCCGATTTCTTGGACCCGTCCATCTACTCCGATGGCATCCCGCACGCACAGCTTGCCGAGCGGCGGGATCAGGCACCAGTGCAGTGGGTGGACGAACCAGCATCCGGATCCTTCGAGGGCGGACCGGGCTACTGGCTGGTGCTGTCTTACGACCTCGTGTCCCAGGTGTCGCGGAACCCGGGCGACTTCTCGTCATGGCGGGGCACAGCGTTCCTGCGCGAACAGCGTCCGACCGACGTCAAGGTCCTGCGTCGCATGATGCTGCACATGGACCCGCCCCAACACACGCAGCTCCGCAAGATCGTCAACAAGGCCTTCACGCCGATGGCGATCCGCAAGACCCTCGCCGACTCCATCACCCGGGTCGCCCGCGAAGTGGTGAACACAGTCTGCGAGCGGGGGAGCGCCGACCTGCTCGGTGAGGTCGCCGCCGAGATGCCGCTGCTGATCCTGGCGGAATTGCTGGGTGTGCCTGCCGAGGACCGCCACCTGCTGTACTCCTGGACCAACGCGCTCGTGGGTATCGACGACCCCGAGTACGGCGGGGACCCACAGGTGTTCCTGAAGGCCTTTGCCGAGATGTTCGAATACGCCCGTGCGCAGACCGCCGCCAAGCGGGCGAACCCGACCAACGACGTGTGGAGCACCGTGGTCAACGCGGAGGTCGACGGCGAGCGTCTGAGCGACGACGACCTCGACCGCTTTTTCCAGCTGCTCATGATCGCGGGCAACGAGACCACGCGAAACCTCATCGCCGGCGGCCTGAACATGCTCTTCACCCACCCGGATCAGTTCGATCGGCTGCGGGCGGATATGTCGCTGTTGCCGTCGGCGATCGAGGAGATGCTGCGGTTCAACCCCTCGGTGATCCAGTTCCGCCGTACCGCCACCCGCGACATGGAGTTCGGTGGCGTGCAGATCCGCGAGAATGACCGCGTCATCATCAACTACGCGTCCGCCAACCGCGACCCTTCGGTGTTCGAGAACCCGGACGTCTTCGACATCGGCCGAGATCCGAACCCGCACATCTCCTTCGGCGATGGCACCCACTTCTGCCTCGGCGCCAACCTCGCGCGACTGCAGGTGCGCACATTGCTCACCGAGCTGCTGACCCGTCTGCCCGACATCCGTGCCGACGGCGAACCCGAGCGCATGCGTTCGAACTTCATCAACGGCATCAAGAGGATGCCGGTGGCATTCACGCCCGCCGAGCGTCGCGACGCCGAACAGAGCGAGACCACTGAACCGGAGCCGGTCAGCACCGGTTCGAACGTGGCTGCCCCCGAGCCGGCCGCCGAGACCACCGCGCCCACCCATCAGACACCGCTGCACATCTTCTTCGGCTCGAACTTCGGCACCGCCGAGGAAACCGCACAGATCGTCGCCGACGAAGCGAAGCGCCGCGGCTTCGCACCGATGCTCGCCGACCTCGACGACGCCATCGACGGATTGCGCACCGACGGCGCGACCATCGTCGTGACCGCCACCTACAACGGCACCCCGCCGGACAACGCGGGCGGATTCGCGGCCGCCATCGCCGCCGGTGACGTCGACGCGACCGGGGTGAAGTTCAGTGTCTTCGGTTGCGGGAACTCTGAGTGGGACAAGACCTTCCAACACTTCCCGCGTACCGTCGACGCCGGGCTGGACGCCGCAGGTGGTATCCGGGTGCGCGATCGGGGAGAGGGCGACGCCGCCGGCGATTTCGACGAGAGCTTCGAGGCGTGGCTCGAGTCGCTGTGGCCGGCCCTCGCTGATGCAGTCGGCTTGTCGCCCGACGACCTGAGCGCCGGGTCCAAGCAGAACCGTTTCCGCATGGAGGTGGTGTCGCGGACACGCCCCGGACCGTTCGCCGCAGCGCGTGGCGCGGTGCCGCTGCGACTCACGGCGTCTGCCGATCTCACCCGTCCGATCGACGGTCTGCCGATCAAAACGGTGCGCCACATCGAGTTCCGGCTCCCGGAAGGCACCACCTACGCGGCCGGCGATCACCTCGGCGTGATCCCACACAACGACAGTGATCTCATTGCCCGGGTGACCGACCGCTTCGGCGTCGATCCGGAGACCATCGTCGTGTTGCGCGCCGACGATGCGGAGTCGACCTTCCTACCGGTCGGGGAGCGGATCAGCATCGGCGAACTCCTGCGCGATTATGTGGAGCTGCAGGGCACGGCGTCGCGGCGGCAGGTCGAGGCGATGCTCGACCACAGCCGCTACCCCTGGACGCGAGAAGCGCTGTCGGCGCTGCTCGCCTCTCCGGAGGTGTTCCGCACCGACGTCGTCGAGCGCCGCAAGTCCCTGCTGGATCTGCTCGAAGAGCACCCCGCGTGCGAATTGCCCTTCGAGACGTACCTCGACTCTCTCGGGCCGCTGGCCCCTCGGTACTACTCGATCTCGTCGTCGCCACATCATCGGCCCGGCGTGTGTTCGATCACGGTCGGTGTGTTGGCCGAGCCGGCTCGCAACGGCTCCGGCCGCGATCACCTTGGCGTGTGCTCGAACTTCCTGGCGGGCAAGCAATCCGGTGACGACGTCTATGCGTTCGTCCGCGACACCTCCTCGACGTTCCGTCTGCCCGCCGATCCTTCGGTGCCGGTCATCATGATCGGTGCGGGAACCGGTCTCGCGCCTTTCCGCGGATTCCTCACCGAACGCGCCACCCAGGCCGCCGATGGTGTCGCCCTCGGAGAGGCGCTCGTGATCGCCGGGGCCCGCCACCCACGGGCGGACCTGCTCTATGCCGAGGAGTTCCGTGCCTTCGACAAGGCCGGTATCGCCCGCATCGAGCACGCGTTCTCGCGGGTGCCGGGCGCGCCGAGGGTGTATGTCCAGGACCGGGTCACTGACATGGTGGACGAGATCCTCGACAGGCTCGACGCGGGTGCCCACGTCTACCTGTGTGGCGCCAATGCGATGGCCGACGGCGTGGCGAACGCGCTCATCGCGGCGCATCAGACCCGTCATGGCGTCGAGGCGGATGTCGCACAGAAATGGTTTGCGGATCTTTCCGCATCGCCGCGCTATCACGTCGACGTGTGGGCCGTCGGCTGATCACCGATCGTTGACCATCGGGCTCGAGGGGGAGTAATTCATGCACATTCACGCTGCCGTACTACGCGATTCCAGCGCACCGTTGCGAATCGAGACGTTGGAACTGCGGGCTCCGGGCCGCGGCGAGGTTCTCGTCGAGATCGCCGCGACCGGCGTGTGCCATACCGACATGTTGCCGCGTCGTGCGGGTTTCCTCGCACAGCCGCCGATCGTGCTCGGCCACGAGGGCGCCGGCGTCGTCACCGCCGTCGGCGACGACGTGACCGGCGTGCAGGTTGGCGATCACGTCCTCATCTCCTACGCATCCTGCGGGGAGTGCCGGACCTGCCTTGCCGGCGAGCCCTTCAACTGCTTTCGATTCTTCGCACTCAACATGACCGGACGCGACGCGGATTCCGACGGCCCGATGACCGACGAGGCGGGCCACCCGGTCGCGTCGAGCTGGTTCGGTCAGTCGTCGTTCGCCACCCATACCGTCGTGTCGGCGGCGAATGTGGTTCGCGTCGCCAAGGATTTGCCGCTGCAACTGCTCGCTCCGATGGGCTGCGGTTTCCAGACCGGTGCGGGTGCGGTGCTGCGAGCCCTGCGAGCGTCCGCCGGTTCGACAATTGCTGTGATCGGCGTGGGAGCTGTCGGGCTTGCCGCGGTCATGGCGGCCCGCGCGGCCGACTGCGCGGAGATCATCGCCGTCGATCGCAACGAGAAACGTCTCGCAGTAGCCGAGAAGCTCGGGGCGACAATGGTATTTGACTCGTCAGCGGTGGCCTTCGACAAAGCCATCCGCTCGACGGTGCGCGGTGGGGTCGACGCGATCATCGACACCACCGGCAGTGCTGCGGTGATCGAAGCGGCCATCGGAGCCGTACGTCCGGGCGGTCGCGTCGGGATGGTCGGCACCGTCGACCGTGATCTCGCGATTCCTGCCGGTGCCCTCGGCCCCAGCAAAACCCTTCTCGGCATCATCGAAGGTGGTGCCGTCCCCGGGGAGTTCATTCCCGAACTCGTCACCCTGTGGCGGGACGGGAACTTTCCGATCGATGATCTGATCACCACGTACCCGCTCTCGGAGATCAACCGGGCCGAAGCCGACCTGCGGGCCGGCACGGTCGTCAAACCCGTCATCCTCCCCAACGTCATCTGACTGCCACCATCATCTGACTGGAGTAATCGTGTCCACCACTTCCGCGCCTGCGGCGCTGTCACCGTCAATCACCGAGCGCGACCAGATCTACGTCGCGGGTGCCTGGCGCACCGGTGGCGCCGGATCGCGGCCGGTCCTGTCGCCCGCGACCGGTCAACCCGTCGGGTCTGTGGGCGTGAGCAACACCGACGACGTCGACGCCGCCGTCGCGGCTGCCCGCACGGCGCTCACCGGCTGGGCGGGTTTGGCCGCCGCCGAGCGGTCGGCCGTGCTGCATCGCCTGGCCGACGAATTGAGCGCCCGCGCAGCCGACATCGCCACACTCGTGACGGCGCAGAACGGTATGCCCATCACGTTGTCGGTCCCTGCTGAAGGCCACGGACCGGTCGAGATCTTGCGCTACTACGCCGATCTCATCCTCGATGAGGACCTCGAGACCCGCCGCCCCGCGGTCGGACGGCCGGGCAGCACCGTCGTGCGCCACGCTCCGATCGGGGTGGTCGCCGCGATCGTGCCGTGGAACTTTCCGCAGTCCTTGGCGATGTTCAAGCTCGCGCCGGCGTTGGCCGCCGGTTGTCCGGTGGTGATGAAGCCGGCACCGGAAACACCCCTGGATGCGTTGCTGCTCGCCGACGCGGCCCACGCAGCGGGCTTGCCCGCCGGAGTCCTCAGCGTCATTCCGGGCGACGTCGAGATCGGTCGTCACCTGGTCGCCCACCCCGGAGTCGACAAGGTTGCCTTCACCGGTTCGACAGCTGCCGGCCGTGAGATCGGTGAGGTGTGTGGTCGTCTGCTGCGTCCGGTGACGCTCGAACTCGGCGGAAAGAGTGCGGCGATCGTGCTCGACGATGCGGACATGACGTCGATGGCCCGCGGCCTGGCGTCGGCGAGCCTGCTGAACGCGGGACAGACGTGCTATTCGTCGACGCGGATCCTGGTGCCCAACAGCCGCTATCAGGAAGCCGTCGACGCCATCGTGTCGATGGTGGGGTCGATGCCCATCGGGGATCCGTTCGATGCTGCCACCCGGGTCGGGCCGCTGATCTCGCGGACACAGCGCGACCGAGTCATGGCGGCAATCGCCGAGGCCACCGCGGCCGGCGCCCGGGTTGCCACCGGTGGAGAGGTGCCCGACGGCCTGCCCGACGGCAACTACCTGGCCCCAACCGTGCTCACCGACCTCGACAACACCTTCGCCATCGCGCGTCAGGAGCTCTTCGCACCCGTGTTGTGCGTCATCGGCTACGACACCGTCGAGGAGGCGATCTCGATCGCCAACGACTCCGACTACGGACTCGGCGGCACGATCTGGACCCGCGATGAGGAGCGCGCACTGGACCTCGCCCGCACCATCGAGACCGGTGCTGTCGGGATCAACTTCTTCAGCCTCGACATCGGGGCCCCGTTCGGTGGGGTGAAGGCCTCCGGGCTGGGGCGCGAGCTGGGGCCGGAAGGTCTCGGCGTCTATCGGGTGAGCCAGTCGATCTACCTTCGGCCACCGCGGAAGTAGGCCGAAACGACACCGCGCGGGACTGCCCCGGTCGTCAGACCGGGACGGCCCTTTCGTGTTTGAGTTCCGAGGGCCCAAAAGGGTAGGGTGCCATCACCTCGACAAACGCGTGATCATTTGGACTTGGGTAATGTGGTCAATAAAGACTCCGGATCGTATTTCCGCCGGGGCGGTGAATCGTGGTGCGTGACTCCGACAACTTGAATTGTCCGCATGTTCATTATCGCAACGTCCAAGTCCCGCAGTTCTGAGACTTGAAAGCGGCATCAGATGATTCGATCGTAACCGTTGCTGGTCCGGTAGCGTTGTCGTTTGCAATGATATCGTCCGCGGACCCACTGGTTGACGATTCCCTCTCCCAGTAACAACCATCACCGCCCTCCGTGTGATAAGTCCCTGCTCGAATGTCCGTTCCTACGACCCACGTTCCGTCCGAGAACGTTGTCTCGGGACCGGGCGGCGGCGGGGACGTAGTCACAGTCTCGGTTTCGGTCACAGCAGGCGCCGAGGCTGTGGCCGTCACGGTTGTCGTCACAGGAGCGGCAGATGACGTCTTTGAGTCGCCATTCCCAGCGGACCCCCATAGCCAAACCAAATATCAATGCGGCAACCATGCTGAGTACCCATGGCCAGCGACGTCGTTTCGGTTGGCCGGGTGATGGTGCGGTGGGCTGTTGGGGCGCTGGGAGGGTCATTGGCTGCTGCGACTCCTCGATCGAGGGAAACGTAATTGGGGGATAGTGGCAACTTTGAATATTACTTCGCGAGAGCAGTTATTCGGAGTCGGATGAAAACATTTATCAATTTCCACGATCAGACTATTCCGACATTTACGGATCATTCTGACAATTGGTACAGGTAGAGTCCTGAATGATCTTGTGTCCAGTCAGTTATGTTCATTGCGCAACTAGAAGTCATATCCGATCGGCGTTCTGGAGGCTACATTTCCGCCAGAGAAATTGCCGATTATTTCACGTTTATGGCTCACCACGACGGAGGCGGCAGACACCGCACAGGGCCGCCCCGGCCGTCAAGCCGTGGCGGCCCTGTCGTGTTTCGGTGCTCAGCGCACGGGCGTCACCACGTCGAGCTGATCAGTGTCGTATCGGCCACGCAGCGTCCGCTTGTCGAGCTTGCCGACCGTCGTCTTCGGGATCTCGGCGACGAAGGCCCACCGCTCGGGCACCCACCAGCGTGCGACACGGTCCCGCAGGTGCTCGGTGAGGTCCGCTGCCCCGATCTGCGCGCCCTCCTTGACCACGATGCACACCAGCGGTCGCTCCTCCCACTTCTCGTCGGGGACACCGAAGACCGCGACCTCGGCGACATCGGGGTGATCGGCGAGCGCGGCCTCCAGTTCGACGGTCGAGATCCACTCGCCGCCGCTCTTGATGCCGTCCTTGAGGCGGTCCTTGATCGAGAGCCAGCCGCCGGGGGAGATGGCGCCGAGGTCCCCGGTGCGCAGCCACCCCTCGTCGAAGGCGTCGGCGCCGTCACCGCCGACGTAGGCGCCCGTGATCGTCGCGCCGCGCAGCTGGATCTCACCGACGGACTCACCGTCCCAGGGTAGTTCGGCGCCGTTCTCGCCGACGATCCGCGCGGACACGCCGGGGACGATGTGTCCCGTCATGGCCTGCTTCACGATGCGGTCTTCCGGTGCGGTGTCGGGTTCCGGGCGGCTGAAGGTCAGCAGGGGACTGGTCTCGGTCATGCCCCAGCCCTGGGTGAGGGTGACGTCGTGGTCGGCGAGCCGCTTGACCAGCGCCGTCGACAGCGGCGACCCGCCGGACACCGCCAGCCGCAGGCTGGAGTAATCCACGTCGTTCTCCCGAGCATAGGTGTCCAGTCCGGTCCACAGGGTCGGGACCGCGGCCGTCGCCGTCGGCCGTAGCGTGGTGATGACGCGCGCGAGGTGATCGACACCGAGGTGCCGGTCGCCGAGCACGATGTCGGATCCGGCGACCCAGGCGGCGTGCGGCCAGCCCCAGGCATTCGCGTGGAACATCGGCACGATGGGGAACACCCGGTCGGCATCGCTGAACCCGAAGGCGCTGCCGGTGGAGATCTGCAGGGTGTGCACGTAGATCGAGCGGTGGCTGTAGGCGACGCCCTTGGGGTTGCCAGTTGTTCCGCTCGTGTAACATAGTGCGGCAGCGTCGTTCTCGGGTACGACAGGCCAGTCGATCGTGGTCGCCGCGCCGGCGAGCAGGTCGGCATAGCGGTGCACTGCGATCGACGGCGGAGCGGCGAGTTCTGCATCACCGACAACGATCACGTGCTCGACGGTGAGTCGGTCGATGATCAATGCCAGCGTCGGGATCAGCGTCTCGTCGACGATGATGGCGCGATCGCCGGCGTGCTCGACGATGTAAGCCAGCTGATCGGGATGGAGTCGGAGGTTGAGCGTGTGCAGCACGGCGCCCATCGAGGGCACGGCCAAATAGGCGGCCAGGTGAGCGGGGTTGTTCCAGCACAGAGTGGCCACCACGTCACCCTCACCGAGACCGATGTCGCGCAGGCCGTTTGCCAGCCGCACCACGTCGTCGCCGAACTCCGCGAACGTGCACTCGGTCACGACATCGTCGTCGTAGTGGACGATCCTGCTGTTCGGATGGACCGCGCGGCCATGCTCGAACAGACCGGACACGTTCAGTGCCACGTCCTGCATCGTGCTCTTCATTTTCTGTCCTCCCACTCGGTGGTGTTCAACCGAGTGTAGACCGTACGTACGGTCAGTGGTAGGGTGGTCGGCGATAGAAACGAGGAGGTGCGGCGGATGAGCCGACAAGCCATGATCGTAGGCGCCGGCCTGACCGAGGTGGGGAAGGTCTACGGGCGCACGGCCCGGGAGTTCGCCGCCGACGCCGTGAGGCGAGCGGTTGCCGACGCCGGGATGACGCTCGGCGACGTAGACGGACTGCTCATCAACGCACGGGGTGGCACCGACCTCAACCTGGGCCTGGCCAAGGCGCTTAACCTGCGGGACCTGCGCATGCTCGCCGAGGTGAACGCGTTCGGTGCGTCGGCCGCACTCATGGTGTCACAGGCGGCGAACGCGGTGTTGTCGGGTGAGGCTGAGGTGGTGGTGTGCGTCTTCGCCGACGACCCGCTCAAGCCCGCCGGCGACACAGGCGCGGCATACCGCAAGTCGTCGTCGACGGCCACCGGCTTCCGCAGCGCCGAGACGGCATCGGGCTTCACGAGCGTCAACCATCGGTATGCGTTGGCCGCCAGCCGGTACATGTCCACCTACGGAGTCACGCAGGACCAGTTCGGTGCCGTCGCGGTGAGTCAACGGGCGTGGGCGGTCGACAACCCGGTGGCGACGATGCGCACGCCGATGACGCTGGAGGACTACCATTCATCGCGTTGGATCGTGGAGCCCCTGCACCTGTTCGACTGCTGCCTGGTGAGCAACGGCGGGGCGGCCATCGTTATCACCACCCCGGAGCGCGCGGCCGACACTCCGCGGCCGTCGGTCGCGATCGCCGGTTGGGCACAGTCGCATCCGGGCTATTCATGGGAACGCGGGTCGGACTTCGGTCTCGTCACCGGTGCGGCACAGGCGGGTCCGGCCGCGCTGGCCATGGCGGGTTTGAAGCCCGGCGACATCGACGTCCGGGAAATCTATGACTGCTACACCTACACGATGTTGGTCACCCTCGAGGACTACGGCTTCTGCGACAAGGGGGAGGCGGGCGCGCTGGCGGCCAGTGGCGCCCTCGCACCGGGTGGCGCGCTGCCGACCAATACCGGTGGCGGACAACTGTCGTCGTATTACCTGTGGGGGATGACGCCGCTCATGGAGGCGATCGACCAGCTCCGCGGCGTGGCAGGGGTACGGCAGGTGGACCGGTACGCCACCGCGATCGTCAGCGGAAACGGTGGACTGCTGGATCACCACGGAACCGTCGTGCTCGGTGCACCCGAACAAGGTTGGGAGAAATGAGATGACACGACGCGGAGCCGTCGCCTCGGAAGACTCGCAATGGTATTTCGACGCGCTGACGGCGGGACGTCTCGAGTTGCCGCGCTGTGAGGTGTGCGGACACTGGGCGCGCCCCACCTCGGCGTCGCTGTGTGCCGAGTGCGGAAGCGACGCGATGACACCTGTGGAGTCAAGCGGGAAGGGGCGCATCGTGTGCACGATCGTCGACCACCGGGCCGTGGAGGGCGAGCGGGTCCTCGGACTCGTCGAACTCGACGAAGGACCCTGGATCGCCGGGCAGATCCTCGCCGACCCGGACGGAGCCCGCCCGGCCCAGGGCACGGCCGTCGTGTTGCGGATCATGGCGTTCGACGACGGTGAACCCGTACCCGCCTTTGCAGTGACCCGAGACGACTGAGTGTCGACACTGCACTCACACGTACGTACGGTCAGTGCTGGCGGTAGTGTCGAGCTACGGCGCCCGCCGGTGCCGTATGCCCAGAAGGGAGGCTGAACGTGACTCAGGCAACATCGGCCCGCAAACGCCCAGCTGCCAAGGGTCGGCGCAGCAGCCGTGACGAGATCCGCAATGCCTTCACTCGCCGCGTCGCCGAACTCGGATACGACGGTACGAATTTCGGTGCCATCGCCGACGAGCTGGGTATCAGCAAAGGAACCATCGTCCACCATTTCGGGACGAAGGAGAAGCTGTTCGCGGACGCGCACGAGCAGTACATGGAGCGGCGACTCGCCGAAGCGCACGCCATCGTCGACAGCCTGCCATCACCCGACCAGCAGATGGCCGGTCTTGTCTGGGCCTTTTCGATGTATCAGACCTACGGCCGGACCGAGACAGTCGCGTTCCAACGGGAGATCATCCGCTTCAACGACGCCGAATCGATGCGGCACTCCAAGGACTTGCGCGACGAGTACCTCGACCTCATCAAACGGGTACTCCAGTCAGGGGTCGACGCGGGGCTGTTCCATGACGGTCCCGCCGCCATCTGGGCCCTGCAGATCTTCGGTGGCACACAGTGGATGTGGACCTGGTTCGCTCCCGACGGGCCGGTCTCCAACGACGCGGTCGCTCAATCGTATGTGGCCCTGATCCTGCGCGGGCTCATGCGCGAGCCGCAGCGCGCAGAGGAACTCTTCGATGTCGACGGGCCCGTCCGCGCGGCCGTCTACGCGGTACTCGACGCCGGCGCCGAATAGGGCCGTCACCTCTGAGATCAGTAGCGTCCGATGGCTTCCGCGCGTGTGCCGCGGCCACCAGTCGCGGCCCTTCGGATGACGACATCTTCGGTCGCCGGGTGCGTGCGAATTCCTTCTCGTGTTTGTGTGGGGGCTTGTTTAGCTTGTTCAGGCTCTTCTGGCCGCCGGTATCATGGCTGTCATGGCGACCAGGACGACGGCCGGCGACAGGCGCACCCAGACGCGGGCGAAAGGCTCGACCGGCCGAGGCCGCACCGCTTCCGGCCTCTCGGTGATCGAAGGGTCGCCCGGGTTCTCAGCGGCCGTCGATGACGCGTTGCGCAGTGTTTCCGAGCCCGTGCGCGAGAGCTTCCTGCGTGGTGTCGGCGAGAACGATGATCTCGACGCGGCCCTGTGGGGTCCGGGTCCCACACCGACTCAGCGCAAGGAGGCGGCACTGGAGAATCTGCGCCGGCAATTCACCGCGCGGCACGCGGTGGTTGGACACTCGCTGACTCGTGCCGAGGCCGCGGAGCTGCTGGAGGTGTCCGAACAGGCCGTGCTCGACCGCATCAAGTCGGGTGATCTCCTCGGGTTGAAGAAGGGGCGCGAGTGGCGACTTCCCCTGTGGCAGTTCAATGCCGGCTGCGCCCACGGCTTCGTGCCGGGGTTGGCACGGCTCCGCGACGAATTTCCCGGGGGCCTGGTGTCGCTGACCGAATGGGTCACTGCGCCCAATGTCGATCTCGACGGCGCGACACCAGCCCAGGCGCTCGCCGGGGACCGCGTCGACGAGGTCATCGCGGTTGCGGCCATCGCCACGTCGGCGGCGTGGTAGCGGCGCTGCCGACGCCGGTCCGTCCTCTCACCGGTGGGAGGGCGTGGACATGGCGCTGGCGCGAGCCCGCACCCTCTCATCCGTGGTATTGGTGCCGCATCTACCACCGATCAGAGCACGCACTCGATGGTGCCGCCCACCGGTCCTTCGGTCCCCTGCACCGGCTCGACCACCACATTCCGGCCCCGTCCGGCATCGCGCAGAACTGCCCGGACAACCGGTCGGTGCTCTACGTCGCCGGCAACCTCACGACGGCGTTCGGTGAGGTCTTCGGCGACCTGAGAGACGCGGCTGTCTGCCCGAATTACCGCGTGGCACTGGTGAAACCGACGTCTCCGATCAGGGTGCTCGATCTACGGGGAGAAGGTGCCGCCATGCGCATCGGCGCGCTCCCATCGTTGGCGACCGGCGACTACCCGCGACCGCGTACGCAGGAATGGGCCCGGGCGATCTACGAGGACCAGCCCGTTGCTCGCCGTAGGGTGCGCGGTGTCTACTACCACGCGGCGCACTCCAACGGCCGAGCGTTGGCGTTGTGGAACACCGACGTCGACGTCGAGGTCGTGCGCGCAACCGTTGGACAGGTCCAGGATTTCGCCCTGGCCGCCACGAGCATGTGGCCGAGGGTCGTCGGCGCCGCGGTATCACTGGGAATGCGGACCGGTCTCACACCACACTGTCCGCGCTGTTGATGATGCGTGCGTCCGGAAGTCACAGGCCGACCGCTCACGTGAGCACACCGTGTGCCGCTGCCTGCGCACGTATCCAGCCGATGTCGGTTGCGAGTAGTTCGACGACTCGATTCAGGTAGCGAGTACTCGTTACAGGCGTGTCGTTGTGGACGAGGCTTGTGCACACGCGACGCCCGGACTGAGCGCCACCTCGCCGCAGAGGAGGTCAGAGCATGACCATCATTTCTCGCTCGCTGGTTGATCCCGACTTCGACGACGAACGTGAGAGCCAGGAAAGTGCCGCGCGACAACGCGTCAACGAACGCACCATGCCCCGCGGTACGAACGAGGTGGCGCTGTCGGTCGATGGTGGTGTCGTGGCGGCGAATACGGCCGACCGCATCGCCCGACGGATCGATCGCCTCGCGCGGTACTACGTGGATGGCGACACCGCGCGTGTCGACCCGCAGCGTCGTCCCGACCTGAGGGCTGCCATGGGCAGGCTCCGCGACCTCACCGATGAGAGTGGGGATGTCGGCCGGATCGTCGAGGCGATCATCAACACCTGCGACTTCATCGGTGTGCGCTACCTCGACGCCGGGGTACTCGCGGCGCGATCGGTGGGTCGCGTGGTGATCTCCGGCGGCCGAGGCTTCGGGACGGGGTTCCTGGTCACCCCACAGCTGATGCTCACCAACCATCACGTCCTGCCGAGTATCGACGTGGCGCGACAGAGCGCAGTGGAATTCGACTACCAGGACGACGTCAACGGCCGACCCTTGACACCGCAGCGTTTCGATTTCGACGCCGATCGGCTCTACCTCGCCGATCGCGATCTCGATTTCGCGTTGGTTGCACTGCGGGCGACTCCACAACAGGTGCACAGATTCGGTTTCAACCCCCTCACCGACATGCAGGGCACTGTGGTGATCGGCGAGTTCGTCACCATCGTCCAGCATCCGCGCGGAGACAAGAAGGCCATCGCACTCCGGGAGAACCGCCTCGTCGACGTCCTCGATCGCTACCTCCACTATGCGGCCGACACCGAACGCGGGTCCTCGGGATCACCGGTCTTCAACGACCAATGGGAGGTCGTCGCCCTACACCACGCGAGCGTTCGGGCGCCCGATCGACCCGACACCGGCGGTGTATTGAACGAAGGCGTCCGGATCAGCCAGATCATCGGATGGCTTCGGGCACAGCATTACTCGACCGCCCAACAAGACCTGGTCGCACCGATCATCGGTCAATCGGCCAGCAACACCGGATCAGTACCCGCCGATCCGGTACGAAACACCGAAGCCGCGTCGTCCGCCGTGACCACCATGATCGGGCCGTTCCGGGTGACGGTCACGATCGACGGCTCAGCACCACCCATCCAGAAAGACAGGTAGAGATCATGATTTCCGACGACACCACCAACACCGACCCCGCCGAAACCACCGGTCGTCAGATCATCACGTTCACCGAGGACAGCACTCACGACCAGCGCGTCGAGGCATTGCAGCAGGTAGCGGGAATCAACACGGTGGCGTCGAGCGACGGCCTCGGCCCCGAATCGGTCGGTGTCGACGACATCGAATCGGCGGACGCCACAATTCTGGAGCGGCTCGGCGTCGCCGTCGCGGACGTCAGTGGCGTACAGCTGGAATCGCTCGGCGACGTCGCCGACGTCAGCCCGGTCATCATCGCAATCGAACCGGAACACGTCGTGCACGCGCTCGCCGCTCCGCTTGCCGTCGAGACCCACCTGCGGGACGGCCGGTCGAGCACCTGGGGGCTGCAGGCCACCCGCGCCACCACGTCCCAGTTCGACGGCACCGGCGTGAACGTCGCCGTTCTGGACACCGGGTTCGATCTCAACCACCCTGATTTCGCTGGCCGCACGATCACCACGAAGTCATTCATCACCGGGCAAAACGTCCAGGATGGCAACGGACACGGAACCCATTGCGTCGGCACATCGTGCGGTCCGAAGAGACCCGGACAGGGTCCGCGCTACGGGGTGGCCGCCGGGGCGAACATCTTCGTGGGCAAGGTTCTCAGCAATCAGGGATCGGGTTCGGATACAGGCATTCTCGCCGGCATCGAATGGGCACTGGCGAACCGCTGCGCGGTCATCTCGATGTCGTTGGGCGCCAACAATCCGCAACCGGTCCGCGCCTACGAGGAGGTCGGTCGGCGGGCCCTGGCCGCCGGATCGCTGATCATCGCGGCGGCGGGCAACAACGCAGCCCGCCCGGGCAATCCGGGATTCGTGGGCAGCCCCGCCAACTCACCATCGATACTCGCGGTGGCGGCACTGGCCTCCGATCTGCGGATCGCCTCGTTCTCGGCCCGTGCGACCACGGTCGAGGGCGGGGCGATCGACATCGCAGCCCCCGGAGTCGACGTGTACTCGAGTTGGCCGTTGCCCGACCGCTACAACACGATCAGTGGCACCTCCATGGCCACTCCGCACGTCGCCGGTATCGCCGCGCTGATCGCGCAGAGCACCGGAAAGCGAGGGCAAGAGTTGTGGAAAGCCCTCATCAACGGCACCGAGGGGCTGATGCTGCCGAAGGAGGATGTCGGATCGGGACTCGCCGTCGCTCCGTGACAGGCAGCGACGCGGCTGCCCATCTGCTGATCGCGCGGGCGTCGTCCCGGCTTGAACAGCCCGGTGGATGAATCGATCCTTCACCGGTAAATACCTGGTGGCGAAGGGAACTCGAGTCCCCGATCGACAACGGCGGGCTCGGGGCTCCCCTCGCCATCACGCTCCGGTGAGCGCTACGAGTGGAGGGTGCGACCCTCCCAGTACGGCTTTCGCAGCTCACGCTTGAGGATCTTGCCCGTCGAGTTACGCGGCAGGGCGGAGAGGAATTCCACCGACTTCGGGGTCTTGTAGCCCGCGAGACGTTCCCGACAGTACGCGATGAGCTCGACGTCTGTCGTCGAGGCGTCGTCGGCGAGGACCACGACCGCCTTGACCGTCTCGCCCCACTTCTCGTCGGGTACCCCGATCACGGCGACATCGGCGACCGCGGGATTCTCGATGATCACCCGTTCGACCTCTGCGGGGTAGATGTTCTCGCCGCCCGAGATGATCATGTCCTTGACGCGGTCGGAGATGTACAGGTAGCCGTCGTCGTCAAGCAGCCCGGCGTCACCGGTGCGCAACCAGTCGTCCCCCACCAGGGTCTTCGACGTCGCCTCTGGATTGCCCCAGTAGCCCAGCATGTGTTGTTTGGACTGCACCCAGAACTCGCCGATGCTGCCCGGCGCCAACGCGTTACCGTCCCGATCGACGACAGTGACGGTCACCCCGGGCAACGGGCGTCCGGCCGACACCAGCCGTTCAGGGTGCGCGAGGTCGCGGTGGTCCTCGGGACCGAGCACGCTGAAGACGCCGGACATCTCCGTCATGCCGTACACCTGATAGAAGTCGGCGTCGGGCCACGTTTCCAGACACGCCCGCATCGTCGGCAATGGCATCGGCGATCCGCCGTAGCCGAGGCAGCGCACGGCCGAGTAGTCGCGGTCGGCGACCCGGGGCTCCTCGAGGAAGAAGCCAAAGACGGCCGGCACGAAAAACGCATGTGTGACCTTGCGTTCGACGATCTCATCGAGCACCGCGCTCGGGTCGACATCGCGGACCACAATGGTCTGTGCGCCGACCGAGATCCCCGCAAGCGACCACGATGAGCCGCCCACGTGAAATAGCGGCATGGCAACCATGTTCACCGACGAGGGCGTGAAGCCGAAGCCCACGGCCGCCGCGGCGTTGTGCGCACCGAGACTCCGATGAGTCAGCATCGCACCCTTCGGGTGCCCGGTCGTTCCCGAGGTGTAGAGCTGCAGAAAACTGGCGTCTGGGTCGAAGCGGACGGGCTCGAAATCGGCGTCGCTCGCCCCGGCAATCCACTTCTCGTAGTCGTCGTCGACACCGCCGGTCACGATCACCCGTTCCACGGTCGGCAACTCGTCGCGCAGGCCGGCGATCAGATCGGCGAACTCCGACCCGACGATCACGATCCTCGCCCGCGCATCGTTGACGATGTAGGCGACCTCGTCGGGCGAGAGTCGAAAGTTGATGACGGCGTTGGCCGCACCCGTCAGCGATGCCGCCAACGTCGTCTCCAGACACGCGAGATTGTTCTTGTCCAAGAATGCGATTCGATCACCGGTCCGGATGCCGTCGGCCACCTGCGCGGCGGCGTTCGCGCGGATACGTGTGCGGAACTGGGCCCAGGTGTAGTCCGTTGTCCCATAGCTGACCGCGTGTTCATCGGGTTTGCTCTGCACCCAACGATCGATGTGGTTCCCGATGGGCACCACGGTATCGGCATCGGCGTTGGCGTCGTTGGCGATGGTCATGTCACGTTCTCCTGCTCGGAACCGAATCGTGGATGCGGCGCGGAGATGACCGACGGCTTCTCGGCGCCCGCAGTGACGCTAACCGTACGAGCGGTCAGTACGCAAGGTTCGTACGAATGCCTCCGCCTCGGTGGTCCTGTTCGCGCGTTCATCTGGGGTAGTCCAACCCTGGGCTGTTGACACCCGCACCAGCCGAGGGCGGGGCGCATTGGATCACATCCGCTTGCCTAACCGTACGTGCGGTCAGTATCGTGGCCGTCGTGATGCAGCACACCACCAAAGGTCGCAGCGGGATGGACCCTCGAGGGCGCACGCTGGCGGCGTGGCTTGACCTCGTCGGATGGCCGAACATCGTCACCCGGACGCCGGAGCAGGCGCGCATCGACTATCAGATACTCGTTGCCACCACGACTCGGAGAACCATCGGAGGATGGTCGCGATCCACGATCGCGTCGAGCCCCGAGGGCCATGAGGTACCCGTGCGGGTGTATTGGCCGCGCCGCCGTCGTATCGGTGCCCCGATCGTCGTGTGGATGCACGGCGGAGGGTTTGTGATCGGCGATCTGTTCACGGCCGACGCCACGTGCCGCAAGCTGGCCAACTATTCTTCTGCGGTCGTCGTGTCGGTCGACTACCGGCGCTCACCCGAAGTACCCATCACGCAATCCCACGAGGACGCGCGCACGGCCATCGCCTGGGCATACCGACATGCGGCCCAGCTCGGGGCGGACCGACGGCGATTGATCGTGGCGGGCGACTCGGCCGGCGGAAACATGGCCGCTGCGGCGTGCTGCCACTTCCGAGACCATGCGGGTGCCGGCATCGCGGGACAAATCCTGATCTATCCGGCGACCGACCTCACGCTCGCGCACATGGATCACACGGCTGCCTCCGGATTCTTCGACGGTGCCGCAATCGAGTGGTTCGGCCTCCATTCGCTGACGGGTATCGAACGGACCGATCCGACGATCTCGCCGTTGTTCGCCGACTCGCACGCAGGGTTGCCGCCCGCACATATCGTCCTCGGCGGTGCAGATCCGTTCTGTCCGGATGGGCGCGCATACGCCCGGGCTCTCGAAGCGGCCGGGAATCAGGTTCTGTGTGAGGAGTTTCCGCGTCAGATGCACGGCTTCGTCGACATGGACGGGATCTTCCCGTCGGGCCACTCGGCACTGAAGAGCATCGCTGAGACGGTGGCGGGCGTTTCTCCCGTGCCAGGTGGAGTACCAACAGTTCCCGATCACCCGATCCGGTGGTATTCCCTTGCTGCGGAGACAGAACGGCGACTGGACGAGAGTTGGCTCCGCACCCCGATGGCGAATACCGCGCGGATCCTGTCCACACTCGCGGCAGAGCGCTGGCGCGGTCCGCGGATTTCGCCCGTCCGCGCACTGACGCGGTCGACGCAGTCGAAGAAGCATCGGCTCGCGCTCGACGAGACCAGCACCGGTCACACCACCGACGCCACGGCCGTCACCAACGACTGACGGCCAAGCCATCCACCACCCACCGATCGATCCGGTGGACCGAAATCGATCTCCCCAGAAAGGACTTCCGATGAAGCTCACCCTCGGATGGATCGTGGACCCCACACAGGTCTACTTCACACTCGAGCGCCGGGTGTCACCACCCCTCGAGGACATCGTGCGCACCGACGCGTTCCTCGACGCGCTGACCGCATGGACCTCGATCCAGCGCCTCGCCAAAGGCGCAATCCGACAAGGCCAGACAGCGATCGCCGGGTCCCTCGGTCTACCCACCGGCCGACAGATCGCCAGATTGACCCGAGCGATCGAGCAGTCGGGGCACATGCCGAGGCAGGCGCAGCACGACTCGGTGATCGCGACGGCAGCGGAGGTGCGGTCATGAAAATCGCCGGTGTGAACACTCCCGAGGCCGTCGGCGGCCGGGTCGATCGAACACGTCTGCGTGCGGTGAACGGGCTCCGACTGCTCGCCGGGTTGGACCGTCCGGGAGTCGGGTGCACGTCGAGCACGGTCGTCTGGTCGGATGGGCGCGCATCGATGAAACGGTATCGGGCCGGAGTGGACAACGGATCACCGCTCCTGCTGGTACCAAGCCTGGTCAACCGCAGCTACATCTGGGATCTGCGTCCGGGCGACAGCGTCGTGGAGCACCTCCTGGCGGAGGGTTATGACGTGTACCTGCTCGACTGGGGCACCCCGGACGCGCGGGATGCGTCGGCCACGATGAGTCGCTACGTCGACGATTACATGCAGCAGGCCTTCGACCGGGTCGTCGAGCTGTCCGGACAGGATCCGGTGGTCGTCGGGCACTGTTTCGGTGGACTCATCGCGTTGTTGTGGGCGGCCTCCAAACCGCCACGGCAACCCCGCGCCCTCATCACGCTCGCGGCTCCGACCAATTGGGCCGAGATGGGCCCGTTGTCCTGGCTGACCCAGCAGGGACGTATCGAGCCCGAGGACATCCTGGACGAAACCGGTAACGTGCCGCCGGCGGCGATGCTGCGCGCATTCCAGATGCTGCGCCCGCTCGGTGACCTCACCGGATATGTCACCCTGATCGACAGGCTTCATGACCGTCAGGCGACACAGGCGATCTGGGCCCTCACCCACTGGGCGCACGACCATGTCCCGTTCCCGGGTGCGGTCTTCGTCGAGATGATCCGCGTGCTCAACCGCGACAACAGCCTCGTCTCCGGCAAGGTGATGATGGGCGGCACGGTGCGGTCGTTGGACTCCATCACGGCACCATTCCTCAACATCTACGGCACCACCGACCACGTGACGCCACCGACCTCTGTGGCCCCGTTGACCGGACTGGTGGGCGACGGGACGGGTGCGGAGCGCGTCCTGAGGGCTGGACATGTCGGGCTGCTGGTCGGTGGATCGGCACGCAAGAGGACGGTGCCCGCCATCGTCGGGTATCTGAACGAGATCGGTGCGTTGTCGTCGACCGGCTCAGGACACGGCTACTGACAGTGGTCCTGTGGTAGCTCCCCGGGAGGAATTCCCCTCGGACGGTCATCGCGGGACCACTTTCAGCAGGTGGCCTCCGCAGATCCGCCTCGTAGCATTGCGGGGGTGACATCCGCGCCCCGAGTACCGCTCAGTGCCTGGCGATTCGTTGCCGTCTTCGGTGTGGTCAGTCTGCTGGCCGACGTCGTGTACGAGGGCGCCCGGTCCATCACCGGGCCACTGCTCGCGTCGCTGGGGGCGACGGGCCTGGTGGTCGGTGTCGTCACCGGTGTGGGGGAGGCCGCCGCACTGGGTCTGCGACTGGTGTCGGGACCCTTGGCCGACCGTACCCGCAGATTCTGGGCCTGGACCCTGGCCGGCTACGCCATCACGGTCATCTCCGTTCCGTTGCTGGGCATCGCCGGCACCCTCTGGGTGGCCGGCGGCCTCGTCATCACCGAGCGCATCGGCAAAGCCGTGCGCAGCCCGGCCAAGGACACCCTGCTCTCGCACGCCACCCATGTCACCGGCCGGGGCCGGGGTTTCGCAGTCCACGAAGCGCTGGACCAGATCGGCGCGGTCCTCGGACCGCTGGTCGTCGCCGTGATGCTGGCACTCACCGGCGACGACTACGGCCCAACCCTGGGGATCCTGGCCCTTCCCGGTGTCGCGACGCTCGCCCTGCTGGTGTGGCTTCGCCTCCGGGTTCCCGAGCCCGCACTGTACGAACCGGCCGCGCCCGACGAGCCCGGACCGACCCATCCCACCCGCCGAACGATCCCGGGGTGGCACCCCTCCCTGCCGCGCCGGTTCTGGATCTACCTCGGGTTCACCGCGACCACGATGATCGGCTTCACCACCTTCGGCCTGCTGTCGTTTCACATGGTCGAGCAGAACATCGTGCCCACGCCCGCAGTGCCGCTCATCTACACCGCCGCCATGGCCGCCGACGCGGTGGCCGCCCTGGCGACCGGGTGGGCGTACGACCGGTACGGAGCCAGAACGCTCGCCGCGCTGCCTTTGCTCGCGGCGCTGACGCCGGTGTTGGCATTCACCGACGCGACTCTTCTGGTGATCGCAGGCACTCTGCTGTGGGGCGCTGCGGTCGGGATCCAGGAGTCCACGCTGCGCGCCGTCGTCGCAGATCTCGTCACCCCACCCCGACGAGCCACCGCGTACGGCATCTTCGCCGCCGGCCTCGGCGCAGCCACCGCGCTCGGCGGCGTCCTCACCGGCTGGCTCTACGACGTGTCCATTCCGGCTCTGATGGTGACCGTCGCGGTCGTCCAACTCGTCGCCGTCGCGGTCGGTGTGGCAATCGTCCGGCGGTGATGACGCGGACCTCCCCAATGTCCGGGCAGTCTGCGCCTGCCCAACGGATATCCCGCTTGATTGGGCAGTGGCACATTCCCCACGGGCGGGTGGACCGTTAGTGTCAGATATATCTGACCAAATGTCGTCGACCACGAGGAGAAGTACGAGATGACGACCACTGCACCCGATGTCGCCGAGACCATCGAGGTCCGCAATCCTGCTGACGGAGGCGTGGTCGGACAGGTTCCGAACGACTCGCAGGAGACGGTCGTGGCGAAGGTCAAGGCTCTCCGAGAGGCACAACCGGCGTGGGAGGCCCTGGGCCCCAAGGAGCGGAGGCGTTGGTTCCTCCGACTGCAGGAGTGGGTCCTCGACAATTCCCAGCACATCACCGATGTGCTGCAGTCGGAGACCGGTAAGTCGCGCGTGGACGCCAGCTTCGAGCCGGTGGTGTCCGCGGACCTGCTCAACTACTGGTCGAAGAATGCCGCCAAATTCCTGGCCGACAAGCACCCGCACCCGCACGGACCCCTCGGCCTGGCCAAGAACCTGGAGATCACCTACCGGCCGTATCCCGTGGTCGGCGTCATCACACCGTGGAATTTCCCCTTCCTGAACGGCGTGTTCGACGCCATCCCCGCCCTTGCCGCCGGAGCGTCGGTGCTGCTCAAACCGTCCGAGGTGACGCCGCTGTCCGCCGTCGAGTTCGTCCGCGGATGGAAGGAGATCGGCGCGCCGCCGGTCCTGGAGATCAGCACCGGTTACGGCGCGACCGGCGCCGCGCTGGTCGACACGGTCGACTACGTCCAGTTCACCGGGTCCACCCCGACCGGGCGGATCATCGCGCAGCAGTGCGCCGCACGACTGGTTCCTTACAGCCTCGAACTGGGCGGCAAGGACCCGGCCATCGTGCTCGCCGACGCCGACCTCGACCGTGCAGCCAACGGCATCGCCTGGGGAGGGTTCTTCAACGCCGGTCAGGTGTGCATCTCCATCGAGCGGGTCTATGTCGAAGAGTCGGTGTACGACGAGTTCCTGACGAAGCTCACCAAGAACGTCGACGAGTTACGCATGGGTCAGGATGACCGCAGCTACCGCTACGACGTCGGCGCGCTCGCGACCGTGACACAACGCGACATCGTGCAGCGCCACGTGGAGGAGGCCGTCGCCGGTGGCGCCCGGATCGTGACCGGTGGCGCTCCGACGGGCGTCGGCACCTTCTTCGCCCCGACCGTCCTGGCCGATGTCGAGCAATCCATGTCGTGCATTCAGGAGGAGACCTTCGGACCGACCCTCCCGGTCGTCAAGGTGCGCGACGAGCAGGAAGCCATTGCGCTGGCGAATGACTCACGCTACGGACTGTCCGCTTCGGTATGGACCCGTGACAAGCAACGTGGGCAACGGATCGCGCGCCAACTCGAGGCCGGGGCGGTGAACATCAACGACGCCTTCTCCAATACCTTCAACTTCGCGCTGCCGATGGGCGGCTGGAAGGAATCGGGCATCGGTGCTCGCTGGGGCGGGCCGAACGGAATCCTCAAGTACTGCCGCCAGCAAGCCATCACCACTCCACGCATCCCTGTTCAGAGCAAAGAACTGATCTGGTACCCGTATGTGCCGGCGAAGGTGAAGACTGCCCTGGCGCTCATGCGGGCCGGTGCGGCGAAGGGCCGCCGTCGGCTGGGTCTGTAGCACCATCGACACCGCCGCACGGCCCGGGCGATCACAGGTCGACGGCCCGGGCCCGCAGCTGCGGCGGTCCGTCGATCGGGATGTGCTGGGTGTCGGGGCGGGCATGGGTGGCCGCGGCGCTCTCCGCGCAGATATGGACACCGGCGCCGTCACTCCGCGGTGAGCCGATAGCGGGTTCCGACGACGCTCGGACCGTATCCCCCCGGCGCGAATGCATCGGCGAGCGCCGCCTTGGCCCGCCAGCCGGTGCAATGGCCGGGCGCGACGATCCGGGGCCGGATCCGATCGTGCAGGTCACCAACGGTGGCCTCGATGCGCTGCTCCATCGATCGGCCGGCCAGGTGGTAGCCGCCGAGCACCACGTCGACGGGCAGGTCACCCACAAGGTCCGTCGCGTGGAGACAGGCGTTGACGACCCCAGCGTGCGAGCATGCGGACAAGACCGTGACACCGCGGCCGCGGACGTGCGCGGCCAGCAACCGCTCGTCGAGGATCAACGGGTCGGGCTCACAGACCTCACCGCGGATCGAGTGGTGCCCGTCGAGGCCGGTCTCGTAGTCGGTGAGCCGAGGGATCTCACCACTGGCCGCCAGCAGTCCGACGACCGCGTGTGCCTCGCCATGCGTCTCGACCACCCCGCCGGCCACCTCGATCTCCGCGACGGTGGGCTCGGGCGGGAGCAGCGCGAGCGCCCCCGACGGCGTCAGCACGCCGCGCTGGTCGGGCCGGTCGGGGTGGAGGTCGACGACCGGCGGCACAAGACCCGCGGTCTGACGGGCGGCGGCGACGGCCGCGATGACGGCGGGCAGTCCGGCGCTGTGGTCGGCGTGCCAGTGCGATAGGAAGATCGTCTCGATCGTCGAGAGGTCGAGCCCGAGCCGTTCGGCGTTCTCGAGCCACACCTGTCCGTAAGGGCCGACGTCGAACAAGACCGTGCGTGTCTCGTCGCCGCGGCAGGCGGTGACGAGCACCGACAATCCATGGCAGGCCACGCACAGCCGGTCGAACACACAGATGCCGGGGTGTCCGTCGAACTCCCGCCCCGGTGGGGTGCGGCCGAGCAGTGACGCCGTTTCCGGGAGTTGCGGGACGCCCGGGTCCACGCTCGACAACGTGTCGGTCTCGTTGTCGACGACGACGGTCAGAGTGAGCTCGTCGAGTATGGCCACGTCGGTGGGTTCCATAGCTCCCATTGTGGCCCGGCGGGCGCATCAGATGCCGAACGGCGCCGCGTAGCGGACGGTGCCACCGGGGAGGGGCCGATCGGTCAGGCTCGTCGCCATCAGAGCGTCGTCGGGCACGTCGATGGTGAGCCGGATGCCGTACTGACTTGCCCGGCGGAAGCCGAAGCGGGGGTAATACCCGGGATGGCCGAGGACGACGACGAATGATTCACCGGCCGCCTTCGCGGCCGTCAGCACCGCGCGGATCGCAGCCGACCCCGCACCCCTGCGCTGATACTCGGGGAGTACCGAACACGGTGCGAGGCACAGCGCGGGAGTGTCGTCGAGGTGGCAGCGGGTCAGCAGGGCATAGCCGACGGCAACCCCGTCGGCCGTGGCGCTAATGATCGACAGTCCGTCGATCCAGGCGGGGTCCGCGCGCAATGCGTCAACGAGGTCTGCCTCGGCCGCGGTGTCGAACGCGGCCAGGTTGATCCGACGGATGTCACCGATATCGGAGGGGGTTTCGGGGCGGGTCTGCCAGATCTGCTGGGCGGGCATCGTCATTCTGATCACCTGGGAAGCGCGAGTGTAGGGGCGTTGTCGCTCGTCACGACCTACGCCTATCGTCGCACCATGTGCGTGCCGACCGTCCTGTCCGACGTCGATGACCTGCTCGAGGCCCGTCGGGACCGAGTCGTCATCGGTGTGACCGGTCCACCGGGCGCGGGGAAGTCGACGATCGCCCGCGCCGTCGTCGAGCACCATCGTCGGGCCCACGACGAGGACGCCGTCGGATATCTGCCGATGGACGGCTTCCATCTGTCGAACGCCGTGCTGGCCCGCCTCGGACGAGCCGACCGCAAGGGAGCGCCGGACACCTTCGATGTCGAGGGTTACGTCGCGCTGCTGACGAGGGCGACGCGAGCCGATCATGACGTCTATGCACCCGATTTCGATCACACCGCGGGCGAACCGATCGCCGCGAGCCTGCTGCTTCCGGCGACCGCTCGACTGATCGTCACCGAGGGCAACTACCTCGGCCTCGAGGACACGAGGTGGACGGGTGTGTTCGGACTACTCGACCGTCTCTACTACATCGACGCCCCGACCGAGGTCCGTCGTGAGCGGCTACTGCGGCGCCACACCGCAGCCGGCAAGTCTGCGGCGGCCGCGCAGGCGTGGGTCGACGACGTCGACGAGCCGAACGCTCGACTGGTCGCGACCGCACGTCACCGTGCACACCTGGTCCTCGACGGCACGAGCAGGTGGCGATGACGAGGCATCGAGGTGACGATGATCGGACAGCTCAGACCTGGTCGAACGACCACGATCAGGCGCTGGAGACCGCACGCTCCTGCGTGGCGGTGATCCGCCGCCTCAATTGGTCGATCTCCGGCAGCGCCTGGCGGTAGTAGGGCTTGGGGAAGGACAACGCGTTCGAGATGGATGTCGACCCGTAGGACACGACCTTGTCATCCCGATGCAGCTTCAGCCATTGGTCGCGGTCGCTGCATTCCGGGTGGTCGGGTGTGAGCACCTCGATGTCGCCGCTGAGCGCACCACAGTTGTACTCGATTCCGGTGATCTCTGGATACGGGATGGTCGTTTCGCGAACGCCCTCCGCCTCGTCTGCTGGATGACCCTTCTTGAGCAGGACGACGCGGTCGTCGAAGGCCACGAGTTGACCCGCACGCCCGCTGTTGAGGACGAGCCACGGCGTTTCGCCTGCCGCCGAGTGCTCATGAATGGTCGTCCACTGCGCAGCGGTCATCGGCTCGCCGAACACCTGAACACCGTCCTGCGCGGCTTCCCACTGGGACTCGGCCCGTCGTCTCTGCTCTTCCAAATCCCGTAACTGCATGATTCCCTCCCTGGCTGCCGGATCAACGCCCTCCCGCTGCAGATATTCGAGAAAGTAGGCGATGAACTCGGTTTCGGTTTTGTCGAACGCTCCGAAGGTCACCAGTCCGCTGGGCGTACGAACCGACATGGTCGGTACGAGCCGCACCGGTGCGAGGTCGAAACCCACGATCTCGTCGGCCGGTACCGCGAAGACAACGCACATGCCATCCGACGACGCGGAATCGGTGTTGAATCCGACGACACGCGCGTTGGTGAATGCGACACCTTCGGTGGCAGGTTTGAGGTGACAGGCGGATGCGAATCCGCGAATGACCTCGCCGTCGGCGAGGTGCGGGGCGAGGCGTTGCTTCCAGTGGGCTGCCTTCAAGGCGCTTACCTGCGGACTCAACTTCGCCATAACTTCATGGTCACTCCCAGGTCACTTCTCTGCAACTCGAAGTGACCAGCGGCATATCGACCGGGAACCCAAGTTGTGTATGGCAATTGACGGCCGATGACCGCGATGTCTCCGCGTCCAAGCGAGGGAGGAGGCGAATTCTGCATCACCGCACGATGTTCCAGAGATCGCGAGACACGACGATCGACGGCACCAGGGCCGCCGCGTCCGCGCGCCACTCGGTCATTTGGCCAATCGACCTCGGTGGCGGGACTTGACGGTCTTACAACGTAAGGCTAGATTGAGGTCGTGCAAAACTTACACCGTAAGACACCGCCCACATTTCGATCGGAGGATCCGATGACCGCCTCATCACCCGCTGTTCTCACGCCACCGCGCTCGGCCGCCCGTTGGGCCGGCTTGGGCTACCTCGCCATCTTCGTGCTGGCAGTGTTCGCAAACTTCTTCGCCATCGGAGCCGTGTACGACCCCGACGACGCGTCAGCGACGCTGGACGGGGTCGCCACGTCGGCCGGCCTGCTCCGGATGGGTATCCTGGCGTTCCTGGCGGTGTTCCTCATCGATGTCCTGATCGCGTGGGCCCTCTACGTTCTGTTTCGCCCGGTCCGGCGGGATCTCGCGCTACTGACCGCCTGGTCACGCCTGGTGCATACGGTGTTCCTGGGAGTCGGCCTGGTCTTCGCATTCGGAGCCCTCGTGCTCGTCGAACAGGACGCGCCGGGGCAGGCGTCGGCTGGCGACGTCCAGCTCGCGATGCGTTTGTTCGACATGACGTGGCTGATCGGACTCGCGGCCTTCGGGGTGCACCTGATCCTGTTGGCACGCCTCCTGTGGACCTCGGCGGGCGGACCTCGGTGGATCGCCGCGGTGCTGACCGTCGCCGGTGCCGCGTACATCGTCGACACCATCGCGCATATCGCGCTGGCCGACTATGCGTCCTATGCCGACATCTTCCTGCCGGTCGTCGCCGTGCCATCGGTGGTGGGCGAGTTGGCTCTCACGGTCTGGCTGTTGGCCGTCGCCCGCGGACGACGCCCGGTGCCGACCGCCGGTCGCGGCGAGTCACCGGCCAAGGCGCAGATCACTGATTTCGCGGACTGCGCTCACTAGAATGCCGAACGTGAAGGACGCCATCTGGGAACTCACCGCGGCCGACGGTTCGGTCATCGTCCACACGGGCGTGACCGGCCGTGCGGCGCGCACCGGACATCGACTCACGATCGAGATGCAGCGATGGTCGGCGTCGGTGACCTGGCGTGACGGCGAGCCCACGGGACTGAAGGCGACGATTCCGGTCGATTCGCTGCAGGTGCGATCCGGCGAAGGGGGACTGACCCCGTTCACCGGCGTCGAGAAATCGGTGGCGCGCGCCAACGCATTGAAGACGCTGCGCGCCGACCGGTTCAGCGATATCACCTTCGAAGCGAGCTCGATCGAGAAGTCGGTCGACGGTTACCACGTCGACGGCACACTCACGATCCACGGGCAGAGTAGATCGCATGGACTCGATCTGACCGTCGACGACCGCGGCGATCGGTGGGCGATCACGACGGACACCGGCATCACCCAGAGCGATTTCGGGATCAAGCCCTATTCGCAGATGATGGGCGCGCTCAAGGTCGCCGACGACGTGCGCGTGGCCGTCGACGTCACCCACACCAAGAGTGACTGACCGGGTCCGGCATCGTCACGCTGCGCCGGAATCGACCTCTTCTTCGGGATAGCCGGCCATCATGAGTGACGAGACCGCCGTCAGGACCTCGGTCCACGCCGCACTCATCTCGGCGGTCCAGGCATCTCCGCCGGTCGACGACGCGGCGGCGCGGGATGTGTCGCCTATCCGACTCAGGCCAGAACCCGTACCAGGAAATCCACCTCGTCGGCGAGCACCTTTGCCTGCCATGCGCCGGCGTACACGTCGAAGTGGTCGACCGGGTACTCCAGTACGGTCGTCGGGCCACCTGCACGCCGCGCCGCCTTCCGTGCCGCACCGGGCGAAGCCACCTGATCCTGGCTGCCGATCTGAACGAGCATGGGGCACCGGATCTTCGACGCCTGGGTGGTCGGCCGGTTGAATGCGACCTCGAGCGACGTCCGGGCGCACACGTCGTTGCGCCATGTCGGTCCGCCGATAGCCTCGTAGGATTCCAGGGCACCGGGGGTGGCGATGATCGCCACCGAACCGGGTTTCGCAGCGAGTGGGATGCGGTGCGGCGCCGAACCGGTCATCGTCGAGAACGCATCGCGCAGGCCATGCGCCACCAGTTTCAGCGGCGCGACGGGTCCTGCGTAGCGGGCGATCTCCGCAACAGCCGCCACACCGTCGGGTGCCGGCACCAGGGAGACCACCGCCGCGATCCGCGGGTCGTCCGCCGCGACCGCCATGACGTGACCGCCCGAGTACGAGGTACCCCAGACCGCGATGCGCTCGGGGTCGACGCCCCGCATCCGCCGGGCCGCATCAATGGCGGCACGGTAGTCCTGGCGCTGCATCTGGTAGGACACGACCTGACGGGGAGTGCCCTCGGACGCGCCGAAGGTGCGGTAGTCGAAGACGAAGGAGTCGATTCCCGCGGCAGCGAATCCTTCGGCGAAGTCCATCAATGCGGTGTCGCGAGTGCCTCCGAACCCGTGCGCGATGACGACACATGGTCGCAATCCATCGTGTGACAGGTCATCCGAGGTGGCACGCACATGCCAGGCGGCGCAGCGCATACCGTGGCTGGTGAACGTGACGTCGTCGGTGCACGGAGCAGTCATCACACGAGCACCTCGGCCTCGACCGTGGTCGACTCGAACCTCAGCGCAGGGTCCTCGACCGGACCGTGTGCGAGACGCTCGACGTCGTCCTCGTAGGCCATCTTGACCGTCCACGGTCCTGTCGTTCCCGCCTTCGGGAAAGCGTCGATGCCGCGTTGGACGTAGCCGGAGCTGAGGTCGAGCAGGGGAGTGCGTTCCATTGCCGAGTCGCTCAGGACCGGCGTGACGATCGTCTGACCATTCTCATCCATGTGGTCGAGAAGCCTGACCATATGGGCGCAGACGAGGTCGACCTTCAGCGTCCAGGCGATGTTGGTGTACCCCATGGCGAAGACGAAGTTGGGCACCCCGCTGAGCATCATGGCCTTGTAGACGACGGTGTCGGCGATGTCGACCGATTCGCCGTCGACGCTCAGGTCGATACCGCCGAGGGGCAACAGGTCCAGCCCGGTCGCGGTGACGATGATGTCGGCGTCGAGGTGCTGGCCTGACGTCAAGGCGATGCCGGTCTCGGTGAAGGTGTCGATGTGGTCGGTCACCACGGATGCCCTGCCCGACGAGATCGCGGTGAACATATCCCCGTTGGGAACCATGCACAGACGCTGATCCCACGGGTCGTAGCTCGGATTGAAGTGGGTGTCGACGTCGTAGCCCTTCGGCAGCCGTCGCTTGACGTCGGCCATCAGCAGCTTGCGGACGAGCCTCGGTGCTCGCTTGCTCGCCTTGAAGATGCCGCGGTTGAGGGCGACGTTCTTGCGCCGAATGATCCGGTAGGCCCGATCCGGGCCGATCACCTTGTTGAGTGAGTTCGCGATCGCGTCCTCGCCGGGGAGCGACAGCACGTAACTCGGCGATCGCTGCAGCATCGTCACATGGGCGGCGTTGTCGGCCATCGCGGGAATCAGCGTGACGGCGGTGGCACCGCTACCGATGACCACGACCTTCTTGCCGGTGTAGTCGAGGTCATCGGGCCACTGTTGGGGGTGGACGATCCGGCCGGTGAACCTGTCGCGTCCCCGAAACTCGGGCGTGTATCCGGCCGCGTAATTGTAGTAGCCGGTACCGGAGTAGACGAATCGGGCTGTGTAGGTGGAGGATTCGCCGGTTTCGGCATCGGTGGTGCGGATCGTCCAGCGGCCGGTCCGCGTGTCGAAGTCGGCGCCGTCGACCTTCGTGTTGTAGCGGATGTGGGTGCGGATGCCGTTTTCGTCGACGGCCTCGTCCAGGTAGTCGAGAATGACGTGCGCGTCGGCGATCGACTGCCGATGGGTCCACGGTTTGAAGCCGAAGCCGAACGAGGGCATGTCCGAGTCGGACCGGATGCCCGGGTACTTGAACAGGTCCCAGGTCCCACCGAGGCCTGAGCGACCCTCGAGGATCGCGAACGAGGTCGACGGGCGCCGGGTCTTGAGGTGGTAGGCGGCACCGATCCCCGAGATGCCGGCGCCGATGATGACGACGTCGAAGTCGGTGTCGGTTGTGCGTGTGTTGGGGGCCATGCCGCAACTCCTTTGTGATGCATATCGACGCGATCGATTGATCGTGATGGCACTCACGATATTCGGGCGCTTGGGGCGCAGACGATGGCATTTCCTCCACAATATTGTTCGCGGCATGTCGACATGCACATACGATTGGCCCTGTGAGCGAAGCAGAGACCCAGCTGATCGCCGATCTCACCGCGCGAATGCTGGGCGAACTCGATGACCTCGTCGACGCCATGAACGATGCCGAGGCCCAGATCGTCCCGCCCCTCGTCGCCGATCGCGCGATCGCCGAGGAGATGTCGGCGAGCAACCGCGCCAACGTCGAAGTCGTGCTGAAGCACGTGCGCGACGACCCGCTCGGCGTGGGGCCCGCAGAACCACCGCCGGAGGCCTTCGATGTCGTTCGCACCGTGGTGCGACGGGGACTCGAAATGGACGTGGTGTTCGAGGCGTACCGGCGCGGTCAGACGGTCGTGTGGCAGCGATTCATGGAACTCGCACCCACTGTCGCGCCACCAGGACCCGAGCTGGTCGCGGTCATCGGCCGATTCGCCGAGGTGATGTTCAGCTACATCGACGTGGTCCTGATCGCGCTGGTTGCCGAGGCGCAACGACTCCGCGAGGAGATGCTCGGCGGCGCGCTCGCGCGGCGGACGGAGACGGTGCGGCTGATCCTCGACGGCGCACCGATCGACGAACGGGTGGCGAGTGGTCGCCTGGGCTATGAGCTGTCGCGCCGGCACACGGCGCTGGTGATGTGGCTCGACGGTTCGGCCGGCGACGACGGCGCACTGGAGTCCATCGCCACCTCGATGGCGCAGGCCACCGGTGCACGTCCGCCACTGACCATCGTCGCCGGAGTGCGGACGATGTGGGCGTGGATCGCGAGCGAGGGACAACCGTCGATGGCTGCGCTCGCGCGCGCGATGCGGCGAGCGCCCGCCACCATGCGTGTCGCGGTCGGCCCCACCCTCACCGGACTCGCCGGATTCCGCGCATCCCATGCCGATGCGCTCGTCGTCGAACGGATCATCGGTGACAACACAGGCGGTGAGCGGCTCGTCTCCTTCGCCGACGTCGCGCCGATCGTGCCCATCGCCCGGGACGAACAGGAAGCCGCACGATTCGTCGCCGACACTCTCGGGGCCCTCGCCGCCGACGATGAACGTGGCGAGCGGCTGCGTGCCACCCTGCGGGTGTTCCTCTCGGAGGCGGACAACGCGTCGCTGGCGGCGCAGCGGCTCCACACTCACCGCAACACGGTCCTGCAGCGTGTCGGCAAGGCAACCGAGTTGCTGGGTCACCCGCTGGGCGACCGCCGATTGGCGGTGATGACGGCTCTCGAGATCGCCCATCTGCTCGGGCCGAAGGTACTGATCGGGCGGCGGGGCGGCCGGTGACACGGGCGACGCATGTGCCGGTCGTCGTGGCGAAATGACGACCCCGTGCCCAACACAACTCATCTCCGCCGGAAAGCCGCGAGATGCGGCGTTGCGGGGCGGGAAGTCCGTCACGGAGTCGCAGCACCGCCGCCGGATTAGGTCGTCGAGTTCCGTTGTGCCGGAGGCATAATGTTCGAAATGTCCCTTTTTCAAGTCCCTTTGAGTCCCCGAGAACCCAGCACTCAGGTGACAGCAACGGAATTGATATGTGCCTGAGTGTCCAGACGAAACAGAATTGGTAAGCACGGATCACGCCAAAGTTCAATCAACACAGGCTGACCCGCAGGTTTTGCTATGGATGTCGCGATAAGCAAAGGAGCTGGCAATGACCGTGACTGAAGACAGACTCAATGCATTCATTGGCAAGGCGGTCGGCGATCTCGGCACGTCGGCGAGTGCGGTGCTGATGTTGATCGGCGATGAGCTCGGCCTGTACAAGACACTAGCCGGGAACCGCTGGTCAGCCCAGGATTTGGCGACCAAGACCGGAACGAACGAACGTTACATCCGCGAGTGGCTGGCGAATCAGGCTGCCGGTGGCTACATCGAATACGACAAGTCCAATGACGAGTACTACATGAACGAGGAACAGACGCTCTGCCTCGCCGACCCGAACGGTCCTGTCGATCTGCCCGGTGCCTACGAGGTCGTCCAAGATCTCTTCCACGTATATCAGCGTGCGGTGGAGAATTTCCGGCCGGTGAGGGGATGGAATGGGGCGAGCACCACAATTGCCTGTTCGACGGCACCGAGCGATTCTTCAGGGGCGGGTACAACGCGAACCTGGTTTCTTCGTGGCTCCCGCACTCGACGGTGTGATCGACAAGCTCACCGTCGGCGGTCGTGTGGCCGACGTCGGCTGTGGACACGGTGCCAGCACCGTCCTCATGGCACAGGCATTCCCGCACTCTCAGTTCGTCGGCATCGATTATCACGGCCCGTCGATCGAAACTGCGCGCGAGCGGGCGGCGAAAGCAGGTGTCAGCAATGCGAGTTTCGAGGTTGCCGAGGCTACGTCCTACGGCGGCGGCGATTATGACCTCATCGCGTTTTTCGACTGCTTGCACGATATGGCGGATCCATCCGGTGCAGCTCGACATGCAAGAGCTGCACTGAAACCCGATGGCCGCTGCATGCTCGTCGAACCGTTCGCGGGTGACCAGACCACCGAAAATCTGAATCCGGTGGGCCGACTCTGGTACGCGGCATCAACGATGATCTGTGTTCCCGTGTCATTGGCGCGGGGTGGGCCGGCGCTGGGCGCGCAGGCTGGGGAGCAGGCGTTGAGGAAAGTGATGGTCGACGACGGTGGTTTCACCACCTTCCGGCGCGCGACAGAGACTCCGTTCAACCTGATTTTCGAAGCGCGGCCCTGACAGCTGTCAATGGGATAACGCCGGACGATGCCGACCTCTCGCCTCGCCCCGGGTGAGGATTCGATAGCCATGCCGTGGGGCGCCGCGGGCAACCGCGGCAAACCTCCATCGATTTCGCGCGATGCGCGCGCTGGTCGTCGCTCAATCCCGGTCCATCGTCGATCACCTGGATGATCACCGGTTGCCGTCGGTCACCTCGACCTCGACATGCGTTCCGGGCGAGGTGTGCCATACGGCATTGCCGACCAGGTTCCGGAACGTCTGACGTAGCCGCAGCTCATTTCCGATGACCACGACGTGCTCGGGTGTGGTCACCGTGATCCGATGATCCAGTGGACGATCGCGGCGTCGGTACAGATATCTTCGACGATCGCGGACACATCGACCGGCACCTCATCGAGCGGTTTGACCCGCATCCATCCGTGCCGGCAGGAGCAGTTCGTCGACGAGCATCCGCATGCGCGTCGCCTCCGCGGGGACTCGTTCTGCGGCCAGTTGGGCGCTTGCTCGGGCCGAGGTGTTGACCGGGCGGCGGGCACGCAGTGACCCGCCGCCCGCGTGTCAGGCCACCGGTTCCAGGAACTCGTGGATGGCGGTGGCGACCGCAGCCGGTGCCATCAGATTGGCGAAGTGACCCTGCCCGGGGAAGTCCACTTTGGTCGCGTCCGGCAGCCGGGAGGCGAGGTACTCCGACGCACCCACGAGATGGCTCGGGCTCTCGCCGCCGACGAGCAGCACGGTTCGCACGGTCAACGCACCATACTCGGCATTCACCGCTGCACTCGCATCGATCTCGGCCAGCTCACGGGACCACGTCGGAGCAAGCGCGACGAAGTCGGCCCACAGCGGGGTCGAGCGCAGCCCGGCGGTTTCCTCGGGCGAGATGCGGAGGAAGTGTTCGCACGCAACCTGCATCGCACCATCCCAATCGCCCTCGGCACCCGCTGCCCGATACTCGGCGAGGTGCTCGCCGGCCACGGGGCCATCGACCGCGAGTGGCGGTTCGTAGAGCACCATGGACGTGACCGCACCACCCCGGCGGATCGTCTCCAGCACGCAGATGGCTCCATAGGAGTGGCCCAACAGGGCGGGAGGTTCGCCGGTTTCCCGGGTTGCCACATCGATGACGGCGTTGATGTCATCGGTTTCGGTGCCGAGGTCGTAGTCCTCGGCGTCACCACTCAGCCCCCGACCGCGCCGGTCGAGAACGTACACGGTGTGATGTGCGGCGAGTTCCTGGGCCACCGGCAGCCACGAATCGGCGCCCGAGATGCTCCCATGAACAATGACGATCGGCGACCCCTCGCCCAGCCGGTGGTACCCGATCGTCGTACCGTCGGCTGATTCTGTTGCGAGGGTCTCGGTGTGCGACAGCGCATCTACTTGATCAGACATTGATACTCCGTGTTGTTGTGCGAATTCTCGGTGACGGGCGGGGATCGGCCGGTGATCCCGACACAGCATGCCCGGATCATCTCGGTGACGGACCTTGCGCGGCCCGGCCAGCCGGCCTCGTGTGCAAAGCCATGTGTGACGATCACCACTATGTAACATCGATACCGGAATTTTCAGGTCTTTGTTACAGGTTTGGCGAAATCGCGATAGATTGTCTTCCAGCGGGCCGATCGGGACACACGCCGACTCGGGGTCTCACGCCCGTAAGTCCGTACCTCCGGTGACACGGTCGATACACGAAGGAGAGCGCGATGCGTCCACGCGCCATTGTTTTCGACTTGTATGGAGAATACTTCCGGTACGCCGGCGGAGCGGTCCGCCTGGGGCCGCTCACCGAACTGATGGGTCTGTTCGATGTCGAGCCCGCCACCGTCCGCGTGGTGATGACACGTTTGCGCAAGGACGGGTGGTTCGATTCGGACAAATCGGGGCGCGAGGTGACCTACCGACTCAACGAGAAGAGTTGGCATCTCCTCGACGATGGCCGGCGTCGCATCTTCGATCGGGCATTCGACGACTGGAACCGGGTCTGGACGCAGGCGCTTCTCGACGGGGACGGCATCGACCGGGATCAGCGCAAGCGCATCGAAACCGCGCTGACCTGGTTCGGGTTCGGTAACTACGCAGGCGCGGTGTGGTTTTCGCCCCACGACAATCGCAAGCAGCTCAGCGAGATGCTCGGCGGTGGCGACCAGCTGTGTGTGCAGTTCCTGCAATCTTCCACCGCAGGCCTGACGGTGGACCGCATCATCGCCGAACGGTGTTGGGACCTGACCGACCTGGGAGTCGACTACCAGGGTTTCATCGATACGTATCAGCCCCGGATGGCGCGCTATCGACGCGGCATGGCGGGCCGGGACGCACTGATCGAGCGCATGCGGCTCATCCAGGACTATCGGCGATACCCGTTCCGTGACCCAGATCTACCCGAGGAACTCCTGCCGCCGGGCTGGCGCGGGCGGCTGGCGCACGAGGTCTTCGTCGAAGCGCACGAACTTCTACGGGAACCCGCCGAGGATCTGGTGGTGTCGACGATCGGCGTCGGGCTCGACGACCGCGATATGTAACATCGTGATTGACTTTTCCGCTATGGGTGTTACATACTCGGTGTGTAGGACGTACCCCGCGAGTTCGACCCGCTCCTCGTCGAAGGGCTTCTTTTCATGTCATCTTCTTCTCCGTTACGTGTCGCGTGCATCGGCGGCGGCCCCGGTGGTTTGTTTGCCGCGATCGCGATCGCGCACCGGATTCCGGGTGCACGCATCGACGTCTTCGAACGCAACAAGGCCACCGACATCTTCGGCTTCGGCGTGGTGTTCTCCGACGCCACCCTGGACAACATCGACACGGTCGACCCGGTTCTCCGAGATGCACTGCGCACCAACGGCACCCACTGGGACCGCATCGAGGTCCGCGCCCATGGTGAGACGGTGTCGGCCGGCGGCAACGGGATGGCGGCGATCCACCGCCGGGTACTGCTCGACGCCCTGCGAAAGCGAGCCGAACAGTTGGGTGCCCGTTTGCTCTTCGCCACACCGGTCGATGTCGACGATCTGGCGGCCGGCGGCGAGTACGACCTCATCATCGCCGCCGACGGCGCCAACTCAGTGACCCGAGAACGCTATTCGGCAGGTCTCGGACACACCGTCGACCAGGCGGCGGTCAAGTTCATCTGGTTCGGTACGACCTATCAGTTCGACGGGCTGACGTTCCTGCACAAGCAATCCGAACACGGCAACTTCGCCGTCCACGGTTATCCGATCGGTTCGGGGCTGAGCACCTTCATCGTCGAGACCGACGAGGAGGCCTGGCGTGCGGCGGGACTCGACGGATTCGACATGTCCACCCCGCCCGGTCCGTCGGATGAGGTCACTCAGCGCTATCTGGAGAACCTCTTCGCCGACGAGACCGATGGCCATCAGTTGGTGGCCAACAATTCCCGATGGGCGAACTTCCGCACCCGCCGCACCCGCCGGTGGCACACCACGACGGAGTCCGGCGTACCCCTCGTCATGATCGGCGACGCCGTTCACACGGCCCACTTCTCGGTGGGATCGGGGACCAAGATGGCGATGGAAGATGCCGCGGCACTGGCCGACGCACTGTCGGCCCAGCCCGGCGACATCGCGGGCGCGCTGTCCGACTTCGAGACCGTTCGTCACCCGCAGGTGGCCCACATCCAGGACTCCTCACTGCCGAGCCTGTCGTGGTGGGATCACTTCGGCGAGTACTACCGGGCCTTCGCGCCGTGGCAATTCGGATTTCACTTCTTCAGCCGGGCGATCTCCGAACAGAAGATCTCCCGGCGCGATCCCGAATACGTGGCCTCGGCAGAACGGGGCTGGCTCGAGACCTACGGCGCTGGGCCCCTGGACACGCCACTGACCGTCGGTGGCGTCACCTTCTCCACACGACTCCTGTCCCTCCGCGATGCCGGATCGGGCGGAACCCTGCAGATCGGCGACGGCAGTTCGTCTGTGGCCACGTCGGAGCGGACCGCTCCCGGCGCGGTTGTCGTGTTCACGGCCCCCGACCTGGCGACGACGTCGCTGAGCGCCGAAACCCAAGCGCATCTCGATGCACTGTGCTCCGAGGGCCCGGCCGGAATCGTCATCCGAGGGGGGACACCGCTGTCGCGCGCCCTGGCTGCCGAACACATCCGTTTCGGCCATGCGATTCCCGTCATCGTGGTCGACCCGCCGTCGGCCGTACGTGCCCGGCGAGCCGTCGACGAGCGCGACAATGCGGCAACGATGGTCTTGTCCGGTCGCGCCGATGCGGTGGCGTACGAGCCGCAGGTCATGACCGGGGCGCCGTCCGGCGCACTCGCGGAGGCACACCGATGACCGCACTGACCAGCAGGCACGCGCCGACACCCCCGACGGTCCCGCTCGATCGGCTCTTCCGGCCGTCATCGGTTGCGGTGGTCGGCGCGTCGGCCAACCCCGGCAAGCTCGGATCCGCGATGCTCACCGCGGTCTCCGGTACGACGCCCTCGGTGTATGGCATCAATCCCCGTGAGGACGGAGCACCCTTCCATCCGACGCTGGGCGCGGCCGTCGACGTCCACGGCGCACCCATCGACCTGGCGGTCCTCTGCATTCCCGCCGAGGCGACACCCGCTGCCCTGACCGAGGCCGCAGGCCTGGGTGCCGGGTCGGCGCTGATCTGCTCCGGCGGATTCGCCGAGACTGGGGAGCCCGGTGCCGCGCTGCAGGCTCAGCTCGCCGAGATCTCTGCCCGGACGGGCATTCGGGTGCTGGGGCCGAACACCTCCGGCTTCTTCCGCCCCGACGGTGTGATCGCGAGTTTCGTTCCCACCGTCCCCGAAATCCGCCCGGGTAGCGTGGCCGTGGTCGCCGCGAGTGGCGGAATGAACCATGCGCTCTCGTTCCTGCTGTCCGAGCGGGGCGTCGGCATCGGCCTGGGTGTCGGACTCGGCAACAGCGTCGACGTCTCGATCGTCGACGTCCTGCGGTATGCGGGCGACGATCCGACCATCTCGGCGATCGCCCTGCACATCGAGAACGTCGACGACGGCCGCGCACTGCTCGCCGCGGTGCGCGAGGTGAGTACCCGTAAACCGGTGGTCGCCATCGTCGTGGGCCGTAGCGACGTCTCTGCTTTCGCCGAGTCGCACACCGGCTCGCTGGCCACCTCCTGGCGAACCAGTCGCGCGCTGCTCGCCGAGGCCGGCGCGGTGATCGTCGACAACGACTTCGAACTCGTCGACGCGCTCACGGTGCTCAGCCAGACCCGCCTGGCCCCGGGTCCCGACCCCGCGATCGGTGTGGTCACCGCGCAGGCGGGGCCGGGACTCATGATCCTCGACGAACTGCAGACCCGTAAGGTGGCCATCCCCCGCCTGGCCGACGAGACGATACGGAACCTGTCAAAGGTCTTACCGCCGTTGACCTTCCAGGAGAATCCGGTGGACACCGGGCGCCCCGGCCCGACCTTTGCCCGGGTCCTGTCGATGACCGCGGCCGATCCGCAGATCGATGCGGTGGCGGTCTACAGCCTGGCCGAACCCGGTGCGATCGACCTCGGTGACGCAGTCCGCCAGTCGCGAGTGACCGAGACGTGCCCGGTCGTTCTCGGGATCGGCGGCCCCGCCGGGGTCGTCGAGGGCCCGGTGCGGAATGCGGAGTCGGTCGGTGCCCCTACGCTGCTGTCCCCGACGTCACTCGCCGTGGGCGTCGACGCGCTTGTGCGTGACGCACGTCAACGGTTCTACGCGGCCGACGCACCGGTTGCCATCCCCGCGACTACAGCTGGGGCTGTCACCGATGGTCTCGACGAGGCGGCCGCGAAGGATCTGCTCGACGATCTCGGTATCGCCACTCCGCAACGCCGGGTCTGCCGTGACCGGGAGGCGGCACACCGTGCGCTGACCGAGCTCACGAAGCCGATCGCAGTGAAGATCCTCGACGCCACGGTGCTGCACAAGACCGATGTCGGGGGAGTCCACCTCGGTGTCAGCACACCCGGCGGGCTCGATGCCGCGCTCGACGCACTCGATGCCATCGGTGCGCCCGCCTATCTGCTCGAGACGATGGCGCCACCGGGTGTCGAACTGATCCTCGGGGCACGACGAGACCCGGCATTCGGACCGATCCTCGTCGCCGGCCTCGGGGGAACCGCGGCCGAGGCCATCGGAGATATCTCCATCCGCAGCAGCCGACTCACCGTCGCAGGCGGGGCCCGGATGCTCGACGACCTCGACTGCGCACCGTTGCTCAACGGATGGCGTGGCGGCCCGACCCTGGACCGCGCGGCGTTCGCGCGCGTGGCAACCACGCTCATCGGATTCCTGGAAGCACACCCCGAAGTCGAGGACATCGAGATCAACCCGCTGCGCCTCACCACGTCCGGACTCATCGCACTCGACGCGGTCATCGTGCCGACATCGACCAGCAAAGGTAAGCAGTCATGAGTACACGTACACCACTGGCCATCGATGGCGTCGTCCGCTGGCCCGATGACACCGCGGCCGCCTACCGCGATGCCGGGTACTGGCAGGACCGCTCGATCCAGTCCTTCATCGCTGCTCAGGTCGAGATCCGGCCCGACGATCCCGCAGTGATCGACGGAGACGTCCGGATGACATATCGCGAACTCTGGGATGCGTCCACATCCTGTGCGCGAGGACTGCTCGACCACGGTCTGGCCCCGGGGGATCGCATACTGCTTCAACTGCCGAACTGCTGGCAATTCGGCGCTCTCACCATCGCGTGCTTCCGCACGGGTGTGATCCCCGTGATGGCACTTCCTGCGCACCGCCGCACCGAGCTGACCCACCTCGCGCGCCTGGCCGAGGCGCGCGCATTGGTCATCGCCGCCACCGACCGCTCCACCGATCTCCGCGTGGTGGCCCAGCAGGTCGCCGAAGATGCCACGACCATCGAATCGATCTTCGTGCTCGGGGAGCTCAGTGCAGGTCTGCCGGATTCCGCGACTCCCGAATTCGCTCTCGCCGAGTGCATCGCAACGGTGCCCGGGGCCAAGCGAGAGCCGTTCGAGCCGGCCGGCCAGGACATCGCCTGTCTGCTCCTCTCCGGGGGCACCACCGGTCTGCCGAAGCTGATCGTCCGCACTCACGACGACTACGCGTACAACATCCGCAAATGCAACGAGGTCACTGAAATCGATTCGGACACGGTCTATCTCGCGTCTGTGCCGATCAGCCACAACTTCGCGCTCGCCTGTCCGGGGATCCTCGGTACCTGGGTTGCCGGTGGGCGAGTGGTGTTGCTTCCCAGCCCGGCGCCGGAGCGGTCGTTGCAGACCATCGACGCCGAACGAGTGACGGTCACGGCGGCGGTCCCGGCCGTTGCGCAATCGTGGATCGAACATCAGCGGGAGCACCACACGCTGAAAGGCTCCTCGCTGCGTGTCCTGCAGGTCGGCGGCTCCCGGATGCCCGACGAACTCGCCGCCCGCGTGCAACCGGTCCTCGGTGCCACCCTGCAGCAGGTGTTCGGCATGGCCGAGGGCCTGATCAACATGACCCGCCTCGATGACCCCACCGGGACGATCGAAACAACGCAGGGCCGCCCGGTCAGCGATGCCGACGAGATCGCCATCGTCGACGAACTCGGTGACCCGGTGCCCGACGGGTCTCCCGGCAGATTGTTGACCCGCGGCCCCTACACCCCGCGCGGCTACTTCCGGGCCGCCGAGCACAACGCGCGCGCCTTCACCCCGGACGGCTGGTACGGCAGCGGCGACATCGTGATCCGCCGTCCGGACGGCAACCTCGTCGTCGCCGGCCGCGACAAGGACATGATCAACCGGGGTGGTGAGAAGATCTCCGCCGAAGAAGTCGAGAACTTCGCCTACCAGCTCACCGGCGTCGAGATGGCCGCCGCCGTCGCCATGCCCGATCCGGTTCTCGGTGAACGGCTCTGCCTGTATCTCACCGTCGCGGACGGACACACGGTCACACTCGCCGACGTCGCCGACCTGATGCAGACCGCGGGCGTGGCCCGCTTCAAGATTCCCGAACGTCTCGTCCTCGTCGACCAGATGCCCACGACGAAGGTCGGCAAGATCGACAAGAAGGCCATGCGTGAGGACATCCGCGCCCGCCTCGAACGTGAACTGTCCTCCACCTAAGTGGTTCTGAACAGGACCACTAAGCCGCCAGCCCGCCACCCCCGTCCCGAGGAGAACACGATGAGCACCGACGCCCTCGACTCCGACCCCGAACTCGACACGCTCTACGCCGATTTCGAGGCCAACCACCTCAACCCGTTGTGGACCCAGCTCGGCGACCTGATGCCGATGGTCCCGACGTCGAAAGCTGTTCCGTTCGTGTGGAGATGGTCGACGCTCTATCCGCTCGCGCAGCGGGCGGGGGACCTCGTTCCGGTGGGCCGGGGCGGCGAACGCCGCGCCATCGCGCTCGCCAACCCCGGCCTCGGCGGCGTGCCGTATGTGACCCCCACCCTGTGGGCCGCCATCCAGTACCTCGGCCCGAAGGAGACCGCACCCGAACATCGTCACTCCCAGAACGCCTTCCGATTCGTCGTCGAGGGTGAGGGAGTCTGGACGGTGGTCAACGGTGATCCGGTGGCCATGTGCCGCGGGGACTTCCTCCTCACCCCGGGCTGGAACTTCCATGGCCACCACAACGAAACGGATCAGCCGATGGCCTGGATCGACGGCCTCGACATCCCGTTCGTGAACTACACCGACACCGGCTTCTTCGAATTCGGCGCCGACGGGGTGACCGACGACTCCACCCCGGACATCTCGCGCTCCGAACGGCTGTGGGCCCATCCCGGATTGCGCCCGCTCGTCGGCCTGGACGCCAAGACGAGCTCGCCCATCGCCTGTTACCGATGGAAGCACACCGACGCCGCCCTCGCCGAGCAACTGGCGCTCGAAGACGAGGGCTTTGCGGCAACCGTCGAACCCGGCCACGCCGCTGTGCGCTACACCAACCCCACCACCGGCGGCGATGTCATGCCCACGATCCGTGCCGAGTTCCACCGGATCCGCGCCGGCTCGCACACCCGCAGCCGTCGCGACGTGGGCTCGCTGGTCTTCCAGGTGTTCGACGGCAAGGGACGAATCACGCTGGGAGATCAGGAGCACTCGGTCGCCACCGGTGACATGATCGTCGTTCCGTCCTGGACCACATGGTCGGTGGACACCGACGACGGCATCGACCTGTTCGCATTCTCCGACGCCCCGATCGTCGAACGCCTGCACTTCAACCGCACGCACTTCCCCGAACACGCCTGACCCATTCAACGCACACACGTCACAGGAGACGAATCACCATGCGACTGGCCACCCTCCGCGACGGCGGCACCACCGTTGCCGTCCGCGCCGACTCCGACACCACCGCCACCGTCATCGACGGGTTCCCGGATCTCTCGGCACTGCTGGCCGACTCGGATTGGAAGCAGATCGCGACGTCCGCATCCGGGCGGAGCATCGGCCTCGACGGTGCGAACTTCGCACCGGTGGTCCCGCACCCGGGAAAGATCGTGTGCGTCGGCCTCAACTACGCCTCCCACATCACCGAGATGGGACGCGAACTCCCGGAGTATCCCACGCTGTTCGCCAAGTTCGCCGACGCGCTGACCGGCCCCTATGATGACGTCGTCGTGCCCGCCTACGCGGGATCGCAACTGGACTGGGAAGCCGAACTCGCCGTCATCATCGGCAAGACGGCCTACCAGGTCGACGAGAAGGACGCCACCGACCACATCGCGGGCTACTCGGTGATCAACGACTACACGATGCGCGACTACCAGTACCGCACCCTGCAATGGGATCAGGGCAAGACCTTCGAGAAGACCAGCGGATTCGGACCGTTCCTGGTCACCGACTACCAGCTCGGCACACCCATCGAGGCGCGCCTGGAGGGCGAGGTGGTGCAGTCGTCGACCACCGACGATCTGGTCTTCACGCCCGCCCGGCTGGTCGACTACATCTCCCATATCGTGACGTTGCGGCCCGGCGACGTCATCATCACCGGCACCACCGGCGGGGTCGGGCATGCCCGCAAACCACCGCGCTACATCCAGGACGGTGAAACCGTCGAGGTCAGCATCGGTGGGCTCGGCACCGTGCGCAACAAGACGGTGATCAAGTAGACGACATGGGTTTTCACACTCTGGACCGCGACGAGCGACTGACCATCGCCCGTCGCGGCACCGCCTACTTCGACCAGCGGCTCGCCGAACTGACCGATGCCGACCTCGGCGCGCCGTCGGCATTGCAGGGATGGGGCCGGCGTCACCTGCTCGCCCATGTCGGCTACAACGCGGCGGCGTTGTGCCGGTTGCTCGACTGGGCCGCCACCGGAGTCGAGACGCCCATGTACGCCTCGCCGCAGCAACGCGCCGCGGAGATCGACGAGGGCGCCACGCTCAGCCCGGCGGTGTTGCGGAACCTGTTCGCCCATACCGTTGCCCGTCTCGACGAGAAGTGGCGGAACCTGCCGGATGCGGCGTGGTCGGCACAGGTCCGGACCGCACAGGGGCGCACGGTGCCGGCCGCGGAAACCCTTTGGATGCGCACCCGGGAGGTCTGGATCCACGCCGTCGATCTCGGTAACGGCGGCCGGTTCGGCGACTTTCCCGACGTCGTGCTCGACTCGCTGCTCGACGACATCATCGGGATGTGGCGCCGGAAAGGCACTGGGACCGGGATCGTGCTGCACGTCGATGGCCGGGAGCCGGTGGCGGTCGGAACCGAGTCAGGACACGACACGGCGGTGGTCGCGGGTCCACTGCCGGCAGTGGTTCGGTGGGCGGCCGGGCGGGGCAGTGTCGATCTGGTCGGTGGTGCCGAACTCACGCCTCCGCACTGGTTGTGATCGGCGTATTCGCCGAGCATTCGCCGAGCATTTCGTCACTGCGCACCGTGATCTCGTTTGCCACGCCGGTCAATCTTCTGCCTGCCCCGTCGTCGCCTGCTCGTGCGCGATACGCGGCCGGAGCCGGACCACGAACTCGGTGCGCTCACCGGAGGTCACCGAGACCGAACCGCCGTGCGCGCGGATGATGGCGTCGACCGCGGCCAGCCCGAGTCCGCCTGACGACCGCTCAGGCCGGGGACGAACCCGGGTCACATGGCACTCAGACGACCGCGAGCGGTAGCGATCGGCCGGCGAGGCTGCGTCGCGATCTCGGCAACGAGCCGGCGATCCGGCGCAACTCGAGCGCCGACGCCGCCCGGGGCGAATCGACGACGACCGGCGTTCCCCGGTCGGCGGCATCGCGGAGCGCGATGTCGAGGGGAACCTGTCCCAGTAGTGGTGCGTCGGCCTCCGCGGCGAGCCGAGCACCGCCCCCGGTACCGAATATCGCAGTGTGAGAGCGACATTCGGCGCATTCAGCGGTCGACATGTTCTCGATGACCCCGGCAACGGGACGTCCGATCTCGGCGGCCATCCGCGCCACCCTGGTCGCCACCATGCGTGCGGTCTCCTGCGGCGTGGTCACCGCAAGCAGTGTCGCAGTGGGCAGCAGTTCCAGCAGCGACAAGGTGGCATCGCCGGTACCGGGCGGGAGATCGACGAAGAGCGCATCGAGGTCGCCCCAGTAGGTGTCGGTGATGAACTGCTCCATCGCCTTGTGCATCATCGGACCCCGCCACACGACGGGCTGCTCCTCGTCGACGAAGAAACCGATCGACATCAGCGACACGCCGTGGGCGGGCACCGGCAGCATCAGCTCGCCGAGGACGACAGGGGAGCGGCGGACGCCGAACAGATGCGGGATCGAGTACCCCCACACATCGGCGTCGAGCAGACCGACTCGCTTCCCGGACGCGGCAAGCGCCGCAGCGAGGTTCGCGGCGACCGTGCTCTTCCCCACACCACCTTTGCCGCTGGCGACGGCATAGATCTGGGTGTCGCCGGACTCCAGCCCGCCCGTCAACGGCGTGGCGACCCGGCCGAGATGTTCGGCGAGTTCGGCGCGCTCGCGCGCCGGCATCGTCGTCATCTCGACCTCGACGCGGCCGACACCGTCGACCGCCCGGACTGCCGCCACGGCTGCGGCGTGGAGTTGGTCGGCCAGCGGACACGCCGCCGTGGTCAGTCGGAGCTGAATCCTCACCCGGCCACCGCGGCCCATCGAGATGGGACCGACCATGCCGAGTTCTCCCAGCGGCCTGCCGATTTCGGGATCACGTACTGCTTCGACCGCGGCCTGCACTGCTTCGAGGTCAACGCGCACTGTCCTCACCTCCGATCCGGAATGCCTTGCGCTGCGGTTTCACCGGGCGCATCAGGAACTCGGGCCGGCGCCGGCCGCCGGGGCCGAGCGTGGACCGGGCCATCGCCAGCCACTGGTGGTACACCTCCGTCGACCGCCGGGTGTCGACGTAGACGTCGCCGTACTGATCGCCCCGGTGCGCCTTCTCCATTCGGACCTTCTGCAGCCAGCAGTGCATCCCCGAATGGGGGTCGGGCTGCACCCCGAAGGCGAGGTTCTGATGGACCCCGGGGTCGGTCCACCAGATGCGAGATGAGTCCGGGTCGTCGGAGTCGAACGGGGCGATACCGCCGCGGTAACGCAGCAGATGGGTGTCCGGGCCATCGGGATGGGTGATGTCCACCAGCCCCTGCGCCCAGCGGCTGCCCTCGTTGCCGTGCAGGCGCCACCGGCCCATGTGATGCGACATCGCGCACACTCCGGGCCGGATGCCCTCGGTGACCCAGACCCGGGCGACGAGGTAGCCGATCGAGGTGTTGAGCCGGACCAGGTCCCCCGACGCCACCCCGTGGCGGGCCGCATCGATCGAGTTGAGCCACAACGGGTGCGAGTTCGACAGCTCGTTGAGGTACTTGGCGTTGGCCGATCGGGAGTGGATCAGTGTCGGTAGCCGGAACGTCGGGATCAGCACCAACTCGCCCCGGTCGAGATCGATCTCACCGCGGGCCACATGGGAGCGGATGTAACCGGGTGTGGCGTATTCCTCCCACCCGAAGTCACGCATGGTGTTCGAGTAGACCTCGAGCTTACGGCTCGGGGTGAGCCAGCCCGCGACCTTGCTGCCGTCGGAGAGTTGCACGCCGACCGCACCGGCCTCGCCGATCAGCGGCGGAACCGATCCGTCGGTCGTCGGCTTACGCAGCACACCGGCGGCGTCGGGCACCGCACCCTCGAGTTCGGTCGGGGTGAGCTCGCGTTCGTCCTGCCGGTAGACCTTGTCGGCGACCTCGACGACACCGTATCGGCGCATGTATGCCAATGGCGTCATGCCTTCGGCGGCCGCCTTCTCGGGCAGACCCGGCACACGGTTTTCGAAGATCCACCCGTAGTACTCGTCGACGGTGACCTTCTCTCCGGGGTGTTCTTTCGACTCGAAGTGTCGGCGAATGCCCAACGAGCCGTCGGGGTCGATCCGCCACGACAACTCGAACCAGAGTTCGTTCTCCTCCCACACCTCACCGGGATTGGCCTTCCGGGTGTCGTCGACCGATTCGCCGAGCCGTTCCATCGCCACCCGGCGCACCGGCTGCCGGAAGCCGAGCCACTTCGCGGCATGGGTCTCATAGGACTGGGTGTCGTGGCGTTCGGTGGCGTGGCCGACCGGCAGGATGAGATCGGCGAACTCCGCGGTCTCCGACCAGGTGGGGGTGAGCGCGACGTGCAGCCCCACCCGTTGCGTGTCGGTCAGCGCCTGCATCCAGGTGAACCCGTCGGGATAGGTCCAGATCGGATTGAACACCCGGGAGAAGTAGACCTCGATCCGGCCACGTCCCTCATTGAGGAAGTGCGGCAACAGAATCGACATCTCGTTGCAGCTCAAGGGATATTCGCGCGGCCAGATCAGCTCGTTCCAGCCGGCATGGGCCGGCACCTCCGGGCCGTGTGGGATGAACTTGGCCCAGCCGTTGGGGTTGGTCCCCCCGACGGTGCCGATCGATCCGGTCAGCCCGAGAACGAACCACAGAGCACGCGCCACCTGCCACCCACCGAGGTTGCCGGCCGCCGCGGACCGCCAGACGTGGGCGGACAGCCGATGATCGCACTCGGCGACGAGCCGTGCGGTTTCCTCGATGCGCTCGACCGGGACCTGCGCCTCCTGTGCTGCGAACTCGAAGGTGTACTGCGCGTAGTCGGCTTCCAGTGCGTCGAGGAAGGCGTCGAATGTTCTGGCTGCGGTGGGGTGGCGGTTCTCCAGATAGTTGTCCCAGTTGAACCAGCGGCGCACGAAGTCGACGTCGATGGCGCGGGTGCGCAGCAGGTAGGAGGCGATGGCCAGCAGAATCGCGGCCTCGCTGCCGGGCCACGGCGCGATCCAGACGTCGGAATGCGAAGCGGTGTTGGACATCCGCGGGTCCATCACGATGAGTTTGGCGCCGGCCTGTTTGCCCTCCATGATCCGCTGGGCGTGCGGGTTGAAGTAGTGGCCGGTCTCGAGGTGGCTGGACAGCAGCAGGATCACCTTGGCGTTCGCGTGGTCCGGCGACGGCCGGTCGTAGCCGGCCCACAGCGTCATCCCCAGCCGGGCCCCGGCCGAGCACACGTTGGTGTGGCTGTTGTGCCCGTCGACACCCCACGCCTGCAGCATCCGCTCGGCGAACCCGTCCTCGCCCGGCCGGCCGACGTGGTACATGACCTCGTTGGTGCGGCCCTCGACGATGGCCTGCCGGATTCGACCGGCGACGTCGTCGAGCGCCTCGTCCCAGCTGATCTGCTCCCACTTGCCTTCGCCGCGCGCACCGGTACGGCGCAGCGGGTGCAGGATCCGTTCCGGATCGTTGATCTGGTTGATCGTGGCGGGACCCTTCGCGCAGTTGCGTCCCCGGGAACCGGGATGTGCCGGGTTGCCCTCGACCTTGCGGATCGACAGGTCGTCCTTGTCGACGTAGGCCAGCAGGCCACATGCCGACTCGCAGTTGAAGCAGGTCGTCGGGACCAGCATGTAGCTGTGCGGCACCTTGCGCGGGTGCGCCTTGGCGTCGTACTCGACGTGGTTGTCCCACTGCGAGACCGGCGGGAAATTGCGCAGCTGTTCGTGCGTGCGGGACCCGGGTAGCTTCTCGGCCGGATGTGTCTCGTCGGCGATGTCGGTCACAGGGGTACCTCCTGGGGGTGGGACGGTGGGTGAGCGCACCGTGTGAGGGATGGTGGGCACATCACGAGAGCGGAACGTCCTGCCCGGCGCGGACGAAGACGGACTCGTAGACCAGCAGGGCGATCTGCACTGCCACACCGGCGAGGCCGAGGAGCCACACCGTCTCGGTCGCCCACCCGGTGGCCGCGACCGCGCCGCCGATCACCGCCAGGACGACGGCGCCGCCCCAGAACGACAGGGCGTACCGGCCGTGGGTGATCATGTGCGCGGCCGCAGCCGCCCCGGCGGTGGCATGTCTGCCGCTGTACTCACCGAGCAGCATCAGCAGATGCGCGATGGTGGCGATCGTCAGGGCCGCACCGATCAGCCGGATCCCGGTGGCCGAGGTGTCGGCGAAGACGGCGGCGATCGCGAGCGCACCGGCGCCGACCATGACCGCCTGCACCAGCAGGTGCCACAGCAGCAGCGGCGACTGCCACAGATCGCGGCCCTCGGCCTGACCGAACAGGAAGGCCGTGTAGCCGGCGACCATCGCCCCGGTCGGCAACGCCAGCCACGCGAGGACGGTGAAAGCGGTGTCGGAGTACTCGATGAGTCCCGATTCCACCCCGATCCCGAACAGCAGCCAGATCCCCGACACCGCCGCGAAGGATGCCAACGCGTAGGCACCGAGCACCAGCCACGAACGGAAGTTCGACTTGATCAGCAGGTAGTGGAACCGCTCCGGACGCTTGAGGTCCCAGATGAGCAGGCCGCCGGTCGCCGCCGTGCCGACCACCCCGAGGGCGGGCGCGACGATGGTGGTCAGCACACCGAGGTCGATCCCCAGCAGCACCGCGAGGGCGGCGACGACCAACGCCCCGCCACCGAGACCCTTGGCCCACAGATAGGTGGTGACCCGCCAGCCCCACGGTCTCGGATGGGCGGTGTTCATCGTGGTGCGGGCATGGCTGATCGGGTCGGATGCCAGATCAGCGGCGACCTCGAGGCGGTGCGGATCGGGGGTGGAGAACATGTAGTTGGAATCCACCGGGGCCGCGAGGGGATTGAGTACGGCCCGGTCCGCGCCCAGATAGAAGACGTTCGGACCGGTGTTCTGCTCGGGGGCCCGGACGGTGACGGGGTTGGTGTTGATCAGTTCGGAGATACCGCTGGTCGGGTCGTCGAGGTCGCCGACCCAGATCGAATGAGTCGGGCAGACCACCACGCACGCCGGCTCCATGTTGTTGTCGACGCGGTGCGCGCAGAAGTTGCACTTGGCGGCGGTGTGGGTGTCGTCGTCGATGTAGATCGCGTCGTACGGGCAGCCCTGCATGCAACTCTTGCAGCCGATGCACCGGTCCCGATCGAAATCGACGATGCCGTCCTCGCGCTTGAACAACGCCTTGGTCGGGCAGATCGCCACGCACGGCGCATCGGTGCAGTGGTTACAGCGCATCACCCCGAAATCCCGGGTGTTGTTCGGAAATATGCCCTGGTCGACATATTTCACCCAGGTCCGGAACTGACCCACCGGCACCTCGTGCTCGGTCTTGCACGCAACGGTACAGGCATGACACCCGATGCAGGTGCGCTGATCGATCGCGAATCCATACCTCATATCCGCAGACCGATCGCGCGGGCCTGCTCTCGGCCGGATTCGGTGAGCTTGTCCGGTGACCATGGCGGCACCCACACCCAGTTGATGGTGTGGTCGGCGACCAGGCCGTCGAGCACCGCGAAGACCTGGCCCTCGATGACGTCGGTCAGCGGGCAGGCCGGCGAGGTGAGGGTCATGTCGAGAATCGCGACGTCCCCCTCCATGCTTATCCCGTAGACGAGGCCGAGATCGACGATGTTGATGCCGATCTCCGGGTCGACGACGTCGGACAGTGCCTCCAGAATCCGGTCGGTCGGCACCGCTGTGCTGGCAGCGGCGGATTCATTCATCACAAGCTCCTTTTCTCGGATCGGTCCAGCGGAAGCCGAAAGGACGCAGGGTCGAACTTCGGTTCGACGGTGCGTAGGCGGTTCAGCAGTTCGGCGGCGTGTGGGGCGCAGAACTGCCAGGTCTGGCGGTCATCGATCCTGGAGACGAACAGGCTCGAGGTACGCGCCACCGGTGTCCGGCACACCGCGCAGACACGGGGCGTCGGCTCGCCGAGCCCGCCGGTCCACGCTGACCAGCACTCGCTGCACAGCAAGCCGGAATCGTCGCGCATCCCGGGATCGCCGGGATGGTACGAGAAACGCACGCCTGATCCCGGCATGTCCCCGGTGCCGGGGATAAGCCCAGGTAGCAGTCGATCACACATATCGCATCGCAGGTTGGACATCGTCATCGATCGGGTCCGTTCGTGCTTGACGAGAGCCATACTATATGAGAATCTTTGCATACAGATGGGACCTGGTTCACATTCGCATCACTTTTTGGATGGGGGTCACACGTGACAGAAGTCCTCGATTGCATTGGGTTGAACTGCCCGTTGCCGGTCGTCAAGACAGCCCAGGCGATCAAGAAGTTGCCGCCGGGATCGATGCTGGAGTTACTGGCGACAGATCCCGGCGTCGAACCCGACATGAACGCCTGGTCAAGGCGGACCGGTAACGAACTGGTCGGCATCACCAAGGATGGCGACGTCTTCCATGTTCTGATCCGTAAGGCGGGCTGAGCCGATGTGGACCGGTGAGGGCGAGTCGAAGGTTCTCTACGTTCAGACCCACGGGGTCAACGACCCCGGTCGCTGCGCCACGCCGTTCTTCCTGGCCGCCTCGGCGGCGGCGATGGACGCCGAGGTGATGATCTACTTCACCATGTACGGGCCGACCTTGCTCCAGCGCGATGTCATCGACAAAATCGGCCCCAAAGGAGACCGCGGCCAACCACTTTCGTATTTCATCGACCAGGCCACCGGACTCGATGTCCGGCTCCTGGTGTGCCAGCCCTCCCTGGACCTCAACGACCTGACACTCGACGACCTGATAGACGATGTCACGATGATCGGGGGGGCCGCGTTCAACGACCTCGCGATCACCGCCGACGCGGTGGTGAGTTTCTGATGACGGTGACACAGCCGATGCCGTCGGTGTACTTCAAAAGCCCCGATGTGGCCGGTTACCCCGATGTGCCGTTCGAGGAGAAGCAGCGGCTCTTCGACGAGGTCAAGTCCGACATCCGCTACAAGGACTACCTGTACGGCTGCTATGAGTGCGGGATCTGCGTCGCGGCCTGCCCCTCGGCACGGTTCTACGACTTCAGCCCGCGCCGCATCGCCCAGGCCTCGGCCCGTGAGGACGTCGAACTGGTCTATCAACAGATGCAGGAGGACATCTGGGAGTGCTCCCAGTGTTTCTCGTGTCTGCGCTGCCCGCGCGGCAACAACCCTGGCGGGATCATCACCATCATGCGGGAGGTCGCCGTGAACAACGGGCTGGCCTCGGCCAAGGAAGCCCTGGCCGGATACTCGCGGATCATCTACAAGATCATGTCCACCGGGACCCAGGTCTCGCCGGACATGTTGCAGCGCGACGCATTTCCGGACTGGGGACCGGAGACCGGCGACGTGTCGGAGAATCTGGATCTCTGGCGCCGGGCACTCCCGTCCGAAACCCTGCACACGACGTCCACCGGCTGGGAGGTCTCCGAGCGGACGCTGGTCGAGCTGTATCTCATCTGGCTGACGACCGGGGCGCTCGACATGATCGCCGAGATCGACCGGTCACTGCATTCCATTCTTTCCGAGCTCATGGAGGAGCTCCTCGAGGATGAAGGGATCGAGATATGACAACCATCCCGATCGAGGCGATCCGGTCGAAGAAAGCGGCCGGCTTCACCCGGACCGAAGGGCGCTATCCGGACTTCCGCGAAGAGCTCGACGAACTCGAGCGCGCGGGCGAGATCGTCGTGCAGCGCGCCACCGGCGACGTCGTGGAGGTTCCCACCAAATTCGGGCGGCCCAAGGCGATTCAGAAGGGCCACCTGTGGCATCACAAATCGTGCGGGCAGTGCGGGCACATCCCCGGCTACTCGACGTCGATCTTCTGGGTGATGCGCAAGCTGGGCTACGACTACCACGACCCCAAGGACCAGACCTCCTGCACGGCCTGGAACTACTACGCCAGCGCCACGTCGAACGCCGCGGCGCAGGCAGCGGTCGCGGTGCGGAACTTCGCCGCCGCCTATGAGACCGGCTACTACCCGTTGATCCACTGCGGGACCTCGTACGGGCACTACAAAGAGGTGCGCCACGAGTTGCTCGCCCACCCCGAGCTCCGCGCGGACGTCCGCAAGGTCATGGACAAGCTCGGCAAACCGCTGGTCTTGCCCGAAGAGATCGTGCACTACTCGGAGTGGTTTTACGCCATGCGCGACGAGATCGCCGCACACCAGGTCCGGGACCTGTCGAACATCGCGGTGACCGTGCACCCGGCCTGCCACTACTACAAACTCGTCGAAGGCGACGCGATCTACGACCCGGACATCTACGGAGGACAGCGCACCGCAGTGGTGACCGGGCTCGCCCAGGCCGTCGGTGCCGAGGTGCGCGAATACTCGACATGGTTCGACTGCTGCGGCTTCGGATTCCGCCACATCCTGGTGCAACGTGACTTCACCCGATCGTTCTCCACGCTGCGCAAGATCGAACGGATGAAGGAGGAGGCCGACCCCGATGTGGTGCTGACCCACGACACCGGATGCGTGACGACGCTGGACAAGAGCCAGTTCGCCGCACAGGCGCACGACCGCAATGTCGGCGTCGCGGTCCTATCGGATGCGCAGTTCGCGGCCCTGGCCATGGGCGCGCATCCGTACAAGGTGTGCCAGCTGCATTGGCATTCGGCCGATTACAGACCGTTGCTCCGCAAGATGGGCATCGATCCCGACGAGGCGTGGGCGGAGTTCCAAGAGGGAATCGCCAAACTCGAACGGGGCGAGAAGAAGTATCTCGACTGGGACGACATGGACTAGGGACGTCCATACCCGACAATCACATTGGAAACAATTCTTGCCGGAGGGCTCTCCGGCGGGATGAGTGCACCCTGAGGAAGCCATGGCATTCGACACCGTTGTCGTCATAGGGGGAGGTCCGGGCGGCCTGCGTGCGGCGCAGGGCATCGCCGAGGTCGGCACACCCGTCGTGCTGCTCGAGCGGACCGACGTCCTGGGCGGGACACCGATTCAGGAGAACTACGCGGGGATCACCCCACATGGCGAGGAGGCCGAACCGCTGCTGCGGCGTATGGCCGACCTGGTCACCGGCAACCCGGCGGTCGACGTGCGCATGCAGACCACGGCCACCGCGCTCTCCGGTGACCCGGGCGCCTTCCGGCTCGAGGTGACCGGGCCGGACGGTCCGGCGATCATCGAGTGCGGTGCGATCGTGGTGGCCACCGGATTCTCGCACTTCGATCCCGGCCGAGAGACACAGCTATATGGCTACTACGAGTTCGACGACGTGGTCACGCTGCCCGATCTCGAGTCGATGCTGAAGTCGCACAGCGTGGTTCGACCGTCGAATGGTGAACCACCGAAGAAGTTGTGCTTCGTACAGTGTGTCGGCAGCCGCGATCGCCAGATCGGCAACGAGTACTGCTCGAAGGTCTGCTGCGGGGTGGCCTCCAAGGAGGCGATCGAGGTTCGCCAACTGCTACCCGACTGCAAGGTCTACATCTTCTACATCGACATGCGCATGTACGGGTACTGGGAGAACGAGATCTACTGGGCGGCACAGGAGAAGCATCACGTCCAGTACGTGAAGGGCATCATCACCGAGGTGCTGGCCAAGGGTGATCAGCTGATCGTGCGCGGCGAGGACACCACGATGGGCCGGCCGATGGAACTGCTGATGGACATGGTCGTGCTGTCGGTGGGGATGGAGCCCTCGGCCGGTACCCGAGAAGTCAGCCGCACCCTGGGGATCCGTCCCAACAGATTCGGTTTCGTCGACGCGGTCGGCGGCCCACTGGACCCGGTCGCCACCAGCCGCGAGGGCATCTACGCCTGCGGTGCCGCACTGGGTCCGGCCGACCTCGAGGACACGGTGTCGTCGGCGGCGAACGCTGCGATGCGCGCGGTGGCGTTCATCCGCGGTCATGTCACGGCGGCGGCAGGGAGCTGAACCACCGATGATGCAGGACCAGGTTGTCGACACCCCCGCCGCGACGGAGTTCTTCGAGCGCGTACTGCAACTCTGCAGCACCGACGAGTTGGCGGCCATCGGTGCGGACCTGCAGCGCAAGTCCGCGGCCATGAGGTCGCTGGCCGGTGACGACCCGGCCACCGTCATGGATGTCGACAGCCTGCGCGAGTTGCTCGGCTGGGTCTTCTGCGCACGTCGCAAGACCAACAAGATCTTCGCACTGGTCGATCCCGCCGACCTCGCCACCGGTATCGCCGATCTCCTGCACGGGACCGGGGGAATCGTCACGCGCTATGACCGTTTCACCGCACTGCTCGAGCCACTACCCGAGATCGCCGAGGATCTGCCCGGCGAACTGCTGCACTTTCTCGATCCGGCACGGTACTGGCTGTGGACCCGGTGGATGTGGGATCCCACCGCCGAAACCGGTGCACTCGCCCTGGTGACCACCGACGACACCGACCTCGGTACGTGGGGATCGAGTCGCGGCGAGGTCTACCTGAACGTCGGCCGGGCCGTGGCCTTCGTGGAGGAGACCGGCAAGGCGGCCGGTTTCACCGACCTGGGCAGCGGACTGTTCGGCACCGATGTCTTTCTCGCCGCCGTGTACGGGATCTACCTGAACACCGTGCTGTCGATGCGGACGACCAGAGAACTGACCCAGATGCTGCCGGCGCTGCCCGAGCTGACCCGGCGGCTGCTCGGCGTGCACTACGCCCCGCACAGGAAGGCCTGACCATGCCGATCGGAGGACGCAAGGTTCCACCGAACGTCGTCGAATTCGACGTCGCCACGGTGGCTTCGACGATCAGCGGTCGCGAGGTCGAACTCACCTCGATGTGGAACCGCATGTTCGAACCGCGGGTGATCACCGACACCGGACCGGACGGCTTCGCCGAGCTCAACGCCCTGACCGGAGCCGAATCACTGGAACGCTGTTACGGCTGCGGCAAATGTGTGCCGGTGTGTCCGGTCGACGTGGTCGGCGAGTACGGGCCGCGAAAGCTGCACCGGAAGGTCCAGATCGGCGAGAACCTGCTGGCCAGTGACGAGTTGTGGATGTGCACCACCTGTGCCAACTGCCTTCGGGTGTGCCCGAAGGAGGTCAACATGGTCGAGATCATGCCGGCCGCGCGGGAAGAGGCGATCAGCCGCGGTGAGGTCCCGAACGAACTCACACAGGTATTCGAGGCGACCTTCCGGCAGGGCAACGCGATGGGAGCCAACCCGCGGCGGCGCGCGGCGTGGACCAAGAAGGCCGGGGTTCCGGTGCGGGAGTTGCCCAAGGACCCCGCCCCCGTGGACGTCCTCTTCTATGTCGAGGACTACTGGAGCTACCACCCACGCGGACAGGAGGCCGCCCAGGCGTTCGCACGCATCATGCACGCGCTCGGGGTCGACTTCGCGATCCTGGGCGCCGAGGAGAAGACGCTCGGCGACTCCCAGCGCCTCGCCGGTGAACGCGGACTCTTCGAGTCGCTCATGGAGGACGTCACCGCCACGCTGGCGAAATACGAGTTCAACCGGATCGTGACGCCCGACCCGCACGGATTCAACGCACTGGTGAAGGAATACCCCAAGCACGGTCACACCTACGACGTCGCCCACTACACACAGTTCCTCGCCCCGCTCGTGGATCGGCTGGAGCTCACCACGCCGATCGAGGCCAGGGTGACCTTCCACGATCCCTGCTACCTGGGCCGACACAACGGCGAATACGACGCGCCGCGCACCCTACTGCGTGCCATCCCCGGGATCGACCTGGTGGAGATGGGCCGCTGCCGCGAGAACGCCTACTGCTGCGGTGGTGGCGGCGGGGGCATGTGGCTCGACGGCTTCATGAGCGACAAGGTCTCCGAACGCCTCTCCGAACGCCGGGTGCGTGAGGCCGCCGAGTCCGGTGCCGACATCCTGGCGGTCTGTTGCCCCTACGAGGTGTCGCGTTTCTCCGATGCCGCCAAGTCCACCGGCAACGAGCACCTGCAGGTACTCGACATCGCCGAACTGCTCGACACCGCCATGGGATCACCGAAGGCGTGATGCGGATGCGGGTGATCGACTTCGGGACGGTGGAAACGCTACGCAGCCAGACGGTTTGGCATGCGGTCTGTCGATCCATGGGTGCCGGCGACGCGCCCGTGCTGTCGTTCGTGCGCCCGGATCGGCCCTACGTGTGCATCGGCTATCACCGCGACATCGCCGAGGTCGACACCGAGTACTGCCGTGCCGGCAGTCTGCCGGTCTACCGACGGATGGTGGGCGGCGGTCCGGTCTATTGCGACCCCGACCAGCTGTTCTTCCAGATCACCGTGCCCGTCGCACACCTTCCCGCCCGCCGGGCCACCGCACTGGCCAGGTTGCTGCGCCCCGCCGCCCGGGCCCTTGGCAGGTTGGGCGTCGACGCGGACCTCGACGCATTCGGCGAGATCAGTGTCGGCCCGGCCAAGGTGTGTGGGCACGGTGCCGGGCAACTGGGCGAGGCCGCGACCGTCGTGGGCAACCTCATCACCGACTTCGACCACGCACGGGCCACCCGGGTGCTGCGACTCGATCCCGACGTTCGAGACGTCGTGGCGCAGTTGATGCGTCGCTACATCGCGCCGACCGCCGTCAACCCCGCCGACTGGCAGGCCGCGATGGTGGCCGAGTACGCCGATCACTTCGGCGCCGACCCGCACGAGGACGGACTCACCGACACCGAGACCCGGGAAGTCCACCGGATGGACCGCCGTCTGCTCGACGAGGAGTACCTCACCGGAACGCCCGGCCCCGTCCGGCCCGTCCGCACCGTCAAGGTGCGCGCCGGGGTATGGGTGCACGTCTGGGGAGACGAGGCGGACCGCGTCGTGCTCGGCGTCGCCGACGGAAAGATCGAAATCGCCACCGGCCGCGAACATCTGGTCGGAATGGAAATCGACGAGGCGCGACGGGAACTGGAGCGCGAGCGGGAGGCCGCACCGCTCGTCTCGGCCATACGTGCGGCACACGCGGAGGTAGCATGACCACCCCACTCGAACTCGGCGGCTACGAGATCCGGCTGGACCGCCGCTACCACCCGGACACCCACCTATGGGTCCAGGAGGTCGGCGACGGGCGGGTGCGGGTCGGATTCGACGCACTCACCGCCGACACGTACGGTGCGCTGGCCCAACTGGTGATGTCGCCCGCCGGCTCCGCAGTCGGCCGCGGCGACGAGTTCGGCAGCCTGGAGGCCGCGAAATTCGTCGGCCCGCTCACCGCGCCGGTCTCCGGTGTAATCGCCGCGGTCAACGCGGAGGTACTGGCCGACCCCGAAACTGTGCTGCGTGACCCCTACGGGCACGGCTGGCTGGCGGAATTCACCGTCGCTGATGGCGTGGGAGATCTCCTCGAGGGCGAAGCGGCCCGAGAGTGGTTCGCCGACGAGGTGGCCGCCTACCGGGACAAGGGCCTGGTGGCGGAATGAATTCCACCGGTTTCGCGATCCGCACCCGCCACTTCGGCGACGTCATGGATTTCTATGCACCAGGCCTCAAGGAGTGGAGCACCCCGGAATGGAAGCCGGTGAACCCGAAGCGGTTTCTGCCGGTGTCGGTCACCGGCTCGGCCTGCGCGCTGTCGTGTGACCACTGCCAGACCAAGGTGTTGAGCGGTATGGCCGGCATCCCCACCGGTGAGAGCCTGTTCGACGTCGCCGCACGCATGAAGGCCGGCGGCAGTGAGGGAATCCTCGTCTCGGGCGGATCGACCCGGACCGGGGGAGTACCCCTCACACCCCACCTCGCCGACGTGCCGCGCATCCGCGAGGAACTGGGCATGAAGGTGATCGTGCATTCCGGGGTCGTCTCACCGAAACTCGCCGAGCGACTCGCCGCCGCCGGTGTGGACGGCGTGATGCTCGACATCATCGGCTCCGACGACACCATCCGCGACGTCTATCACCTCGACCTGACCACCGCGGATTTCGCACGGTCGCTGGCGGTGCTCGCCGACAACGGTCTGCGCATCATCCCGCACATCGTGCTCGGCTTGCACTACGGCACCTTCCGCGGCGAGTACCGCGCGCTGGAGATGGTGACCGAATACCCGGTCAGCACACTGATTCTCGTCGTACTCGTCCCGCTGGTCGGCACCCCGATGGCGCATCTGCCCCCGCCGGCCACCGAGGACGTCACCGCGTTCTTCGCCACCGCACGAGAAGCCGCACCCGCGATCCCGGTGAACCTGGGTTGCGCCCGGCCGATGGGGTCGGTCAAGGTCGACCTCGACCAGGCGGCCGTCGATCTCGGACTCAACGGGATCGCCTATCCGGCCGACGGGGTGATCGGCTACGCCGAGTCACGTGGCATCACGACAAATCGCTATGAGTACTGCTGCTCGCTCACCTGGGCCGGTGACGCCGAGAACGCCTACGCCGAAGTGCGGGTGAGCTGACATGACCATGTGGCAACTGCTCAGCGATGACGGGGCCGGTGCGGCCGAGGGTCTCGCGCTCGACGAGGCGTTGATGGCGCGGGTCGCCCGCGACGCCGCCACTCCGCGACCGACATTGCGGCTCTACACCTACGCCGATCACGCCGCGCTCGTCGGCCGCTATCAGACCCTGGACGCCGAGGTGGACCTGGATGCATGCGCGGCGACCGGCACCGCCGTGAGCCGGCGCGCCACCGGTGGTGGCGCGATCGTCATGGGCCGGGGCCAACTGGGCGTCGCCCTGGTCCTGCCGGCGGGGGCCGCATCGTTTCGGCAGCTGATCCCCGAACTCGGCGGCGGCGTCGTCGAAGGGCTGGGCCGACTCGGGGTGCGCGCCGAATTCGGCGGCAAGAACGACCTGCTCGCCGGCGGCCGCAAGATCGCCGGCCTCGGAATGTATCTCGACACCTCCGGCGCGCTGCTGTTCCACACCAGCCTGCTGGTCGATCTCGACATCGACTTCATGCTCCGGGTGCTGCGGATCCCGGCCGCCAAACTGGCCGACAAGGGCGCGGCTGCGGTCGCCGAGCGGGTCACCACCGTCAGCCGGGAGCTCGGACGCCCGATCGGCATGGACGTCCTCCGTGACGTGATCGCCGAGGGTTTCGCCGCGCGTTTCGGCATCACGTTGTCCGACGACGAACCCGCCGAGTCCGAGCGCACCGCCGCCACGGGCCTGGTGGTCAGCCGCTACGCCAACACGTCCTGGCTTGACGAACAGCACGCGCAGCCGGACGGCACCGGTAGCGCCACGTTCAAGTCTCCCGACGGGCTGGTCCGGGTCTTCGTCGCCGCACAGGGCTCCTTGGTCAAGAGCCTGCAGTTCGCCGGCGACTTCAATGCGGTCCCCGACGGGCTGCGACGGCTCGAACACACGCTGCGCTGGCGACACCTCAACGCCGACACCATGCATCACCTGGTTGCCGAGGTGAGATCGGCGAGCGGCACCG
>NZ_BAHC01000119.1 GCF_000298195.1 Gordonia rhizosphera NBRC 16068 | reverse complement strand
CAACTTCTTTTTGGGTACCGGTTTACCGCGACGTCCACCCGCCGTCGACGACAAGCGTCTGTCCGGTGATGTAGCGGCTCGCATCGCTGGCGAGGAGTAGTAGGGCTCCGTCGAGGTCGTCTTCCTCGCCGGTGCGTCGCATCGGGATGTTGCGGATCATCCAGTCCCGGCCGCGTTCGGTCGCGAACACGCCCTCGGTGGCCTCGGTGGGAAACCAGCCGGGAGCGATCCCGTTGACCCGTACGCCGGTGCGCGCGAGGGATACGGCGAGCTCCCGGGTGAGGTTGACCAGACCACCCTTGGACGCCGCGTAGGACGGCTGCGACAGCGGGGATCCCGACACCAGTCCGAGGATGGACGCGACGTTGATGATGCTTCCGGCACCTTGCTCCACCATGGCTCGGCCGCAGAGCTGAGCGAGCACGAACGGCGCCGTGAGGTTGAGCGCCAAGTCGTTCTCGAAGCTCTCGAGAGTCTCTTCCAGCGCGGTACCGGTCCCCCCGCGACCGGCGTTGTTCACCAGGATGTCGACACGGCCATGCCGCGCGAGGGTTCCGTCCACGAGAGCGCGCCGGTCGTCGGGATTCGTCACGTCGCACGCCACCGGTTCGATTCCCGGAACGCGGTCGGCCAGGGCCTGCAGGCGCTCGACGCGACGAGCAGACGCGATCACGAGCGCGCCGTTCTCGGCGAGTATCTCGGCGAACCGAGCGCCGAGACCGCTGGACGCACCGGTGACGATCGCGACCCGTCCGGTGAGGTCGGCCGACAACGCGCCTGTGGCTTGCGCTGAGGGAGTGTTCTGGTCAGAGGATGTGGTCAAGACAGTTCCTTTCCGGTAATGCCATCTGACGCGATGACCTCGACCGAAACGTCATCCCCGCGGGGTGATTGCAGGTCGTCGCCGCTCGGCTTTGATCAGTGGAGACCGACCGGAGACCGCGTACCCACCGCCGTCTCGGTCTGCCCCTGACACACCCGCAGCGCGCGCCGTCGGCCGCGCACCAGCAAGGAGGTATCCATGGAATCCTTCGTCCAGTTCCGCAAGGGAACGACGCCCGATCACGTCCACCGTGACCTCGACGGTCTCAAGGACGAGGAACTCGGCCGGTACGGCTTCGTCGGCCGGCAGGCGCAGCTTTATCGCGAGAACGACCCCACGCAGTACACCGCGGAGGGCCTGATCTCGATGACGGATGTGCTCGTCGAGGACCTCGAGCCGACCGACCTCAACGATGCCGACGGCGCACCGCTGATGCTCTACTACAACGCCGACGTCCGGTTCCTGCTCTCCCGCCGCAGTCAGCCGATGCCGTTCTTCGCCCGCAACGTCGGCGGCGACGAGCTGTGGTTCGTCCACCGTGGCCACGGGGAGTTCCAGACCGAGTTCGGGACGATCCCCTACGAGCCCGGCGACTGGGTCCTGCTCCCGAAGGCCGTCACCTACCGTCACATTCCGGTCACCGGCGAGGAGCAGGCGTTCCTCATCATCGAAGCGGTCGAGGAGTTCCGCACACCGCCGCCCGGTGCGCTCGGGCGCCACTTCCCGTTCGACTCGTCGGTCGCATTCGTTCCCGAACCGGAGGTGCACACCGACGGTGGACCCGAGTGGCGGATCCGGCTGACCCGCCGCGAGGAATGCGGTTGGCTTACCTACAAGCACCATCCGTTCGATGTGCGCGGCTGGAAGGGCGACTACTTCCCGTTCAAGTACAACATCCGCGACTACAACCCGATCGGCTCCGAATCGGTGCATCTGCCGCCCACCGCGCAGATGTTCCTGCAGGCCGAGGGCGTCGTCGTGCTCAACTTCCTGCCCCGCCCGGCCGAGGCGCGCGAAGGTGTCGAGCGGCTGCCGTGGTTCCACCGCAATGCCGACTACGACGAGGTGGCCCTGTTCCATTCCGGCGACCTGTTCGGTGTCCAGATGCCACCCGGACTGCTGTCGCATGCCCCGCAGGGCATCCACCACGGTCCGCCGGAGAAGGCCCGCGCCCGCGCACGCCGCAAGTTCGCCGAGTACGACCGTGTGAACTGGTCGGTCATGTCGATCGACACCCGTAAACCGCTGACGGTGAACCCGGCGGTCCGAGCCATCAGCGAGGCACAGCGATGAAACAGCCCGCACCGACCACCACCGCCCCGGTCGCCTACACGCGTACGCCGATCCTCGTCGTCTTCCCGGACTCCTCGACGACCCGCGACACCTACGGCGGTACCGGGGAGAACGTCGCACTCGAAGGCCACCACCTGCGGCCGGAGGCCGACTCCGACACCGTCATCGTGTTCATGCACCCCATCGGGGGCGGCGCCTACCTCCCGATGACGAACGCCCTGGCCCGCGCCGGCCATCACGTCATCTACTGCAACTCCCGCTACCGCGGCGCCGACTACGCCCTGATCATGGAGAAGGTGGCCGAGGACCTCGGAGCCTGCATCCGCTACGCCAAGGAAACCCTCGGCTACCAGAAGGTCGTTCTCGCCGGCTGGTCCGGCGGCGGATCCCTGTCGGTCTTCTACCAGTCCCAGGCCGAGCACCCCACCGTCACCTCCACGCCGGCGGGCGAGGGGCCGGATCTGACCAAGCTGGACCTGATCCCGGCCGACGGCCTGATGCTGCTCGCCGCCCACGTGTCGCGCCACATCACGATGACCGAGTGGATGGACCCCTCCATCCTCGACGAGGCGGACCCCACCAAACGGGATCCGTCGCTGGACATCTACGACCCGAACAACCCCGAGCAGCCGCCCTACAGCGAGGAGTTCGTGGCGCGCTACCGGGAGGCACAGATCGCCCGCAACCGGCGGATCACCGCATGGGTGAAGGACAAGCTCGCCGAGGTGAAGGCGAGTGACCGGCCGAACGACGAGTTCGCGTTCGTGGTGCACGGCACCATGGCCGACCCGCGCTGGCTGGACCCAACCCTCGATCCCAACGACCGGGAGCCCGGAACCTGCTACCTCGGCGATCCGCAGACCGTCAACATGAGTCCCGTCGGTCTCGCCCGATACTGCAGTCTGCGCGGCTGGTTGTCGCAGTGGAGCTACGACGACGCGAACGCCAACGGCGCGACGTCGGCGGCCGGCGTGCACGTGCCGGTGCTCGTGATCGGCAACACCGCCGACGACGCCTGCACCCCCAGCCATACCCGGCGGCTCTTCGAGGGCTTCACGAACACCGAAGCGCAGCTGCGCGAGATCAAGGGCGCGACCCACTACTACGCCGGAAAGGGCCAGCGCGAACAGTTGGCCGAAGCGGTCGCCTGCATCTCGGAATGGATGGCCGACCACGGTTGGGGTGAACAGCGTGCCGGCTGAGAACACGGCGACCAAAGCCCGCTATCAGAACTGGCAGGAGATGATCCGCGACCGCAAGTCCCGGACACCGGATCTCCTCGCCATCACCGACGACCGGGCCGACGCCGTCACCTTCGAAGAACTGCACGACCGCATCGCCGCGAACGCGGCGGGGTGGTCGGCCACCGGGGCCGGACCGGGTGACGTGATCGCCGTCCTCGGCCGCAACAGCATCGAGCTGGTGGTGAACGCGATCGGAATCGCCGCCACCGGTGCGCTGCCCATGATGCTCAACTGGCGTCTCACGCCGGCCGAACTGGCCCAGCTGGGCAGCCTCGCCAACCCGGTGGCGGTCGTCGCCGACGAGGCGTTCACCGACAACGCGGCCGCGGTGTGTCCCTCGGGTCGGCGCGTGGTGCTCGACCACCGAGCGGGCAGTCCGTCGGCGCCCACCTCTTACGATCAGGCCCAGCAGGCGCCGGTTCGGCCGCTGCCGCTGCCCGATCAGGAAACCTTCGCGCTGCTCCACACCAGTGGCACCACCGGTTTGCCGCGCGTCATCCCGCTGACCTACGCGGGCCACATCTGGGGCTGTGGTCGTCTCAGCGAGATGGTGGGCATGACCGAGCGGGACGTGCACCTGCGGTTCACCCCGCTGTTCCATCTCGCCGGACTGCAGGAGATCTTCACCGCACTCATGAGTGGTGGGCTCACCATCCTGCGCGAGGCGTTCGATCCCGAGCAGTGGCTCGACGACGCCGAGCAATACGGCGTCACCTTCGGCCACCTTCCGCCGGTGACCATGCGGCGGGTGCTCGAAGCGTGGGACGGCAGGTCGGACAAACCGCAGCTGGATAACCTCCGCGAGGTCTGGTACGGGACCGCCCCCGCCGATCCGGCGATGGTGGCGCAGGCCCTCGAGGTATTCGGTTGTGGGCTGCGCCAGGTGTACGGCATGACCGAGGCGCAGAGCCCGGTCTCGATGCTGACTCCCGAAGACCATCTGGAGCCCGACTCCCGGCTGGCGAGCGCGGGTCGCCCGCTCGCCGAATGGGAGGTTCGGCTGGTCGATGCCGAAGGCGCGGAAGTTCCGACGGGCCAGGCCGGCGAGATCACCGTGCGCGGACGGCAGCTGTTCCCCGGCTACTGGTCGGCCGACGGCGCGCCGTCGGTGGTGACCGATGCCGACGGGTGGTACCACTCCGGCGACATCGGCCGGTTCGACGATCGGGGATATCTCTTCATCGTCGATCGGCTCAAGGACATGATCGTCACCGGCGGCGAGAACGTCTACCCCGCCGAGGTGGAGGCCGCCCTCATCGCACATCCCGACGTCATCGAGACGGCTGTCATCGGTATCCCGAGCGACAAATGGGGCGAGCAGGTGCATGCCGTGATCGTCCTGCGCGCGGGATCGACGGCGAGCGCCGCGGATCTCATCGGCTTCGCCCGGACCCGACTCGGCGGGTTCAAGGTGCCGCGCTCGGTGGAGATCGTCTCCGAACTGCCCCGCAACGCCAGCGGAAAAATTCTCAAGCGGACGCTCCGGCAATCCCATCAGGGAATCGCTCAAGGGACGAACACATGACCGACACCCGCCCCACCGACCTCACTCCGCGGCTCGCCGCGCGCCTCGAGGAGGGGAGTTACCGGCGGATCCGGCTCAGCGTGGACGGTTCGATCGCGACGGTCGAACTGTCGAATCCCGAGCATCGCAATGCCGTCGACGAGGACATGCATGCCGAGATCGACGACGTCTTCGCCGCGATCCACCGCGACGGGGCGATCCGCGCGGTGGTCCTGACCGGGGACCCGGCCGGGAAGGCCTTCTGCGCCGGCGGGAACTTCGACTGGTTGTCGCAGCAGGCTCCGACCGGCGAGGGATACTCCGAGATCCTGCGAGTCGGCACGGACTTCGTCCGCTCGATCATGGGCACGAGGCAGCCCGTCGTCAGCGCGGTCAACGGTGCGGCCATCGGGCTGGGCTGCACGATCGCGTTGCTCGCGGACGTGGTCTATGCGGGTGAGGACACCGTCATCGCCGACCCGCACGTCGGGATCGGGGTGGTCGCCGGCGACGGCGGTGCTGCACTGTGGCCGATGCTGGTCGGGCCGCACCGTGCCAAGGAGTTCCTGATGACCGGGGACCGGTTGACGGGCCGTGAGGCTGCGGCCATGGGCCTGATCAACCATGCGGTGCCCGCCGGTGAGGTGCTGGACAGCGCGTACGCGATGGCGCGCCGTCTGGCCGACGGCCCGCGGCTGGCCGTCGAGTTCACCAAGGCCTCGGTGAACCTGCTGATGCGCCAGCAGATGGAGCAGGTGCTGACCGCCTCGCTGGCCCTGGAAGGCCTCAGTTTCCACAGCGAGGACCATCGTCGAATGCTGGACGCCATGCGCCGCTGAACGACGCCGCAGACGCGTCCGAAGCGAGTGTGAAGCGAGTCTGAAGCCTCGTGGTGACAACAGTCACCACGAGGCTTTCGGCTGTTCGGGGGTCCCCAATTCCAGCCGATCACCCCAATCACCCGACCAAGGTGATGGCACTCACACGGCTGGACGACAAGCTAGTCCCATCACACCGAAGACTTGTGGGCGAGGAGAGAATTTTCGATGAAGCGCTTTTTGTGCTGGTTAGCGGTGGTAATCGCCGCTCTGATGCTCACCGCGTGTGGCCGCGGCATCAGCAGCCACCCCTCCGACGAGCTCTACTTCAGCACGTCCCTCGGACCCCGCACCTGGGATCCGCACCCGGAGACACGCAACTTCACCTACGGCTGGTACTCGCTGGTCTACGACGGGTTGATGACGACCGACGCACAGGGGTCGATCATCCCGAGTCTGGCCACCGAATGGGATCTGTCGCCCACGGCACTCACCATGACTCTCGCCACCGGCGTCACGTTCGCCGACGGCACCGCCTTCGACGCGGCGGCCGTGAAGTGGAACATCGAGAAGGAGCAGGCGCAGGCCGGAACGTCACCCGCACTCAAGGTGATTTCCGCGGTCGACGTCATCGACCCCACACACGTGACGTTCCGTCTGTCCCGGCCGGCCCCCAATCTGGTCAATCAGTTGGCGGGATTGCCGGGTCTGATGGTCAGCCCAGGTGTTTCGGAGAAGGACCTCCAGGCGGGTGTGCCGGCCGGTACCGGCCCCTATGTGCTCGACCGTGATGCGTCGCAGAAGGACACGAAGTACGTCTTCACGCCGAACCCCACGTCGTGGGTGGCCAAGTCCGCGCACTTCAAGCGCGTCGTCGGCAACATCACGTCGGACGAGGTGGCCAGTGCGAACGCACTGCGGTCGCACCAGGTGGACGTCGCGTACCTGACACCCACACAGGCGGTCAGCATCGGCAGCGACTTCGAGATCTCGACGGCCCCGGCATACGTGCAGAGCTTCGTCATCCTCGACGCGGGCGGCAAGAAGCTCGCACCTCTCGCCGAGGAGAAGGTCCGTCAGGCGATGGCCCTGGCGGTCGACCGGAACATCTTCGTGTCGAAGATCAACGGTGGATACGGCGAGGCGGTAGACCAGCTCTTCCCCGAAGGCGCCGGTCACGTGGACGGCTATCAGGCGCCGCAGCGCGACGTCGCGCGTGCCCGGCAGCTGCTGGCCGAGGCGGGCGTGGACAAGGTGACGATCGCGACCTCGACGTGGGGTTCGTTCAGTATCGGCAACCTGGCGCTGAAGTCGATGTTCGGCGACATCGGCGTCGACCTCAGTCTCGAGAACGTCGCGCCCGGACAGGACATCGTGGGGATCACCGGCGGCGACTACCCGGGCGTCTACACCTACATTCCGGACCGCGATCCGCTGAGCGTGTACGCCAAGTACCTGTCCAAGACCGCGCCGTACAACCCGTATCACCACGCTGATCCGGTGATCGACGCCGCGATGGCCAAGGCGGTGCGGAACATGGGTGACCCCGCAGCCATGGACGCGGCCTACGCCGATCTCATGAAACGCGTCTACGAGACCGGCTGGATCGTCCCGATCGCGCGGTACGAGACGCTCATCGGCTACAACCCGTCGACCGTCACCGACGTGGCCGCCTGGACCGGAGTCACGGCGGGGTTCTACATCCGCGACGTCAAGCCCGTCTCAACAGGACAGAGTCAGTAGCCAGGCAACGGCCCTGAGCTGGACAAACTGCTCCGTGTTGAGAACGGCCGGATGTCAACCCGGCCGCTACCGAAAGGATTTTTGTGTACAAAGTGGTGCTCGACCGGCTCCTCTGGCTGGTCCCCATGCTGTTCTTGGTCACGCTCGTCACCTTCTTGATGCTGGCTCTCGCCGGCGGTGACACGGCCGCGTCGATCCTGGGTGATGCTGCGACACCCCAGGCGATCGCGGCGAAGGAGAGTGAACTCGGGCTCGACCAGAGCCTGTTCACGCAATACACCCACTGGCTCGGTGCCGTGCTCACCGGCGATTTCGGCCAGTCATTCATCGACAACTCGTCGGTCGGCACCTCGCTGGCCAAGCGGTTCCCGGTCACGCTGGCCCTGACCGTCGGTGGACTTCTCGTCGCCACCGTGTTCGGAGTGACGGGCGGCGTTCTCGCCGCCCTGCGGCCGGGTGGGTTCCTCGACCGCACGATCACCGTGCTGACGTCGGTGACCCTCGCCCTGCCCGGCTTCTGGATCGGCATGCTGCTCTCGCTGTGGATCGGTGTCCGTCTCGGCTGGCTTCCCGCCGGTGGATACGTGCCCCCCTCCGAGAGCGTGCTCGGCTGGTTGCAGTGCCTGATCCTGCCCTGTCTGGCGCTGGGTGCGGCTGCCGCGTCGTCGATCGCGCGCCAGATGCGCGCCGCGATGATCACCTCACTGGAATCCGACTATGTCCGGCTGGCGCGGGCGAAGGGCATGCACGGCGTGACCCTCATCCGACGGCACGTGCTGCGCAACTGCTGGGGCCCGGTCGCGACGATCATCGGATTCCAGGTCGCCACGATGCTGGGCGGGGCCATCGTGATCGAGGCGATCTTCGTTATGCCCGGGATCGGCGGAATGGTCGTTCCCGCCGTTCACACCGGTGACTACCCGGTCATCATGGGCACGGTCGTGCTGGTCGCGGTCGTCGTGCTCCTGGTGAATCTCCTGGTCGACCTCGTTTACTCCTACGCTGACCCGAGGGTGCGTGCATGATGTCCGAAACACAGAACAAGTCCTCCGTCGATGCGACCGCCATCGATACCCCCTCCATCGATAGGCCGGCATCCACACCTCGACGAGCCGGATTGTGGCGGCGATTCCGACGACGCCCTGTGGCGGTCGCGGCCGCCGGATTCCTGGTGCTGTTGAGCCTCGTCGCGCTGCTGGCCCCGCTGCTCACGCCGTACGATCCCAACGCCACCGACTTCGGTTCGGCTTTCGCCGGGTTCTCGGTCGATCACTGGCTCGGTGCCGACCAGCTCGGACGGGACACCCTGAGCCGCCTCATCGAGGGGACGCAGATCGCGGTGATCGCGGGCATCGAGGCCATCACGGTCGCTGTCCTGGTGGGAGTGCCGATCGGCCTCATCGCGGGCTATGCCGGCGGTATCACCGACCGAATCCTCATGCGGCTCGTCGATGTCTTCCTCTCGCTGCCCGGCATGCTCGTCGCGCTCGCCATCATCGCAGCGCTCGGGCCCGGCCTGGTGACCGCCATGTTCGCGGTCGGCATGCTCTTCGCGATTCGTATCGCGCGTTTGGTGCGCGGCTCGGTGCTCTCCACCCGCGAGGAGCTCTACGTCACCGCGGCGCAGCTCTCCGGAGCGCCGTCGTGGTGGGTCATGCTGCGCTATGTGCTGCCGAACGTGGCGATCCCGCTGCTGGTCGAGGTCGCGCTCTACTTCGGCGTCGCCCTGCTCATCGAGGCGATGCTGAGCTTCCTCGGTGTGGGTGTGCAGCCGCCACAGGCCACCTGGGGCGTGATGCTGTCCGAGGCGCGGACGTACTTCTACCAGCAGCCGCTTCTCGCGATTGTGCCGGGCGTGATGATCACCCTGACCGTGCTCGCCTTCAACCTCGTCGCCGACGGACTGGCGAGCGCGGTGAACCCGACCTCGGCGCGGCCCAAGCCGAAAGCCATCGCGACCGAAACCGACACTGGCACCGTGGAGTCCGTGGAAGCCGCCGCGCCGGATGCGGTGCTCTCGGTGCGGAACCTGCGCGTCAGCCTGCCCGGGGACCACGGTCCGGTGCCGGTGCTTCGTGGTGTCTCCCTCGACGTATGCCGTGGTGAGGTGGTCGGTCTGGTCGGTGAGTCCGGTTCCGGGAAGTCGATGACCTCGCTGGCCAGCATGGGCTTGCTCCCTTCCGGCGCCCATGTCGCCGGCAGCATCCGGTGCGACGGGACGGAACTCGTGGGCGCGCCGGAACGAGCGTGGCGAGGTGTCCGCGGCAAAAAGATCGCGATGGTGTTCCAGGAACCCGGCAAGGCCCTGGACCCGTCCATGACGGTGGGTCACCAGCTCTCCGAGACCGTCCGGATGCATCGTCGGGTCGGCCGTAGCGCGGCGCGTGCCGAGTCGATCAAGCTGCTCGCCCGTGTCGGCGTTCCCGAGCCGGAACGTCGGATGAAGGACTATCCACACCAGTTCTCCGGCGGCATGGCGCAGCGCGTGGTCATCGCCATCGCGCTGGCATGTGAGCCGGAAATCCTGATCGCCGACGAACCGACGACAGCCCTCGACGTCACCACCCAGGCCCAGGTACTCGACCTGCTGATCGACCTCAAGGACGATCTGGGCGTCGGCATCCTCTTCATCACCCATGACCTCGGCGTCGTCGCAGACATCTGCGACCGTGCCGCGGTGATGTACGCCGGTGAGGTCGTGGAAACGGCATCGGTCGACGACCTGTTCGCAGACCCGCAGCATCCCTACACCAAGGCGCTGCTGACGGCCACACCCGACGACGATGCCGATCTGTCCCGGCTGCCCACCATCCCGGGGCAGGTTCCCCGACCCGAGACCCTCGGTGCCGGTTGTGCGTTCGCCGGCCGCTGCCCGGTGGCGATCGATACCTGTCACACCAGCGCGCCACCGTTCGTCCAGATCGATGAGGGACGGCAGGTCCGTTGTGTTCTCGCCGATCCGGCATCGCAGGTCATCCCCGAAAAGGAAACAGTATGAGCACGAGCATCCCTGGACCGGACGCGACGTCGAGTGCGGAGCGCGCTCCGCTGCTGGTCGTCGACGATATCCGCATCTCCTACCCCGGTAGGCGCGGGCTGGTGCGCTCGACGCCTCCAACCGAGGTGATCAAGGGCGTCAGTTTCGACGTGGGTGTGGGGGAGACGGTCGGACTGGTCGGCGAGTCGGGATCGGGCAAGAGCACGATCGGCAGAGCGGTCCTCGGGCTGCTGCCGATCACCTCGGGATCGATCACCTTCGACGGTCGACCGATGCCTCGCAACAGGCAGGAACAGAAGTGGTACCGGCGCAACGTGCAGGCCGTGTTCCAGGACCCCCTGAGTTCGCTCAACCCGACCATGTCGATCGGCGACACCATCGCGGAGCCGATGCGCCGGCTCCTCGGCATGAACGACAGGCGGGAGATCACCGCCCAGGTCCACCACCTCCTCGACTCGGTCGGACTGTCGGTGCGACAAAGCCATTCCTACCCGCGTGAATTGTCCGGGGGCCAGCGACAGCGGGTGGCGATCGCCCGGGCCCTCGCGCCGAAGCCGCGTCTGATCGTCGCCGACGAGGCGGTCAGCGCCTTGGACGTGTCGACGCAGGCGCAGATCGTCAACCTCTTCGCCGACCTGCAGGAGGAGACGGGTGTCGCCTACCTCTTCATCGCGCACGACCTGGGTGTGGTGCGTCATATGAGCAACCGCACGGCTGTCCTGTTCAAGGGTGATCTCGTCGAGTGGGGCGATGCGTGCGAGGTGCACGATCACCCGGAGCATCCCTACACCCAACGCCTGGTGGCGGCGGCACCCGTCCCGGATCCGGCCCGGCAGCGGGCCAAGAGGGAGGACCGTCGGGCAGCCCGGATATGACGTCGCGGCCGCACCCGGGCCAGTGGTCCAGGATTCAGTCGCCCAGGATTCAGTGGTCGAGGATGAGGCCGAGTTCCTTGAGCTTGCGCACCGCCTCGTCGCGCTGCTCCACACCCAGCTTCTGATAGATGTGTCGCAGGTGTGTCTTGACGGTGTTCTCCGATATGAAGAGCTGTTCGGCGAGTTGGCCGTTCGTCAGCCGACTGTCGAGGTAGCGCGCGAGCTCGAGCTCGCGCGCACTTAGCAGGATCTGATTCTTCTCGGCCATGCGGGCCAGGTACGAGATCACCCGGCGGGTGAATCGGGGGGTCGGGCCCGTCGTCTGGTCGGCTGCCCCGGCTGCCCGCGCGAAGATCGGCTCGAGACCGGTGGCGACGTCCAGCAAGGTGTGCCACATGTCCTCCTTCTCGGCGACACGGAGCGCCCGGAGCACGTACTCGCTCGCAGCCTGCGGGTCGGAGTCCCGGCACATTTGCGCACGGCACAGGGCCGCGGCCACGTCGGTGGCCGCGGTCTGCGCTGCGTCGAGGTCGTTGGCGATGGTCGAGAAGTCGGTCGTCGAGCCGAGAGCCAACGCGCAGCGTAGCCGGGCTGCGACCACCATTGCGGGAGTTCGCACGCCCCGCAGCCGGTGGCTGGTCTTGGCGAGCTGCGTCGAGTCCCGGGTCAGCACCTGCAACACGGCCGACGTGGCGAGGACCCGGTTCTGCAGCACCGGGTCACCCGTATCCCACGTGGCCTTGACCACGCTGTCGAGTTGCTGTTGAGCCGATTGCCGGTCGCCGAGCCGGGCGAACACCTCCGCGAGCGCCAAGTCGATGCGCACTCTGGTGGTCGGGAACAGTGTCGTCTCGGCACTGGTGCGGGCACCTTCCAGGTGGTCGCGTGCGGCGACCAGATCACCGCGTTCGGAGGCGATCAGTCCGAGGGCCAGATACGCCTCCGTGGTGAGATGCGAGTCGCCGAGTCCGCGGCGCGCGGCGATATTCAGCGTCGACTGGGCGCGCTCCGCAGCTGTTGCGTACCTACCGGCCTCGCACAGGACGACGGCCGCGATCCCCATCGCATGAACGAGTGACACGTCGTGATAGCCATGGGGCGCCTCGTCGTTGCGGGCTCCGAGCGTGTGCCGGGTCGGATCGAGTTCACCTTGCCAGGCGCGAACCTCTTGGATCTGTTCCTCGGCCAACAACCGCAGGAAGCTCGTGCGGCTCGCCGAGCACATCAACCCCTCGTCGATGACCTCGAGCGCGCCCTGCGCGGCGTCGATCGCCTCAGAGTGGCGGAATCTCACCCGGGATGCGAGCGCGCGCACAACCAGGAACTCCGCGAGCTCGTCACGCTTCCATGACTCCGGGTTGGACCGATCGAGCAGTTCGTCGGCCTCCACCGCATACCCGGCCTGGATCAGAGCCAGCGCCAGTCCCAGCACACCCGATGGCTGGGCTCGCAGCTCTCGGGGTAGTTTCCGGAACCACTTCAGGGTGTTGTTGGTGCGTCCCAGCGGCTCCAGTGCGCCGAGCATACGGCTGAGCTGCCGGACCGCATGCTCCGGTGTGGCGTCGAGCATCAGCGCTACGGCGTCATCCCACTCGCCGCGCCGCTCGTACAGCAACGACACCGAATGCCGCATCGCGCGCAACTCCTCGGCGTCGGGGCCCGTCGGGTCCGAGCGCAGTGCGGTGGCCGCCACCGGCGGCAGGTAGAGCGTCGTTCTGGGTCCAGGTGCCGGCAACAGCATCAGCTGGCGACTCGCGGCTTCGTCCAGAAGTGCGGCCGCGCGCTGCGACTCGAGGGCGACCCGTGCGACCTCGGCATCCAGCGACGGCAGATAGGCGAGACGATTGAGCAGATGGCGGAGCCGATCGGGCAGCGTTTCGACCACCTCGCCGCGGATGTAACGCACGGCGTCCGTCGTGGGCCATTCCTCGCCATCGACGCGGCGTCGCTCCTCCACGCACAGGACGGCCGGCCCGGCCCAGCCGGCGGTGAGCCGGAGCAACTCCTCGAGGTCGTCGTCGGCGGCGGACATCCCGGCACCCTCGACCAGCGCCGCCAGCTGCTCGAGACCGAGCAGCAGATCGGCAAATCCGATCTCCACGGCCTGACCACGGGCCAACCACCGGCGCCACGAGACAGGCAGGATGTCGCGACCGGCCAGCGCGGTCCACCGGCCTTCGCCGATGCGCCGGACCACTGCAGCGTCCAACTCGTCGGAGGGTGCGAGGACATGGGCGTCATCGATGCACACCAGGTCGATTTCGCCGGTCAGGGCGTCGAGGACGGCGTCGGGCCCGCTGACGACCGCGTCGATGACGACCGCGTCGTGCTCGCGCGCACGCATCGAATCGGCAATCGCGCCGAGGTACCTCGTCTTACCTGCCCCGGCGGGCGCGATGACGGCCACGAGATGCCCAGGCAGGACGTCATCGTCGGCGGTAGAGCTCGTACCGGTCTCTGGAGCGGTGCTCACACCAATCACCCTGTTCGGTTGATGATGTCGTCGAAAACGGTGGCGAGACTATATGAGACCTCGGTCACCGGCGACCCCGATCGCAGACCGAACTATATCCCACGCCCCGAGAGGACGATGATGCCCGCAGAAACCGCGCCCGACAGCAGAGGTGTCCCGCCCTACGCGCGGGGGTACGAAGGTCACGTCGGCCATATCGGCCGGACCATCAGCGAGTCGGACCGGTACTGGCCGGCCGAGCACCGGGCCCCCGAGCGTGCGCCGAACGTGGTCGTGATCCTGCTCGACGACATGGGCTACAGCGACATCGGTCCGTTCGGTTCGGAGATCGCCACCCCCAACCTCGACCGGCTGGCCGACACCGGCGTGCGGTTGACGAACTACCACACCACGCCCGTCTGCTCCCCCGCCCGGGCCGCCCTGCTCACCGGGCTCAATCCCCATCGGGCCGGATTCGGCTCGGTCGCCAACTCGGATCCCGGCTTTCCGGGCATGCGGCTGGAGATCGCCGACGATGTGCTGACACTGCCCGAGATCCTGCGCAGCCACGGTTACGCGACGTTCGGAATCGGCAAGTGGCACCTCACCCGGGACGCGCTCATGAACGACGGAGCCGACAAGGGGACCTGGCCGCTGCAGCGCGGCTTCGACCGCTTCTACGGCTCGCAGGAGGGATGCAACAGCTTCTTCCATCCCAACCGCCTGATCCAGGACAACTCTCCGGTCGTGCGTGACGACTACCCCGACGACTACTACCTGACCGACGACCTCACCGACCGCGCGATCGAGATGGTCAAGGGCCTGCGTGCGAGCGACTCCCGCAAGCCGTTCTTCCTCTATTTCTCGCATGTCGCCATGCACGGCCCGCTGGGCGCCAAGCCCGAGGATCTCGCCCGCTACCGCGGACGCTACGCGGCGGGATGGGACGAGCTGCGACGCTCGCGGCACGCCCGCCAGATCGCCCAGGGACTCTTCCCGCCGGACATGCCCCTGCCGCCGCGCGACGGCGGTAAGGCCGCGTTCGATGTTCCGGCCTGGGACGACCTGACCGACGAGCAGCGCGACCTCTACGCCCGGTACATGGAGGTGTACGCGGCGATGATCGACAGCGTCGACCAGTCGGTCGGGCGGGTCATGGACACCCTCGAGGCTCTCGGCGAACTCGACAACACGATCATCGTGTTCACCTCCGACAACGGCGGGACGATGGAGGGCGGCGTGGAAGGCACTCGCTCGTACTTCTCCCGTTTCGTCCATCTCGACGGCATTCCGAGTGACTGGGAGGCCGACGTCGCCCGCGACCCCGAGCTGATCGGCGGCCCGCGCGCCATGGTCCACTACCCCCGCGGCTGGGGCATGGTGTCCAACACGCCGTTCCGTCTCTACAAGGGCCAGACCTTCGCCGGTGGCGTCCGCGTTCCCTTCCTGATGTCGTGGCCGGCCGGCCTGCGCCGTGATCGCGACGAGGACGGCATCCGACCCCAATACCAGTACGTCACCGACGTCGCGCCGACCATCCTGGACCTCCTCGGGCTCTCCTCGCCCGGCGAACGCCACGGCCGGCCGGCGCAGTCGGTCGATGGCGTGAGTTTCCGCCCTGTCCTGGATTCGGCCGACGCCGACGGCACGCGGTTCGAGCAGTACGCGGAGTACGGCGGCAACCGCGGCTACTACCGAGACGGATGGAAGATCGTCACCCAACACCGGCCCGGCACACCGTTCGACGATGCCGAATGGGAGCTCTACCATCTGCAATCCGATCCGAACGAGCTCGTCGACCTCGCCGCGAGCGAGCCGGTACGACTCGCCGAGATGGCAGCGGCCTGGGAATCCGCGGCATGGGAGAACACCGTGTTTCCGCTCAACGACCGCGGCCGCAAGGAGAACTCGGTTCGCCGACCGGCCGAGGACGAGCTGGCAATCCCCACCCGCCTGCTGCCGGGCACGCCGACGCTGGAGCGGTATCGGTCCCACCAGCTGATCGAGCTCCGCGACTTCGTCGTCGAGATCGATTTCGACTGGAACGGCGATCAGGGTGTGCTGGTCTCGCACGGCGACCAGGGCGGTGGCTACGTGGTCTACGTGGAGGACGGACGAATCCACCTCGGCTACAACGAGTACGGCCGGATGCACGTCGTGGGGGCGTCGGATGGGCTGGGCGCGGGCAGGCAGATCGCGCGTCTGAGTGCCGTCGCTCAACCTGACTTCCGGTGGTCTGTGACCCTCGACGTGAACGGCACGGTGGTCGCCGAGCTGGAGTCGGTCGCGATGCTCGTGGGCATGGCGCCGTTCAGCGGCATCGACGTCGGCATCAGCCGTGGCGGGCCGGTGCACTGGGAGCTCCACGAGCGCCATCGCAGCTTCGCCTACACCGGCGACCTCGCGCACGTCACCTATGTTCCCGGTGATCGTGCTCCCTACGATCCGGCGCTGGTCGCAGCCGCCGAACTGGCTGTTGCAGCCGCGATGGACTGAGGCAGAGAAATGGACCCCATCAACCACAACGAGAATCCGTGGCGGCCGCTGCACTGGGTGCAGCAGGTGGCACGTCACGCGTCCCAGAGTCCCGACGGCGCGGCGCTGTCGTACGGCACCCGGGTGGTCACCTGGGCGGAGCTCGACGACCGTACCCGGCGTCTGGCCACCGCACTCGCCGACCGCGGCGTGGAGCGCGGCAGTCGAGTCCTGCTCGCCGCGACCAACCGGCCCGAGTTCATCGAGACACTCGTTGCCGTGCACCGACTCGGCGCCGTCCTGGTCCCGGTCAACTTCAGACTGGCGCCGGCCGAGATCGATCACATCGCGGCCGACTCGGGTGCGGTCGCCGTGGTCACCGACACCGTGGTGCGTCCGGCGATCGAACAGACCCGTCTGCGTGCGAGCGGCATCCCGGTCCTGGTGATCGGCGACGAGGGACAGCAGGGCGGCGACGAGGGCCCGGAGCGCTATGAGCATGCCATCGCGTCCTGCGAACCGGACGAACGTATCGGCCCGGACGACCTCGCGGAGCTGGCGTTCGTGATGTACACCTCGGGCACCACCGGCCGGCCCAAAGGCGCCATGCTCACCTATCAGAACCTGATCACGCAGACCATCACCACGATGGGTGTGCTGCGCCTGGTCGAGCCCGACGAGGTCGCCGCGATCACGTCGCCGCTCTTCCACATCGCCTCGATCGGACACGTCATCCCCAGCCTGATGCTGGGACATTCGATGGTCCTCGTCGAGACCGGAAGGTTCGAGCCGGGTACTTTCCTCGACCTGCTCGCCGCCCACTCGGTGACCTCTGCCTTCCTGGTGCCGAGCGTCTGGCATCGGGTGTGCGAGGAACAGGGACAGAATCCACGTGACCTTTCGCTGCGCAGCCTCGCCTGGGGTGCGGAGCCGGCCCGGGCCGCCACCCTCGAGCTGATGGCCGCGACATTCCCCGAGGCGTCGATCTGTTCATCGTTCGGCCAGACGGAGATGTCGCCGATCACGCTGGTGGTGACCGGGGCGGAATCGCGCGCCAAGCTCGGTTCGGTCGGCCGGCCGGTGTCTCTCGTCGAGGTCCGGGTGGTGAACGACGACATGGCCGACGTCGCGGTCGGGGAGGTCGGCGAGATCGTCTATCGGGGTCCCGGCACCACCATCGGCTACTGGAATGCCCCCGAGGCGACCGCCGACGCATTCCGGGGTGGGTGGTTCCACTCCGGGGACCTGGTCCGCGTCGACGAGGACGGCTACTTCTACGTGGTCGACCGATTGAAGGACATGATCATCTCCGGTGGCGAGAACATTTACAGCGCCGAGGTGGAACAGGCCATCGTCGCCCATCCCGACGTCGCCGATGTCGCCGTCGTCGGGGCCCCACACCCGCGGTGGGGTGAGACCCCGGTGGCCTTCGTGGTGCCCAAGGATCGTTCGGCCCCGCCCGATCCCGACGACGTGATCGCATTCTGTGCGGCGAGGCTCGCCGGTTACAAGAAGCCGTCGGAAGTGCTCGTCGTGGACGAATTGCCGCGCAACGCCTCCGGCAAGGTGCTCAAACCGACATTGCGGGGCCTGGTGACCACCCGCCCCGACGCATCACCATCCGAGAACGAGAAAGTCAATCGATGAACACCGAAGCATCAGTAGCACAGGACGATCAGGCGACCGGCGCGCTGGCCGGGATCCGGGTCCTGGAACTCGGCACCCTGATCGCCGGTCCCTATTGCGGGCGACTCCTCGGCGACATGGGAGCCGACGTCATCAAGATCGAGGCGCCGGACCGGCCGGACCCGCTGCGCGACTGGGGCCAGGGCGGCCAGAAGCTGTTCTGGCGGGTGCACGCTCGCAACAAGCGTTGCGTCAGCCTGGACCTGCGCACCGACGCCGGCCGGGAGATCCTCCTCGAGCTGGCCCGCACCGCCGACATCGTCGTCGAGAGTTTCCGGCCCGGCACGCTGGAACGGTGGGGCATCGGCTACGACGTCCTGAGCGAAATCAACCCGCGGCTGATCCTGGTCCGGGTCTCCGGCTACGGCCAGACCGGCCCGTATTCCGCGCGTCCCGGGTATGCGTCGGTCGCCGAGGGCATCAGCGGACTACGTCATCTCAACGGATTCCCGGGTGAGGCCCCACCTCGCATCGCACTGTCGCTGGGGGACAGTCTCGGTGGCATGTTCGCATTCCAGGGTGCGCTCGCCGCGCTCTACGCTCGCGAACGCACCGGTCGTGGTCAGGTCGTCGACGCTGCTCTGAGCGAGGCGTCGCTGGCGATCCAGGAGTCGACCGTGCCCGACTACCAGAAGGCCGGGCATGTCCGGCAGGCGTCGGGAACTCGACTCGATCGGGTTGCACCGTCGAACATCTACAAGTCGAAAGACGGCCTGTGGGTGATCATCGCCGCCAATCAGGACACGCTCTGGATGCGTCTGGCCGCCGCCATGGGTCGCCCCGAGTTGGGCACCGACCCGCGCTACGCCGACCACAACGCGCGCGGCGATCGTCAAGACGAGCTCGACGAGATGATCGCCGAATGGGCCGGTCAGTACACGGCGGACGATCTGGTCGCGATTCTCAACGAGCACCAGGTCGTCAACGGGCCGGTGAACACGGTCGCCGAAGTGATGGTCGACCCACAGTTCAACGCGCGCGGCATGTTCGTCGACCACGACGACCCGTCGCTGCGCCCCGGCGACGACGGCTACGATCCGGAGCCGGTCACGGGAGTCGGGGTGATCCCCAAGCTCAGTGACACCGCCGGCGGCGTCCGCTTCGGTGGCGCCAGCCGACCCGGCACCCATACCGACGAGGTGCTCGAAGAAGTCCTCGGGTACGACACCGAGACGCTCGTCCGTCTGCGTGACGCGGGGACGATCGCATGAGTGCCGTGCCGCAGGTCGACATCCGTGAGGTCGGTCCTCGCGACGGACTGCAGATCGAGGAGCCGATCCCCACCGCCGCCAAGCTCGAGTTCATCGACGCACTCGTCGCCACCGGTGTGCGGCGCATCGAGGTCACCTCGTTCGTCTCACCGCGCGCCATCCCTTCGCTCGCCGATGCGGAAGCCGTTGCGGCCGAGCTCGGCAGGTGGCCGGGGGTGGAGTTCTCCGCCCTGGTGGCCGGGATGGGCGGAGTGAGTCGAGCGCTGACCGCGGGTGTGCGGCGCCTGGAGTACGTGGTGTCGGCCTCCGACGGCCACAGCCGGGCGAACGTCGGACGCAGTATGGAGGAGTCGATCGCGCTCATCGCACCGATCGCGGAACGCGTCCACGAGGTCGGCGGCCACCTCGAGGTGATCGTCGCGATCGCCTTCGACTGCCCCTTCGACGGCCCGACCCCACCGGAGCGTGTCGCCGACATCGCGCGGCGCGCGATGGACTCGGGTGCCGATGCGCTGGCGGTCGCCGACACCATCGGTACCGCGACCCCCGGCCGAACCACCGACGTCCTCACCCGTGTCATTGATGCCACCGGTGTCAAACCCGGGTTGCACCTGCACAACACCCGCGGGCAGGGGCTCGCCAACGCCTGGGCGGCGTACTCGCTCGGCATCCGCCAGTTCGACGCTTCTGTCGGCGGTCTCGGCGGCTGCCCGTTCGCACCCGGTGCCAGCGGCAACATCGCCACCGAGGAACTCGCGTACATGTTCGAAGACAGCGGCATCACCACCGGTATCGACATCGGGCGCGCACTCGACGCGGCGCGGCTGGTGTCGGACCGACTCGGCAAGCGGCTCACCAGCAACTTGCTTGCGGCCGGGGGTGTGCCGGTTCCGTCGGGGTCGTCTGCAACCAGCGACGCTACGTAGCTGAGGCCCTATCGGTATCGGTGGGAGTCCGATTCCGGATAGCAACTTCGTTGTCGGCGAGTTCAAACGCGGAGGCAGCCGCCGGGCAATTCCCCGGGATTATCGCTTTTCCGTGTGACCTGAACTGGTGCCACATTGATGGCCCTCAGTCGGCCTCGGCCTCCGACGCGGTCAGGGGGGATCTGATCCGAGCTGAGCCGGGCGGTGTTGACCTCTCGTTGCTAGTGTTCGCTCGTGCGCTGTCGGTGGGGGTGTTCCCGCAGTTCGTGACCGGTTTTTCGTGGGTGATAGCGTTCCGGGCGTGCAGGCGTTTGTCGACGAGAGCAAGGTCCGCGGCCTCGTCGTCGCCTGTACCGTGACCGACCCGGCCGCGGTCGTGGAGAATCGCAAGGCGCTGCACGATTTGCGGGCACGCGGGCAACGTCGAATTCATTTCACCAAGGAATCCGATCCGCGGCGCCGCAAGATCTGCTCGGTGATTTGCGAGTTGGATCTGTCGGTCACCATCTACGACGCCTCGCCGATCACCGATCCGCGGAGCGGCCGCCGCGCGGCGCTCGAGGCCGTGGTGGTGATCTCGCCGCGGTTTCGGCCACCCGGCTGGTCATCGAGCAAGACGACAGCCTGCTCGCCGCCGACCGGGCCGTGCTCTACACCGCCGTCCGCCGGCACGGGGTGGCGCGGCTGGTCTACGAACACCAGCGGCCGGCCGCCGAACCGATGCTGTGGGTGTCGGATGCGGTGGTGTGGTGTTACGCCAAGGGCGGGGAGTGGCGCCGCCGGGTCCAGCCGGTCATCAACTCGGTCACCATCGTCGACGTCGGCGGATAACGCGACCCCAGACAGCGCGAAACCCGGTTCACCAACCGTCCGGATGGCTGCCGGGTCACTTCCCAATGGCTACTGCCTGGGCACCATCAGTATAGCCGCAGCCTGCTACCGGCAGCTACCGCGCCGGCGACCTCGCGCCTGTCGCCAGCAATTCCACGCTTCGGCCGTCACGTTTCTTCGAACACGGCTGATCACGCCAGATCCTGACCGCAGGCTCAGCACGAGGCCGGGGTGCAGATTGACAGAACGCGGCACTATCGGCCCGGAACCGGGACGGTCCGATGTCGGGGATTCTATGGACGTTCATAGGGCTTCCCCATCAAACGCCCCGGGAGCTGCTTATCCGGGCGCTGCGCTGAACCCCCGGTCCAGCCCGGCCGGGATGGTTGTGGCAGCTGGACGTTCGAGGGCGTATTCGTCGGCTCTGCGAGTTCGATCTGCTCGATCGAGCGCAGACGCACGTCGCAAGGCGACCTCGTGCTGAGCGCGTTTCTGTTCGGTGGAGGTCGGTCCGCTGCCGGCGGCCGGGACTCGAGTGGTGTGTGGCGGCGGTGGGCTGGCGTCGGGCCGCGAGAACCGTCCCTTGTGCTGCTGAAGTTCTCGTATTGCTTGCGGGTGACGCGGCGGACCAGTTCGGGGTTGGAGTCGTCGATCAGGATTCTTCGGATCAGAGACCCAGGTGAAGCCCGAGAGCGTGTTTCAGATCGAACAAGTGACCGCATACGCGCCATCAGCCCAGGCGTACGCGTTCCCTGCCGGTGTCGATCGGCAGGTCACCGTCGACGGTCGCGAAGACCTGGTAGTAGTTGAGGTTGATCTGCCCACGGTGGTTGTCCAGGAATGCGATGTCGGCGGCGTCGCGGCCCGTGGCGATCCGTACCAGACTCTGCCGAGGGGCGAGCCGGGTGGGATCGACGGCGACCCATTCATTGTCGATGCTCGCCTCGGCGACGGCATGGAAATCCATCGGGCTGCACCCAGGCGCGTAGACCGCTACGAGCCGGGCTGGGATGTTCAACGCCCGCAGCAGCGCCACCGCGAGATGCCCAAAGTCTCGACACACCCCGGCACCGGCCAGGAGCGTGTCGACGGCGCCGTCGATGGGGTCGCTCGCACCCGGTATGTACTTCAGCCGGGCCTCGACGAAGTCCGCGACCTGATTGAGCAGTACCGCCGGCGGCAAGGATGCGTCGAACTGCCCGGCGGCGAAGCCGAAGAACTTGTCGCACTCGGCATATCGACTGGGGCGCAAGTAGATCGATCGGTCAGTGGGCAGCACTGGCACCGGATAGGCGGGCGTTGCGATGTGGGCGCTGTAGTCGACAACCACGAGGCCGGACCAGACCTGCAGTCGATGGATACGGCTACCGTGCTCCCCGATGATCTCCTCGGGCTGCACGGGTATGCCGTCCATCGTGACGGCGAGCTCCTCGGTCAGAGTCAGTCCAGGCAGTTTCGCCACCGCGATCTGCATTTCCAGTTCGGTGGCGGCCGACACGTACACCTCGAGCGCAGCGGAGACATCGCGTGGTGGTGTGGTCATCGCCCCACAGTAGGTGATCACATCGCAGCGGGCACATGACGCGTGTCTCTTGTGTTCAGGCGGTGGTGCTCGCCGCCACGGATCAGTGGGTGACCGGCGATGAAGTGTATGGAGCCGATCCAGATCTCCGAAAAGCGTTTCACCAAAAGCGAGGTGGGCTACGTGCTGGCGGTCCTCCGTGACACCGTGGTGGCCACCGACGACGGGTCGATGCGTGTTGATGAACTCGCTGACATACTCACCGCGGACGCCTGGCAGACGATGTCGGCCGGGACCGGCGCCAAAGAGGGATCGCGTCTATTCGTGGGCGTGGCTGGCCACGCTTGGCGAGCCCGGCACCGGGCAGTGTTCGGTGTTGATCCGCCGTAACGACACGACCGGCGAGTTGGCGTTCTACCGCTGCTACAGCCCGCACCCGGTGCCGTTGGCGACGCTGGTGCGGGTGGCCGGCGACGCTGGACGGTCGAGGAATGCTTCCAGACCAGCAAAGGGCTGACCGGATTGGATCAACATCAGGTGCGGACCTGGACCTCCTGGCATCGGTGGACCATTCTGGTGATGCTCGCGCACGCGTTCATGCGGTGGTCACCGCTGGCTATCTGCTCACGCAGATGGGCGGGGCGAGTTTGTGGACGGTGGCGTCGCGTTGGGCTTGATCGGGGTTGTGGCACACCACGAACCGGACCGTTCGGGCAGGGCCGTCGCCGTCACCGCCGGGAGCGACGTGGACTTCTTTGACGCGTAGGTTGTCGGCGACGGTGTGGTAGCGGCCGGGTCGGGCGAGGGGCGGCGCCGGCTTCGTTGGTGGTGTGGCGCAGTTTTCGGCGTGGATGTAGTGCCCGCCGCCGCGGGTGAGGTAGGCGCGGTTGGTGGCCGAGGCGACACCGCGGTCGGCGACCCACACCAGCCGGGGCAACTGTCAGCCGGCGAGGTCGTCTGTGATGGTGCGGATGATCGCGGTGTCGGCGGTGTTGCCGGGGAAGGTCCAGCAGCGCACCGGGATGCCATCACGGGTGACGGCCATCGCGATTACCACCTGGGGCAGGTCGGTGCGAAGTCCTCGGAATGGCCGAAACGTGCGGGCCCCGAATTCGGCCGACCAGGTGATGCCGTCGTCGGTCACGGGGTCGGCCAGCTCGGGCAACGCATCGGGGCTGTCGGTTTCGAAGTAGGCCGGGCATCCCGGCCTTCTACGCAATTTCTGGAGGTTAGCTGGCGCCGGGGATTAGGTCGTGGCCTGGTGGGGAAGCGATGCGCGGGCGGTCTGTTGCCGCGCGGCACGCACCAGAATGCGTCGGGCGTCCTTGTACAGGTGGCTGTACTGGGAGATCGGCGCGGTCGTGGAGCCGCCGGCCTGCCGCAGCAATGCGGCCGCGAGGGCTGAGGAGGTTCGCGTCGGGATCACGAGCAGCGTCACCGACGCCCTCTGCGCCGTTATCGACATCAACGGCAACTCGTCGGGCCCGTTCTCTGAGTCGAGGCCCGGGTAGCGTGCAAGGCTTCGCCAGTTCACGCCGATACAGGAGAAGTGGCCCATCCGTGCGTATGCGGCCGTCTGCAGGGCGGCGAGCTCGTCCGATATCTTTGTGGTGTAGGGCAACCAGGCACCGGCGATGGGTGCGGTGAGATCCGACCCGAGTTGCAGGCGCGTCGGGCCGAGTGCCGGAGGCATCGTGGCGCGGCCGCTCAGCGCCGCGCGGTTGACGTCTGCTCCTGCTGCTGTGCTTCAGAGAAAACAAGATCCGCGGTGGCGGTGACCACCTGCACGGCGGCGTCGGTGGTATCCGCGGCGTGCGAAAAGGGACTGTCGTACTCGGCCATGGTCAATCCGTTCGAGAGAGGTAGGCGATCGGGGGCAAGGCGTGCCCGGGATCGCAGAGTCCGCCGACCAACTCGGCGGGTCAATACGACGGACAGACCGTCGGTGTCACTCCGACGCTACTCCCGTCGACGGTCGCGCTGCCGGTCACGGCCGCGCGGCGAGTTCCGGATGCGAGGCCGGTGGTGCCTGTCAGCGATAGATCCGGACGAGCGGGCACGTTGAACGGATCGGTAATCCACTCTCGGGGAGTGACTCGCCCGAAACTGCCGATAAGCACCGCATCTCGTCGCCCTCGTGCGTGCCGGAGCCAGAGCCAGCTTCGAGAAAAGGCAAACTCGTCGAACCCGATACCGAATCAACCATCGCCGCGGAGGCCCGCCTGAAACAACCTCATCCGCAGGTCTTGACAACAACTCGCCGGGGTGCATCAACGTTGGGAACGTTGGTGTTCCATCAGTACGTCCGACAGAGTGCCGCCGCGTTCCGCGGAGCGCAGTACCTGGCTCCAGACATCACCGGCTGCCGTCGCCGGCACATCGGTGGCGAGCAAGATGACCGGGTGTGAGTCACCCTCAAGGATCGAGGTCCGCGAGTGTCGTGCCCGCCGCACCGTGCGGCGGGCAACGACGTCCCCCCGAACTTCTGGTGAGCTGTTGTCCGTGGCGGGGTGGAACAGGATGTCCCATTCAGCGAGCAGGTCGCCGGGCACCTGGCGGGAATCCTCCTCTTGAATGCCGCGAACGATAATCTGCGGGCGCGAGGAATGCCCGGGCCGGGCCCTGTGGTACTCACGCATGTGTCCGTACAGGTGACTTCGAGGGTGGGTGTTCAGAATACGAGCAGTACTGATCATGGTCTATCAACCGAACTGGCCGCAAAAAGAACATGCGGCCGCTTGACACCGGAGACGCCAACAGAGGGTCTGCTGGATGTTCATTCCGGCTACACTGATGCTACGCCTTCCGGCGCCTGCGACGGTTGACTGTGCTCAGTGTCCGGCAGCATGGCGGGTGACGCTGGAGCATCGGTCTCCGGTCACTACTTTCGTGACGCACCAGCGAGTTCTCATCTACTGCTCGCGGGCGTGCTTGACACCGCGGGAGGTGTTGGGACCGCAGTTGGCGACAGCGAGTCGTTCGAGTTCTGGCGCGAGTTCTTCACCTCGCTGAAAGTCCGCGGCCTGTCTGGGGTGCAGTTGGTCACCTCGGATGCTTACGAGGATTTTGAAAGATTCTGTGGCGCAACCGTTCATGAATACGTCGTGGCAGCGGTGCCGGGTGCATGTGTTATGCGCAACCTGCATGGGGCGGTGTCGGCGAAACAGGCGCCGGTGGTGACTGCGGCGGTCAAGACCATCTTCGCGCACACCGAACCCGAGGACATTCATGCTCAGTGGGACCAGGTCGCCGACACCCTGGAATCCTTCGTTTCCGAAGGTCGCGGCGATGATGCGGGAGGCCAAAGCAGATGTGTTGGCGTTCAACGCGTTCCCTAAGGCGCACTCGCCGAAGATCTGGTCGAACAACCCGATATCGAACGGTTGAACAAGAAGATCACACGGCGCGCCGATGTCAATCTTCCCCAACCCCGCGGCGTTCCCGCGGCTGGCCACCGCCGTGGTGATCGAGCCCCACGACGAATGGCAGGTCTGCCGGTGCCGGACTCACCTGAGACAACAGAAGGTCCCGCTGCATCGGTCCGAACTCGTGCGCGTGCGGTATCTCGCCGACGAAACCTACTTCGACGTCATCGACATCTTCCGCGGTCCGCACTGCAACAGTGATCGAATCTCCGTAGAGCGCTTCAAACATTGCCAGTATCGTCGACATCTCGTCGGCCTGCGTGGCGTCCGACAGCACGCCATTCAGCCTGTCGAACGCGGCCGTGATGTTGCGACGTCACTCACCTGAGTCGGCGCGGTTAAGCGTCGAAGCATGCCCGGTTCAGCCTGGTTTCGGACGGCACCTCTGAGCCAGAAGTTCACCTGGCACCGCGGGCGGAGGTCAGACCGGCCCATCAGGTGACTGCGTGATCAATCTCTCAGGATTCCGGCCTCGTGTCCTCTCCCCACATCGGAATCCCGCCAGCAGCCCAACTCCCACCAGCATCCCTACGTAGCCTGCGACACCCACCCAGCCGAACATCGAAAACGCCAGACCCCCAAGTGCTCCCACCACCGAACTGCCCATGTGGTAGTGGAAGAGATACAACGACGCCTCCGCTCGATGCTCGGTTGCTCGCGCCGACACCCGGGCGCTGGCCACCGAGTGGGCTGCGCAGAAGCCTGCCGGGAATAGAAACATCCCAATCAGCACGAGCGGCAGTCGGTCGGGCACGGTTAGCGCCAGACCGGTGAGCATGACCAGAATCCCGGCGCAGAGCACGGGCCATCGGCCCACCCGATCGGCAACAGGGCCCGCAGAAGCCGACGAGAACGTCCCGGCCAGGTACATCAGGAACACCAGGGCGACGACGGCCTCGCCGAGTCCGAACGGCGGGCGTAGCAACCGGTAGCCCACGAAGTTGTAGACCGTCACGAACCCGCCCGTCAGGACGAAGCCGAGCAGGAACAGCCGCCGCAACTGCGGATCCCACAGGTGCACAAGCAGATTCCGCAGCATGACCTTCGGCGAAACACGTTGCGGCACAAAGAACCGCGCCGACGGCACGGTGCGCGCGAAAACCACCGCGAATCCCAGCGATACGAGGCAGGCGATCTCCAGCGCCCACTGCCACGACACGACGTCGACGGCGAATCCGGGAATCAGACGTCCGGCCAGCCCGCCGATCGTCGTGCCCACGACGTAGCGACCCATCGCGGTGCCGAGGGAGCGGCCCTCGACTTCCTCGGCGAGATAGGCCATCGCGACCGCGGGCACGCCGGCGCACAGCACGCCCTGCAGGGCTCGTCCGGCGAGCAGGATCTCCACTGTGGGCGACCACGGCAGCACCACACCGATGAGCGAGGCGGCGACCGCGGGGACCACCATCACGCGCACGCGGCCGAACCGTTCGGACAGCACGCTCGCCGGGATGATCGCAACGGCGAGGAAGCCAGTGGTCAGCGAGACCGCGAGCGCCGAGGTGGTGGGGGAGATGCCGAAGTGGTCGAACAACTGCGGCAGCAGCGCCTGGACGTAGTAGAGCGCCATGAACGTTGTCATGCCGGCGGCGAACAGGGCGACTGTGGTAGGTCGGTAGCCCGCTGAGCCGAGTGTGTGGCCCTGTTCGACCGACGGGGGCCGCAGCATCGTGCTCAATCGGTTCGGGCAGATCATCTCGACCGTGCCCGACGTGCAGTCGCCCAACTGGATGCCGCACGACGCGAGATCGACGAGCTGCACACGCCCGCGCGCGGAGCAATACACCTTGCGTTCCTGCATTCGTTTGGGGTGCGGTTGGTACCGGATCTGATCCGGCGCTTCTGCCTGGGAGAACCCGCAGGCCCGGTTCAGCCTCACGCAGGACGCCGCTGCCACCGTGGTCGGCCACGTCGTCGATGGCGACGCCGACCTCGCGATCGTGGCGCCACGTCCGATGCGCACCGACATGGCGTGGGCGCCGATCACTGAGCAGCGTCTGGCCCTGGTGGTGCCGAGTGGTCACCGATTCGCCGGTCGCGCTTCGATCGGACTCGCAGAGGCCGCTGACGAGGAATTCATTGTCATTGCAACGGGATTCGGTATGCGCCGGATCTTCGACGAACTGTGCGCGGCCGCGGAGATCACGCCGGCGGTCACCTTCGAATCGAGCGAACTCACGACCATCACCGGCCTCGTCAGTGCTGGGCTCGGTGTCGGGGTGGTCCCGGTCGAGGGCTCCGATCCGCACGCGGACGTCGTCCTGGTGCCCCTGGCCGGGGAGTCACGTGAGATCGGTCTGACCTGGTATCGCTCGCGCCCACTGCCTGACGCAGCGGGGCGTTTCCGGCATTTCGTTGTCGGCCGCGTGCGTCGAGCTAACCGGTCGGCGGGTGGTCGAGCCACCAGCCCCGCACCATCCCGGGTGGCCGACCGGGTTCGATGTAGTGCTCGGTGCCGAAGGCGAAGGGGAAGTATTCGGCCGGCATCGCCAGGAGTTGTTTGACGTCGGTCTGACTGGCGTGACATGCGAGTGCCTCGCGTTTGGCGATCACGTCGTCACCGAGGTCAACGGCCCAGTGCAACTCCGTCTCGGGTGTGCCGATCGGATTACCGTCATCGCCGGTATCCGGATCGAATCCGTCCTCGTCACTGAATCCCTCCATGCCGATCTCGGCCGCGAGGGCGAACAGTTGCCGCATGAGGTCCCGGTTCATCGTGACCTCGAGGTAGCGGGGTCGCTTCGCCGCGAGCTCCACCGCGGCGATCGTCGTCCTGTGCAGCATGATGTGATCCGGATGGCCGTAACCGCCGTGCCAGTCATACCCGACGACGGCGTCGGCGGCCTCGTCGTCGAAGAGATCGGCCAGGCGGCGTGCCGCCTCGTCTATATCGGCCCGCGAGAAGACGCCCTCGGCGTCGTTGCGCGCCCAGCCCGTCATCCCCGAGTCGGCATATCCCAGCCAGGCCACGCGCGCGGTGCCGGTGATGGCCGCCGAGGCCTCCGCCTCACCGCGGCGTCGGCTCGCCACCGTCTCTCCGGGTTCGAGGTCGTCGGGGACGTCTCCCGGATCCCCGTCGGTGCAGTAGACAACCACCACTCGGTGGCCCTCGCGTGAGGCTCGGACCATGCTGCCCGCGGTGTTGGTGCCCTCGTCGTCGGGATGGGCATGAACGAAGACGATGGTGCTCACCTTCTCGATCATTCCACGATCGGCTCCTACCGGTGTGTCGAGTAGCCGCGAGCCGCCCCTACTGATGGTCGAGTAGCCGCGAGCCGCCAGGCGAGTGGCGTATCGAGACCACATTCGATCACCGCCGCGAGGTGGACTTTGTTGTCGGTGGGCTGTTGTAGGTTGTTGTCAGCGCAGAGCGAGTAGAGATACGACGGAGTGGTTCAGACCGCACAGTGGTTCAGGCCCAGCGGTTCAAACCTACAGTGAAACAAGGCCTTTCGGCCGGATGACGGGCCGCGGTGAACGCGGTGCCCTGTGCGGAGTGTCCGTCGTGTCGAAAGGTCTGTCGTGTCGTCCGTGTTGGCGTCGCCCTCACCCTGGCCCGGGTTGCCCCTCGGGTTCCTCGGTGACGTCGATCCCGCGTACCCGGACGAGACCGAGATGAACGCGCTGCTGTGTGGGATGGCCGAGATCGGCCGGGGAAAGTCGTATCTCGCCTGGTCCGAATACCGTTCGGTCACAGTCATGTTCGACCGACTCGTGGCCGCGCGCGAGGACACGGACGGATTCGTCGTGGACGGCTTCGCCGATTGCGCCGCCCGGATCTCCAAGGTGCAGGGGATCACCCAGCGTCGGGCCGAGGTCCTCCTGAGCGAGGCGGTCGCCCTGCGGGATCGGCTGCCGGCGGTGTTCGACTGTCTGCGTGACGGTGTGATCGCGCCGTGGCAGGCGCAACTCGTCATCGCGCGTACCGACCTGCTCGACGGTTGCGCGTCGGCACTCGATGTCGATGCCGAGATCGCGGCTCTGCTTCGCGGCCGCACGGGGTCGTGGTCGCGGAAACGTCTGCGCGACATGTGCGATCGGATCGTGTATCGGCACGACCCGGATGCGGTGCGGGAACGTCGCAAGCACGCGCTCGACGACCGCGGCGTATGGACCGACCCGCGTGAGGACGGCACGGCCACGATCACCGGGCTGATGTCGGCGGAGAACGTGCAGATCGCCGCCGCCGCAGTCTCCGCACTCGCCGACACCGCGTGTGAGCACGACGGCCGCACCCAGCCGCAGCGCGCCTCGGACGCCATGTTCGCCCTGCTGTCGGGCACCGCCTTCGAGTGCCAGTGCGGTCGAGTCGACTGCACCGCGCAGATCCCCGAGCCCGGCACCATCCCGCCGGTGGACGCCAAGATCGTGCTCCACGTCGTCTGCGACGAGGGCACACTCGCCGGGACGAAGGCCAACGCCGGATACATGGACGGCCACGGCGTCATCTCCGCCGAGCACGTCCGCGACATCGCGGCGCGACCGGACACGACGATCAAGCCACTCGTCCCGAACGGTACCGAACCCGACGACGACGACGGGACGTTTACGCTGCCCGCGCACCTCCCGTCGGATCCCTACCGGCCATCGAGCGCTCTGGACACGTTCGTGCGGGTGCGTGACGGGATCTGCGCCGACCCGGGCTGCGAGGTCTCGGCCTGGCGCGGCGACATGGAGCACGTCGCGGAGTTCGACCACGCCGACCCGGCTCGGGGTGGGCAGACGGACGCCGAGAACATGAACGTCAAGTGCCGCCTCGACCACCTGCGCAAAACCTTCGGCGAGTGGCTCGACGATCAATGGCGTGACGATGACGGGCGGTTGCGGACCGAGTTCATCACCCCGGAAGGCCTCGTCATCCCTGGTGAGGCGGAAACCAACGAGGACCTGTTCCCCGGACTGCGTCGTATTCGGTTCTCCGCCCCGGCCCAGGGCCCGCCGCGGCGACCCCATCTCAACGGCCGCGATCACGACGAGGACGGCGAACACCGCGGGGAGGACCGACCGACCCGGGCACGTCCCCGCGTGGAGAACAAACACGCCCGACGACGCGCCGAGCGGTACCGGAATCGCCGGCGCCGGAACACCGACGGTGACGCACCGTTCTGACCGGGCGGCGGCCGCGGGAAGCCGTGCAGCCGCCGTGTGTCTCCGGTCACAGGAGTGCCTGAGGATTGGAACCCTACCCTCCCCGGAGGGTAGAGTTCCGACCGCGCCTGTCGGACCCACATGGTCGTCGAGGCACTTCTCTGCACACGCGGCAACGATGCGTCGTGTGCCCCCGTCCATGCGGTGACGACGTCACCGCGTGCGCCCATGTGCGCGCGGTGTCCGAAGGAGTTGACGCATGTCATCAGCCACAACACTGGTCTCGCCCCAGCAGGAGCAGTCGGTGCTCGCCGCGCTGCGCTCCCCGCGGCGGCTGCGCACCGAGGTCCTCGCGGGCGTCGTCGTCGCGCTGGCGCTGATCCCGGAGGCGATCTCGTTCTCGATCATCGCCGGCGTGGATCCGCGCGTGGGGCTGTTCGCATCGTTCACCATGGCTGTGACCATCGCCATCGTCGGCGGACGGCCGGCGATGATCTCGGCGGCGACCGGCGCGGTGGCGCTGGTGGTCGCGCCGCTCGTGACCAGCCACGGCCTGGACTATCTGATCGCGGCGGTCATCCTCGCCGGTGTCTTCCAGATGCTCCTCGGCGGGCTCGGTGTCGCGCGGCTGATGCGGTTCGTTCCGCGCAGCGTGATGGTCGGCTTCGTGAACGCGCTGGCCATTCTCATCTTCAGCGCACAGCTGCCGCATCTGCTCGGAGTGCCGTGGCTGGTGTACCCGATGGTCGCGGTCGGCCTCGTCATCATCGTCGGGATGCCGAAGCTGACCACCGTCGTCCCCGCCCCGCTCGTCGCGATCGTATTGCTGACCGCGGTGACCGTGGCAGCCGGGTTCTCCGTGCCCAATGTCGGCGACGAGGGACAGCTTCCCGACAGTCTGCCGTCGCTGCTGATCCCGGATGTGCCGTTCACCTGGCACACCCTCACCATCATCGCCCCCTACGCGTTCACCATGGCGCTGGTCGGCCTGATGGAATCGCTGATGACCGCCAAGCTCGTCGACGACCTGACCGACACCCACTCCGACAAGTCGCGTGAGGGCATCGGCCAGGGTGTCGCGAACATCGTGACCGGGTTCTTCGGTGGCATGGGCGGCTGCGCCATGATCGGGCAGACGATGATCAACGTGAAGGTCTCCGGTGCCCGGACCCGCATCTCGACCTTCCTGGCCGGCGTATTCCTGCTGATTCTGGTCGTCGGCCTCGGCGACGTCGTGGCGCTGATCCCGATGGCGGCCCTCGTCGCAGTGATGATCATGGTCTCGGTCGGTACCTTCGACTGGCACAGCATCAACCCGAAGACCTTGCGTCGGATGCCCAAGAGCGAGACCACCGTCATGCTCGCCACCGTCGGCGTCACCGTCGCCACCCACAACCTGGCCTACGGCGTCATCGTCGGCGTCATCACCGCGATGGTGCTGTTCGCGCGCCGCGTCGCCCACCTGACCGAAGTCGTCGACGTAGGCCATCCCGACGAGAACACCCGCATCTACGCCGTGCGCGGGGAACTGTTCTTCGCCTCCAGCAACGACCTGGTCTATCAGTTCGACTATGTCGGCGACCCGGAGAACGTGATCATCGACATGAGTGAGTCCCACATCTGGGACGCATCCACGGTGGCCACCCTGGACGCGATCACCACCAAGTACCGGGCCAAGGGAAAGACCGCGACGATCATCGGCCTCAACGACAACAGTGCCGAGCGGCACGAACGTCTCAGCGGTCATGTCGCAGGCGCACACTGACACGGGATCGGGGGGAGGTGTGATGCAGTCACGTGCTGTCGACGGCGGCGACTTCGACGGGGTTCATCTGCAGATCGGTGAGGTCGCCGCGGAAACCGAGCTGTCGATCAAGACCATCCGTCACTACGACGAGGTCGGGCTGGTCACACCGTCGGCGCGATCGGCGGGCGGGTTCCGGCTCTACACCCGCGCCGACATCGATCGGCTGCTGGCGATCCGCCGGATGAAACCCCTCGGCTTCACCCTCGACGACATGCGCCGCCTCCTGACCGCCCAGGACATCGTCGACGATCCGGCCGCCACGGCAGGCGAGCGAGAGGATGCGGCGCGGGTTCTCGCCGACTTCCATACGCGTGCGGTGCAATCGTGCGAGAAGCTCGCTCGCCACCTCGACTATGCACGCGAACTGACCCACCAACTCGCCCGCGACGTTCTGGAGGAGCCGGTCGGGGAGGCACAGTAGGGTCGACCTATGGGTCAGTGGTTCGGTGAGTCCATCGTTGACACCGGTCGGCTGCCGCAGTTCTTCTTGCTGGTGGCCTTCGTCCTCACCTTCCTGTTCATTCGGTTCAGTGTCCGGATGATCCGCGCCGAGGTCAGTTGGTGGCCGGGAAATGTCACACCGGGCGGTGTGCATGTGCATCACGTCTTCTTCGGCGTGATCATGATGCTGATCTCGGGTTTCGGGTTCGTCGTCGCCGCGCCGTGGGACTCGCTGCTCGTCGACAGCCTGCTGGCGATCCTCTTCGGCATCGGCGCCGCACTCGTCCTCGATGAGTTCGCGCTCGTCCTGCATCTGCGCGACGTGTACTGGGAGGAGGAGGGCCGCACCTCCATCGACGCCGTGTTCGTCGCCGTCGCGATCGGTCTGCTGTTCCTGTTGGGCATGACCCCGCTGTGGACATCCGAGACAACGGCCAACGTGAGCGCCGGGGAGGGCGACGTCGTGGTCCGGGTGGGTGCCGGCATCACCGTGGCGATCAACGTCGTGCTCGCCACCATCACTCTGCTGAAGGGCAAGGTATGGACGGGCCTGGTCGGGTTGTTCCTGCCGGTCCTGCTCCTCTTCGGGGCGATCCGCATTGCTCGCCCCCGCTCGCCGTGGTCGCGGTGGCGCTACGGCACTCGCCCACGGAAATACGAGAAGGCGGTCGCCCGGGAGACGCGCTACCGCGAACCGCTGATCCGGTGGAAGGTCGCATTCCAGGAGGCGGTGGCCGGGCGGTTCGGCCTGCCGGAGGACCTGCCGGAAAAGAGTCAGACGGCGCGCGTGCCCGACCTGCCGCCGCCGGATCGCGGCGAACGCGCACCCAATCCGGTGCTATCCGCTCTCAAATGGCGGAGCACCCGCCGTCGGCTCGACTCGGTTCCCGTCTGGCGCCTCCCGGTGACCTTGGTATCGCTGGCCATCGTGGCAGCCCTCGTGTCGACGGCCGTCGACGACGCGGTCCGCATCGAGTCAATCGACGTCGGTACCACCGCAACCCTGCTGGCCGTCATCGCGGGCGCGATGGCCACACTCACCGGTCTGGTGTTCACCGCGGTCACGCTGGCGATGCAGTTCGGCGGGTCGCAGATCTCCGTGCGGGTTATCCCGATGCTGCAGCAGCAACCGATGATGCGCTGGTCGATCGGGGTGTTCCTGGCGACATTCGCATACACACTGATCATTGCGGCCGAGATCACCGCCTCGCGCGAAAGCGGTCACGCTCCCGGCATCTCGGCCACGATCGCGGCGATACTGACGCTGGCCAGCGCCTACTTGTTCATCGCACTGGTGGGCAAGGTCGGCAACATCCTGAACTCCTCGCAACTCCTGAGATGGCTCGCAGCCGAAGGCCGCGGTGCGATCTACCGCCGGTACCCGGTCGACGCGCCGCCGCCGGCCGCGTCGATCCTCACGCCACCACCGGAGGTCGAGCGCGACGGGACCGAACCGTCGATGGTCATCACATTGCGCGAGGTACCGTCCCAGGGGCGGGTGCTCCTCGCGGTGAATCTCCCGCGCCTGCAACGCCTCGCGATCCGGTGGGGTGTCCGCATCGACCTCCTGGTCGGTGTCGGTGACCATGTCACGCACAACGCCCCGGTGTTCGAGATCCTCGGTTCCCCGCAGCAGGTTCGTCGGCGACAGTTGCTGTCCTGCCTGCTGTTCGGCGACACCCACAGCCCGGCGGCGAGCCCCGCCGCGGCGCTGCAGGCGATCTCCGACATCGCGCTGAAGGCGCTGTCACCGGGGATCAACGACCCGAGCCGGGGGGTGCAGGCCCTCGACCACATCGAGGATCTCCTGCTGATGCTCGCGCCCCGCGTCCTGGCCGAACAAAGTTCTCCCGAGCTGAGCAAGATCAGCGGCTACGGGCGCAGTTGGGATGACTTCCTGGCGATCGGCACCGACCAGGTCCGGCAGTACTCGCGGGGCTCGGCACAGGTTCAGCGCCGGCTGCGGGCGCTGCTGGAGACCCTCGCGGAGCAGTGTCCCGACGAACAGCAGGCCCCGATCTGCAGTCGGCTCGATGCCCTCGACCGCCAGGCCGAACGGGACTGGCCGGACCCGCTCGACCAGTGGCTCGCGTCGGCGGCCGACCGGCAGGGCTACGGCTCGGAGGCCGGTAGCCACCGCCGTCGTTTATCGATCCGATCGCAGCGTCCCGCACGACCCGTGACCTGAACCCACACCCGTCGGGTGCACGCGCGCGTCGCGACATGGGCGCTCACCAGGTGAGTGCGCGTGTGGGAACAGAAGTCAGGAACCGGCGCTGCGGTAGCCGAACAGCCGGCTGAGATCGGCCGCCGCGGTCACGACCGTGTCCGTGAGCTCCTCCGCGTCATCCGGATCGAGCCGGTAGCGGGGACCGGAGACACTCAGTGCCCAGACGATGGCCCCCGTGTGATCCCGGACCGGCGCGGCGATCGCGACCAGACCGACCTCCAATTCGTCGACCGCCATCGCCCACCCTCGGCGGCGGACCTTTGCGAGATCCTCGACCAGGGCATCGAGGTCGACGATGGTGTTGTCGGTGAACCGGGTCAGTTCACCGGACAAAGTTGTGCGCAGCTCGCTCTCGGTGAGCCCGGCGAGTAAGACCTTGCCCGATGACGTCGCATACGCCGGCGACGCCTGGCCCACCCAGGTCTGGAGTGCGACGTTCGACGAGCCGGCGGCCTCGATGACGTTGATCGCCTGCGAGTCGGCGAGGACCGCGAGATTGGCTGTCTCGCCGGTCTGTGCGGCGAGGGTGTCGCACATGTCCTGCCCACATTTGGTCATGTCAAGAGTGGCCATCGTGGATCCCGCCAGCCGCACCACGGTCAGCCCGATCCGGTACTTGCGGCCGTCCGGCGCCTGTTCGACGAAACCCCGCGCCTCGAGCGACGAGATGATGCGCGACACGGTGGATTTGTGCACGCCGAGTTCGAGGGCGAGTTCGGTGACGCCCGCTGTGCCCGCGGCCCCGATGAGCTCCATGATCTGTAGTGCCCGCTCGACCGCTCCGGCAGGTCGGTCCGACGCACTATTCTCCTCAGCCATAGCAGGTTCAGGGTACCTGCCGGGTTTGTCGGGGTCCGGGTGACCAGTGCGGACGGGCGACCAGGGCGAACAGGTGACCACCGGCCCGTCCGGTTCGAAGGTGGCTTCGAGCCGGACGGGCCGATCACGAACCCGATCGGATCAGAAGTCGATCACGACCGGCGAGAGGGGTTCGGAACAGCAGAGCAGGATCTTGCCCTGCGCGATCTCGCGTGGGCGGATGCCGCCCTGGTGGTTCATCACGACATCGCCGGAGACCTTGCGGACCTTGCACGACCCGCACAGTCCCACTCCGCATGACGCGGGCAGCGTGACCCCGGCCGCCGCGGCGGCCGCCAGGATGGTGGAACCCGGCGTGACCGTGACCTGCCGCGCACGTCGGGAGAAGTCCACGACCACGCCGCCGTCTGCGTCGGAATTGCTGTCGGGCAGCGCGAAGCCGAAGCTCTCCTCGTGGATGCGCGTCAGCTCGGAGCCCGCCGCGAGCAGAGAGCTGCGGACCTCGCTGCGGAAACGACCGGGGCCGCAGAGAAACACCTCGCGCTCGCCGAGATCGGGACACACCCGTTCGAGCATCGCGCGGTCGATGCGTCCGCGATGACCGGTCCAGTCGGGCAGTTCGTCGGCGAGCATCCGGGTCGCCGCGAACGCCAGCGCGACGTTGGGGTGCTGGTGGGCGAGGTCCTCGAGCTCGTCCCGGAACGGGATGTCGTCCACGCTGCGTGCACTGTGGACGAAGGTGATGTCGAGCGGTGAGGCGGTGTCGGTCACCGAGCGGAGCATCGACATCACCGGGGTGATGCCGCTGCCCGCGGAGACGAACAGGTACTTCTCGGCCGGCCGGGCGGTATAGGTGAATCGTCCGAGGGGGCCGGTCGCGGTGATCATCATGCCCTCGACCATGTTGTCGTGCAGCCAGTTCGAGACGTGGCCGCCATCCACCCGCTTGACCGTGATGGACAACGAGCCCGGACGGGTCGGCGGGGAGGAGATGCTGTAGCAGCGCTGGACCGCGCGCCCGTCGATGTCCAGGGTGATCGACAGGAACTGACCGGGCTGGAACACGAAGGTGTGCGAGTCGTCCGGGTCCCCGGTGGTGTCGGGGGCCTGCGCTGCGCCACCGGCCACACGAAATGTGAACGTGGCCATGTCACGGGTGGTGTCTGTCCGTGCCACACACTGCAGGAAGATGTCGTCGGCCATCGTCGTCCTCACGCGGTCGCAGCGTCGGAGGCGGCACGCACGGCGGAGATGCCGAGCCGCTGTCGCAGCATCGTGATGTACCAGTTGACGAAGGCCTCGACCTGGAACTCCGAGGGGCCGTAGGGGCCGGGAACGTAGGCGGGACTGCTGATTCCCTGCTGGGCGAGGGCCACCAGATCGGCGTCCTGCTGATTCGTCGCTTCCCACACCCCGGTGAGTCGGTCGAGGTCGTAGTCGACACCCTCCACCGCGTCACGGTGGACCAGCCATGTGGTCCGTACCAGGGTCTTGTCGGGGGCGATCGGGATGACGGAGAACAACAGCGCGTGGTCGCTGGTGATGTGCAGCCACATGTTGGGTTGCAGGTGCATCGACAGTCGGCCGAGCCGTGCTTCGGGGATGTCGGTCAGCAGGCGGGTGCAGGCAGCGGTGCCGTCCAGAGTGAACGACTCGCCCGCCAGGTCCATCGCGTCCCGTTCGATGTGGAAACCTGTTGCGCGCGTGTCGAGTTCCTCGACGCGAGGGTAGGGGAGCCCGTGGCCGTCCCAGATGTCGACCAGCTCGGCGGTGGCCCGGCGGTAACGATCGAATGCCGGGGCGAGGCGGTCGGGAATCGCGTCGGTGCTGCTGTAGCCCCAGGTGGGGAAGAACACGTTCAGCAACTCCGGGTGCCCGCCGCAGTGGTAGCACTCACGGTTGTTCTCCATGGTGAGCTTCCAGTTGCCGTCCTCGACGAGGTCGGTTTGTTTGGCCACCTTCGCCTCGGCGAGACGGTGTGGGGCGAGGTAGGGCTCGACGACGGCGGCCACCTCGTCGATGTCGCTCGGGGCCTCCTCGGCGAGACAGATGAACACCAGGCCGGCGATGGTGCGGACATGGACCGATCGCAGAGAAAAGCAGGACTTGTCGAAACCGGGCGCCTGGGCGTCGGCGTACTGGAGACGCCCGTCCATGCCGTAGGTCCACGAGTGGTAGGTGCACACGATGGTCCCGGTGGACCCGTTGGGCTCGGTGAGTAGTCGGGCGCCTCGATGCCGGCACACGTTGTGGTGGGCGCGGACCCGGCCCTGATCGTCGCGGGCAACGATCACCGATCGCGTCCCGAAGTTGATGGTCACGAAGTCCCCGGGCTCCGGGATCTCTGCTTCGGTCGCCACGAAAAGCCAAGACTTGGAGAAGATCTCGTCAAGATCCAGGTCGAAGAACTCCTGGCTCACATAGAAGGGCGCAGGCAGGCTCTGGCCCACTACGCGGTCGGCGATCAGGGCCTGGGAGCCGGGCTCTGGAGACTGTGCGTCGACGCGAGCAGCGAAGGGTGCGGTCATCAGGGGTGGATGCCTCTCTGGACGATCTTCACAGGGAATGGATGACGAATGGCCACTTGGCCGCAGATGTTGCAGGACACGCAACTCTGCGCGTTCAACGCAACAAGTCTGCGGCCTGGCGCGGGCGCTGTCAAGAGGACGGCGATGTGTGCGGAGCGGGGCTACCCACCGCCTGGACGCAGAATCGGACAAGTCGCCCAGAGGGCGGATGTCGTCGCGGGACCTGCGCGTTTGCGCTCTCCACGACGCACGGGGGCTCAGAGTGGCGGCGTGCCGGCCATCGAGCGCATGAAGCCCGCAGCTTCGCGCAGCGCGTGCCGGGACTCTCCGGAGAAGAGTGGGAACATCTGGAACACGTGGCCCTGATCTGGCCATTCCTGCAGTCGTGCGTCGCCGCCGGCCGCCCGGAGTGCTCGATGCATGGCACGTGCGTCGTCGCCCATCACCTCGAGTGCGCCGACCTGGATGAGCGTCGGTGGCAGCGCCATCCCCCGCTGTAGCGCGATCCGCATGCGCGGATGGTCGGCGGGTGCATCCCGGGTGTAGAGCTGCAGGATCCGCTGTGCGGCGTCGGCGTCGATCAACGGGTCGCGCACACCGCGCCGCTGGCTGGCCCGGGCCAGTTCGAAGGTGGGGTCGTAGAGCGGCGAGAACAAGACCAGGCCCGCCGGTTGAGGGATGGCGCGTCGCGTGTTGTCGGCGATCAGGTCGAGCGCCATGTGGCCACCGGCGGAGTCACCGGCGACGATAATGCTCTCGGGGCGATGGCCCCGGTCCAGCAGCCAGTGGTAGCCGCGGATCGCGTCGTCGCCGGCAGAGGGGAACGTGTACTCGGGTCCGAGCCGGTAGTCGAGACTGAATGCCGACCATCCCGTGCGCCGGGACAGGCGGGCCACCAGGCCGCGATGGGTGCGCGGCGAACAGACGACGTAGCCGCTGCCGTGCAGGTAGTAGATGACGGTCTCGGTCGGTGCGGGACGCGCCGGACCGGCATGGGTGACCCATTCGCCACGCACCTGCCCGGTATCGGTCAGCGCGCGCACCGGCTCGACCACAGTGCCGTCCGGGACGGGCGACACCGCCGCCAGCGACTGGTTCAGGCCCGAGCGCATTACACTGACCACACGCGCCGCCGGTGCCGACCCGCCCAGGCCCGCGGCGCCCATCAGCGGATGCGCGAGGCGGCTGAGACATCCGTTGACCGCGCGGGCTCGCAGCGAAGCCCGCGGTATCGGATACCCCGGCATCATCGGGGGCGGCGTACGCACGGTTGCGACGGTAGACGATGCGGCGTCGTCGCAGGGCGGATTTTCGGTGTGTACGCTGCGTGATCGTCACGATTGTGCTAGCCGGATTTCGATACTGGCCACCCGGCATGGAAAAATGGCGAACAATGCTTCCGACAGCAGAGTGGTGCCGGGTCACAGTCGAACCCGGGTGCGCCGTCAGCAACGACGCTGACACGGACACCGCCGCCACGTGGCCGGGAACTGACCAGGTCAGCCCATGGATTGGGTGGTTCTCACTGCGGCCGCGCGACGGTGTCACCAAGGGACACGAGAACAACGGTGTCCCCAACGGACACATAACGGTGAACGTGTGCGCAGCGTCGCGCACCAAGTGAGGCGAACTTATGAAGCATGCTCCGGGCCCGGTGGGGCTCTATGACCCCGTCAACGAGCACGATTCCTGTGGCGTCGCATTCGTCGTCGACATGCACGGGCGACGCAGCCGGGACATCGTCGAGAAGGCCATCACCGCGCTGATCAATCTCGAGCACCGAGGTGCGGCGGGCGCGGAGCCGAACACCGGCGACGGCGCCGGGATCATGATCCAGGTCCCGCACCGCTTCCTGCGCGAGAGCGTGGACTTCGAGCTGCCCGCCGAGGGCTCCTACGCCACGGGTATCGCGTTCCTGCCGCAGGGTTCGCACGATGCGCAGGCCGCCTGCGAGGGCGTGGAGAAGATCGTCGAGGCCGAGGGTCTGAGCGTGCTCGGCTGGCGTGAGGTGCCCACCAACGAGAACTCGCTCGGTGCGCTCGCCCGCGACGCCATGCCGACGTTCCGTCAGGTCTTCATCGCCGGTGCTTCCGACATGGAGCTCGAGCGCCGGGCCTTCGTCGTCCGCAAGCGCGTGCAGTCCGAACTCGGGACCAAGGGCGCCGGCGCCGACGGTCCCGGCCGTGAGACCGTCTACTTCCCGAGCCTGTCCGGGCAGACCTTCGTCTACAAGGGCATGCTGACCACCCCGCAGCTGCGGGAGTTCTATCTGGACCTGCAGGATTCGCGCGTGGAGAGCGCGCTGGGTCTGGTGCACTCGCGGTTCTCCACCAACACCTTCCCATCGTGGCCGCTCGCGCATCCGTTCCGCCGCATCGCCCACAACGGTGAGATCAACACCGTCACCGGCAACGAGAACTGGATGCGTGCCCGCGAGGCGCTGATCGACACGGCCGTGTTCGCGTCCGCCGCCGGGAGCGAAGCGAGCGGGGCGAATGTTGCAGACGCCGCCTCGAAGATCTTCCCGGTGTGCACGCCCGGCGCCTCCGACACCGCGCGGTTCGACGAGGTGCTCGAACTGCTGCACCTCGGCGGCCGCAGCCTGCCGCATGCGGTGCTGATGATGATCCCCGAGGCGTGGGAACGTCACGAGTCGATGAAGCCCGCCCATCGCGCCTTCTACCAGTATCACGCCTCGCTGATGGAGCCCTGGGACGGACCGGCGTCGGTCACCTTCACCGACGGGACCGTCGTCGGCGCGGTGCTGGACCGCAATGGTCTGCGCCCGAGCCGCATCTGGGTCACCAAGGACGGGCTCGTGGTGATGGCGTCGGAGGTCGGTGTCCTCGACATCGACCATTCCGAGGTCGTGCAGAAGATGCGTCTGCAGCCGGGTCGCATGTTCCTCGTGGACACCGCGGCCGGCCGGATCGTCGACGACGAGGAGATCAAGGACGAACTCGCTGCCGAGCATCCGTACCAGGACTGGCTCGACGCCGGCCTGGTTCAGATCGGCGATGTTGCGCCGGTGCCGCACGAGCACATGGCGCACGATCGGGTCACGCTGCGTCAGCAGGTCTTCGGCTACACCACCGAGGAGCTGAACCTGCTGGTCGCGCCGATGGCCAAGACCGGTGGCGAGGCGCTCGGCTCGATGGGCACCGACACCCCGATCGCGGTGCTGTCAGCGCGCCCGCGCATGCTGTTCGACTACTTCCAGCAACTCTTCGCCCAGGTCACCAACCCGCCGTTGGACGCCATCCGCGAGGAGGTCGTCACCAGTGTCGGCGGCACCATCGGCGGCGAGGCCGACCTGCTGCACCCGGGTCCGGAGTCGTGCCGGCAGATCGTGCTCTCGGAGCCGGTCCTCGACAACGACACCCTGGCCAAGATCCTCAACATCGACGACACCGACGACCTGCCCGGTTTCCGCAGCCGCCACGTCCACGGCCTCTATCCGGTGGCCGAGGGCGGTGCGGGTCTGCGCAAGGCTCTCGACGAGGTGCGCGCGACCGTCAGCGCGGCGATCGACGAGGGTGTCAACCTCATCGTGCTGTCGGACCGGGAGTCCGACGAGATCCACGCGCCGATCCCGTCTCTGCTGCTCACCGCGGCCGTGCACCACCACCTGGTGCGGGAGCGCAAACGCACCCGGGTCGGTCTGGTTGTCGAGTCCGGCGACTGCCGCGAGGTCCACCACGTGGCCACCCTCGTCGGCTTCGGCGCGGCCGCGGTCAACCCGTACATGGCGTTCGAGTCGATCGAGGACATGGTCGAGCGCGGTGCGCTCGGCGACATCGATTTCCCGACGGCGCGCCGCAACTACATCAAGGCCGCGAGCAAGGGCGTGCTCAAGGTGATGTCCAAGATGGGCATCTCCACCCTCGCCTCCTACACCGGTGCCCAGCTGTTCCAGGTCATCGGTATCTCGCAGGCAACCGTCGACGAGTTCTTCACCGGTCTGCGCAGCCAGCTCGACGGCATCGGCCTCGACGAGATCGCCGCGGAGGTCGCCGCCCGTCACGCCCTGGCGTTCAGCGAGCGGCCGACCGAGCGGGCCCACCGCGAACTCGAGGTCGGTGGTGAATACCAGTGGCGCCGTGAGGGCGAGTACCACCTGTTCAACCCGGACACCGTGTTCAAGCTGCAGCACGCGACCCGCACCGGGCAGTACAAGGTCTTCAAGGAGTACACCAAGCTGGTAGACGACCAGTCGAAGAAGATGGCGTCGCTACGTGGTCTCTTCGACTTCAACTTCGGCGACCGCGACCCCATCCCGATCGACAAGGTCGAACCGGCCCGCGAGATCGTCAAGCGGTTCTCCACCGGTGCGATGAGCTTCGGGTCGATCTCGGCCGAGGCACACGAGACCCTCGCGATCGCCATGAACCGGCTTGGTGGCCGGTCGAATTCCGGTGAGGGCGGCGAGGATCCGCGTCGATTCCACCACGACGAGAACGGCGACTGGCGTCGCAGCGCGATCAAGCAGGTCGCGTCCGGCCGGTTCGGCGTGACGTCGCACTACCTGACCAACTGCACCGACATCCAGATCAAGATGGCCCAGGGTGCCAAGCCCGGTGAGGGCGGCCAGCTCCCGCCGCACAAGGTGTACCCGTGGGTCGCCGAGGTGCGCGGCTCGACACCGGGTGTCGGCCTGATCTCGCCGCCGCCGCACCACGACATCTACTCGATCGAGGATCTCGCGCAGCTGATCCACGACCTGAAGAACGCCAACCCCGCGGCCCGCATCCACGTGAAGCTGGTGTCCGAGGTGGGCGTGGGCACCGTTGCCGCCGGTGTCTCCAAGGCGCACGCCGACGTGGTACTCATCTCCGGCCACGACGGTGGTACCGGCGCATCGCCGTTGACCTCGCTGAAGCATGCGGGTGCGCCGTGGGAGATCGGCTTGGCCGAGACCCAGCAGACGTTGCTGCTCAACGGTCTTCGCGACCGCATCGTCGTGCAGGTGGACGGCCAGATGAAGACCGGCCGAGACGTCGTGATCGCTGCGTTGCTCGGCGGTGAGGAGTTCGGTTTCGCGACCGCGCCGCTCGTCGTCGCCGGCTGCATCATGATGCGGGTCTGCCACCTCGACACCTGCCCCGTCGGTGTCGCGACGCAGAACCCGTTGCTGCGTGAGCGGTTCGCGGGCAAGCCGGAGTTCGTGGAGAACTTCTTCCTGTATATCGCCGAGGAGGTGCGGGAACTGTTGGCGCGCCTCGGATTCCGCACCCTGCAGGAGGCCGTCGGGCACGTCGAGGCGCTCGACACCACCAAGGCGATTGCGCACTGGCGCTCGTCCAAGGCCGGCAAGCTCGACCTGTCACCGATCCTGTCCATGCCGGAATCGCCGTTCATGAACCAGGATCTGTACTGCTCCGGTGTCCAGGACCACTCCCTCGACAAGGCGCTCGATCAGCAACTGATCGCCCAGAGCCGCGAGGCCATCGACAACGGCGTCCGGGTCAACTTCTCCGCGAAGATCACCAACGTCAACCGCACCGTCGGCACCATGCTCGGCCACGAGGTGACGAAGGCCTATGGTGCGCAGGGACTTCCGGAAGGCACCATCAGCATCGACTTCACCGGTTCGGCCGGCAACAGCTTCGGCGCGTTCGTGCCCAAGGGCATCACGCTGCGGCTCGACGGCGACGCGAACGACTTCGTCGGCAAGGGTCTGTCGGGTGGCCGCATCGTGGTCCGTCCGGCCCGCAACGCGCCGGAAGGTTTCGTCGCCGAGGACAACATCATCGCCGGCAACGTGATCGGGTTCGGCGCCACGAAGGGCAAGATCTTCCTGCGCGGTGTCGTCGGCGAGCGGTTCTGTGTCCGCAACTCGGGTGTGACCGCGGTCGTCGAGGGCGTCGGCGATCACGGCTGTGAGTACATGACCGGTGGTCGTGTGGTGGTGCTCGGGACAACCGGGCGCAACTTCGCGGCGGGTATGTCGGGCGGTATCGCCTACGTGTACGACCCGGATCGGCAACTCGCGGCCAACCTGAACACCGAACTCGTCGAGATCGAGGAACTCGAACTCGACGACATCGAGTTCCTGGCCGGCATCATCACCGAGCATCGGGCCGAGACGGATTCCCCCGTCGCCACCGCCGTGCTCGACAACTGGGACGATGCGCAGAGCATGTTCCGCAAGGTGATGCCGCGCGACTACAAGCGCGTGCTGTTGGCGATCGCCAACGCCGAGCGCGACGGACGAGACGTGAACGAAGCGATCATGGAGGCCGCACGTGGCTGACCCCAGAGGATTCCTCAAGCACACCGAGCGGGAAGTGCCCGACCGCCGGCCGGTCGAGCTGCGACTGCTCGACTGGAAAGAGGTCTACACCGACTTCGGCCACGCCGAGCTCGAGACCCAGGCCAGTCGCTGCATGGACTGCGGAATTCCGTTCTGCCACAACGGCTGCCCGCTCGGGAACCTGATCCCCGAGTGGAATGACCTGGTCTACAAGGGTCGCTGGCACGACGGGATCGAGCGGCTGCACGCCACCAACAACTTCCCGGAGTTCACCGGGCGGCTGTGCCCGGCCCCGTGTGAGGCGTCGTGCGTGCTCGGCATCAACCAGCCCGCCGTCACGATCAAGCAGGTCGAGGTCGAGCTCATCGACAACGCCTTCGAAAACGGCTGGGTGGCACCGGTTCTGCCGACCGAAAAGACCGGGAAATCGGTCGCCGTCGTCGGCTCCGGTCCGGCGGGGCTCGCCGCCGCCCAGCAGCTCACCCGCGCCGGCCACGACGTGACCCTGTTCGAGCGTGCCGACCGCATCGGTGGTCTGCTGCGCTATGGAATCCCCGAGTTCAAGATGGAGAAGCGGCACATCGACCGCCGGCTCGAGCAGATGGAGGCTGAGGGCACCGTCTTCCGGCCGGGCGTCAACGTGGGTGTCGACGTCACCGTCGAGCAGCTGCGCGCCGACTTTGACGCGGTCATCCTGGCCAACGGGTCGACCATCGGTCGCGACCTGCCCATCAGTGGCCGCGAACTCGACGGCATCCATCAGGCGATGGAGTATCTGCCGCAGGCCAACCGCGTGCAGCTCGGCGACACCGTCGAGAACCAGATCACCGCGAAGGGTAAGAAGGTCGTCATCATCGGCGGCGGTGACACCGGGGCCGACTGCCTGGGCACCGCGCTGCGGCAGGGCGCCGAGATCGTCCACCAGTTCGAGATCATGCCGCGCCCGCCGAAGGAGCGCGCCTCCTCCACCCCGTGGCCGACCTACCCGCTGATGTATCGCGTGTCGTCGGCGCACGAAGAGGGCGGCGAGCGGGTGTTCTCGGTCAACACCGAGGAATTCCTCGGCGAGAACGGCACCGTCACCCACCTGAAGGCGCACGAGGTCGCCATGCGCGACGGTCGCTTCCAGAAGGTGGAAGGTACCGACTTCGAACTCGAGTGCGACCTGGTGCTCCTGGCCATGGGATTCGTCGGGCCCGAGCGCGGCGACCTGCTGGACAAGGTGGGCGTCGAATACGACCAGCGCGGCAACATCAAACGCGACGACAACTTCGCGGCGGTGGGCCTCCACGGCGTGTTCGTCGCCGGTGACGCCGGTCGTGGACAGTCACTGATCGTGTGGGCGATCGCCGAGGGCCGATCGGCTGCGGCGGCGGCCGACGCGTATCTGACCGGTGGGTCCGAGCTGCCGACGCCGATCTATCCGACCCAGGTCGCACAGCGCTGATCCGCCGATGACGGCGTTCGCCACCACGTTCGGTCTGGCGCTGCTGGCCGCGGTCCTGCTGTCGAACCTGTCGTCACGCAGCCCGCTGTCCACGTCGGGGATCTTCCTGTTCGCGGGTCTGCTGGCGGGACCGCTCGTGCTCGACGCCGAGCACCTCGGCATGGACACGGTGCGCGACATCGCGTCGATCACCTTGTTCGCGGTGCTGTTCTCCGACGGTCAGCGCGCGCCGCTGCCGAAGTTGCGGCGAGAGTGGCGAGACCCGGCCCGGGCGCTGCTCATCGGCATGCCGTTGACCTTCCTGGTCGTCAGCGCACTCGCGTACTGGCTGGTGGGACTCGACTGGACCACCTCGATGCTGCTCGGCGCCATCCTGGCGCCGACCGATCCCGTGTTCGCCTCGGCGCTGGTGGGGCGCGACGACGTCCCCGGTGGGCTGCGCAGTCTGCTGAACATCGAGAGCGGGTTGAACGACGGGCTGGCGCTGCCGGCCGTCCTCGTGCTGATCGGCACGCTCGGCGGGGAGGTCGGCGGGGAGGAGACCTCGGTGGGCACGGTGCTCATCGAGATCGTCCTCGGTCTGGCATTGGGGGTGATCGCACCACTGATCGGTGAGGGGCTGGTGCGTCTGCCGGTGCTGGGGGTGACGCCCCGAGCTGCGGCAGTCGGGCCGCTGGCGATCGCGATCCTGCTCTACATCGCGTCCGATCAGCTCGGTGCGAACCCCTACATCGCGGCGTTCACCGCCGGTATCACGCTGGCCACGGTCAGCCCCGGGGCATCGGACTCCTTCGCACCCGTGGGTGAACTGGTCAGTGAGCTGGCGAAGAACGCCGCACTGCTCGCATTCGGTGCCCTGATCACCGCCGAGCTGCTGGGTTCGATCGGTGTGGCGGGATGGGTGTTCGCCGTGCTGGTGCTGGTCGTCGGTCGTCCCGTCCCGGTGATGCTGGCACTGATCGGCAGCCGACTGGCCCGCAACGAACGTCTGGCCGCGGCGTGGTTCGGGCCGAAAGGATTCGCCAGTGTGGTCTACGGACTGCTGGTGATGTCGTCGGGTATCGACTCGGCGGCGGAGGTCTTCGCCCTGACGACGGCGACGGTGATCCTGTCGATCGCCGCCCACAGCGCCACCGACACACCGATCGCGCAGCTGCTCGGTGAACGGGCGGTCGCATCACCACGGATCAGTCCTGCTTAGGGGATCGAGGAACGATGCCGAGGACCAGGAGATCTCGATGGATCGCCGCACTGCTCGCGGTGCTCAGCACCGCGGCGGGTGTCACGGTGGTCGCAGCACCCGCGACCGCGCAGCCGGCGCTGCCCACGTCGTGTGCGTGGATGCGCAAGGTTGCGCCCGACTCCGGCAACATCGCTTATCCGGACTCGGCGGCCGCGTACTGGGTCAGCGCGGTTCGGGTGCCCGCCGGCGGCCACGTCGAGATCCGTGGTGCCTACCCATACGCACGCTACGTCTCGTTGGCGACCTACTCGGTGGCAGCGCAGTCCATCGACGGTCTGTCCGATATCGAGATCCGTCCGGACCCGGGATCGACGAACCCGTTTCATGTGGGCGCCGATCGCGCCGCATCGCGACGCGACTTCACCGTCCGCCTCACCGATGGGCGCGTGCCGCGGACCGGACGGGCCGCCAACACCCTCTACACGACGAGCGCGGACGGTACGCGCACGTCGCCACCGGGGTTTGCGCTGGTGCTCTGGCGCGTCTACGTCCCCGACGACGGGACCGATCAGTCCGGAGGTGTCGGCCTGCCGACACTGACAACCGTGGATGCACGCGGTGCCCGGGCCCCGATGCCGTCGTGCGCGGGTGGCGCGCCCGGCGCCGTCGTCACCGGTCCCTCGGCCGCCGGTCTCGCACCGGCCGCATATTTCCCGCGACCTGCGGGGACCTTCGGGACGAATCCACCGAGCTGGCACAAGTTCACCGGGACCGCGCAGGCGCTCGCCATCGTCCTGGCCGGTGGCAGGCCCGGACGGGACATCGCCGATCGCATCGGTGACCTCGCGGGGCCGCTCGGTACAGGCGGCTTCTTCGACAACCCCGACAACAAGTACGTCTTCGCGACGACGGATGCCGGTTACGGCAGCGTGCTGGAACTGCGCGGACGGGCTCCGACCGCACCACGAACGGCGTCGGGGGAGACCACGATGGGCGGCGGACAGGTGCGCTACTGGTCGGTCTGCACCGAGAATGCCCTCACGACCGCCTACCTCGGGTGCGCCTACGACGAGCAGATCCCGGTGGACGCGGATGGTTGGTACACGGTCGTGGTGTCCGCGGCGGACCGGCGTCCGGCCAACGCCCGCGCGGCCTGCGGGGTGACCTGGCTGCCCGCCGGCGCCGGCCCGCAGGCCATGCTCCTCCTGCGCAACATGCTGCCCGACCCCGGGTTCACATCCTCGGTGCAGCAGGCCGCGCCGGGACGGGAACGCGCCACGATGGGTTCGTATCTGCCCACCGCCCGGTACCTTCGTTCGCCCGCCGATTACGAGCGTCGCGGCTGCGCAGGCCACTGATGTCGACGACTGTGAAGATTTGTCGACGACCTTGCCGGATCGGGTCGCCTCACATGTATGGGTAGGGCACAGTGGAAGAGCCCGCCATGTACCCCGAACAGAGGACACGGATTCCACTGAATGACAGGAACTCGATGCGGACGTCGACCCCCGGAGGAGGCTCCCAGGAAAGGCGCAGCCGTCCCAAGGACCGCCGGCAGCGCATCCTCGCCGCCGCAGGCGAGTTGTTCGCCGCGAAGGGGTATCACGACGTCGGGATGAGCGACATCGCCGCGGCCGTCGGTATCGTCCCGAGCGCTCTCTACCGGCACTATCGCAGCAAACACGAACTCCTCGTAGAGGTGCTCGACACGAAGGTCAGCAAGTACGAGGCGCTGTTGGCGACGCTGACGGCCGAGGGGGCCGACGACTGGTCGGAGATCGGCGGGCGAGTGGCCGAGGCGGCCCTGGCCGCCGGTGCCTTCGACCTCGTCTGGTCCCGGGACTCCGGGCATCTCACCGCCGACGAGATGACGCGATTCGTCGCGCGGGTGTCCGAGGTCGCACGATTCGTCGCCGACTCCATCGTCGTGGGCGCCGACGAGGGATGCATCCCGCCGAGGGTCACGACGTGGGGCATCTTCTCGGTGATCGACTGGCCGGGGCACCGACCGCTGGACGTGCCCCCGGCGATGCAGAAAGAGTATCTCGTGTCGGCGGCCAACGCGGTCGTGGCGGCCGGGCGGGAGAGGTTCGACTCGACGACGACAGACACCGGTGACCCGGAGACCACCGTGCTGCAGCCCCTGTCGCGTCGCGAGGCGGTGCTCGACGCAGCGATCCGATTGTTTGCGCAGCGGGGCTATGCGGCGGTCAGCATGGACGACATCGGCGAGGTCGTGGGCATCGCCGGGCCCAGCGTCTACAACTACTACCCCAGCAAACGCGACATCATCGTCCGTGGTGTCTCCCGCATCTTCGAGGGGCTGTGGCTGCATCTGGGAGGTCTGCTGAATCAATTCCGCGGCCCCGAGAACGCGCTGGCCGAACTCGTCGCCATGTATTCGCTCATGGCCTACCGGCACTGGGACCTCGTCACGGTGTCCCTGTCGTTCGGTGCGCTCATCGACGGACCGGCGGGAGACGAGGTCGCCCGTAATTACAGCGAGTACGTCGCCGAGTGGCGGCGACTGCTGATGATGGTCCGCCCCGAACTCGACCCCATGGAGGCGCAGGCACTGGTGGACCTGGCGATCGCCGTCATCAACGGCGTCGTGCGCGTGCCGTCGGTGCGCTCGCCGGCGCTTCCCGACTACGCCCGCCACCTGGCCACGGCAGTGCTGTGGTCGACGCCGCCGCGCGCCGGGGACACGCGGTCGCCAGACCCCGCCGAGAAGCGTCCGACACGTTTAGACTCGTGACCTGAACGGACTCCGAGTCGGGAGGGGTCGGATGCGACTTCGCGCCACGGTCACCGCGATCGTCACGCTGGTCATCACCGTCGCGGTCATGGCGGGATTTGCTGCGCCGGCACAGGCCGCTCCCGGACCTCGGGGATGTCCCAAGCTCTATGTCCTCGCGATACCCGGCACCTGGGCGAACAACCAGAATCCCGGGTTACTCGGCGCGGTGACCGCGGGGCTCGGACCCGAGACCCGCGTCGACTACGTCGGCTACGACGCCACCGCATTCCCCTGGGAGAAGGCCGTCTACGGCAAATCCAAGGCGCAGGCGGTGGCCAACACAACCGGTCTGGCAGTGACCATGCTGCGCCGCTGCCCGCGCACCCGCATCGCGCTCACCGGCTACAGCCAGGGCGCGGACGCGGCCGGTGACGTGGCGTCCGAGATCGGGACCGGACGCGCGGGTATCCGTCCCGGCCAGGTCGCCGGCGTGGTGCTGCTGTCCGACCCGCGGCGATCCCACGACAACAATCTCGTCGGTCCGCCGCTCGAGGGCCAGGGCAGCGGGGGTCCGCGCCGCGGCGGCATGGGATGGCTCCTCCCGCGCGCGTTCACGATCTGCGAACCACGGGACCTCTACTGCAATGTCCCGCGCGACTTCTACGTCACGCGGATCGCCGGCTACCTCGCCGAGACCAGCGACCCGACACCCAGCCAGCTCGGGCAATACCAGGCCGAGGCGGGGGCGATCGTCGACGAGCTCCTCCGCCAGGGCGGGCTGGGTAAGGTCACATACGAGCTCAGCAACGCGCGCGCCCGCCAACAGATCCTCGCTTTCGACCGGTTCCTGAACTCGGGTTCCCACGGTAACTATCAGGCCTTCGAGGTGAAGCCCGGCGTCACGGCCGTGGCCTGGGCACGAAACTTCCTCGCCGGCCTCGCCTGAGCGCCGCGTCGCTCCCGTGGACGTAACACCGACCGTGCCATCATCGATGTATCCGGGTGTGACGTAACCAACGATTCCCGGACGGAAAATCTCTTGGGTGCCGACCGCAGGCCTACTACAGTAAAACGAAGATCGAGTCTCTTGCAGTAAATCAGGGAAGTGATTGGTCATGAGATTGACTTACTCACCCTCACACTCACGTCGTAGCTCAGTGCTGAGCTCCATTGCCGGTCGTTTCGGGCGTGGCCGCACCGCGCGCATGTTCCCGGCCGAGGCGGAGCGCCTCGCCACGCCCGCAGAACTCAAGCGACTGCATTCCTGACGGATCGTTGCTCACCCTCGGGTGACACGGGCGCCGTGGCCGGCGAACGCGACCTCGTCACCGGGCATCAGCTGCCGTCCCCGCCGGGTCTCCACCTCTCCGTTCACCCGCACCAGGCCTTCGGCGATCACCTCTTTGGCCTCCGACCCGGAGTCGATCAGGTTGGCGAGCTTGAGGAATTGGCCCAGTCGGATCGAGTCGTCGCGAATCGGTACATCGTCCACGTCATCATCTTGCCCAAGCCCGGCCGAGGACGCGACCTCCGACTACCGTCGGCATCATGGCTGCGCAAGCGTCCGACCTCGTACCACCCGTCGTCGACGATGACCTCGGTACCCTACGCCCGCCCCGCGACCGGGCGTCGGCGCAGCGGCGCTCCAACGATCTGATCGATCGCATCCGCACTCCCCGCGGCTTCGGCCGCAACGCGCCACGGATCGCCGGCACCGTCGTCGGCGTGCTGTCCGCGATCTCGCTGCTGTCGAGTCTGTTCCCGTGGTTGCGCAATCTCATCCACGTGCCGCGCGACTACGTGGACACCTTCATCATCACCCTGCCGGACACGAGTTTCGCGTGGGCGTTCGTTCTCGCTCTCCTCGCCTTCGCGCTGTCCGCGCGCAAACGCATCGCGTGGTGGATCTGCGTCGTCTACCTCGTGCTGTACATCGCCGGCAACGCGCTGTACCTGGTGCCGGCGTTCGCGGACACACTGGAGGTGACCGAGACCGACAGGGTCAACCTGGTCCTCGGCATCGCCGTCGACGTCGCGGCCCTCGTGTTCCTGATCGCGACCTATCGGCAGTTCTACACGCGGGTACGTCGGGGTGCGCTCCCCGCCGCCCTCGGAGTGCTCGTGTCGGGTCTCGTGCTGGGCACACTGCTGGGCTGGGGATTGGTCTGGCTCCTCCCGCACACGCTGACCAGGGCCGACCGACTGCCGTATGCCTTCAACCGGGTCGTCGCATTCGGCTCGGTCGACCAGGATGCCGCATTCGACGGTCGCCACAGCTACGCGGTCGTCAACGGGTTGCTCGGACTGTTCGGTGCGCTCGCGCTCATCGCCGCGGCAGTCGTGTTGTTCCGGTCGGTGCGACTGAGATCCTTGATCACCGCCGACGACGAGAAACTCATCCGCGCCCTGACTACGAGGTTCGGCGACGACGACTCGCTTGCCTACTTCTCCACACGCCGCGACAAGGCCGTGGTGTTCTCGCCGGACGGTCGCGCCGCGGTGACCTACCGGGTCGAACTCGGTGTCGGCATCGCGGGTGGCGACCCCATCGGTGATCCGAGCTCCTGGGGGGACGCGATCGTCGAGTTCCTCGCCCTCTGCGACCGGTACGGCTGGCACCCGGCGGCCATGGGGTCGAGTGCCCTCGGCGCCGCGGCCTACGACGAGGCCGGATTCGGGTCCTTGGCCATCGGCGACGAGGCGATCCTGTACACCCGCGACTACAGCATCAACGGACCCGCGATGAAGGGTGTCCGGCAGGCGGTCACCCGGACGAAGCGGGCCGGCATCACCGTCCGGATCCGGCGGCACGGCGAGTTGTCGGATGCGGAGATGTCCGAGGTGATCGCCCGGTCGGATGCGTGGCGCGACACCGACGAGGAACGCGGTTTCGCGATGGCACTGGGCCGGCTGGGCGACCCGGCCGACGGGAACTGCCTGCTGGTGGAGGCGGTGGAGGCGGAGGGAACTGCCGCCGAGAAGGTCGTCGGGATGCTGTCCTTCGTGCCGTGGGGCCGCACGGGGGTGTCGCTGGATCTGATGCGCCGTGATCGCGGATCGGTGAACGGTGTCATCGAGACGATGGTGACCGAACTGGTCCGGAACTCCGAACAGCACGGCATCACCGAGATCTCACTGAACTTCGCGACCTTCCGCGCGTTCTTCGAACACGGCGCCGAGATCGGCGCGGGCCCGGTGATGCGGGCGACCTACTCGGTGCTCATGTTCGGCTCGCGGTTCTTCCAGATGGAGTCGCTGTACAAATCCAATGCGAAGTATCGGCCGGACTGGCAGCCGCGCTATCTCTGCTACGAGGACAACCGGATGTTGCCGCGGGTCGCCCTGGCCGGGATCGTGACCGAGGGCTTCGTCCGGCTGCCCCAGTTCGGCCGGGCCCGGCACTACACGCGGGGTGCGTCGTCGATCCCGCCCGGGGTCGACGTGGACATCCTCGTCGCCGACCTCGAGGCGGAGGCCGGCCCGCAGAGCGCGGAGGTATCCCGGCCCGAACAGGTCCGGGTACGGGTCGCCAAGATGGAACGGCTCGCCGCCGACGGCATCGATCCGTACCCGCCGGCCCGCCCACCCAGCCACACCATCGCGACCGCCACGGCGGCCCCCGCCGGCACGGTGGTCCGGATCGCCGGGCGGGTGACCCGCCTGCGTGATTTCGGCAAGGTCGCCTTCGCGGCGGTGCACGACTGGTCCGGGGAGGTCCAGGTACTCGTCGAGGCGTCCCGGATCGACCCGGATGCACCGGATTTCGCGTGCTGCACCGACCTCGGGGATCTGATCGAGGTGTCGGGTGAGATCGGCCACAGCCGGACCGGGGAGCTGTCGGTGCTCGCGACGTCGTGGCGGATGCTCGGCAAGTGTCTGCGGCCGTTGCCGGACAAGTGGAGCGGGCTGAGCGACCCGGAGGCGTGTGTACGCCAACGCTACGTCGACCTCGCCATCAACGCGCGAAGCCGGGAGCTGCTCGCGACGCGCAGCCTGGTGGTGAAGTCGTTGCGCGATTTCATGTCCGGCCGGGGGTTCCTCGAGGTGGAGACGCCGATCCTGCAGCAGATCCACGGCGGTGCGAATGCCACACCGTTCCAGACGCACATCAACGCCTATGACCTCGACCTCTACCTGCGTATCGCGCCGGAGCTCTACCTCAAGCGACTCTGCGTCGGCGGTGTGGAGAAGGTGTTCGAGATCGGTCGCAACTTCCGCAACGAGGGTGTCGACTTCAGCCACAACCCCGAGTTCACCAGCCTCGAGGCCTACGCCGCGCACGGCGATTACCGCACCATGCTCGACCTGACCCGCGAGATGATCCAGAACGCGGCCATCGCGGCGCACGGCGAGCCGGTCATCTTCCGCACCGAACCGGACGGCAGCACCGCCCGCATCGACATCTCCGGGCCCTGGCCGATCCGATCGGTGCACGACGCGGTGTCGGAAGGGGCGGGCGAGGAGATCACCCCGTCGACCCCGGTGGAGACGCTGCGCGCCGTCTGCGATCGCCTCGGCATCGCCCATCGGCCGGACTGGGATGCCGGACACGTGGTGCTCGAACTCTACGAGCACCTCGGTGAGGACAGGACGACCTTCCCCACCTTCTACGTCGACTTCCCGACCTCCACCTCCCCGCTGACCCGGGCGCACCGCTCCATCGCGGGGGTGGCCGAACGGTGGGACCTCGTCGCGTGGGGAGTCGAACTCGGCACCGCCTACACCGAGCTCACCGACCCGGTCGAGCAACGCAAACGTCTCACCGCACAGTCGATGCTCGCCGCCGGCGGTGACCCCGAGGCGATGGAACTCGACGAGGACTTCCTGCAGGCCCTCGAATACGCGATGCCGCCGACCGGCGGACTCGGCGTCGGCGTGGACCGCATCGTCATGCTGATCACCGGCCAGTCGATCCGGGAATCGCTGGCGTTCCCGCTGGTGAAACCGCAGGAGAGATGATGCGGGCAGGCCGTGAACCGCCGGGACGGATCGTCGAGGTCGACGGTCTGCGGCTGCACGTCGTCGAGGACGGTGCCGGACCGCCGCTGGTGCTGCTCGCCGCCCTCGGCAGCAACTGGTTCGACCTCGATCCGCTGGTGGCGCGGCTGCGCGGGTCGTGGCGCGTCATCCGCTACGACCGACCCGGCTACGGGTTCTCGGAGCGGCCGGGACAGGCGTTCATCCCGACGCTCGACGCGGAGGTCGAACGAATCCGTGCGGTGATCGACGAACTCGGCGTCGCCGAACGGGTCACCGTGGCGGCGCACTCGATGGCGTCGCTCTACGCCGAGGCCTTCGCGCGGCGCTACCCGGACCGTATCGCGGGTGTCGTCATGCTCGACGGTTCCTATGTGATGCTGCCGTGGCGCATCGTGCCCACGACCCTCCGCGTCGCCAATGCCAATCGGCTGATCGCGGCCGCCGAGGCGTTGACCGGGCGGCTCGGCGTCCGCCGATGGGGCGGCGGGTCATTCCGGACCCGAGTGCTGCCCGGACCGCCGGAGGGGTTCGACGACGACCAGCGTCGATGGGCGGCGACCCTCTTCGGGCAGCCCTCGATGATGCTGGCGACGCTCGTGGAAAACGCCGCCTTCCCGGCGATGAACGCCGACCTCCGCGCGCTGCGTGCCGCGTATCCGATGCCGTCGGCGCCGTGTGTGGTGGTGGCCGCCGTGTCGGGACCACGGCTGTGGCGCGGGTTTTGGCTGTGGAAGCAGAGCCGGTACGCCCAGATGTTGGGGGCGCGGCTCGAGGTCGTGGCACCGGCCCGGCATTTCCTCGTGTTGGACAGACCGGACGCGGTGGCGCGGGTGATCGACGAACTGCACCCGCCGTTGCGGCCGCACGCCGCGACGGACCACTGATGTAGGTAGGTGTGCCGCTGCGTCACACCTAGATCGGCGCCCGCCTAGACTGTCGACATGAGCGAGTTGACCTTCATCCCGACCGCCGACCTCGTCGACGAGATCGGTGATCTCGTGCGCAGCTGCGACACACAGTTCACCCAGTACGGCGGACACCGCGAGTTCGCGGGCCGGGTCACCACGGTCAAGTGCTTCCAGGACAACGCGCTGCTCAAGTCGATCCTCGGCGAGTCCAACCCGGGCGGCGTGCTGGTGGTCGATGGCGCGGAGTCGGTGCACACCGCTCTCGTCGGTGACCTCATCGCCGAACTGGGCCGCGCCAACGGATGGGTCGGCATCATCGTCAACGGCGCCATCCGCGACTCGGCGGTGATCGGCGGCATGGAGATCGGCGTGAAGGCTCTCGGCACCAACCCGCGCAAGTCCACCAAGACCGGTGTCGGCGAACGCGACATCCCGCTGACCATCGGCGGCGAGACATTCCATCCCGGCGACATCGTCTACTCCGATGACGACGGCATCGTCATCGTCACGCCGGACAGTGCCGTCACGCCGGACAGTGCCGTCACGCCGGACAGTGCCTACGAGAGTCACCACGACGAGAGCCAGACCACCGAGAACTGAGGACGGCCGAATCATGCCGAAGCCCACACCCGACTACTTCCGGCGGCTGGCCCCGCTGGTCGCCATCGATGCCGCGCAGGACCGCCCCACCCGGCCGGTGCTCGAGGCGTTCAGCGGCGTCGAGATGGCGACCATACCGGTCGGCACCGCCGAGGATCTCGAGTCCGCGGTGGCGCGTGCGCGCGCGGCGCAGGAGGGGTGGGCGCAGCGGACGCCGGCGCAGCGCGCCGACGTGCTCGACCGGTTCTCCCGACTGGTGCACTCCCATGCCGCCGAGCTGATGGACATCGCGCAGGCGGAGACCGGCAAGGCGCGGATCTACGCGCAGGAAGAGGTCATCGACGTCGCGCTCACCGCCCGCTACTACGCGAAGAAGAGCGCCGAGTTCCTGGCCGAGCAGAGGGTCAAGGGCATGCTGCCGGGCGCTACGAGCGTTCGCGTGCGATACCTGCCCAAGGGTGTCGTCGGTGTCATCAGCCCGTGGAACTACCCGCTCACGCTCGCCGCCTCCGACGCCGTCGCGGCGCTGGTGGCCGGCAATGGCGTCGTCATCAAGCCGGACAGCCAGACGCCGTACTGTGCGCTCGCCCTCGCCGAACTGCTCTACGAGGCCGGCCTGCCCCGTGAACTGTTCGCGGTCGTCCCCGGACCGGGCAGCGTCGTCGGGCAGGCGATCGTGGACACCACCGACTACGTGATGTTCACCGGGTCGACGGCGACCGGCGCGGCGCTCGCGCAGCAGGCGGGCCGACGACTCATCGGCTTCTCCGCCGAACTCGGCGGCAAGAACCCGATGATCGTGACCGCCGGCGCCGACATCGACCGTGCAGTCGAGGGAGCCGCGCGGGCCTGCTTCTCCAACTCGGGTCAGTTGTGTATCTCCATCGAGCGGCTCTACGTGGACAAGGTGATCGCCGACGAGTTCACCGCCCGATTCGCCGCGCACGTCTCCTCGATGAAACTCGACGCCACCTACGACTTCAACGCCGATATGGGGTCGCTGGCGTCCGCCGCGCAGATCGACTCCACCGAGACCCACGTCCAGGATGCGGTCGCCAAGGGGGCGAAGCTACTCGCAGGCGGTCGGCGGCGCGCCGACCTGGGCCCGTTCTTCTACGAGCCGACAGTGCTCACCGATGTCACCGACGAGATGGTCTGTCATGCCGAGGAGACCTTCGGCCCGGTGGTCTCGATCTACCCCGTCGACTCCACCGACGAGGCGATCAAACTGGCGAACCAGACGCACTACGGCCTCAACGCCAGCGTGTTCGCCGGCAGCAGCGCCGAGGCCCACGCGATCGCCGACCGACTCCGGGCCGGCACGGTGAACATCAACGAGGGGTACGCGTCGGCCTGGGCATCGACCGCGGCACCGATGGGCGGGATGGGACTCTCCGGCGTCGGCCGCCGCCACGGCGAGGAGGGTCTGCTCAAGTACACCGAGCCGCAGACAATCGCCGAGCAGCGTTTCCTCGGGGTCGACCGCGCGCCGGGTATCCCGAAGGGTGTCTACCGGGCCGTCACCCCGTATGCGATGCGTGCGATGAAGTACCTGCCCGGTCGCTGAGACGGGCTGAGACGGGCTGAGACGGGCTGAGACGGGTGATGCGGGCCTTCCCTGCGCTACGGTGACGGAATGTCGGCTCAGCGTGGTCAGGTGACGACCCGTATGGCAGCTCTCGTGGTCGGTCTGGTGGTCGGTCTCGTGCTCGTGGTCGGGGGTGCGGTCGGCGCGGGTCGTGCCGGTGCCGCGCCGACGCTGTCGGCCACAGTGGTCGCGACCGGGCTGGACCATCCCTGGGATGTGCTCGTCGCCCCCGACGGCGGGATCCTGGTGAGCGAGCGCGCCGGCCGCTTCGTCGCCATCCGACCCGGCGGGCGAACCCGAACCGTACAGGCGGATCTCTCCAGGCTCTATGTCCACAAAGAGGCCGGGCTGATGGGCCTCGCCGTCGACCCTGGTTTTGCCGCGAATCGCCGGATCTACTCCTGTCAGGCCGAGCGGACCGGGCCGGCGGGTATCGACGTCCCGGGCTCGGTGGCGATCTTGCCGATCCCGTGGCCGAACACCGGACAGGTGGTCAACGTGGTCGCCTGGCGGGTGAGCCCGGATTGGTCGCGGATGGATCGTGAACGCACCGTCCTGACCGGAATCCCGGTGACGTCGAGCGGCCGCCATGCCGGTTGTGGGCTCGCCGCGGCACCCGACGGCACTCTTTACGTCGGCACCGGTGACAACGCCGAACCGACGAACCCGCAGAACCGCTCGTCGTTGGCCGGCAAGGTGCTCCACATCAACGCCGACGGCACCCCGGCCGCCGGGAATCCCGATCCATCCAGCCCCGTCTTCACGCTCGGGCACCGCAACGTACAGGGAGTCGCGATCCAGCCCGGTTCCGGGCGTGTGTACGGCATCGAGCAGGGTACCGACGTCGATGACGAGCTGAACCTCCTACGGGCCGGCGGGAACTACGGGTACCGCCCGGACCGTGCCCCGTTCATCTACGACGAATCGGTGCCGATGACCGATCCGGTGCGGGTGCCCGGTGCGCTGGGACCGGTGTGGCGATCGGGCGATCCGACGATCGCCACTCCGGCGCTCCAGTTCCTGCCCGCATCGGGGTGGGGCGCATACGACACCGCGGTCGTCATCTCCGCCCAGAAGGGTGAACGTCTCGTGTTCGTGAATCTGTCGGCCGATGGCACACGCGTGGTGCGCGCAACCGAGGCCCTGCACGGCCGGTTCGGACGGCTACGCGGACTGGCCGTGGATCGTGACGGATCGCTGCTGGTGAGCACCGACAATGGTGATCACGCCGATCGGATCCTGCGGGTTCGGGCGGGCTGATCGATGTGTGACGACAAGGTTGTCCGGCACGCCTACGAGGAGGCCCGGCGATTCTCCCGGCGCGCCGCGCTGCGGATGACCGGCGGAGCGACCGCAGGCGCGCTGGGACTCGCCTCCGCCGTCGCGGGCAGGGCGGAGGCGGCACCGAGCGGTGCCCGTGTCGTCGACCTGACCCACACGCTGACCGGGGACTTCCCACTCTGGCCGGGCAGTGCGCCCGTTGTCGCCGTACCGACCTCCGGGGTCGGGCCGGGCAACACGGGATTCGCGACGCGCTGGATGTCGTTCTCCGAGCACTCCGGCACCCATGTCGACGCGCCCGCCCACAAGATCGGCGACGGCATCACGGTCGAGAAGATCGCGCCCGCCGACCTGGTCGCGCCGCTGGTGGTGATCAGCATCGCCACCCGCGCCCGCACGGATCGTCGGGCGCTGCTGACCGAACGCGACATCGACAGGTACGAACAGCGGCACGGCCGCATCCCGCCGCGGGCACTGGTGGCCATGCATACCGGCTGGCAGCCCCGGACCGGCGGACCACACGCGGCCGGGTTCGATCCCGCGGCCGTCGAGATGCTGATCGGTGAGCGGGACGTCGTCGCGATCGGCACCGACACCCTCAGCATCGACAGGTTCGACGATGTCGGCGCGCACACCGCGATCCTCGGTGCCGGACGCTATGCGGTCGAGGCGATGGCGAATCTGGCCGAGGTTCCCGTCGCGGGAGCGACCGTGATGGTCGGAGCCCCGAAGTTCGCGGGTGGCACGGGTGGCCCGGCGCGCGTCCTCGCCCTCATCTGAGGGTGAGCGACGATGGCTGCCGGCCACGCGCGGGTTCCGCGGGAGCAGATCCGGGCGCTCAGACCAGTGCAGCGCTCAGTGAGACGCCCAGCCGTTCTCCGAACTCGCCTGGTCCCACTCGCGATCCCAGAGCTGCTCGTGTCGTCGGGTGACGCTCTGACCGAGCATGGCGACCGCCGTGGCGAGGAGGCCGATCGCGGCACCCCAGCCCAGCGTGGCGACCATCACCGCGCTGAGGACGCGTTCGAAGGGCCCGGGTGGGACCGGCACCACGGTGCCGTTCGGGCCGGTCCAGATCGTCGTCGTGCCACCGGCTTCGGTGCCGCGCGGGACGACGGTCGTGTCGGTGCGTGGGACACCGTCGCGCATCCACTTCACGGTCGCAGTGGCGTCCATCGCGGTCGGGTCGGCGGCGCCGACGGATTCGATGGTGGCGGTGACGGGTGTCGCCTGTGCGGCGCGTTCGGTCACCGACGAGTAGGTCGCGGCGCCGGCCATCCAGAACAGCGGCACCAAGGTCAGTGCGATGACCACAGAGAGGAGAAGCGCCGCCGATACGAGCCGGTCCCCTCGCCGCATGAGGGGATTCGACGACCACGGTGCAGGCGGGCCGATTCTCCTCGGTGTGTGCGGCGATGACATGGGATCCTCACGATCGCGGCTATTGTTTCACTTCCAGAATTACTCCTTGTTACCAAATGTGCCACCGACGAAGGTCCTGATCTGCTTCTTTGTGAGCGATATGACAGCACCACCGGGGCTCACAGAGTTCTCCCAGCCACCGTCCAGCCCTGCCGGAGACCCGCGTCGCATCGTGTAGACATCGATGTCCGACGGCCGGGCATCCGACAGGAGAACCCGATGACCACTGTGATCGAGCGCCCGGGCGCATTCACCCCCGGCGAACCGCCACCCCCGTCCCAGACCGGAGGCCGGGACGTGGCCGACAAACCGAGACGGCGGCGCGCCGTCGGATGGAGCCCGTTCGCGCTGACCGGTCTGCTCATCAGCACCGCCGTGCTCTATCTGTGGAACCTGTCGGCGAGCGGCTACGCCAACACGTTCTACGCGGCGGCGGCCCAGGCGGGCTCGCAGAGCTGGAAGGCGTGGTTCTTCGGTGCGCTCGACTCCTCGAACTTCATCACCGTCGACAAACCGCCGGCATCGCTGTGGGTGACCGGCCTGTCGGTGCGCATCTTCGGGATGAACAGCTGGGCGGTCCTCGTCCCGCAGGCACTGATGGGGGTGGCCGCCGTCGCACTCCTCTACTTCGCGATGCGTCGGACCTTCACCGATCTGCGGTACGGCACGGCCGCCGGGCTCATCGCCGGCGCGGTGCTCGCGTTCACCCCGGCCGCCGCGTTGATGTTCCGGTTCAACAACCCGGACGCGCTGCTCGTGCTGCTGATGGTCGCCGCCGGCTACGCCCTGACCCGGGCCATCGCCACCAATTCCGGTCGTTGGCTCGCTCTGGTCGGTGTGGCCCTGGGCTTCGCCTTCCTCACCAAGATGCTGCAGGGTCTGCTGGTGTTGCCGGCCTTCGGCCTGGCCTACCTGGTGTTCGCCAACAACGGCTGGCTCAAGCGCATCGGGCAGCTTTTCGCCGCGACCCTCGCACTGATCGTCTCGGCCGGCTGGTTCGTGCTCGTCACGATCATGGTGCCCGCGTCATCGCGGCCCTACATCGGAGGGTCGACCGACAACTCCTTCATGGATCTCGTGCTCGGCTACAACGGTGTCGGCCGCATCAGCGGGGGTAACGGCCCCGGTGGCGGCGGTCCCGGCGGGGGCGGGCAGACGGGCGGTTCCTTCGGCGGTGCGACCGGACTCAACCGGCTGTTCGGATCGGAGATGGGCAACGAGATCTCCTGGCTGCTCCCGGTGGCGTTGCTCGCGCTCGTGTTCGCGGTCTATCTCGGCCTGCGTAGCTTCCCGATCTTCCATGTCACCAACGGCCTGACCCGCGTCGAGGGCGGCGCCGTGATGGCCTGGGGCGGTTGGCTGGTGGTGACCGGGCTGATCTTCAGCTTCATGAGCGGCACGATCCACCCCTACTACACGGTCGCGCTGGCACCGGCGATCGGTGCGCTGATCGGCCTGGGTGGTGTGTTCGCCTGGCGGCGTCGTGGCCACTGGGACGGGCGTCTCGCGATGGCCGGGATGATCGGACTGGCCGGCTGGTGGTCGATCGTTCTGCTCAACCGCAACGACTGGGGTCCGGAGTGGTGCCGGTGGCTGATCGGCGCGGTGGCCGCAGTGAGCGTGATCATGGTGCTCGTCGCGGGCGCGTTGGGATGGCGTAAGGCCGTCGCTGCTGCGGTGATCGCCGGTGCACTCGCCGGATTCGGTGGCACCGCAGCGTTCTCCATCGCGACCGCGGCAACCGCGCACAGCGGTTCGATCCCGACCGCGGTCAACACCTCCATCGAGGGCGGCGGCATGGCTGGGCCCGGTGGCGGCATGGGTGGACCCGGTGGCGAGACACCGCCGACCGGCGCCCAGGGCCAGGCCGGCGCGGACGGTCAGGGTGCTGCGGACGGTCAGGGTGCTGCGTTCGGTCAGGGCACCACGGACGGTCAGAGTGCCACGGACGGACAGGGCGCTGTGACCACCGACGGCGCGCGTGGCGGCGGACCCGGCGGAATGGGCGGCGACATCTCGTCGAACACCGAACTGGTCGAGCTGCTCCAGAACACGACCACCACCTGGGCGGCGGCCACCAACGGTTCGCAATCCGCAGCGGGCATCGAGATCGCCACGGGCACCGCGGTGATGGCGATCGGCGGCTGGAGCGGTGACCCCGCACCGACCCTCGAACAGTTCATCGTCTACGTGCAGGACGGCAAGATCGCCTATTACATCGGTGGCGGACAGGGTGGACCCGGCGGCAACTCCGAGATCGCCGCATGGGTCGCAGAGAACTACACCGCGACCACCGTCGGCGGGACCACGGTCTACAAGCTGATCTGATCCCCCTCACCAGATCGAGTCCTGCTCACCAAATCGAGTCCCGCTCACCCGATCCGATGTGATTGAGTGAGCGGGACCTGATTGTGTGAGCGGGAAGCACATGGGTGAGCGGGAACCATTCGAGCGGGGAACCGATGGGAGGCACGATGACGGAGCGGCTGACCGAGTTCGCCAACGGCGACCTGGTGTTCGACGTCCTCGACGACGGGCCGATCGACGGTCCACCGGTGGTCCTTCTGCACGGCTTCCCGCAGCGCGCCACGGCTTGGGAACTGGTCGCACCGCTGTTGCACGACAAGGGATTTCGTACGATCGCCCCCGACCAGCGCGGCTATTCGCCGCGGGCCCGGCCGCCCCGGCGCCGCGACTACCGGCTCGGTGAGCTCGCCGGCGACGTCATCGCCCTGGTCGATGCGCTCGGCGTCGATCGAGTCGATCTGGTCGGTCACGATTGGGGCGGGTCCGCCGCCTGGACCGCGGCGGCGCGTCATCCCGATCGGGTTCGCACCCTCACCGCGATCTCGACGCCGCACCCGGCGGCGTTCGTGCAGGCGATGCCGCGTGGGCAGTTGCTGCGCTCGTGGTACATGGCGTTCTTCGCCCTGCCGGCCGTCCCGGAGTTCTTGTTGGCGAGGAGTTTTCGTCCGGGGAGTGCGGCCCTGGGCCGTATGGGGCTCCCGGAGCGGTTCTCCTCTCGGCTCCATGACGACATCGTCATCTCCGGCGCACTGCCCGGAGCGCTGAATTGGTATCGGGGCATGCCTTTTTCGCTCCGGGGTGAACGCATCCCACCCGTCGCCGTCCCCACCACATTCGTGTGGAGCGACGACGACGCGTACCTCGGGTGGCCCGCCGCCCGGCTGACCGCAGGTTGGGTCAGAGGCCCCTACGAGTTCCGCGTCATCCGCGGCGCCGACCACTGGTTGCTGGAGAAGAACCCCTCAGACGTCGCCGCCGCGATCATCGACCGTATCGGGGGATGACCCGGGTCGTCAGCGCCGGCGACGCAGGATCGCGATCAGGATCACCAGGAGCCCGAGGGCGCCGGCCACCGCGATCGGCACGGTCCGATTGGTGTGCTCCGCCTCGGTCGGCAAGCCGCTGCGGAGCTGGTTGAAGGTCGCCTGCTGCGCATCGGCCTCGGCGACGACGTCGACGACCGCGGGTGAGGGTCGCTGCGACGGGGCGCTCGGCGCGGTGGACGCCCGACCGGCCGGGCCGGTGGACGTCTTCTTCACCGTGGGCTTGGAGGTCGGCGGTTTGGATGCGGCCGGGGCGGTGGGCGTGGTCGGGGCGGTGGAATCCGTCGGCTGGTCGGCGGTGGGCGGGACCTTCTTCGCGGGCGCTTTCTTTGCGGGAGCCTTCTTGGCCGGGGGTTTCTTGGCCGCGGCCTTTTTCACCGGAGCCTTTTTCACCGGAGCCTTTTTCGCGGGAGCTTTTTTCGCGGGAGCTTTTTTCGCTGCGGCCTTTTTCGCGGGCACCTTCTTTGCGGCGGCTTTCTTGGCCGGGGTCTTCTTGGCGGCTGCCTTCTTCGCCCCGGCCTTCTTCACGGGTGCCGGCTCGGCGGGCGTGGCGTCGGCGCCGTCCGCCGCGGAGGGGTCCGGAGTGTCGCCTGGTCCGGGTTCGGTCATGTGCTCACGCCCCCTTGCGTGGTCAATCGGTGCTGCCGTATCGAGCCATCCTAGGATGCGCGCCACCGGAGCCGTGAAGCGGCCGAGACCAAGCGCCCGGTCAGGCCTGCACGCCGAGGCGGGCCAGGACGTCCGCGTCGATGGCCGCGAGCTCGGCGTCGATGGACCCGTGTGCGGTCCGGCGCTGGCCCGCGGGCATGACCTCGGCGGCGTCGACGGCCACCGCGAGATTGTCGAGTCGGCTCGTCATCGCCGCGACGAACTCCGCGGAATCCGACGACGAGTCCTGGTTGGCGACCTTCCGCAACGCCGATCGCGAGGCACTGATCCGCGCCGACAGGGCCGCCCCGTGACCGGAGTACTGGCGCAGGGCGTCGGGCGAGACCCCGGCGCGCGAGGCCTGCAACGCGGTGACCTGTCCGCGCGCCGCGACCGCGGTCCGGTAGGCCAGCGGGACGACGATCGGGGACAGCAGTCGGGCGACCGTCAGATAGCGGCGAACGCTCACCGGACTGAACGCCTTGGCATCGGCGTCTGCCTTGGCCTTCGCCGCGATGGCCTTGGCTTCGGCCCGAGAGACCTTCTCCTGGGCCTTGGCGGTGGCCTTGAGTGTCTTGCGCTGCTCCTTGTACTCGGTTTTGCGGAGCTTGCGTTCGTCGCGACGGCGGCTCTTGTGCGACTTCTTCCTCGACTTCGCGTCGAGTTTGGCCTCCAGCTTCGCCCTGGCCTTCGCGGCTTTCATCTCCGCTTTGCGCTGGGCACGGGTCGTCTTGTCGGACGAGAACAATCCCATCTGAGGACCTACCTCCATACTGTGGTGCCATCGAGCTCGAGCGGCGCAGAGTGCCGAAACGCCGAGCGCCGTGCATGCGTTGGTACAAGCATTACATAGGCTCGAAGGCGTTGACCGCGCGCGCGGTCGGCTCAGCGTCGGCGAGGTGTCGATGTGAGGTGACTCCCGAAAGGACGGGGTTGTGGCGGCAGTGGTGTTGCACCCGCGCGACCTCGCCGGTTGCGAACACCGCCTCGCCCTCGACCACAGTCATCCCGGTCTGATGCGGTCTCGTTCCGACACGCCGGAGGCGCAGCGCCGCAAAGAGGCCGCCGAACACCATCGGGCCGCCGTCCGTGAGATGGTGCGTGGCCTGCACAGCGACCAGCCACCGGGCACTGTCGTCATCGTCGACGCGCGGGCCGATCACGCGACGCGCGTCGCGCAGACGCTCGCAGCCTGCGCCGACGAGGCCGCCTGGATCTGGAACGCGACGCTGCCCATCGACCGGGATCGGGGTCGACGAGGACATGCGGAGCTGCTCATCCGTGACGGCGCGGGCTATCTGCCGGTCATCGTCGTGAATCATCGGGTCAGCTACCCGGCCAAGCCCCATCGCAACGACACGGTCCCCAACGGCGGCTCGGCCCTCACCAGCCCGGTCTGGGCCTGGGTGCCCGCTCCCGATCCGTCGCGCAACGGCCGAAACCACCGGCGCGATCAGCTCCGTCTGGCCCAGCTGACGACGATGCTGCTCGACCTCGACCTCGCCACATCGACCGATCCGGCGCAGCTGCGTGCCGGAGCGATCGGCCTCGACGCCGACTGCATCGTCGTCTACGAGATGGCGACGCTCCTCGAGGACTATGCCGAAGTCTTCACGCGCCGAGAAGCCATCGCCGGGCAGCATGTCGCGACCACACCCCGGCGGATCGGAGAGTGCCGCAGCTGCCCGTGGTGGACGCGCTGCGGACCGGAACTCGAGGCACGGCGCGACGTCAGCCTGGTCGTGGGAGGCCACCAGAGCTCGGTGCTCACCGAGGCCGGGATCACCAGTATCGACCAGTTGGCGCACTACCGCGGCGATCCGCCGCCCGAATGGCCGAGCAACGCCCGGTTCGAGGACACGGTCGTCAACGCGATCGCCTGGCTCACCGGCACCCCGCTCGTGCGGCGACTGCCCGAACCCGCCGTCGTGCGGGCGGATGTCGAGGTGGACGTCGACATGGAGAGCTACGGCGAACTCGGCGCCTATCTGTGGGGCACGCTGCTCACCGACCGAACCGACGCGTCACGACCGGTGCGGTATCGCGCGTTCGTCACCTGGGAACCCCTGCCGACCCGCGACGAGGCGAGATCGTTCGCGGAATTCTGGGGCTGGCTGTCCGCCGAGCGGGAGGCCACCCGCGCGGCGGGCAAAACCTTTGCGGCGTACTGCTATTCGCAGCAAGCCGAGAACCGGTGGCTGCTCGGATCGGCCAAACGGTTCGCGGGGGAACCCGGCATCCCGGCGGTGAGCGAGGTGGAAGCCTTCATCGCCTCTGACGAATGGGTGGACATCTACGAGGCCGTCAGCACCAATTTCATCTGCCCGAACGGCAAAGGTCTCAAGAAGATCGCACCCGTGGCGGGGTTCACCTGGCGCGATGCCGAGGCGAGCGGCGAGGCGTCGATGGACTGGTACCGCGAGGCGGTCGGCCACGGCGGTGCGGTCACCGATCTCGCCCAGCGGCAGCGGTTGTTCGAGTACAACGAGGACGATGTGCGGGCCACCAAGGTGCTCCGCGAATGGATCGACACCCGGGCCAAGGACGAGGTGCCGCACGAGGATCAAGTGCTCGGGTTCCGTCACCGCGACTGAGTCACAGGGACAACTCCCGGGTGCCGCCCGGATCGGGGTTGCGGATTGTCGCGATCGGCGCAGCCGGCGGCAACCTCTTTCGACTCACGAGCCCGGTTCGGGCGCGTAGTCACTGCCGGAAGGAGCGCAGCGCGTCGAGGAACGATCCACTGCCGAGCAACGCGACTGCACCGAGGAGGAGCAGAGCACCGGGGGCCAGACCCACGAGGATCTTCTTGGTCGCGGTGAGAATGCTGTCCGGGACCGGTGGAGCGGCCTGGGTGATGTCATCCGGGGTGTTCGAGCCAGGGGTGTTCGCGCCGGGCGCGCCCTGGGCAGCGTTCGAGTCCGAGTCGTCGGAGGTCGCGGCCGACGACGATTCGGACGATCCGTTGCCACCCGCGCCGCCGAGGCCGGCCACGCCGTTGGCGGCGCCACCCGTCGATGAACCCGACGTCCCCTGAGCCGTGTTGTTGCCAGTGCCGCCCGGGTTGTTCGCGGCGCCCGGACCGGTGTCGGGCACACCCGCGCTCTCCGGTGCCATGGGCACCTCGCCGTTGTCGGTTCCGGGGGCACCGCCGGACCCCGAACCGGACGGACCGCCCGACGGACCGTCGCCAGTCGTCAAGGGTGGCGGGGAAAACGTCCAGGGTCCGGGCGGAACGCCGATGACCGGTCCCGACCCGCCAGTCGAGGTCGCGGTGGATGTGCTCGTTTGCGTCGTGCTGCTGGAGTTCGTGGTGTCGCTGGTCTTGGTGGTGTCGCTGGTGCCTGTGGTTTCGCTGGTCTTGGTGGTGGTGTCGCTGGTGCCTGTGGTGTCGCTGGTCTTAGTGGTGGTGTCGGTGGTGTCGCTGGTCTTGGTGGTGGTGGTGTCGCTGGTCTTGGTGGTGGTGGTGTCGCTGGTCTTGGTGGTGGTGGTGTCGCTCGTCCGAGTCGTCGTAGTCGTTTTGGTCGAGGAGGTGGTATCGCTCGTCTGAGTCGTGGTGGTCGCCGTGGTGGTGTCGCTCGTCGGGGTTGTGTCGGTGGTGGGGGTGGTCGTCTCGTCGTCAGAACCGTTGCCGTTGCCGTTGCTGTTGCCGAAGTCGTCGTCGACGCCGTTGTTGTTGTCGGAGCCGTTGTCGCCGCTGTTGCCTTGGTTGCCGTTCGATCCGGTGCTGTCGCTGTTGCCTGGTTGCCGTTCGATCCGGTGCTGTCGCTGTTGCCTTGGTTGCCGGTCGTCCCGCCGTTGCCGTTGCTGTTGCCGAAGTCGTCGTCGACGCCGTTGTTGTTGTCGGAGCCGTTGTCGCCGCCGTTGCCCTGGTTGCCGTTCGAGGAGCCCTGGCCGGCGGTGGCCGCATTACCTGCCGCGTTCTCCGGGGAGGACAGAGCGGCGCCGGCGCCGATCGCGAGAACGACGGTGGCGATGATCGCCATGACAACCGCCAGCGCGCTGCCGCGGGAGCGCGGTGACGATTGTCGGGGCGCGCGGTGCTTCATGGGCTCCTACCGGGTTAACTTCTGCGGAAATGCCGTACTGACATTGTTGTTTAGAGTTCATGCTCCGGTAAACTCGGATTTGTCCGATCGCACGTTCTTTACGATCGAGTGTGAACAACGCCACACTAGGCGATCGTTACTGTATTGGTACAGGTGAAGCGCTTGGAGGTGGACCGTAGGGTAGGTTACCCAACGCGTTCAGCATTGCATGGTCGATGCAACCCGGTCTTTAATGTTTGCAAGTTCAAGTTTTGGTATCGACGGGGAGAAGAATGACTGCACGAGGGACGGATGGCGTGGGGGATGCCGGTCGTCGCGCCGAGTCCGGGACTTCGGGGGCTGCAGGGGCCGAGACGCTGGACCCAGGGTTGTTTGCGCGTCGCCTGGAGGAGCTGTTCCGTACGATACCCGGGCCCAACGGGCGCGCGTACAGCGCGAAGGCGATTGCGGCTCGTTCCACCGAGCGGGGGTTCCGGCTCGGTGAGTCCTATCTGAGCCAGTTGCGCTCGGGTAAGGCGAAGTCGCCGTCGTTCCGCACCGTCGAGGGTATCGCGGCCGCATTCGGCGTCGACGTGCATTACTTCCTGGAAGATCGGGCCGCGCAACGAACGCGCGACGAGATCGACCTCATGCGCCTGCAGGCCGACACCGACGTGCAGTTGGCCGCATTCCGGTTGGCCGGTCTGTCCAGTGACTCGGTCACCGTCGTCAACGAACTCATCAAGGTCCTGCGCGAACAGCAGGGTCTGCCGAAGGATCCGCCGGACATCGCCGCCGCCGGGTTCGCCGATCCGGCATCCGACGAGGGACATCTCCGGGTTGTCGGCGGACAGACCTCCAAAGACTGATCGACCGCATCGCTCCGGGACCGGTACCTGATGCGTGATCGACGTGCGTTGCGTGCTCTCGTCCGGGAGACCCTGCGGGGTCTCGATCTCGATCTGCCGCTCGACGTCCACCAGTTGTGCGACCGCTACGGTGAGCGTCGTGGACGTCCGATCCGTCTGATCGCGCATCCATTGCCCGCCGGGATGCCCAACGGGGTCTGGCTCGCCGCCTCCGACGCGGATTACTTCTTCTACCAGGCGAACACATCCAAGCTGCACCAGGACCAGATCATCGTCCACGAGTTCGGCCACCTGATCGCCGGTCATCAGATGCTTGGCGCGGTCTCGGCCGCGGCGCTGGCCGGACCGTCGGAGGAGGATTCCGATGCCGCGCTACGCCGCACCTGCTACTCCGACGACCGCGAGTGGGAGGCCGAGATGCTCGCGTCGATGATTCTGAGTTGGGCCGGGGAGGCCAGTGCTACCGTCGGTGCCACATCGGACAACGCCGACCTGCGCGGGATTCAACGGTTGCTGGGTGGGCACAAGGGCTGGATGTGACGGGGTGATTTCGGCGTGATCGTGGTCGGCGTGGTCAATGTGCTCGCCGCGGTGGTCTTCGCCGCGGCGCTGGCCTGGCGGCTGGAACAGATCCGTCGCGAGGGCGGCGGGCTGCAGGCGGTGGCGATGACGGTCGCGATCGCCGCGATCACCCTCGCCTTCGTCGTATCCAATGACAACGTCGCCGACGCCCTCAATACCGCGCTGTTCACCGGTGCCCAACGGGTGCTGTTCTACGCGTTGCTCGCGCTGGGTGTGGCGGCGCTGATCGTCGTCTTCTTCTTCCCGGGCCGTTCGACGACCCGTGAGCGCCGTGCGGAGTACGAGGCGATTCCGCTGGTCGTGGCGCTGATCGGTCTGCAGGTGACGATGCTCGTCATCCCGATCGACCTGCGTTTGGAGTCCCTGTCGCAGTGGACCGTCCGCAACGTCGCCTACGCGACGTTCGTCCTGATCGCCAGCGGCTACCTGGCCTACGGCTTCATCGTGTGTGTCCGCAGCATCAGACGTTTTCTGGAACTGGCCGACGGGTATCTGCGCGTGTCTCTCGGTCTGCTCCTCGGTGGGCTCACCCTCCTCGCGGTCAGCTCACTGCTGCAGATCCTGTTCGTGGTCGGTGGGGTCACCAGGCTCTTCGACTTCCCCTGGCTGCTCACCGCCAGCCGGATCTGTTCGGTCTTCGGGGTCGTCGCATTCCTGGTCGGTATCAGCTACCCGATGCTGCATGCCCGCTGGTACGGGCTGCGGGCCCGTCGCCGCCACCGTCACGATGCCGCCGAACTCGTCCCGCTGTGGGAACTCGTCACCTCCGCGGTGCCGGAGGTCGTCCTGCCCCCCGACGGTCCGGTTCCGCCGACGATGATGTTCCACCGCCGGGTCGTCGAGATCCGGGATGCGTTGACCCAGCTCAGCCCCGGTGTCCCGGAGGATTTCGCGACCGCCGACGAACACGACCGCGTCGTCATGCTCCGGTCGGCCGTCGCCGACTACCGCGACGGACAGCCACCGCGAGGTGCGGTGCGAGACCTCGTCCCCGGGGACGGCGCCGACCTCGATGCCGACGCCGTACCCCTTCTGCAGCTGTCCAGAGCCGTCGCACAGCAGCCTGCGCACAGCCGCTGACGAGACCCGAACGAGTCGGGAAGGACGGTCAGCTCAGCGTGGGGCCATCCGGATCGCGCCGTCCATGCGGATCGTCTCGCCGTTGAGGTAGTTGTGCTCGACGATGAACTCGGCGAGCTGGGCATACTCCTCGGGCTCACCGAGACGCGGCGGGAACGGGATCGCCGAGGCCAGCGTCTTCTGGAACTCGGGCGTGACTCCCGCGAGCATCGGGGTCTTGATGGTGCCGGGCGCGATGGTGCACACCCGGATGCCCACGCGGGCGAGGTCACGCGCCGCCGAGATCGTCATCGCATGTACGCCGCCCTTGGATGCGGCGTACGCGATCTGACCGATCTGCCCCTCGAATGCCGCCACCGATGCGGTGTTGATGATCACGCCGCGCTGCCCGTCGGCGTCAACGGTCGACTCGGTCGAGATCTGCGCGGCGGCCAGACGCATCACGTTGAAGGTGCCGACCAGGTTGATGTTGATGATCTTCTGGAAGAGCCCGAGATCGTGCGGCCCCTCCTTGCCGAGGATGCGGGCGGCCCAGCCGACCCCGGCACAGTTGACGGCGACACGCAGCGGGGTCCCGGTGTCGGAGATCGTGTCGATCGCCGCCTTGACCTCGATCTCGCTCGTGACGTCGGCGGGCAGCAGGGTCACCCCGGGCAACTTCTCGGCTTTGTTGACCGAGGGCTGCAGGTCGATGCCGTACACGTCCGCGCCGGCGGCGGCGAAGCGCATGGCGGTCGCCGCGCCGAGGCCGGAGGCGGCGCCGGTGACCAGAACGGCAGATCCGGAAACGTCCATGAGGGAGTCCTTTCGGGGTGCACAGGGATCGAACTGACCGGCGGGGGGACCGGTGTCACCGATCACCCTAGTCAGGCCGATGTGGGCGGTCCCGCGCAGCCCTCGAGATCACCGAGCGATCGTTCGGGTTTCCTCGTCGCGATCGGTGGGCGGTGTCATCGCCGCGGTGCGGCGCAGATGCCGGAGGTAGGCCGCGCCGACCCCGAGCAGCACCACCGCCGCGGTCAGCGTGGAGATCACCGTGACCGGTGCGGCGCCGACGAGGCCCTCCCACAACAGCCACGCCCCGAACCCGAAGAACAGTGCCGCAGCGCCGCGCGCGATGATGCGTTCGGGCAGGTGCCTGCCGAGCAGTGCCCCGACGGCGATGGCCAGCGCGTCTGCCGCGACCATGCCGATCGTCGACCCGATCCAGATCCCGAGCCAGTCGCCGTCGGTCGCCAGCGTGATGGTGGCGAGCATCGTCTTGTCGCCGAGCTCGGCGAGGAAGAACGACGACATGACCGCCAGGAACACCGACTTGCCGACGCGGTCGGCGCGGGTGGTTTCGTCGTCGTCGAGATGATCACCCCGGATCGTCCACAGCCCGAACACCAGCATGGCCAGCCCGGCCAGGATCGACATCAGATCCGACGGGATGGACATGCCGAGGAAGTGACCGAAGAACACGGACACCGCGTGCACGGCGGCGGTGGCGACGGTGATGGCGGTCAACACCACCCACCAGCGGTAGCGCAGGGCGTAGGTCATGGCCATCAGCTGTGACTTGTCGCCGAGTTCGGCGACGAAGATCACGCCGAAACTCAGCAACAGGGCAGCGATCATGACACTCAGGTTAGGGTGCCCACACTCGAGCGTGCAACTCGTCGACTGGCCGTATTTCCGCAGGTAGGGGCCACAAAACAATAAGTTTGGGCGCCCTAACTCCGACGCCGCAGGTCAGGCTGCCAGCAGCATCGCGAGGACCGCGGTGTCCGGGTCGGCGTTGGGGTCGATGCCGACCTGGTTGCGCAGGGTCACCACCGTGCCGTCGGCCTCGGCCTCCGCCCATCCGGCCCGGTGCTCGAGGCCGAGTTCCGGCAGCCCCGGCAGTAGCACACAGCCCGACGCCACCTGCGAGCACTCCGGCAGGGAGGGACGGGTCTGTGACGGCGGGTGCAGCATGACGAGGGCGGGCGGATTGCTCAGGAAACGGCCGGCCTCGATGAAGCTGTCGTCGACGACGTTGCCCACCGCGACCATCATGCCCACGGCGTCGGTGTCGGTGTCGTCGGGGCGCTCCTCGACGACACCGAAGATGGTGGTGGTCGGGAGGAAGCCGGGCCGGCATGCGATGCGGACCGAGGCGACCAGCGTCTGGGTCCACTCCAGCGTCGAGGAGGGCCAACGCCCCGAGATCAGAATCCCGTTGAGGTGACCCCCGTGCTGGAACGGTGTCAGGCCGATCGGGATGGACGACGTCATCGTTGGACTCCCCTCTGCCACAGGGCATGTCTCCCACTGCGCATGTCTCCCACAGCGGCTTCGCGTGGAGCGTGCGAAGCCTGTGGAAAAAGAATCCTCCCGAGGCCGGTCGCTGACAACTCGAACACGGGTGTTGTGACGGTTCGTTTACACGATGTAACCCATTCTGTCGGCTGGGCCGCCGGTCCGGAATCGGACAGAAGGCACACTGGATGGGGTGAGAACTACGGGTCCATTGCGTCCGATGGAGATGGCGTCGGTCGCGATCTTCGGTGGCCTGACCGTCGCAGCCATCGTGGTGGCCGCGGTGATCCCGCTCGCCTCGGCCGTCGGCCTGGTCGCTCCCGTGCCGTTGGCGCTGGTCGCGGCGCGTACCCGCCCGCGGGCGCTGATCGCGGCGTCGGTGGCGGCCACCGGTGTCAGCTTCGCCATGGCCGGGACCGCAGCCGCATTCAGCGTCGTCGGGTCGGCGTTGATCGGTGGTCTCGTCGGCAACACGAAACGGCGCGGGCGCGGCGGCGCGTCCATCGCGCTGACCGGACTGGTCGCGGCTCCGCTGATCGGCGGGGTGTCGGTGCTGATCCTGTGGATTCTGGTGCCGCTGCGCAACTTGACGCTCGAAGCGCTGCACAACACGGTCGGCGGGTTGGCGAATCTGCTCGCCGAGGTGGAATCGCTGACGTCGGCCGCCGACACCGTGCGGTCGCTGGGTGACAGCATGGTCGACTACTGGTGGATCTGGGTGTGGGTCTCGGGCACCGTCGGGGCGGCCCTGTCGTTGGCGGTCGCCTGGTGGCTGCTCGGCGGGGTGATCAACCGGCTCGCCGACGTCCCCGCCGAGGACACCCTCGATGCCGGACGCGTCGGCGTCGACGACGCGGTCGCGCCCCTACCGCTGACCCTGTCGAAGGTCGGGTTCCGGTATCGGCCGGACGGGCCGTGGGTGCTCAGTGACATCGACCTGACCGTGCGCGCCGGCGAGTTCGTGGCGGTGGTCGGCGCCAACGGGTCCGGCAAATCGACGCTGGTGAAGGTCATGGCCGGGCGGGCCCCGAACTCGGGCACCGTCACCCGGCCCGGGGCCGCGGGACTGGGCCGCCACGGCGGCACCGCGCTGGTGATGCAGCGACCGGAGACCCAGATGCTCGGGTCACGGGTCGCCGACGATGTGGTCTGGGGTCTGCCGCCGGGCGTTGAGGTCGACGTGGAGGCACTGCTCGCCGAGGTCGGGCTGGACGGTCTCGGTGAGCGGGAAACGTCGGATCTGTCCGGCGGACAGCAGCAGCGGCTGGCGGTGGCGGCCGCGCTCGCCCGGGATCCCGCTCTGCTGATCGCCGACGAGGTGACGTCGATGGTCGATCCGGACGGTCGCACCGAGTTGCTGACGCTGCTCGCGGATCTGCCGCGCCGCCGCGGCGTGGCCGTCGTGCTGATCACCCACCGCGGTGCGGAAGCCGCCGCGGCCGACCGCGTCATCCACCTCGACCACGGACGGGTGATGCCCGAGACCCCGCACTGGGTCAGGGCCTCCGACCGCGACGACGAGCCGCCGGGCGCCGCGCTACCGGCCCCGGTCGCCGGACACCGGGCACCGGGTGGCGAACCGCTGCTGGTCCTCGACCAGGTCGGATACACCTACCTCCCGGGATCGCCATGGCAGGTCGAAGCGGTGCACGACGTCGACCTCACCGTCCACCGGGGTGAGGGCCTGCTCATCGTCGGCGGCAACGGGTCGGGCAAGACCACGCTGGCCTGGATCATGGCGGGGCTGCTCGCGCCGACGACGGGTTCGGCGACCCTGTCCGGCAAGCCGGTCACCGACCATGTCGGCGAGGTGGCGCTGGCGTTCCAGCATGCGCGGTTGCAGTTGCAGAAACAGACGGTCTCCGACGAGATCATGGCCGCAGGCGGCGTCGAGGTCGGCACCGCCGAGGTGGCGCGGGTCCTCGAACTCGTCGGTCTGCCCCGGGCGATCGCCGCACGTCAGATCGACTCGCTCAGCGGCGGCCAGATGCGCCGGGTGGTCCTCGCGGGCCTCGTCGCCCGCCGGGCGAAGGTCCTGGTCCTCGACGAACCGCTGGCCGGCGTCGACCCGTACGCTCGCGCCGAGATCGTCGCGCTGCTGGCCCGGTTGCGGGCCGACGGGATGACCATCGTCATCATCTCCCATGACCTCGCCGAACTCGAGGGCGTGGTCAGCCGGCGGGTGCAGTTGACGAACGGATCGGTCACGCCGCCACCGCCGCGCCCCGGACCGCCGACGAGAACCGTTCTGCGACAACAGGACGATCCGGCACAACAGACCGATCTGGCGTCACGGGGGTGGGGCGAATGACGATGCACACGGTTCCGCTCCGGCAGGTGCCCGGAGACTCGTTCGTACACAGGCTGTGGGCGGGCACCAAACTCCTCGTCGTCCTCGCGCTCGGGGTGATGACCTGGGTGTTGCCGTCGTGGCCCGCGCTCGGCCTGGTCGCGGTGGTCGTGTTGGTGACCGCGATCACCGCGGGTATCCCGATCGGCGCCATCCCCCGTCCGCCCTGGTGGTTCTGGGGTCTGATCGTCGCCGGCGGTGCCCTGAATCTGACCTTCGGGCCGCCGGCGCTCGTCGTCTACCTGCGTGCGGTCACCCTGGGACTGGTGCTGATCGCGAGTTCGATCCTGGTGATCTGGACGACCCCGATGGCCGAGATCGCCCCGGCGATCGCCGCATTGATGCGTCCGTTGCGGGTGCTGCGGTTGCCCGTCGATGAATGGGCGGTGGCGATCGCGTTGTGCCTGAGGGGCCTACCGCTGCTCATCGAGGAACTCCGCATGCTGCGTGCGGCGCACCGACTGCGCCCGTCGGCGCCCGCACGGTCGGGGCACCCGGCGGCAGAGATGGGCGTTGTGGACATGATCACGGCCGCGATGTCGAGCGCCCTGCGGCGCAGCGCGGAGATGGCCGAGGCCATCACCGCCCGCGGCGGCACCGGCCGGCTCACCGCCTATCCGTCGCGTCCCCGGCGAGTCGACGCGGTGGTGCTGACGGTGGTCGGTGTGGCCTGCGTGGCCGCGGTGGTCGTGACGATCCTGCTGTGAGACAAAGAATGCCGTGTCGCCCGGTGATCGGGCGACACGGCAACCTCGTCGATGGGGAACCGGTCGATCAGGCGGGGACGATGAGCCCGGCGCCCTGCGACGACGCGGTCGCGAAGCGCTCGGCGGCGTCGGCCCAGTTCACCACGTTCCACCACGCCTTGACGTAGTCCGGCTTGACGTTCTGGTAGTCGAGGTAGAAGGCGTGCTCCCACATGTCGAGCATGACGACCGGGATGATCGCCGCGGGGATGTTGCCGCTCTGGTCGGTAAGCTGCAGGATCACCAGGTTCTTGCCGATGGTGTCGTAGCCGAGGATCGCCCAACCGCTGCCCTGCAGGGTGGTGGCGGCCGCGGTGAAGTGCGCCTGGAACTTGTCGAAGCCGCCGAACTGGTCGTCGATCGCCGCCGCCAGGTCACCCTCGGGCTTGTCACCACCGTTGGGGGACAGGTTCTTCCAGAAGATCGAGTGGTTGGTGTGCCCACCGAGGTGGAAGGACAGGGTCGCCGAGAGCCCGTAGACCTTACCGGCGATGGTGCCGTCCTCGCGGGCCGCGGCCAGCTTCTCGAGGGTGTCGTTGGCGCCCTTCACGTAGGTGGCGTGGTGCTTGTCGTGATGGAGCTCCATGATCCTGCCGGAGATATGCGGTTCGAGTGCCGCATAGTCATAGGGGAGATCCGGCAAGGTGTATTCGGCCACGGTATTCCTCTCTGAGGTGTTGCTCGTTCTCACTGCGCGCGTGACAAAACAGACGTTCGACGTCGGTCACGCGGGTACTTCCACCCTTCCGCACGGCATGGGGGAATGCAACAACACGTGAGGAATCGTGGTCAAGTGCAGGTGAACACTCCGGCCGCCGCGATGGCGGCCTCAGATCATGATCAACACGACGAGCACGGCGATGAGTCCGATGATGCTGAGGGCGGTCCAGACACAGGCGGACCGGACGTCATAGCTGACACGCGGGGCGTTCTGCCTCCGACTCGAAACGCGGAGGAGATGGGTACTCGCGTGTGATGACATGGAAACCCTTCGTCGTCGTTGATCGCGCGTCGTCGTTGATCGCGACTTTCTGCCGCATCCGGGCGGCGCTTCATCCAACAGCGATGAGTCACTGAGGCCAGTGACTGTGGTCACAGGCCGTTGTGTGTGGCACATGATAGGCAGACCGTCGGAAATCGTTCAACCCGAGGACATCGCGCCACGCGTAGGATTGCCCCATGTCGTGGCTCGACCAGCTTTTTTCCGCCCAATCGCACAAGCGTCGGATGATCGCCGCCGAGCAGGCCCTGCCGGGGCGCGCGACCCCGGTCCGGGTCGCGGACGAGAACATCGTCCTGCACCACCCGATGCGGGGTGTCACCGATCCCGACGGCAACGGAATCGGTGACTTCGGTGCCGATCTCGCCGCCGTCGTGCTCGCCGGCGGCTGTTTCTGGGGTGTCGAGGAGATCTTCTGGCAGGTTCCGGGTGTCCACACCACCGCGGTCGGCTATGCGGGTGGCTATACGCCGAATCCGTCGTACGAGGAGGTGTGCACAGCGCGGACCGGACACACCGAATCGGTGCTGGTGGTCTTCGACCCGGCGGTGCTCGACCTCGAGGGCATCCTGAAGATCTTCTGGGAGACCCACGATCCGACCCAGGAGATGGCGCAGGGCAACGACATCGGTACGCAGTATCGGTCGGCCATCTTCACGCTGTCGCCGGCCGACGCCGATCTCGCCCGACGGACCGCCGGGAAGTTCGGGCAGGTCCTCGCCGACGCCGGGCTGGGTCCGATCGCGACCGAGATCACACCACTCGCCGAGGCCGGCGACGGGCACTTCTACCATGCCGAGGACTATCACCAGCAGTACCTCGCGAAGAACCCGCACGGCTACCGTTGTCATGCGGCGACCGGCCTGCACTATCCCGCGGCCTGAGGTGGTCGACCGGATCACCGCGGGACGGTGGAACCGGACCGTCCTGCACCGGCAACACCTGCTGCGCCGCGTCGACGACGACGCCATCGAGGTCCTCGACCGCTGCGTCGGACTGCAGGCTCAGGAACCGAAAGCGCCATTCTACGGATTGTGTTCGCGAATAACGGATTTCGATCCCGCCGAACTCGACGACCTGCTCACGGAGCGAGAGGTCGTGCGGATCGCCCTGCTGCGCTCGACGGTGTTCCTCGTCGACACCGAGGACGCCCGGTGGATACGGCCGGTCGCCGCGCCGGTGCTGGCCGCCGAGATGGCGCTCCACGCCCGGAAATTGACGGGGTCGACGACGGCAGCGGTCCTCGACGACGCGGCCGAGTTGCTGTCCGGGCGCGCGTTGTCGTCGAGCGAACTCGGCCGCGCGCTCGGTGCGCGCCATCCCGACGATCCGCCCGCGGCCCTTGTCGGCATCGCCCGCTGCGGCCTTCCGTTGGTGCAGATACCCCCGCGCGGGCTCTGGCGGGGGAAGGCCGCGCCCACCTATCGGCTCTTCGACGACTGGGCCGGACCGGGTGAGCCGGCGGTGGCCGGTGACGAGGCCCGCAAAGACCTCATCCGCCTCTATCTGCGAGGGTTCGGGCCGGCCACCCTGAAAGGCATCGGGACCTGGTCGGGTCTCACCGGTCTGGGTCGGGTCGTGCAGGCGATGGTCGACGACTGGGAGCTCGTCACCATGACGGGGCCCGACGGTGAGGAACTGTTCGATCTAGACGGCCTCGACATCGTCGACGAGGACATTCCGGCGCCGGTGCGGCTGCTCGCCCCCTACGACAATGTCGTCGTCGCACAAGCCGATCGACGACGGATCGCCGACGACGACCGATACCGGGCACTGGCCACCCCGAACGGGAGAATGCCCGGTTTGGTGCTCGTCGACGGCCGCCTCGCCGGCACCTGGCGCATCGCCGACGGGCAGGTCGAGACCACCTTGATGATCGATCCAACGCGCGCTGTGCGCGCCGACCTCGACGCGGAAACCCAACGGTTGCAAGAGTTCTGCACGAAGTGATGTCGCGGCTCACCGCCCGGTGCGGGGGTTGCGGCGGGTGATGCAGTAACGCCGACCCACCGGATCGGCCATGACCGTCCAGTTGGGGAACCGGTCGACAACCCGCGCACCCCAGTCCTCGTGCCGGGCGACCTCGTCGGGGACATTGCTGCACGCCATGTCGAGATGCCCGCTCGCCGTCGTGGAATCGTCGTCGGCGCCCTTGCGCTGCAGGAGAATACCGATCGCAAGCGACGGATCGCGCCGTAGCCACGTGAGTTCGGGTCGGCTGGTCGGTTCGGTGGGCCGACCGGTGAGTCCCGCCCAGAACACCGTCTCGCGGTCGTAGAGCGCGGCCGGGACGTCGATGCAGACCTGATCGATGATGCTGATGGTGTCGCCCGGCCACCGAATGGGTCGCGACCGTCTCGACTCACCCTGCCAGTCGACGAGACAGAATCCGAAACCGGCCGGTGACCGCATGGTGACGTGGCCGAGTCCCGCGGCATCACGAACCACGCTGGCCCCCAACGAGATCGCCGTCGTCGCCGCATCCCGCGGATCGTCGACGTGCAGGTCGAGATGCAGCCCACCCGGCCCGGTGTCGACCCGCTGGACCCGCAGGTGCGGGTCGCCGTTGAACGGTTCGAGCGAGGCGAACTCACGCTTGCGACCGTGGGGCGGGGACACGGTACTGCCGGAGATGGCGCGCCAGAACGTGACCTCGGCGCCGAACTGATCCGAGGGGAAGTCGAGGGATGCGGTGAGCCACCGGATGTGCACGCGGAAAGTCTAGGGGGTCGACGGCGACCATTACACTCGGCGATATGAACCGTCGACCGTGGAAGAAGCTGGCCAAGCGTATGCGGCATCCGCTTCCGGACCGGGTGGCCGTGGTCCACCTCGACGGGGTGATCGGTACCGCTCCGACCGGTCGTCACGGCCTCACCATCGAGTCGGTCGAACCGATCCTGAAACGGGCCTTCGAGACCGAACACGTCAAAGCGGTCGTCGTCATGATCAATTCGCCGGGCGGCTCACCGGCCCAGTCGGAATACATCGCCGAACGCATCCGCCAGCTCGCCGCGGAGAAAGCCGTCCCGGTGCTCGCCTTCTGCGAGGACATCGCGGCGTCCGGAGGCTACTGGATCGCCTGCGCGGCCGACGAGATCTTCGCCGCGCACACCTCGATCGTGGGGTCGATCGGCGTGGTGTCGTCGGGATTCGGTTTGGCCGATGTGCTGGCCCGGTTGGGTGTCGAGCGGCGTCTGTACACATCCGGGGACAACAAGGCCCGCCTCGACGCCTTCTCCCCGGAACGTCCCGAGGACGTCGAGTGGATTCTGGGCCTGCAGGCCGAGCTCCATCAGGCGTTCATCACCTGGGTGCGGCAGCGCCGGGGCAAGCAGCTCACCGGGCCCGACGACGAGTTGTTCAGCGGCGATGTCTGGGTCGGCAGCCGGGCCGCCGAGGTCGGCCTCGTCGACGGTATCGGCGTCATGCGGTCGGTCATCGCCGAGCGCTACCCGGACGCCGAGATCACCCTGATCGAGGCTCCCAAACCTCTGCTCAGCCGGATCACCGGGGGACAGTTGACCACCAGTTCGGTGGTGGAGAGCGCGGTCACCGCGGCGATCGCGGCGATGGACCGCGGTGTCGTGACGCGCCTGCGCTGACGGCGGGCCCGCCGCCCTGAGGACATCCCGTCGGGACCCTCCCGCGGGGGGCCTCGGCAGAGGTTCTGCACAATCTTCCCCAAGTTATCCACAGGTTGCGAAAGGATTCCACAGGACGCGGCGACTGTGGCACCCATCTGCACTGTGCTGAACACTCTGCATCAGAAGTGCATCAGATCGGTGACGGGCGTCACATGGTAGGTGATGGCGGTCACACCCGTGTCCGATTTGGGCGATCGTTCGTCCACAGTTTCCACAGTCTCATCCACAGGTTGATGGTGAGTGCGCGCATCTGGAGCGGCCGGTTGTCAAACCGGCATGTGGATAGATGTATGCAGGTCATCATAGTGCTCGATTCGGTGGATCCTCGGGTGTCAACTCCAGATGCCGGGCCGGGCACTTGTCCACAGTCGTGCCCGGGCTCGTGGAGCTGTGCCACCATGGATTGGTGAGCATGGGCGATATCCGACAGGTGCCGGTGACGGAGCTTCCGGACGACTTCACCGATCAGGTCGACCGGGTCCTGCTCGACGTCCGCGAGCGGGACGAGTGGGCCGCCGGCCACGTGCGCGGCGCGCTGCACATCCCGCTCGGCGAGGTTCCGGCGCGGATCGACGAGATCGATCTCGACGCCGATCTGCTGGTCATGTGCCACTCGAGTGGCCGCTCGATGCGGCTGCTGCAGTATCTCGATCAGATGGGTTTCGAGGGCAGCTGCGTGCGAGGCGGCATCCTCGCGTGGATCGAGAACGGTAAGCCGGTCGAGGCGGGCGGTCTCGGGTAGGCATGATCGATCTCTGCCCGCGCTGCCGGATTCAGGCGCCGCATCGACCGGGCCGCGAGCGCTGCCCGCGATGCGGTGGACCGCTCGATGTCGTCGACTCGGATCTGATCCGTGCGTCCGGACCGCAAACGCCTGCGCCTTCGGCCGGTGCGGCTGTGCCGCCTGCTCATCCGCCTGCCCGCCCGCCCTCACCGTCTCCGGCTCCCGGCGGTCCACGCAGCGCCCGGCTGTATCGCAGCCGGCATGTGCGCTGGGTGGCGCGACGGCCACCCGAGGCGATCCCGGCCCGACGGTCGGCGGCTCCGCTGGGACCGCGGCCCATTCCGCGTTACGTCTACCTGCCGCGCTGGGGGCTGCGCGACGCCCCGGTGGCTGCCGAGGAGGACTCCCGCACCAGTGTGCGAACGCGCGCGGATGTCCTGTCCTTCGCGTTGCGGCTGCTCGCGGTCACCCTCGCGGTCGCGGCGGTGGCACACCTGGCCCGCTATGTCCTGCTGGTCGTCAACAGGTCCACGCCGGTCCCGGGCTGGCTGGAGCGGACCACCGGGTTCTTCGTCATCGTCGGCGGGCTCGCCGCCCTGGCCGCGTTCGCCTACGCCTCGGTCCTCTTCGCGCGCTGGGTCATTCATCTGCGCATCGAGGCCTACGGCCGGCACGGACTCGCCGATCCCCGTCGGCGCTGGCTCGTCGCGATCCTCGCGGCGGTCCCACTGGTCAACGTCGTCGGTGCCGGTCTGCTGCTGCGGGAGGCCGCCGCCATGCATGACGATCTCGACGTCGGGGTCACCAGGCAGCGGCTGGCGCGGTTATGGGTGGCGTGGGTGATCGTCAACGTCGTGGCGCTGGTGGCGGTCGCGTTCCGTGT
>NZ_BAHC01000120.1 GCF_000298195.1 Gordonia rhizosphera NBRC 16068 | reverse complement strand
TGACCGCCGTCCGGGCCGCCGCGAAACGGGCCGGCGCACAGCCCGATTCCATCCACTGCGAATACTTCGAGATCTGAGCCCATCATGCGACGCATCACTCTCTGGCTGCTGATGACGGTCACGATCGTCGTCCTGCTGTTCAGCTATCACACTTCGACGAACCAGTCGACGATCCCGTCGGTGGCCACGGTCACCGGATCGGCCGCCACCGAATCGTCGTCGTCATCGAGTTCGGGGACCGGACCGGACCCCGACTCCGCCTCGGGCGCCTCCGGGTCGGACACCTCCACCTCGGACCAGAGTTCGGTGTCATCCGGCGGCACGTTCACCGGTTCGGCAGTGAACACCAGGTGGGGTCCGGTGCAGGTGCAGATCACCGTGGCGGACGGCACCATCACGGAAGTGACCGTGCCGGTCTACCCGGCGAGCGATCAGCGCGACATCGAGATCAACTCGCGGGCGCTGCCCATCCTGATCCAGGAGACCATCGACGCGCAGAGCGCTCAGATCGACATGGTCTCCGGCGCCACGGTCACCTCGGTCGGCTACATCCAGAGCCTCCAGGAGGCCATCGACCAGGCGAACCTGCAATGACCGCGCCGACCGCTCCCGGCGACACGGTGAGGACCCGCGCGTGGGTGGAACACATCATGGGCATGCCCATCTCGATCCACGTGCGCGCCGAGGATCCTCGACGACCCGACGTCGAGGCCGCGGTCGCCGCGACGTATGCGGACCTCCGTCGGGCGGATGCGACGTTCAGCACCTGGGACACGGACAGCCAACTGATGCGCCTGCGGGCGGGCACCTTCACCGGCGAGCGCGACGCATGGCTCGACGACGTCGCCGCCTGGTGCGCCGCAGCGGAGCGTGCCACCGGAGGCGCGTTCACCACAGATCTCGTCGGACCCGACGGCACACGAGGCTGGGATCCGACCGGGCTGGTGAAGGGCTGGGCGGTGACCGAGGCCGCCGCGCATCTGCGCCGCCTCGAGGGAGTCGCCTTCTCGATCAACGCCGGCGGCGACATCCTCTGTGGGCGAGGGCCACAGACACCGGCACGCCCATGGCGGATCGGGATTCAGCATCCCGGCAATCCGCGGGCGATCGCCGCCACCGTGGAGCTCGTCGACGGTGCCGTCGCCACATCCGGCACTGGTGCCCGCGGCACCCACATCATCGATCCCCGCACGCACACACCGGTTCAGGACACCGGATCGGTGACGGTCACCGGGCCGGATCTCGTCTGGTGTGACATCTGGGCCACCGCCTGCTTCGTCGATCCCGACTGCCTCACCCGGCACCCGGATCGCATGAACTATCGGTTGGCGCGACTTCCCGCGTGATGCACTGCACTTGCCACCGGCAGACCGCTGTCACATCAGGGTGGGCACCATGGGGTCGATCGGCACCTCGATGAGAGTCGGGCCATCGCGATCCCAGGCCGCGGCCAACGCGTCGCGGACGCCGCGGGCAGTGTTCACACGAACCCCGGTGACACCGTATCCCTCGCCCAACGACACCGAGCTCAGGCCGGGGATATCGAGACCCGGAACCCCCGGGCTCTTCTCCTGCACGGCGAACGCCTTGAGGATCGCGTACTCGTTGTTGCTCGGGACCACCACCACGAGCGGCAGAGCGTACCTCGCCGCCGTGTAGAGCGCTTGGATCGAGTACTGCAGAGACCCGTCGCCGATGACCGCCAGCACCGGACGATTGCGTCCGGAATCACGTTCGGCCAGTGCGATCCCGACGGCGGCCGGCAGGTTCCATCCGAGCGCGCCGCTGGCGAAGGTCCAGAACGCGTCGGGTTCGGTCACCGGCCATTCCGCGTGCAGGTCGGCAAGATTCGAGGGCGATTCCTCGACCAGCACGGTGTCGGTCGGTGCTGCCGCCCGCAGCACGCGGAACAGCGACCGTGCCGTCAGCTCCGAGTCCTCATCCGGGTCCGGCACATCGTGCTCAGCCGGCGGATGCGGCGCCATCCGATGTGCCTGGGTCACCACCGTCGCCTGCGTCGAGCGGGCTGCGACCAGGCTTGACAGTGCCTCGAGAGCGAGGACCGGATCGGCGATCAGACTGTCCCCGACGGGTGCACGTCCCGATTCACCCGGATCCGAGGTGATGTGGAGCAGCCGGGATCCGTCCGGAATGTAGGGGCCCCCGACCCACGGGTAGTAGCGGAACACCGGTGCACCGATGACCATGATCAAGTCATGCCCATCGAGTCTCTCCGACAACAACCCTTGGGCAAACGGCAATCCTCCGGCGTAGAGAGGATGATCCTCCGGGAACGGCGGACGTTCCGAAGCGGGCGCCGCCCACACCGGCACACCGAGCTTGTCCGCCAGGGTGACGGCCTGATTCCACCCATCGCCGCGTGCGACGTCGGCACCGAGCACCAGAACCGGATTGGCCGCACTCGAGATCGCGCTCGCGAACTCGGCGATCCGCGCCGGATCGGGTGCCACGCGCAGCGTCACCCCGCGGACCACGGTCGGAACTGTCGACGGGGCATCCCAGTCGTCGAGCGGTAGCGACAGGAAGACCGGCCCGGCCGGAGGTTGTGACGCCACCGCGTAGGCCCGCATGAACGCGGCCGGAATGTCTTGCGGCCGTACCGGCTGATAGGACCATTTCACCCATGGCCGGGCCAGGATCTCTGGCTGTGCGTTGACCAACCATGGCTCCAACAGCAGCATCTCGCGGGTCTGTTGACCGGCCGTCACAATCAGCGGGGTATGGTTCTGGGCCGCCGTCAGAAGAGTGCCCATCGCGTTGCTCAGACCCGCGGCAGTGTGCACGTTGACCAGCGCCGGTGAGCGTGTCGCTTGTGCGTATCCGTCCGCCACGGCAACCACACTGGCTTCGTGGAGCCCGAGGATGAAGCGGAAATCGTCCGGGAAACCTTGCAGGAAGGTCTCTTCGGTCGAACCCGGATTCCCGAAGACCGTGGTCAATCCCAATTCGCGCAGCAGGCCGTAGGTCGCCTCGCGCACACTCGGAACATCCATGAATGCCCGATCCCTTCACGTCGACCTCGACCGGATCACGGCGACGTCGCCAGGTGATCCTCCGTGCACCGACGATGCCGTTCGGAGTTCGACATGTCCGAATTGCAACCTACCAGACCGTGCACGGTCGGCTGGGCGTTTTCGACCGTGCGGTCGCCGTCCCGGCGCGCGGAACCCCAGTACCATCGGCAGCATGTTCACGAGGCTGCTCCTGGTGCTCACTGCCTTCCTCGCCGTCGTGGCCGGAGCCGGAACCGTCGTGGCTCCAACGGCGTCGGCACAGGCCTGTCCCGATGTCGAGGTGGTGTTCGCACGCGGCACCGTCGAGTCGTTGCCGCCGATCGGTCTGACGGGCCTTTCCTTCGTCGAGGCTGTGCGCTCGCAGCTGCCCGGCCGGTCCGTCGCCGCCTACGGCGTGAATTACCCGGCAAGCAGCAACTTCGGCAATCGCCTCGCCTTCGCGCAGACCGTCGTGAACGGTATCGACGACACCCAGGGGCGGATCAAGTTCGTCGCTGCCACGTGCCCACGCACCCGCATCGTGTTGGGTGGCTATTCACAAGGTGCGGTGGTCGCCGGATACGCTGTCGGCGAGCGGGTTTCACTCGCTCCCCGATACGCGCAGTACGCATCGCGGGTCCCGGCACCGTTGACACCCGCGGTCGCCCGCCACGTCGCCGCGGTCGTGCTCGTCGCCCCACCCTCGGCCCGCTGGCTGCGCGACATCGGAGCGCCCGCACTGCGAATCGGTGTTCCGTTCGCCGACCGCACCGTCCGGTACTGCATTCCCGGCGACATCGTCTGCGACGGGGCACCGGTTGGCCGGCCCAACGCCCTGCACGTCCTGTATTCGGTCAACGGGATGATGTTTGACGCCGCGCGATTCGTCGCGGCCCGTGTGTAGAGGACCGTCACACCGGCAGCTGCGCCCCACTCGATCGGCGCAGGTCCGAGAACGCGCGGATCGACGTCGACATGGCGGTGGCGGTCGGGCGGGAATCGCCGCCCGCCTCGGTCTTGGACACCATGATGACGTTGTCGACATAGGGCTGAATCGTGCTGGTGTTCTGCACCGTGGCGACGATGATCAGCTGGAAGCCGAACTTGCGGAACGCCGACAGCGCCTGCTGCGCGAACTGCGGATCCGACTTCGAGAACGCCTCGTCGAGCATCAGCTGGGCGAAGATCGGCCGGTTGTCGTCACCGTTCGGGCTGGCCAGGTTGAAGCTCAGCGCTCCGGCGAGACAGAACGCCATCAGCTTCTCCTGCTCACCGCCCGAGTTGTCGCCGGCGTTGCTGTAGGTGCGGATCGTCTCGCCGGTCGCCGCGTCGTGTTCCTCGCAGTAGAAGTCGAAGCGGTTGCGGACGTCGAGGGCGTCGCGCGTCCACTGCCGGTCCTCGGGTGTGGCGCCGGCCAGCCGTGCGCGCAGCAGCAGGATGTCGGCGTACTGCTCGAGGATCGCCTGTTCGTCACCGAAACTGACCGCGGTGGTGCGCTGGGCGATCTGGCGAGCCTTATCGGTGAGTTCCGCCACGGCGGTGAGGTGTTTGCGGCCCGGACGCAACCGCAGGCGGCTGCCGCGGTTGAACGCCACCGCGCCCAGGCCGGAGTTCACCCTGTCGATCTGTTCGACGATGCGCCGTTCCTCCGCGTCGGCGGCCATGTGCAGGCTGAGGATGGCGCCGGGGGCCTGCTCGGTGATCAGTCGCCGCATCCGTTCGTAGGCGGCGGGCAACTCACGCTCGTCGATACGACGGCAGACCGCGACGTAATCGTGGATGCGCTCATCGAAATCGTCGCTGTCGTTGGGGATCGCGTCGGGGAACTCCTCGTCGTAGGTATCGAGGATGCGGGCGAGTTCGTCGCGGGAGCGCCGGGCGTCGGCACGCATCCGGTCACGGTCCTTGGTGACCGCCTTCATCAGCTCCTGCCGGAACGGCTCGGGTGCGAGCACGTCGAGCGTGGCCGCGGATTCCTCGCGGAATCCATCGAGGGTGTTCTCCGCCTGCGCCGCAACATCTTCGGGTGTGAGCCGGTCCATCAGGTCGAGCAGGCGGGTGCGCCGCTCGTCGTGGGTCGCGATCTTGTCGCGCACCAGGGCGGCCTGCGAGATCGCCGCCCGGACCTGCTCCCAGAGATCCTCGGCCTTGCGCTGCAGCGCCTCGATGTCGGGGTGCTCGGACATCAGCAACTCGTACTGCTCGGTGAGCTGATCGACGCGCTCGTCGGCCGAATCGGTGTCGATCTCGCTCCACTGGGTGAACTGCTCGCATACCCGGCGGTAGGCGTCGCGCCGCTGCTCCTTCTCGGTGCGCTCGCGGTCGAGGGCCGCGCTGGCCTCCCGGGCGCTGTCGTAGGCGTGCTGCTCATGTTCGAGTTCGGCCTGCAACGCCGCGATCTTCGCGTCGACGTTCCCGACGAAGATGTACTGCGAGGGCCGCAGCGCCATGCGGTCGTCCTTGATCGCGAGCTTCGCCGAATCCTTGCGTAGGCCGGTGTCGGTGACCGCCTTGGCGTGGTCGGTGAACTCGGCGGGGTCGTCGACGCACGTGTGGTTGCCGAGCCGGGTCAGGATCGACAGCGCCTCGGCCGAGCACGGGTGGTCGGGGTCGACGGCACGCAAGGTCGCGGCCAGCGTACCCGGGTCGGGTGTCGGAGCCGGCCGGGTCTCGGCGTGGTGCAATTGGATCCGGCCTCGCATGTCGTGGGTGTTCACGAACCGCAGGGCGGCGCGGAAGTGCCTGTCGGGCACCAGGAGCCGCAGGCCCGCATTACGGAGGACCTTCTCCACCGCCAGCCGCCAGCGTTCCTGGTCTCCACGCAGCTCGACGAGCTCGGCGACGTAGCGCAGCTCGGATTCGTCGATCTGCAGGGCGTGGGCGATCATGCGGCGCATCTCGTGTTCGGCGCGCGGCAGCGCCGACCCCGCCTGCTGCACCCGACTCAGCTCGGTCTGGGCCGCGTCCCGTTGCGCCCGGGCGGCGACCTCGGTGGCCAGGGAATCGGCGAAGTGTCCTTTCCCGGCCTCGAGTTGCCCGTCGATGCGGGTCGCGTCCTGGATCAGGGTCGCGCGCAACGACCAGAAATCCTCGGCGTCGTCGGGCAAAGCACAGCCGAGCGCGGAGATCTTGTGCTCGTAGCTCGCGCGCCGCAGGGAGACCTCGTTGCCGACCTTATGCGCGGCGGTGAGTTGTTCCTGCAGCGGGGCGAGATCGCCGGTGGAGGTGGCGATCCGCGACAGCAGATGACTGTGGTCGGTACGCAGCTGGTCGTGCTGCGCGGTGAGCGCGGACAGATCGGCGTCCAGGCGCGCGATCTGGTCGTCGAGGTCGGCGACCTCCGGTTCGGCCGTGCGCAGGCGGAGGTTGTTGAGGTAGCTGCGCACCGCCGCGGAATCGATGGTGTCGAGGACGGTGAAGGTGGCCGCCTCGGTCACGTAGCGTTCCTGCACGGTCTCGATGTTGCCGAGGATGGTGCGTTTGCGGCGCGCGATGTCGAGCAGTTCCCGGGCCTCGACCAGCGGATCGATCTGCTCAAGGGCGTCGGAGATCCCGACGATGCTGGTCGGCTCGTCGAGCATGAACTCGCGGACGAACTGGGCGAGCCCGCCGACGCTCTTGAGCGACTTGGCCTTGCCCAGAAGTTGTTGTGCTGCTTCGGAACCGCGGATGCCGATCAAGGAGTACAGGGCGGTGAGGTACTTGCCCTCGCCGGGACCGCCACGCCAGCCGCGGTCCCGGAAGCGGGCGGAGTTGTAGTTGCTCGCGGCCCACTCGTTGCAGACCTCGACGATGTCGACGTCGCCGTCGGAGATGAAGTAGGAACTGTGGGCGTCGGTCAGCTTGCCGGCGGCCAGCCACTTGAGGACCAGGCCGGTGATGGAGGTCCCCGAACTCGAGGTGTAGGTGACGGCGATGGCCGCCCACGCCGGGCCGGTGCCCCGCAGGTACATGATCTCGCGGTGGGCGTTGGTCCCGTCGCGGCGCTCACCCCAGGCGCCGCGCACGTACTTGCCGACCGTGCGCCGACCGCTCGACGATCCGGCCGCGGTGGCGTCGCCGGAGGCGTTGAAGTTGCGTCGGTGATCGGGCAGGAAGGCCAGCGAGATCGCGTCCAGCAGCGACGACTTGCCGCTCCCCGACGATCCGGTGATCAGCGACCCGTTGGGGCTGAACGGGATCGAGTGATAGCCGTCGAAGACCCCCCAGTTGATCAGCTGCAAGCGGGACAGGTGGTACTGGTCTGCACGTCCGCTCACCAATCGTCTCCCTCGTCCTCGTCGCCGTCTTCGTCCAGGTCGGGACCGCCCGTCCCGGTTGCAGGGTCGACCTCGTCGCCGGTCTCCCCAGCGCCGATGAATTGTTCGAACTGTCGTTGCAGGTCGGTGATCACCGAAGCCGTCATGACCGCCGAGATGACCGGGCTGACCGTGAAGGTGTCCGGGTCGTCGCGGTGCTTGCGGAGGAACTCCATCTCCTCGAGCTTGTCGATGGCGCGGTCGATGCGCCGGTCGAACAGCGCCAGGTCGCGGTCGATGGTGTTGGTGACCCCGGCGAACAGTTCGTGGATGTCCTCACGCGTGATCGTGACATGCTCGTCGCGTGCCGAGCGGACATATCTGGCCAGGTGCAGGGCCAGGATCGCATCATAGGTCTGGATCGTCTCTCGTTTGAGAAGTCTTCTCCCCCATCGTGACTCGTAGGACGCCTGCTCGACGAAGGCGACCTCGAGTTCGTCGACGATCCGCAGCCGCAGGTCGAGTTCGGACAGGCGCACGCGCAGCGCGTCCTGATACTCGACGACCCAGGCCCACAGCTGGGGATGGCGGTCACCGCTGACGTAGCGGCGGGTCAGCAGATTCTGCAGCGCCCAGCACGCACGATCGGTCAGTGCGCTGTGGTCACCGTCGAAGCGCGGGACCTTCGGGGTGTCGTCGTCGGTCCCACGCGTCGGGACGGCCGGGAGATCGTCGTAGCCGGCGAACTCGTCCGGGGTCTGGAAGTCAGTGGTCACAGTGCGTCGACCTCCGCGGTCGGAATCGGTTCGGTGAACGTCAATGCGGGAACCTCGATGACGCGGTCCTCCCCTTCCAGCGACCGGAATCGCACGACCTCGGGCCGCCGGTCGGCGTTGCCGGGCTGTTTGAGCGCCCACGACCACAGCACGATCACGTGGGCGAGATACGGCTCGCCGATCCGCTCGAGCACGTCCGACAGGGCGACTGGCCCTGCCGCCACCGCACTGTTGACCACCTCGGTGAGTTCGACCGTGTCGACCTGACCGGCCAGCGACGCGAAGGAGGCGAGGTCGGCGCCGCCGGTCGCGGGCTGCACGGGTGCAGGCGGGGCCGGATCGCGGATCTCGAAGGCGAGGCGACCGACCGAGGTGATCGCGGGTGTCGCGAGCGGCAGTTCGTAGCCGAGACGACGATCGGTCAGGGAGGTCTTCAGCAGGTCGTTCGCGGTCGCGAGCGCGTCGTTGAGCTGGCGCGCGACACCGCGGCTCTGTTCCAGCGTGCCGGTGGCGACGAACCGGCGGATCCGGCGGGCGCATCGTTGACGCGTTTTGCCGACCTCGGCCATCTGCTGGGTGACCAGGGCGAAGAAGTTGTCCATCACCGAGCGGAGTCCAGCGTCGATCCCGGGCAACCGGTGGGTGACCGTGGAGATGTCGGCGGCGAGGCGGGCCCGCTGCTGCGGGTCCTGGATCATGTGCGCGAACGCGTGATAGGAGGCGCTCTGCGACGATTCGAGCAGCGATTCGTAGTCGTCGAACATCTGCCGCTGCCGATCGCGGTAGGCGAGGTCCGAATCGTGCGGGTCGTCGAGCAGGGCGGTGGTGATCCGATCGAGCATCGTCCCGTACTGGCCGATGTCGGAGATGATCTGTTCCATCTGATAGGCGATCGCCCGGGCCTCGTCCTCGGCACCGCGCAGGTCGGGGTCGGGTCGCAGGCCGGCGTCGAGTTCGGCCAGCTCGGCATCGAGTTCGGAGATCTGATGGGTGATCTCGTCGCGGATCTGACGGGGGTCGTCGGTCACCCGACCCGCCACCCGGCGCAGACCTGCCGCGACGCCGTTGATCGAGCCGCCGGTGGCGACACTGTCCTCGCGGCGCAGGCGCCGCACATAGTCGAGGACCGATCGGGCCTCCGAGGTCAGGTAGCACAGATTCTGGGTGCTCGGTCCGGCCGAATCGGTGATCCGGTGCAGCCATCCCTGCTTGGCCCACGACTTGATCAGGTCGAGGCCGCTGGACTGATCGTCGATACCGAACTCGGCCAGGTCGCGTTCGAGTCGGATCGCCAGCTCGGTCTCGCCGAGCCGGGCGCCGAAGTCCAAGTGGCGTTCCATCAAGGTCCAGTACAGGGCGGCGTTGTTCGCGGCGAACAGCCTCACCGCCGCCGATTTCTGGATCGACCGATTCGCCTCCCACGCCTGTCTCGGCGTCGGTTGCTCCGCACTCTCCATCGCCGCCTCACGAGTTCCCCGGGGACAAATGACCCGAGGTAGTGTCCCATGCCCCTCGGACGTGACCGGCGACACCTACGCGGTGTGTACGGTCGGCCGGCTCGGGGCTAGCTCCGGTGTCCGCGCGGGCGTCGTCGGGAGGCGTCGCCGGGCGGGCAGTCGGCCGGACGCAACGCCCATGCCGGCACCCAGTGGGTCACCTTCTCCTGCCGGTCCTTGGCGGCGATCGTGTAGGTCACCTTGCCGTACCACGCGCCCCATTCGTCACGGCCCCACTCGGTCAGGACGCCGAGGTGGACCGACCGGATCTGCAGCCCGTCGGGGTGGTACTCGCCAGAGAAGTGCGGGGCGTTCGGGTACAACGCGTTCAGGTCGATGAGCACGGCCTTGTGGCCGACCCGTACGAACGCCGGCGGGCGCGGCTGGCCGCTGTCGCCGCCGATCCACTGCATGCCCACATCACGATGTTCGCACATTTGTTCGAACGCGGGAATGCAGCCGGGGACCGGCGGGCCCGGCCGGCTCAGCCCGCGTCGGCGGCCGGTTTCGCCTCGACCAGCTGGACGAGGTTCCCACAGGTGTCGTCGATGACGGCGATGATCGCGGTGCCGACGTCGGTCGGCGGCATGGTGAACACCACGCCCTTGTCGGTCAGGCGCCGGTGTTCGGCCTCGAGGTCGTCCACGGCGAACTGGACGAGCGGGATGCCGTCGGCGACGAGAGCGTCCCGGTACGGTTTGACCGCGGGATGACCTGCTGGTTCGAGCAGGAGTTCCGGGCCGTCAGGGGATTCCGGCGACACCACGGTCAGCCATGAGGCGGCACCGAGAGGGATGTCGTGGTGCTTGATGAACCCGAGCACGTCCGTGTAGAAGGCGAGCGCCGCGCGCTGATCGTTGACGAACACGCTCATCAGGTTGAGCCGCATCGGTCGGGTCCTTTCGTCGGCAACATCCTCAGTATCTGCCGGGCGCGTCCACGACGCTTCATCGGGATCAAAGTGATTCGCCCCCAGGCCCGCTCGGGCACCGATCCCCGCCCGGCCCGCGTGCTCACGCGGGGACGGTGGGTATGGTCGGATCCCGACGGCGCGCCGCGCGGCGGCCCCGGCACTACCATGACCACCATGGTGATGGCCGATCGTCCCGAGGTGCAGACGGCATCTGCGCCGGTGACCGCCCTGGCCGTGGTCGGACTCGCCGAGACCATGCTGAACGGCCTCGCGCGGGTGCCGTTCCGCAAACCGTGGCAGGGGCCGAGCGGCCTGCTCGACAATCTCGGGCGATCGGTCACGCGTCAGGTGATCCGCTCGTTCATGGGCTATTCGGTCAGTCTGCCGATCAAGGAGTTCCGGTCGATGGAGAAGATCCTCGACGAGATCTGCCGAGCGGTGATGCCCCCGTTCGTCGGCCTGCATGACGGCGTCGAGATCGTCGACGACACGATCGGTGGTGTCCCCGGCATCTGGTGTCGCGCGAAGGCCAGCTCCGACGCGTATGTCGACGAATCGGCCGACAAGGAGGCGATCGGCGCGACGATCCTCTACCTACACGGGGGCGGCTACATCGGCACGTCGCCGATCATGTACTCCGCCTTCGCCGCTGCGCTGGTACGCCACACGGGCGCGGAGGTCTTCATCGCCGACTACCGGATGGCACCGGAGTTCCCCTTCCCCGCCGGCGTGCTCGACGCCGCCGACGTCTATCAGGGGCTGCTCGATCGCGGTGCGTCCGCCGAACACCTCGTCGTCGCGGGTGATTCCGGCGGAGGTGGGCTGGCCACGTCGCTGGTCTCCTATCTGCACACCCGGTCGATGCCGGCACCGGCCGCCGTGGCGCTGTTCTCGCCGGAGGTCGACCTGGACCTGAGTCGGCCGTCGGTGATGGAGAACGCCGAACTCGACATCATCCCCTGGAATGTGCCGGTCATGCCGTATCTGCAGGGTGTGCAGCCCAACGACAAACGTGTCTCGGCCGTCTACGCCGAACCCGATCCGGACTGGTTCCCGCCGACCTTCGTGTGCTGGGGTGCCGACGAGATGTTCCGCGACGGCATCCGTGAGTTCGCCAAACGCCTCGAGGGTTCCGGTGTGCGGGTCTATGCCATGGAGGAATACGGCATGTTCCACGTGTTCCCGATCCTCATGCCCTGGGCGGAGGCCTCCAAGCGCATGTTCCGCGCACTGGGTGAGCTCTCCGGCCGCCACGTCACCCCCGACCCGGCCGCCGAGCAGACACACTGAACTCCGCGGCCACCGTCATGGAGATCCGTGACGCCCACCGAGGCGACATCGCCCCCATCACGGCGATCTACAACGACGCCGTCGAACACACCACCGCCATCTGGAACGACCGCACCGTCGACACCGCCGATCGCGAAAGGTGGCTGACCGACCGTCAACGCATCGGCTATCCGGTGCTGGTGGCGGTCGATGACGGGGAGGTCTTGGGGTATGCCAGTTTCGGTGATTGGCGAGCCTTCGACGGTTACCGGCACACGGTCGAGCACTCGGTGTACGTCCGCGGCGACGCCCAGGGCAGGGGTGTCGGTCGGCTGCTGATGAACGCTCTGATCGAGCGGGCGCGCAGCCTCGGCAAGCACGTCATGGTCGCGGGCATCGAGGCGGGCAACATCGGGTCGATACGACTCCACGAGAGACTCGGCTTCACCCGGGTGGGGCTGCTACCCGAGGTCGGCACCAAGTTCGGGTCCTGGCTGGATCTGGTTTTCCTGCAACTGATCCTCGACGCCCGGACCGACCCGGACAGCAGCCAGATCGTATGAATCCGGCTCCGCCAGGCGGAGCCGGATTCATACGATCGGCATGCGCGTGGGCCGACCCCGCTCAGTCGACGAGATCCTCGTAGCGGAACTCCGTGCCGATCGGTGTGTGGTTGCGGTGGGCCTCCGCCTCGCGCTGCTGCAGTTCGACGCGGCGGATCTTGCCGGAGATCGTCTTGGGCAGCTCGAAGAACTCGACACGTCGGACCTTGAGGTACGGCGCAAGATGATCGCGCGAGTACTCCAGGATCGTCCGGGCGGTGTCGGCGGTCGGTTCCCAGCCGGCGGCGAGTGCGATGTAGGCCTTCGGGACCGCCAGCCGGGTGTCGTCGGGCTGTGGCACCACCGCGGCCTCGACGACGGCGGGATGTTCGATCAGCACACTCTCCAACTCGAACGGCGACACCTTGTAATCCGAGGATTTGAACACGTCGTCGGTGCGGCCGATGTAGGTGATGTAACCGTCCTCGTCGCGGGCGGCGACGTCGCCGGTGTGGTAGTAGCCGCCGGCCATCACCTGCTCGTTGCGTTCGGGGTCACCGAGATAGCCGGTCATCAGGTTGACCGGACCGGCGTCGAGGTCGAGGCAGATCTCGCCCTCGTCGGATTCCTTCCCGGTGACCGGATCGATGAGGACCACCGGCACGCCGGGCATCGGCCGGCCCATCGAGCCCGGCTTCACCGGCTGTCCCGGGGTGTTGCCGATCTGCAGGGTGGTCTCGGTCTGGCCGAAACCGTCGCGGATCGTGAGCCCCCAGGCGTCCTCGATCTGCCGGATGACATCAGGATTGAGGGGTTCGCCGGCGCCGAGCAGCTCTCGCAGACCCTCCGGCCGCTCACCGAGGTCGGCCTGGATCAGCATGCGCCACACCGTGGGTGGCGCGCAGAAGGTGTTGACCTTCGCCCGCCGGAGCTGGTCGATCAGGGCCGCCGCGTCGAAGCGGCCGTAGTTATAGACGAAGATCGTCGACTCGGCGATCCACGGGGTGAAGAAACAACTCCACGCATGTTTCGCCCAGCCCGGTGAACTGATGGCGAGGTGGACGTCGCCGGGCCTGACTCCGATCCAGGCCATCGTCGTGAAATGCCCTACCGCATAGCTGATCTGGGAATGTTCGACGAGTTTCGGCCGGCTCGTGGTGCCGGAGGTGAAGTAGATCAGCATGGGTTCGTCCACCGTGGTGTCGGCGGAAAACGGACCGGCGGAGGTGACCGTCGCCGAGTCGGTGTAGGAGATCCACCCGTCCACGTCGCCGCGCACCGCGATCGACAGGTAATCGCCCTCGATGCCGTCGAATTTGGGCGCGTCGGCAGCGTTGGCGATCACACAGCGCGCGGCGCCGCGGTCGATCCGGTCGCGTAGGTCATCGGGCCCGAGCGCAGCGGTCGTCGGCATCACGATCGCGCCGAGCTTCATCACCGCCAGCATCGTCTCCCATAGTTCGACCTGATTGCCGAGCATCAAGATCACCCGATCGCCCTTGGTGATCCCGAGCTGACGAAGCCAAGTCGCCACCCGGTCGGACCGCTCCACCATCTCGTCGAAGGTGACCGTCAGCTCGCTGCCGTCCTGCTCGACGATCCACAGTGCGCGGGCATCGTTGCCGCGGGCGAACGCGTCGAACCAGTCGGTCGCCCAGTTGAATCGCCCGGTCAGCTCCGGCCAGCGAAACTCGCTCACCGCCTTGTCGTGGTCGCCGATGAGGGCGATGAGGTGGTCACGACTGTCCCGGTAGAGGTCGGTGTTACTCGTCATGCGCCTATGATCCCGGTCACACTCCGTCGTGACCACCCCCCGAAGAGGGGCGGCAGGCCGGTGACACCACCCGCGAGCCGACCGGCCCGTCGACCCGTTGCAGGTCAGGCGACTCGCAGGTCAGGCGAAAGGGTCGGCGACCAGCGCCAGGTGCGCATCCAACAGCGCGGGCAGCGAGTGTGTCCACGATGGAGGGTCCCAGTAGGCCCCGGAGGGCTCGCGACGTTCCGCCTCCTCGAGACATGCGTCCGCGACACCGTAGAGTCCGGCCTTGGCCGCCGACTTGCCGTGGGCCTCCCACCAGCTCGAGTACTCCTCCTCGTGGCCTCGCGCGCGCAGCGCCTCGATGTCCCAGTCGCTCTCCTCACCCTCGAGAGGGGTGGGATATTCGGCCATGCCGCGCAACGCTTCGAGAGCACGCTCGGCCGCGTCCGAGAGATCCGGTCGCCGGAGCCGGTCGAGCCGGTCGAGAGTGAGCGTGCCGAAGATGCCGTCGAGCCAGGCGACCTGGAACCCGGCTCCCCAGTCCCCGGGGTCCGAAGCCAGAATCGCCTCGTACTGGCGGCGCGCGGCGACGATGTGCCCGTCTCGCCAGGCGTCGGCGGCGCGATTGTGCGGTGTCATCGCAGGCCCGCCTTGCTGATCGCACTCCAGTCACCCCAGCGACGCTCCTGCGCCGTCGCGCTCTCCTCCATCCCCCGGACGAACGAGTGCGGCGGGGTGACCACGATCGCCTCGACCTCGATCTCCTGATACTCGCGGAAGATACGACCGGTGACCTCGTCGTCGAGCACCCCGACCGCGCTGCTCTCGCCGACCGGCAGCCGCATCGAGTGCAGATGCAGGGCGTTGGGGCCGACAAACGCGCTCAGGGGTCCGAGGTGGGTCTGGTAGTTCGAGATGACCCGCCCGTCGACGACCACCCCGCCGTCGTCGTCGGTGAAGCCCCGCGTCTCGACCAGGAGCCGGTAGTCGTCTCCGAGCGGAAGGTCCCAGGAACACCGACGGTCGTTCGGCACGGCGATGTGCGCGGTGTAGGTCCGGACGACCGGGCGATCGGCGGCCGCGCGGCAGTCGTAGTCGACAACCACCCGGCCGGTGTCGTGGCGGATGTCGGGCGGCGCGCCACCGGCCCAGGGGTGGTCGTCGTCGAGCACTGTCCGGGTGAGTCGGATCAGGGCAAAGCTGGGCACGTGCATGCCGGCTCACTTTCCCTTGAGGTAGCCGTGAGCGATCAGGGCGTCGTGACACCGTCGACCGAACTCCACGTCGTGTTTGATCCGCGCGTTGAGCGGCTTGACGATCTCGTTCTCGATGATCGCGTATACCCTCGGATTTCGGGTCATCTTGCCGTCACCGGCGTCGATCGCCTTCTGCATGGCCGGCGTCAGATCCTTCGCGGTGTCCACCCCCGACATCCTGGCCTGCAACCGCTGAGCTTCCTTCAGGGCCTGCTCGTCGTCCATCGACGTGCCGATACCGCCGCGGAGCTTGTCGTCGATCCTCGGGTTCACGACGTCGTGGGTGAACATCTCGATGTGGTCGACGAGCTGTTTCAGCTGCGAGACGGGGCTGCCCAGCGGGGGGGCGAACGCATTGAGCGCGGCCACGTCGTTGAGCATGCGGGCCACGGTGTAGGCCCGCTTGGTCGCCTTCACCCAGTTGCCATCGGCCGCATACTTCGCGATGTCCCTGCCGAGCGGCTCGAGCAGCCGGGCACGCTCGGTGTCGTGGCGGCCTTCGCGGCCGAAACCGACTTCCTGGAAGCTCTGCCCGACCTTGGGGGTGCCGAACAGGTGCTCGTCGTCGGATCCCTGCTTGACCGCGTCGTAGTTGAGCACCTTGGTGATCTCGCCGTAGGTACCGGCCTCGTCGATCGGGCCGCGCCAGTAGGTGTTCGCCGCTCGTCCCGCGGCCGGCGCGGCGATCGCCTGTGCCAGGGTGAGGGTTCCCGTCGTCCCGTTCTTCCTCGGATAGGTGAGCCGGCCTTCCATGGTCTGTGCGGCGGTGAACCTCACTGCGCTCCCGGCCTTCTTGGCATCGGGCGGGTAGACGCCGACCATGCACCCGTGGAAGGTGTAGCCCAGCGTGCCGTCGGTACGCGGGGCGGTTGCCCTGGTCACGGTCGACTGGATCGCGGCGGCCAACGCGTCCGCTGCCGCATCGGCGGTGGGCGCGACGATCCGGATCGACTCGGACATGTCGACGTCACCCGGGAACGGGTTGACCCCGCCTTGCGCACCCGTGCCGCCGAGCGCCGCCGACGAGGTGATGGTGACGTCGTCGGCCGGGTTGGTGTCGGTGGTCGCCATCGCATCGGCCGCGTTGTGGGCGGCAACGCTCGGAGCAGTGAAGTCCATCAGACCTTCGAGGGTGCTGCGGTACTTCTTCATCTCCGTGCTGTGTGCGCCCGCGGCCTGGTCGGATGCCGAGACCGGGACCGGGATCTCGATCTCGTAGAGGTTCTTGTCGCGGTCGATGACGACCAGTGACGGGTGGGCGCGACGCACGGTCTCCTCCAACGCCTCTCGCCCCTTGGCGAGGGACTGCTCGAGTTGCCTTTCGAGCTCGGCCCTCTTCGCGGGGTCCTTCTCGGCGTCGATCTGCGCCTTGAGGCTCTTGGCGGTCTTCGCCGTCTCCGCGGTGCCCCTGTCCTCGAGTTTCTCGTGTCCTTCCGGCTTGAGCTCACTCTTGGGCGGTACGTCCTGGGTGGTGACCGAGCCGACCGGGTAGTAGTACTTGCTACGTCCCTTCATCGGGAGCTGCGTCCATGATCCGGTCGCGTCGTCATAGGCGTAGTAGCCGTACACCCGCTCGCGGTAGATCGGCATCACGATCACCTGGACGTTCTTGCCGCTGCCCGCGGCCGGCCCGGCCACCTCCTGATTGACCTTCACCGTCTGCGCCTTGCCCGACGAGCCGCTGTTGAGGACCTGGTCCCCGAATTCGCCGGTGGTCGACTCGATTTCGCTGTATCCGATCTTGGCGCCGAGACCCGCGTACGAACCGCCGGCCGACAGTGACCATCCGCCGGTCCCGGACACCTTCTTGCCGTCGGCGGTGGTGACGCTGAACTGATTGACCGTCTCGCTGGTCCACTCCTTCGTCACGGCGCGGGATGTCTCGCCTTGGCTCAGCACCTGCGAGAAGTCCTGGTTGTCGAAGTCCTTCTGCGCATCGATCTCGCGCTCCAGCGCGATCTTGAGCCGCACGCCGCCGGCCTTGCCGACTTCCCTGCCCGCCATCTCCGCTCTGCGCCGCTGATCCTCGGCATTCTGGGCGGGCGACGGCTGATTGGCGGCCTCCACCTTGCCGTCGGCGTCGGCATCGATCGACTCGACGCGCGCCAGGACGAAGGAGCTGACCGGCACCGTCACCCGGCTCTTGCCGGTGACCTCCGCGGTCTTCGGGTTGTGCGGGTAGGCCGTGACGAGGAAGTTCTTCACCTCGTAGACGGGATAGACGTACTTGCGGATCGTGATCGGGCGGCCGTCGGGTGTCGTCGCGTCGATGCCGGTGAACGTGGTCTCGCCGGCGGCCCCCTTGCCACCGGTCGTCGCTCCCCCGCCCATCGTCGCGATCTTGTGTGAGATCGTGTCCGTGTTGGTGGAGCTGAGAGCGAACTCGCCCTCCGCCTTGTTCTTGGCGGCATCCTCGAGCTTGGGTCCGAACCCGAAACTCATCGACCGTGTCAACGTCGTCGAGTCGACGACCTCGCGGCCGACACTCCACCCCGATGTCACCTTGAAGTACTCGGAGAAGCTGACCTTCTCCTTCGCATTGCGTCCGGTGAGGACGACCGGGATCTTCTGATCCATCCCGTACACCGGTCCGGATACCTTGCCGGGTGCGACGGTTCCGCCGTCGACGACCTCGAAGGTCTCGGTCACCTCGATGTTGCTGAACGCCCAGTTGTGCATCGACATCGGCTTCTTGCCGACACCGCCGGTCTTGATCTGCAGGGCCAGGTCCCAGGTGGCGCTCTTGTAGCTGTCGTAGTTCCAGGTCTGCGGCGGCAGCTCGACACCGAAGTTGCCGTCGCGGCGGCTGTTCGCACCCGACGTCGAGGCCCGCAGATGCCGTCCCAGCGGATACGACGCGGTGCTGCCCACCGCCTGCTCGATGAACTGCTTGCCCTGCAGCCCGGTGATCTCCACCTCGTTGTAGGTGCCACCGAAGATCGGATCGAGGTTGTAGTCCTTCGTCCGCTGCACCACCGGCTCGTCGGCGCCGACGGGGGTGGTCTGCGTATCCTCCGGCTTCGTCGGATTGTGCGAGTTGAGCAGCGCTGCCACGGCCGCGTTGCCGGTGGCCCGCTGCAACGCCGGTAGGGCGGCACGATTCAGCGGCCCGGCGGCGAGCCGGGCGTCGTGCGCTGACGGCGACGCCGGCTTCTCCGGGGAAGCCTTCGGCGCCGCGCTCTGTCGATCGCCCGGATCGTTGTCGCGGGTGCGCATGATTCCTCGCTCTCGCTCGAGACCCGGTCAACGATCCCCGGTGCGGCCCGATGGCGGAAGATCCGGACGAACGTGCGGCGGGGCAGCGACATCTGCCCGAAAGGGCAGAGTTGCTCACCGACGTCGCGCGCACCGTGCTCGGCGGCGTGACGGACACTGTGGGTATGTCCCCGGAACCCGGCATCCTCGTCGACACCGACGGCGGACTCGATGATCTGATCGCGATCGGTGTTGTGGCGCAGGCTCATCGACTCTGGGGAGTGACGACGACATGGGGAAACGTATCGGCCATGGCGGCGGCCCGCAACGTGTCCGCGGCGGTGCCCGGGTGCGAGATCTGGTGCGGCGATCGCACACCCCCGAACGCATGGCGTCCATCGGCGGTACACGGACTCGACGGCCTCGGCGGCACGCTCCGGGGCCCGCAGCGGTGTCGGCGGCCGCGGTACGAACCCGGTGCGGCGCAGGTCATCAGCCGGTACGCGCACGAGAATCCCGGCGGCACAGTCCTGTGCATCGGCCCCCTGACGAACCTCGCGCGCGCGATCGAACTCGACGCCGAGGGACTCGGTCGGCTGAGCGCGGTGGTGGTCCTCGCCGGAGTCGGAGTGGGCCGGGATCGGTCGTTGCGCACGATCTCCGATACCAACACCCGCGTCGATCCGACCGCCGCGGTGGCGGTGGCCCGCGCCACGTGGTTGCCGGTGCGGTGGGTGGGTCTCGACGTCTCTCGAGCGGTGCGATTGGGTGTCGACGACCTCCCGCGCAACGGCGTCGTGAGCTTCGAGTCGATGCGTGCCTACGGGCTGCGCCGTCGCCTCGCCGGGCGCGCCCACCCGTGGTCGACGCCCTGTCACGATCTGGTGGCCGCCGCGACCGCGCTGACACCCGACATCGCGACCTGGTGTCACGGTCGGGCGCGGGTCCGTACCGACCACGAGGCGGTCCGGGTCGTCGGCTCGCCGGACATCGATGGGCCGCACCTGATCGCCCGTGGGGTCGACGCGGTCGCGGTGCGCGCACGTCTGGTCGACCCGGGCGCCGACAGCGCCGACACAGCCATCGATGACGTCGACCTGCGTCGACTCAGAAGTACACGACCATGAGTTGGGCCAGGAAGACCTTGAAGATCATGCTGACGGGGAAGAGCACCGCGTATCCGAGAGCGACCCGCTGATCGGGAACCTTACCCATGGCGTAGGCGTAGGGGGCCGGGTTGAGCTGTGATCCCGTGAGCCCGCCCAGCGCGCGGGCGGTGCCGAACTGCAGCAGCGAGCGCAGCGCGAACACGCAGACCAGGGCGTGCGCGGCGGAGATGGTCAGTCCCAACACCACCAGCTGCAGGCCCTCATCGGCGAGCGCGGTGACCAGGCCGGAACCGGCGCCGGTGCCGACCGCCACCAGGAACACCATCAGGGTGAACTGATTGAGGGTGTTCGAGACGTTCCCGGGCAACGTCCACACCACCGGACCCGTACGTCCCAGTGCGCCGAGGACGACACCGACGATCAGCGGTGCGGTGGCGGTACCGAGGACCAGTGTGCCGCCGCCGGGAAGCGGGAGTTCAACGAAGGCCAGGATGAGGCCGATGGTGAGGCCGAGACCGAGCCCGATCGGGTTGATGTCGCCGGCGGTGCGTTCGGAATCCCCGAGGTCCTTGGAAATGTCGATGAGCCGGTCGCGTGGTGCGGTGACGCGGAGTCGATCCCCGCTCTGCAACACGAGATCCGGGGTCGCGATGAGGTCGACGTCGCCGCGACGCACCCGGCTGACCACGGCGTCGTACTTCTCCTCCAGACGCAGATCGTGGAGCTCACGACCCACGTAGCCACGGTTGGACAACGTGATGCGCCGGAAGTCGATGTTCGAGCGGTTCAGCCAGACCTCCTCGGCGGCTTCATGTCCGAGCTCGGCGACCAGCCGCGCGAAGACGTCCTCACGCGCGGTGACGGTCAACAGGTCGCCGGACTCGATGCTCTCGGCATCATGGGCGACGACTGTCTTCCCGCCCCGGGTCAGCCTGGACACCACCGCCTCGTATCGCTTGCCGAGATCGTGCACCGTCAGGCCGGGGTTGCCCACCACCTCCATCGTGCGCACGACGATCGGCGCCACCTTCTCGCGATCCTCGGCGGTGGGCTTACGCCGGCCCACGCCGATCAGGTACGCGCAGGCGAGGATCGTCAGGAACACCGTGATGGGATAGGCCACGGCGTAGCCGATGGCGGGCTCGGGCGGGATCTCCCCGTCACCGGCCAGCTGCTGCTGCACGGCACCGAGAGCTGCGGTCGCCGTGCCCGCGCCGGAGAATGCACCCGCGATGGTGCCGATGTCGAAATCGAGTGCCTTGCCGACACCGAGCGCGGTGGCCGCCATCGCGATGATGGCGGTCACCGACACCAGTACCGGTTTCCACCCGGTGCGCAACGCGCTGACGAACGCAGGGCCGGCGGCGATACCGACCGTGTAGCAGAACACGCACAGCGACAGGTTGGTGACGATCGTCGGGAGCGCGACGTCGGAGTCGATGGCCGATAGCGCGAGCGCGGTGAACAACGCCCCGGCGGGGCCGAAAGAGACCGGTCCGAACGGGATTCGCCCGATGAGTGCGCCGACGCCGACGCAGAAGAAGAGGGTGAGCAGTGGACTCTCGACGAACCAGTGCATCGCATCCCCAGACGCTCGCTCGGAAGGTGCCGACCCTGAGACCATATCGTCTGCCGGCTACCAGCACCGGCGTTTCGCGGCCGACTCGTCGACGGGCCGGGAGCCACGTAGCGTGAGACACATGGCCATCGGCAGCACCCGGAATCTCCCCGACCACACGGCATCCGGCGAGTTCACGCGTCATCTCATCCGGTACGGCGGCACCCTGGCGCCCGAACTGATCGCGCGAGCGGAGGGAAGCTGTGTGTTCACCTCCGAGGGGCGGCGCATCCTGGATTTCACCTCCGGGCAGATGTCTGCGATCCTGGGGCACTCCCATCCGGATATCGTCGCGACGGTGCGCCGCCAGATCGCGACGCTCGATCACCTCTTCAGTGGCATGTTGTCGGAGCCGGTGTTGGATCTCGCGGCACGACTCGCCGATTCGCTCCCGGCACCGCTCGATAAGGTCATGCTGCTGACGACCGGCGCCGAATCCAACGAGGCGGCGATCCGGCTCGCCAAACTGGTCACCGGCAAACATGAGATCGTCTCGTTCTCGCGGTCGTGGCACGGGATGACACACGCCGCGGCCGCGGCGACCTACAGCGCCGGCCGCGGCGGCTACGGGCCGGTGGCGGCCGGAAACCTGGTGCTGCCGACGCCGAATCCGTTCCGGCCCGACTTCACCGCCGCCGATGGTTCGCTGGACTGGCAACGGCAGCTCGACTTCGGCTTCGACCTCGTCGACGCCGCGTCGGTGGGTTCGCTCGCGGCCGTGATCGTCGAACCGATCCTCTCCTCCGGTGGTGTGATCGAACCTCCCGCCGGATACTTCGCGGCACTGCGACGTAAATGCGACGAGCGCGGGATGCTGCTGATCGTGGACGAGGCACAGACCGGTCTGTGCCGAACGGGCACCTGGTACGCCTTCGAACGCGACGGCATCGTGCCCGACATCCTCACGCTGTCCAAAACCCTCGGTGCCGGGCTGCCGTTGGCGGCCACGATCACGTCAGAGGCGATCGAGGCGGTCGCGCACGAACGCGGATTCCTGTTCTTCACCACCCATGTGTCCGATCCCCTCGTCGCGGCGGTCGGCAATACCGTCCTCGACGTGCTGATCCGCGACGCGCTCGACGCCCGGGCGGCGACAGCGGGCACGGTACTGCGCGAGGGACTCGGCGAGATCGCCCGACGTCACCCGGTGGTCGCCGATGTCCGCGGGCGTGGTCTGCTGCAGGGGATCGAACTCGCCGACGAATCCGGTAGCGGCGAGCGCACCGACGCGCTCGGAGCCGCCATCACCGCACGCTGCTTCGACCTCGGCCTCCACATGAACGTCGTCCAACTCCCGGGAATGGGCGGTATTTTCCGGATCGCTCCCCCGCTGACCATCTCCGACGACGACCTCCGTCTGGGCCTGGAGATCCTCGGGGAGGCCATCGCCGACTGTGTGCGGGCGGTGTGACCGTCATGCGATCCACCTACCGGAGCCAGATCGCCGATCTCTCAGTGGTTTTCGACAGCCCGGCCGAGACCGTCTTCGACTACCTCGTCGACCCCGAGATGCGGCCGGAATGGCAAGCGAGCCTGCGGCGGATCGACGACTTCATGCCGGCCGGCCGGCGTCCCGGCGGTACCGGCACGACGTGGACCGACGTCACGGTCGTGCCATGCCTGGCACCACGGATGGAGGTCACCCACGACGAGCCCCACCGGCGGTGGACGGAGATAGGCGGGTGGTGGTTTGTCGATGCGAGCCTCACCCTTCAGGTCACCTCCCGCGACGACGGGCGCACCCGGGTCGACGTGCGGGCGTTCCTGACGGTACCGATCGCCCTGGCGCCGGGTATCCCGATCCTGCGGCGGCTGACACCGCGCGCGCTACGCGACGATCTCGAGCGCGCCGCGCGCATCCTCGACTCGGACGAGCACGGTCGCTGAACACCCGGCCACCGGAGGGCCGCGGTCAGACCGCCTCGTAGCGGATCCGGATGGGCCGCATCACCGTCGACTCGGCGGCTCCGTCGGGATCGAGGACCGTCGCGGTGGCCGTCAGCTGTCCCGGTGCGGCGCAGCGTCCGGTGAGGTGCAGCAGGGTCGCGACGTCGCCGACGTAGACGGGTCGAATGAACCGGGTGTCGCATCCGGTGATGCGTGCGCCGTTGCGGCGCGTCCATTCGTCGGCATGACGCAGGATGAGGGCGAGGATGAGGATCCCGTGGGCGACCGGATCGGCGAGTCCCGCCTCATGCGCCGCGTTCGGGTCGATGTGGATCGTGTTGCGGTCACCGGACGCCTGCGCGTACCGCTTGACGCGGTCGCGGGAGATCTCCTCTACGACATCCCAGATCAGTTGTGCCGGTTCGGAAACGCGAACCTCGGTCTCGGCGGATGGCATCGTTTACTCCCCGGGGTTTCGGAAGATCAACGTCGATGTGGTGACCGCGATTGGACTGTCCTCGCCGTCGGCAAGGATGTCACTGCGCAGCTGCAGCTGGGTGGCCCCGGCTCGATGATGGATCGTCTCCACCGTCAGCAGGCCGCGCAGCACGTCACCGGTGCGCGGATCGCGCCGGATCCGGAGCGACTCCGCGGTATGCATGACACCGTCGTGCGGGAGGACGTCGGCGTCCATGGCGACGCGGACCAGCAGGGTCGCGACCCGGGCGATGACGGGGATCGTGAAGGCGTCGCTCGTCGCCCCGAGAACCGCCCCGAACGCACCGACGAGGTCGCCGTCAACCACAACCGGGTCGGAGGCGGTGAAGGTCATGCCCTCCACCAGGTCTTTTGCCATGACTTACGTTAGCGAATCCGCGGCACCGTCGCCTGTCATTCGGCTGGACGCTTATCGCCTCGTCGGCTCACTGCCGCGGCCGCCACGACCGACCACCCCAAGTTCCCCGAGCGCTCGCACCGGGACAGCCGTGAGCGCGCGGCTCACACGGACGTCGACAGCGGCTTCACGGCCCGGCGGCGCATGTCGATCGGCAGCCCATCGGCCGGCTGGGGTCCGGTACCGTAGGTGAGCTGGAGGTGATAGTCCTCCGGTACCGACCACTCGAACCTCAGCAGCAGCTGATGCATGATCGACTTCACCTCCATGCCACCGAAATAGAGGCCGATGCACTTGTGGGCGCCGCCGCCGAAAGGCGCCCACGCGAACCGGTGCACCTTGTCCTCGCGACGCTCCGGCGAGAACCGCTCCGGATCCCAGACCTCCGGGTTCGGCCACCACTCGGGGCGGTGCATCGTGGCCCAGGGATGCAGCACCACCTCGGTGCCCTTCGGGATGTAGTACCCCATGACCTCGGTGTCCTTCACCGTGCGCCGGAATAGCATTCCGACCGGCGAGTTGTAGCGCAGCGTCTCCTTGAACGCGAGGTCGAGGCTCGGCAGTGCGTCGAGGTCGTCGTAGTCGAGGGTCTGTTTCCCGAGCGCGAGTGACTCCACACGCAGTCGCTCCTGCCATTGCGGATACCGGCCCAGGAAGTGCGTCATCATCGACAACGCGATGGTGCTGGTGTCGTGGGCGGCCATCATCGCGAAGATCATGTGGTTGACGATGTCCTCGTCGCTGAACATCAACCCGTCCTCGCTCTCGCTGCGGCACAGGACGCTGAACAGGTCGTCGCCGTCGCCGGCCCGACGGGCCGGGATCTCGGACCGGAAGTAGTCCTGCAGTAGTTCCCGACCGCGCAGGCCCCGTGACCAGGTCCCGAACCCGACATCGGCCCGGATGAGGCCCTGCCCGCCACGGACCGCGGCCTCGAAGGCCTCCTCGAGTCGGTCGGCCTCCGCACCGAGCGTGACACCGACAAACACCTCGCTGGCGAGCTTCAGCAGCATGTCCTTGGTCTGGGTGTACATCGGAAAGCCCTCTCCGACTTTCCATTCCGACAGGGTCCGGCTGATGAGCGGGGTCATGAGGTCGAGGTAAGCGAGCAGCCGCGGACGCATGAATGCCTGCTGCAGGATGCGGCGATGCTGCATGTGTTCTTCGAAATCGAGCAGCATGACCCCGCGGTGGAAGAACGGGCCGATGATCGGCTCCCACCCCTTCTCGCTGGAGAATGCCTTGTCCCGGTTCATCCACGCGGTCTCGAGCGCCTCGGGACCGATGAGCGTCACGATCGGCATCCCCACCGAGCCGGACCAGAAGACCGGGCCGAAGCGTACATACCGATCCATCGCCATCTTCAGTGAGCCGCGGTCGGCGAGGGACTCCAGTCCGTGGCCGAGGTACGGCAAGCCCTGATCCCCCATCACCGGTTTCAGCCCAGACCCGGCTGGAGGTTCGGCCAGCGGTCGTACCTTCGACGGATATGCGCTCGACGCTGCGCCCAGCACCTTCTGGAAGGTCTTCGTCGCGCTCTGCCTCAGCGCCTCGGTCTGCATCTGCATTGGTGCACTCCCCACATCCGGATCTCCACTGCCCCGAGACCGATCGGCATCGTTGGAACGAATGATGAATCTTGTCTCATTGGCGAGTGTACGTCGCCGCGCCGCGAGAAGACCAGTAATCCGACCGCGGATTTCGATGGAACTGTCGCGGCACGGCGTACATCTAACCGACGAACAGATCCGGACATCGAGGAGGCCCGATGACCCTGCCGGCGATGACCTTGCCGTTCGACGTCCCGACGCACCCGGAGCCGACGGCACCGGTGCACGGGAACACCGAGGATGTCGAGAGGGTGATCGGCGGTCTCGTCGGCGCGGCGTCAGTCGTGGCGGATCAGCAGGATTTTCTGACCGGCACGGCGACCTCGGCGATCGGCGAGCACGGCGCCATCTGGTCGGGTGGGGCGGCGGCGGCCTACCTCACTGCCACCGCCGGGGTCATCGCGCGTGACGCCACCGCCCGCCTCGGGTTGGTGAAGGCCGCGCGGGCTTTCGCCGCCTACGCCGATCGGCTGGCCGGGCTGCAGAGTTCGCAGCGCGAACTGTCGGACCGGCGTGTCGGACTCGATCGGGCGGTCACCGATCTCGAACGGGAAATGGCCGACCTCGCGCCGGGCGCGCTGCCGGACGGCCGACTCGCGACGTGGCGCGACCGAGCCGACGAACTGGCGGCGCTGGTCGCCGAGTACACGGCCGACAACCTGCGGCTGCGGAAAGCGGCCGCGGCCAACGAGAATGCGCTCGTCACCGCGCTGGACCGCTACGGCGGTGTCGATCGCACCGGGGAGTCGCCGCCACGGTCAGGCGACGCGGTGGCCACACCGGTGCGCACCGGGCCCGCCACGATCGGCCCGCACCACGGCGGCGAGGACCAGCAGGAGCGCTCCCCCGCCGAACGTGCCCGCTGGTGGGCGGGCCTGACGGCCTCACAACAGTCGGCGATGATGCGGGACTTTCCCGAACGGCTCGGCAACGGACCGGGGTTGCCCGCCCGGGTCCGCGACGACGCGAACCGGCGGGTATTGCGCCGGGATCTCGCCGAGTCGCGGGCGATCCTGGACTCCACCGGCGAGCCCGCCCTGCGGCGAGCGGCCATGCAGCGATGGCGAAACGCGACGTCGGTGCAGGATGCCCTGCACCGCGCGACGCGGGACGCGCCCGGTGTCACCGTGCAGCTCTACGGCTATGACCCCGCGGCCTTCGGCGGGGACGGCAAGAGCGTCATCGCGATCGGCGATCTCGACCGGGCCCGGCACGTGGCCTGGAACGTGCCCGGCATGACCACCGACATCTCCGGGAGCGCCGACGCCGCGGGGACCGCGGCAACGTTGTTCCGGGCGGCCGACGGCGCGCATCGCGACCTGGCCGCCGTGGCCTGGATCGGCTATGACGCTCCCAGCGGCGCCGACCTGGGAGCGGTCACCGCTGCGGGAGCCGCCCGCGACGGCGGCGCATACCTCGCCGACGACCTCGAGGGCTTCGCGGCGGCGCGCGCGGCATCCGGGACCGGCCAGGGCACCGGGGAGAGCGATCATCTCGACCTGCACGTGATCGGGCACAGCTATGGCGCGACGACCCTCGGGTGGGCCGGTGACAGCGGCCGTCTGGCCGAGGAGGTGGACTCGGTGACACTGCTCGGCGCGCCGGGGGCCGGCGGCGCCGCGAGTGCCGCCGAGTTCGGTATCGGGCCCGAGCACGTCTATGTCGGTGCGGCATCGGATGACCCGGTCGCCAAACTCGGTGGTCTCGACGGGCGTCCGTGGACCGGTGTCGGCGGGCTGGGTGCCGATCCGGCGGCGACCCATTTCGGCGGCGAACGGTTCCGTGCCGAGTTCGGCTCGTCCGGGCCGTTCGGTTCGCACACCGCCTACTTCAAGCCCGGTACGGAGTCCCTCGACAATCTCGCGAAGATCGTCGTCGGGCGGGGCGACGAGATCACCCACGAGAACCGCAAGAGCGCTTTCGACGTGCTCACGGGCCTGGACCCGGCCCGTCGGCGCGACGACTGACAGGTCGCACCACCGACGGCCCGAGACCCAACTGCTTCCCGAGACCCCTGTGTCCCGAGATCACTGGTTCCGAGACCACGGCCGACCCGACGAGGAGCCTGCACATGGACATCGACCCGCCGGTGGTGCGACGCATCGCCCAGGGTTGGCGGCAGACCGCCGAAGATCTCGATGCCGCGAGCCGACGCGCCGCCGACCACAGCGGGGACTGGGCGCCGGCGGTGTCGGCCGCTGTCGCCGACTTCGCGGTGGCCTGGGGCACCGATCTCGCACGTCTGGCCCGCCGTGCCGAGGCGATGGCCGAGGCGGCTGCCGGCGCCGCGGCAGTGTACGCGGCCACCGACGATGATTTGGGGGTTGTCCCCGAACTCGCCCGGCATCCGGACGCCGATGATGGCACCGACTCCAGGCATGGACAGGTCGATCGGCGTCCGGATGCCGTCTGACCCCGCCCTCGACGCCGCACCGAGAGCATCCTCGCGGCATCGCCTCATGCGACGCAGAATAGCTGTCGTAGCCCCACGGTATGGTGACTGTCTGAGCCGGTCCGATCGTGGTTAAAACCCTTGCAGCACAGTCGATATAGCTCATCCAAGGCCTTGTGTTCGAACAGGTGTTCGACTACGATGGGGTCATGCCGATCGACACCCTGCTCCCCACCGTCCGTGACCTGACCATCACCTCCGACGCCACCGGCCGTGAGGTGTTCGACACCACCAAGCTCCTGATGGGCCTGCGGAATGTGGTCGACCATCAACTCGCCGTGCACGCCGGGGCGCTGGACCGGTTGGGGGTGGCCCGTCAGACCGGCGGCAAAACCCGGGCGTTGTTGATCGAGATGGGTGCCGCACCCACGGTGGCGGATCGGTGGCTACGGATCGCCGCCGCGTTGACCACCCTGGAACGGGTCGCCGCCTACAGCGGGGACGGGGTTTTCTCTGGTGAACACGTCGACGCCCTGGTCCGCGGCATGAGGCACATCGAGAAGCGGTCGCCGGAACCGTTGAGCGAGGTGTCACGCATCGAGCACCAGCTCACCCTGCTCGCCCAGGCGTTTGCCGGGGCCACCCCGCGCGAGGTGCTCGACACCGCCCGCAAGCTCGGCAACCAGATCGCCGACGAGCAGGGTGGTGTGCCGGCCGGTGAGGACCGGACGATCAACGAGTGGTCCACCACGCCCACCGATGACGGCCGGTTGGAGGTACAGGCGAACCTGGACATCGTGATCGGGGAGAAACTGGTGTCGGCGATCGAGTCCCTGTCCGGTAAACGTCCCGAACCCGACGGGTCCGAGGATGCCCGCAGCGCGGGGCAGCGCCGCGCGGATGCGTTGGAGATGATCCTCGACGCGGCCGCCCACGCCGCCAACTCGGGGGTCACCGATCTGGTGGCGGCCCCGAAAACGCACCTCAATCTGACCGTCCCGGCCGACACCCCCGATGCCGCCGCCCTGCAGTGGCTGGGCCCGATCTCGCAGACCCTGGCGAAAACGCTGTCCTGTGACGCGACGGTGACCGCGATCATCGTCGACGGCGAGAAGGTGCCGTTGGACATGGGACACCCGCAGCGCCTGTTCACCCACCATCAACGCAGGGCGTTGATCGTCCGCGACCAGTGCTGTGTCAAATGCGGTGCGGCAGCAGGATATACACAGTGCCACCACATCCACCATTGGGCTGACGGGGGTCCCACCGACCTGGACAACGGCTGCCTACTCTGCACCTCGTGTCACGCCCAAATCCATGCCTCCGGCTGGGACATCATCATGGGCGCCGACCGGCATCCCTGGCTACTGCCACCCGTCGAGCAGGACCCGAACCGCACCCCGATACCCGCCTACAACCGGCGAACGATGCACCTCGACGGCGTCGCCGCCTGACCGAGCGGGCCTGACCCAACGCCCGACCCCGAACACGACCGAGCACGAAAGAACGACCGACCGGCAGGCCGGACTGGCCGAGAAGCCCGGACCAGCAGCACAGCAAGCACCGTCGAGCAGCACGACCGGACCAACCCAGACCACCCGGGAACTTCCCGGACGCACGTTCCTTGAGAACTCCATAGTGTGAAACAGCAGCGCACCCCGTGTGCCCGCCGGGATCGGACCCGGCGGGCACACCGGGTGGCGGGCGCTCTACACGTCAGAACTGACCCGGTTCACCCGACGTAGGCCGAAAGATGCTTGCCCGTCAGGGTTTCGGCGGCGACGAGATCGGTGGGCGTGCCCTCGAAGACGATCGTCCCGCCGTCGTGGCCGGCACCCGGGCCCAGGTCGATGATCCAGTCCGCGTGGGCCATCACGGCCTGATGATGTTCGATGACGATCACCGACTTGCCCGAATCGACGAGCCGGTCCAGCAATTCGAGCAATTGGTCGACGTCGGCGAGATGCAGGCCGGTCGTCGGCTCGTCGAGGATGTAGACCTCGCCCTTCTCCCCCATCTGCGCGGCCAGCTTGAGCCGCTGCCGTTCACCGCCGGACAGGGTGGTGAGGGGCTGGCCGATGGTCAGATAGCCGAGGCCGACATCGCGCAGTCGGAGCAGAATCTTGTGTGCCGCAGGGATCTTCGCGTCGCCGTCGGCGAAGAACCGCTCGGCGCCGGCCACCGACATGCCGAGTACCTCGCTGATGTCGCGGCCGCCGAAGGTGTAGTCGAGCACGTCGGCCTGGAACCGCTTGCCGTCGCACACCTCGCACACCGTCGCCACGCCGGCCATGATCGCGAGATCCGAGTAGACGACGCCGGCACCTTTGCAGTTGGGGCACGCACCCTCGGAATTGGCGCTGAACAGCGCCGGCTTCACCCCATTGGCCTTCGCGAATGCCTTGCGGATGGGATCGAGCAGCCCGGTGTAGGTTGCGGGATTGCTACGCCGCGAACCCCTGATCGCGGTCTGGTCGATCACCACGACGCCGTCGCCTCCGGCGAGGGAGCCGTGGATCAGTGAACTCTTTCCGGAGCCGGCCACACCGGTCACCACGGTCAGCACTCCGAGCGGGACGTCGACGTCGACGTCGCGCAGGTTGTGCATGTCGGCCCCGCGCACCTCGAGCGCCCCGGTGGCGTCGCGTACCGAGTCCTTCAACCGGGCACGGTCGCCGAGATGACGGCCGGTGACGGTGGCGCTGTCGCGCAGTCCGTCGACGGTGCCCTCGAAGCAGACCGACCCGCCGTCGGCGCCGGCGCCGGGCCCGAGGTCGACCACGTGATCGGCGATGGCGATCATCTCGGGTTTGTGCTCCACCACGAGAACGGTGTTGCCCTTGTCGCGCAGCCGCCGCAGCAGCGCGTTCATCCGCTCGATGTCGTGCGGGTGCAGACCGGCACTCGGTTCGTCGAACACGTACGTCACGTCGGTCAGCGACGACCCGAGATGACGAATCATCTTGGTGCGCTGGGCCTCACCACCCGACAGCGTCCCGGACGGACGGTCCAGGCTCAGATAGCCCAGGCCGATCTCGACGAAGGAGTCCAAAGTGCCCCGCAGCGACTCCAGCAGCGGTCCCACCGACGGATCGGTGAGCTCGCCGACCCAGTCGGCGAGATCGCTGATCTGCATGGCACACGCATCGGCGATGCTGATGCCTTTGACCTTCGACGATCGGGCGCCCTCGCTGAGGCGGGTGCCGTCGCACTCGGGACAGGTGGTGAAGGTGATCGCGCGATCCACGAACGCCCGGATATGCGGCTGCATCGCCTCGCGGTCCTTGGCCAGCATCGACTTCTGGATCTTCGGGATCACGCCTTCGTAGGTCAGGTTGATGCCCTCGACCTTGATCTTGGTGGGCTCCTTGTAGAGCAGGTCGTCGAGCTGACGCTTGGTGAACTTGCGGATCGGGCGGTCCATGTCGAAGAAACCGCTGCCGGAGAAGATGCGCCCGTACCAGCCGTCCATGCTGTAGCCGGGGATGGTCAGCGCACCCTCGTTCAACGACTTGCTGTCGTCGTAGAGAGCGGTGAGATCGAAGTCGGTGACCGAGCCACGACCCTCGCACCGCGGACACATCCCGCCGGTGATGGAAAAGCTGCGCCGTTCCTTCACGGTGCGTCCGCCCTTCTCCAGGGTGACCGCGCCGGCGCCGCTGACCGAGGCGACGTTGAACGAGAAGGCCTGCGGCGAACCGATGTGCGGCTCACCGAGTCGGCTGAAGAGGATCCGCAACATCGCGTTCGCGTCGGTGGCGGTGCCCACCGTCGAGCGTGGGTCGGCCCCCATCCGCTCCTGGTCGACGATGATCGCCGTCGTCAGACCCTCGAGCACGTCGACGTCGGGACGGGCCAGCGTCGGCATGAAGCCCTGCACGAACGTGCTGTAGGTCTCGTTGATCATGCGCTGGGATTCGGCGGCGATCGTACTGAAGACCAGTGAACTCTTCCCGGATCCGGAAATCCCGGTGAACAGGGTCAGCCGTCGTTTGGGGATCTCGAGACTCACGTCCTTGAGATTGTTCTCGCGGGCACCGTGCACGCGGATCAGGTCGTGACTGTCGGCGATGTGGACGTCAGGCGACGTGTTCGTCGTCCTCGTGGCCGTGCTCATCGTGTCTCCATCTGTTCTTGTCGCCCCATCGGTTCGGATCGATCCCGTGCCGTGTCGGCGGTGTCGGCGCCTCCGATACAACCAGATCGGTCCGGTCGGGCGGAGCCGTCGAGGTGATCGGGCTCGTCGCGCCGATGATGACGTGTCCCTCGCGGAATCTGCACATCGCCACGCCGACGGTTCAGCTCGCCTGGTTGATGCGCAGCAGGTTCCCGGTGGGATCGCGGAAGGCGCAATCACGAACCCCGTAGGGCTGATCCATGGGTTCCTGCAGCACCTCGGCGCCGTTGGCCACGAGTCGCTCGAACAGGGCGTCGAGGTCGTCGGTGGCCAGCGTGATCGCCCCATAGCTGCCCTTGGCGATCAGTTCGAGGATGGTCGTGCGCTCCTCGTCGGTGATGCCGGGTTCGGCGGCGGGCGGGTGCAGCACGATCGAGGTCTCGGGTTGGTTGGGTGGGCCCACCGTGATCCACCGCATCCCCTCGTAGCCGACGTCGTTGCGGACCTCGAATCCGAGGGTGTCGCGATAGAACGCGAGGGCGGCGTCCGGATCGGTCTGTGGCAGGAAGGCGTAGTGAATGGTGATGTTCATGTCGTTCACGCTATTCCGGCCGGATGCGGGGTGCTTCTCGATTCCTGATCGGTCTGCTCACCTGCTTGACGACGCAGGGTGGGATGCCCGACAGTGCGTCGGTTGCGCGGTCACGGTAGGCACTCGGCGAGCACCCCACGAGTTCGCTGAAGCGGGTGCTGAACGTGCCCAGTGACGAGCAGCCGACCTCGAAGCAGATCTCGGTCACGCTCAGGTCGCCCCGGCGCAGCAGGATCATCGCTCGCTCGATGCGTCGGGTCATCAGGTAGCTGTAGGGGGATTCGCCGTACACCCGGCGGAACTCGCGGCTCAGATGTCCGGCCGACATGTGGGCGCCGCGGGCCAGCGCCTCGACATTGAGCGGCCGCGCATACTCCCGATCGATCCGGTCACGCACGCGGCGCAGCCGCACCAGGTCGGCGAGGCGCTGCTCAGTGGAGGCTGTCGCGGTCACGTCTGTGATCGTCCCACCTTCGGGCGCACCTGCCCAGTGTCGTCACCGGCCAGGCCGTGCCCTTGGCTCCCGTCATGCGTCCGGCACCGGTGCGCCCATCGACGTCACGGCATCGGCGTATCCCTCATGGGCGGTTGGTTGGTGGGGCGGCTGTGCTCCCGCACCAGCACACTGAGCACCCGGCGTGTCTTCGTGTCCTCCACACTCGGCTGCAGGCGGTGACCGCGGAAGAATGACTCGAGCCTGGACCGCTCATCGTCGGCCCTCAATTCGAAGGCCTCGATCGACTCGCCGGGCGATGCACGGATCTGCGCCGAGATCTCCAGCAGGTCCAGCCCGTCGACCGTCCAGCGTTCCAGATCGACGGTATGACCTGCGAGCGGGATTCCCGACCAGGTCGTGGATACGATCGGCCCGAGTGGCACCAGGTGATCGATGGGCACCCCGCCGGGAGTGCAGGTGACGAGGAACTGGCGCTGCGCGGGGTCGAGAACCTGGGCGGGATCGGTCCCCGACTGCATCGCCCGCGCCAACGAGCCGGGGGGTCGGCGGCTGACCGCGGAGGCCGCCAGCACATGCTGTGAGCCACTCCAGTCGGACTCCACGCGGTAGGAGAAATCGCGGTCGTCGAACGGCCGGCGCCAGCGCGGCGCCAGACCTTCAAGGCTGCACGGTCGGAGTTTGACGGTCAGGTCGTCGCGGTCACCGCTGCGCAACCGGATGATCAGATGCCCCGACAGCAACGGCAGCGCACGCTCGGCGGCCGCGGTGCGCGCCTCGGCGAACCAGATGCTGCGCCGCCTGCCCTCCTCGGGCGGGCACTCGAGGACCGAGAGCGCACGCGGTACCTCGGCGTCAATGTTGATCTTGATCTCGATCGGTGGGAGCACGGCTTCATCGTCGCCGTCCGGTCGGCCTGCGGACGCGAGTACGTCCCTACCCCAGTTCACCGTTCGCGATCGACTCCGCACCTGCGGACCCGTCGGGGCGCCCGCGCATCGGTTCCCGACAGTCGAGTAGTCGACTACTCATGTGGGCGGCGTCATACGCGCCCATACTGGACCGGCAGCGAGAATCCAGGAGCACCGTGTGGGAAACCACGCGCGAGCGGAGGTTACGATGCCCGGCCCAATACATCCCATGTCGTCGTCCCCATCGACACCCGCTCCGAAACGCGACAGGCGCGGACTGACCAGCCGGTTCCTCGCGTCTGCCGCGGAGCGGATCGACCGCGCGATCGGCTGGCCGACGCTGGGAACCCCGCTCGGGCTGGCGGTCCTCGTCGGTCTGCGGAGCCAGCTGCGCGCGTTCAACCTCGTCGACACCGGTGCGCACCCCGGCCCGCCGCTGCAACCCGGTGACACCGCCAACCATCGGGAGAGATCGATCGACGGCCGCTTCAACGATGTCGTCGAGCCGAGTATGGGGTCCTACGGGAGTCGGTTCGGGCGCAACGTGCCGCTGGCGAACACCTATCCGGAGCCCCCCGGCTGGGTGGTGGACGGTCCCAATCCGCGGTTGATCAGTACCCGACTCCTAGACCGCAAGCAGTTCCAGCCCGCCACCACGCTGAATCTGCTGGCAGCCGCATGGATTCAGTTCGAGGTGCACGACTGGTTCAATCACGGCGTCGACCGCAAGGTCGATCCGTGGGTGATCGAGCGCCCTGACGACGATCCCATTCCCTCCCCGGATCCGATCACCATCCCGCGGACCACTGCCATCACCGGCGACGATCCCGACGCGCCGCCCGCCTACGCGGCCACCGCCTCGTTCTGGTGGGACGGATCGCAGATCTACGGTGACTGCGCGAAATACGCCGATGCGATCCGAACCTGGGATCGCGGGCAGATCGAACTCGACCATCTCGGGCTGCCGCCCATCCACACCGAACCGCTCCAGGATCCGGAAGGGAGTTTCGCCAACTTCTGGGTGGGCCTGGCACTGCTACACTCGCTGTTCCTGCGCGAACACAACGCGATCTGTCGGCGGCTCGCCGCCGCCTACCCGGATCTGACCGATCAGCAGCTCTACGACCGGGCCCGGCTGGTCAACTGTGCGCTGATGGCCAAGATCCACACGGTCGACTGGACACCGGCGATCATCGCCCATCCGACCACCGTCACGGCGATGCGTGGCCAATGGTTCGGGCTCCTCGGCGAGCGGATATCCCGACGCCGCGGCCGGGTCATCGACAATGAGGTGCTCTGCGGAATCCCCGGGTCGCCGACCGATTTCCACGATGTGCGCTTCTCGCTGACCGAGGAGTTCGTCGCCGTCTACCGGATGCATCCGCTGATCCCCGACACCGTCAGATTCCGGTCGCAGACCGACGACGCGGGCGGCGTGGAACATCCGGTCGAGGATCTGATGGCCGCCCAGGTACGTGATCGCCTGGGCGAGTCGTCGATGGCCGACCTGCTCTACTCGTTCGGCCGCGCTCACCCGGGAGCCCTGACCCTGCACAACTTCCCGCGGGCGCTGCAGCACCTCGAGCGCAAGGACAGCGAGCCCATCGACCTGGCGACGATCGATCTGCTGCGGATCCGGGAGCGCGGTGTTCCCCGTTACAACGAGTTCCGAGAGCTGTTGCGGCTCAAACGTGTCACCGATTTCGACGAGCTGACCGACAACGAGGAGTGGGCGGCCGAGCTCAGGAGAATCTACGGTCACATCGACCGCGTCGATCTGATGATCGGTCTGCTCGCGGAGAAGAAACCACCCGGATTCGGCTTCAGTGACACGGCTTTCCGCATCTTCATCGTGATGGCGTCGCGGCGGTTGTCCGCCGACCGATTCTTCACCTCCGACTTTCGGCCCGAGGTCTACACCGAGGTCGGTATGGCTTGGGTGCGGGACAATTCGATGCGTTCGGTGTTGCTGCGCCACTTCCCCACCCTTGCACCGGCCCTCGAGGGTGTGCGCAATCCGTTCGCGCCCTGGAACTGTCCGACCCAGCACCGTTCGACCCAGCACCGTTCGACCCAGCACCGTTCGACCCAGCACCGTTCGACCCAGCACCGTTCGACCCAGCACCGTTCGACCCAGCACCGTTCGACCCAGCACCGTTCGACATAGCGCCTGTCCGTCCCAGCACCGTCCGACCCAGCAACCCCCGAAACAGGAAGAGGCACATCGACGATGACCGATGGGCAGACCCGGACATATGTGAGGTTCCGCGAAGGCATCGAGGAGCGGTGCCGTTGCGAGAAGAAGGACATCGACCGGATCGTCCGCGTACTGCGCGGCAACAACGAACGTTCCTACCGGCGTTACAAGCGCGGACTGCGGGACGCGCACGCCAAGGGACACGGGATCCTGCGCGGCACACTCGAGGTCAAGGCCGATCTCCCTCCCGAACTCGCGCAGGGGATGTTCGCCGCGCCCAAGACCTATGACATCATCGCGCGGCTCTCGAGCACCGCCGGCGCGATCCGCAGCGATCAGCTGCGTGGCGTGCGCGGACTCGGCATCAAGGTCCTCGGTGTCGAGGGTGAGCGCGCACTTCCCGACGACACCGCCACCACCCAGGACTTCATCATGGTCACGCACCGGGAGTTCCTGTTCGCCGACGCCCACGCCTATGCCCGCGCCGGGATGCTCACCGCATGGGCGCTGGCCCGACTGTCCGATCCGGTCTATCGGGTGGGGACCGAGATCCTGTCCCGGCTCAACGGCGCACTCGAGCATTGCGGCAAGAGTCTGCCCGAGACGCTGCTGGTGTTCGTCGCGCCGAACACCCACATACTCGGTGACCTCTTCTACACCTCGGCGCCCCTGCGCTACGGCGACTACATCGCCAAGATGGCCTACGTGCCATCGTCGCCGGAGGTCGCCGCGCTCACCGAGACATCGATGGACGCCAACACCGACGTCAACGCGTGCGCGCTGATGGTCAGCGACTTCTTCTCCTGCCATAGCGCCGAATACGAGCTGCAGGTGCAGTTGTGCACCAACCTCGAGCGGATGCCGATCGAGGACGCCTCGGTGGCATGGCCGGAGTCCGAATCCCCGCACCGCGCCGTTGCGACGATCCATTTCCCGGAGCAGGACCCCTACACCCCGCAACGTCGCGCCTTCGGCGATGACGTGCTGTCGTTCAACTCCTGGCGGGGCCTGGACGCCCATCGCCCGCTGGGATCCATCAACCGCCTCAAGCAGAAGGTCTACGAGGCCTCCAGCGACTTCCGGCATCGGGTGAACAACGCGCCCAGGCTCGAACCGTCCGACGTGTCGCAGCTTCCGCCATGACCACCGTTACCGCGCCGACCGGAACCGGCGACCATTACCCTGGCCACATGGGTGGTCGTTGGCAGCTGCTCGGCCGACCCACCGAGCATCAGGCGATCCGTTCCGCGCTGACCAGCACGGACGGCAGTGGAGTCGTGCTCGTTGGGGCGGCGGGCGTGGGCAAGACGACGATGGCCCGCACCGTGACCGCCGATCTGTCCGCCACCGTGCATTGGGCGGCATGCACCGAGTCGTCGCGGGCGATCCCCCTCGGAGCGTTCGCCCCGTGGGTCTCGCAGACCTCCTCGCGCGATCCCATCGCCGCACTTACCTCGGCGCGGCAAACGCTGGTGGCACAGCCCGATACGGTGATCGGCGTCGATGACGCGCATGCGCTCGACCCGCTGTCGGCGACGCTGCTGCATCAGATCGCGGTCGAACGCGCGGCGCGGGTCATCGCGACCGTACGCACTGGCGAGCAGGTTCCGGACGCGGTGACGTCGCTGTGGAAGGACGGATACCTCGCCCGGATCGAGTTGCACCCGTTCAGCAAGGCGGAGTGCATACGACTCGTGGAACTGGTCCTCGGCGGCACGCTGGAGGGTCTGAGCGCAGATGTCATGTGGGACTCCTCCGGTGGGAATCCGCTCTTCCTGCGCAACATGGTCGAAGGGGCGGTCGACGCCGGGACACTGTCCGAGATCAACGGTGTCTGGCAACTTCGCGGTCCGACCGCGGTGCCGTCCGGTCTCGTGGCGCTGCTCGACGACCGCATCGACCGCGCCGGTGCGGGCGTCGTGGACGCACTCAAGCTACTGGCGCTCTGCGAGCCGTTGGACATCGACACGCTGATCGCGCTCGCCGGCGAGGAGGCCGTGGACGTCGCCGAGGTCCGCGGACTGATCCGGGTGACACGCGACGGCGCCGTGGTCAATGTGCGATTCAGTCATCCGCTCTACGGGGACGTGGTGCGCAGGCGGGTCGGCACCGCCGCCGGACGCACGCTGCGGGCACGCATCGTCGAGGTGCTGCGCGACCAGCCGATGACAAGTCCGGCCGACCGCATCCGGTTGGCCAAACTGTGTGTCGACGGTGACCAGGACCTCGACCCGGGTCTGTTGATCTCGGCCGCGAAAGACGCTGTGGCGCTGACCAACCTGCCATTGGGAGAACGGCTGGCGCGTGCCGCGTACGAACGCGGCGGCGGGTTGCCGGCGGCAGAGCTGCTGTCGAGGGCGCTGTTGTGGCAGGGCCGACCCGAGGAGGCCGACGACGCCCTCGCCGACTTCGACCCCGACGACCTCGACGAGCTGCAACTCGTGCAGTGGGGCGTCCCGCGGATGAGCCGGCTGTTCTGGACGATCGGCGACATCGAGCGCAGCCATCGACTTCTGGACCTGATGCTCGACCGGGTCACCTACCCGCCGATCCGGCTCGTCGTCGAAGCGGCCGCCAGCGCGATGGCGGTTCACGAAAATCGGATCGACGAGGGTATCGCTGCCGCGGAGAAGGTACTCGCCGACCCGGAATCGCCCAGCCAGGCAACCGACTTCGCGGCCTTCGCCGCTGGGCTGGCGATGCCCGTGGCCGGTCGCGGATACGATTTCGCGGCGATCGCGGACCGTTGTCGCGCGGAGCACAAGGCCACCGACGGGATGCTGAAGGTGATGGTGCGTTACGGCGACGTGCTCGCGTTGACCACCACCGGGCAGCTCGACCTGGCCGACCAGCGTGTCGCGGAGTACGCCGAGTACTCCACCTCAGGTCAGTTCGTCGGCTGGGCCATCGAGAAGATCATGGCAGGCCTCGTCGCGACGTACCGTGGGAAGTTCCGCGAAGCGATCGGCACCATCGAACAGGCGCTCGCGGCACTCAACGCCGAGACGTCCCTTCCCTGGAAGCTGCCACCCCGGCTGATCGTCGCGCGGGCATACGCCGCTCTCGGCGACGTTGCCGCCGCCGAGAAGGTGCTCGCCGACGCCGCCGAGCACACGGGACCGCACGAGGCGATCCATGAACCGCAGCTGGTCATCGCCCGCGCCTGGCTGGCCGCGGCGGGCGGCAGCAACCGCAGCGCCGTCGAACTCTGTCATCGGGCGGCCGACCTCGCTCACGACTCCTGCCAGTTCGCCGTCGAGGCCGAGGCTCTGCACCACGCGGCACGTTTCGGCGACCGCACCGTTGCGGCCCGGCTGGCGGAGTTGGTGCCGCACACCCAAGGTCCGCTCGCCGGGCTGTACGCCCGGCACGCGGCTGCGGTCGCCAACGCGGATGCGACCGAACTCGACGATGTCGGCACGGCGTTCGAGGAGATCGGCCTGACGCTCTCGGCGGCGGACGCGGCCGCGCAGGCGGTGCCCCTGCACGAACGGGCAAATCGTCGTCGGCAGAGCGCGGAATCCAGCGCACGCGCGCTGCGCCTGTCGACGAAGTGTGACGGTGCGACCACGGCCGCGATCCGATCCGCCGCCAAACCGTTGCCGGTCACCGCTCGCGAACGCGAGATCATCGCGCTCGTCGCGCAAGGGCTGACCAACCGCGAGATCGCCGATCGTCTCACGGTGTCGGTGCGGACCGTCGAAGGCCATATCTATCGTGCGTGCATCAAACTCGACGTCGCCGACCGAGACGCCCTCGCCCGTGTGGTGTGGCAGGGCGAGGAGCGCTGATCCGACTCCCGTCACGCGCGAGAGCGCCTACCACGGGGATCGGGCCACCGCGCGTATCCGCCGGTCGCCGACTCAGTAGATCCTCAGGACCGTGGACTCAGAATTGAGGCGGTGCCACCACCCACCTATTGCGGCGCCTCGATCGGAAAGGTCGCGATCATGAATTGCCGAGGTCGGAAGCCTCGATGACACACCTCGAAGATGGCCTGGCCCATCGCCCGTTTACGGCTGCGGCGGCAGCCCTGCTGGCTGCGGTCCTGATCGTCTCCGGATGCTCGGAAACGGAGTCGCCGGCCACTCCGACCACTGTGGCGGCGACACCGGTGGCGACCCGTCTGCAGCGACACGGTGTGGTTCCGATCCCTCTCGCGTATCCGACAGCAGATAGTGCCGATCCGCGGCAGAACTTCGGTGACCTCTACCTACCGACCCCACCCGGCGGCCGGGCCGTCCCTCTCATCGTCCTCTACCACGGCGGCGGATGGCGTTACGGCGCAGGAGGACTGAGCGGTATGGATCCGCTGGCGCAGGTGCTGGTCGCTCACGGGCTCGCCGTCTTCAACGTCGAGTACCGCCGTCTCGGTTCCGGCGGCGGCTGGCCCACGACCCTCGCCGACGCCCGCGACGCCGGCGATTTCGCCGCCACCCTGCGTGACCGCTACGCCGTTCTCGCCGGCGGAGAGACGATCGCGGTCGGCCACAGCGCCGGTGGCCAACTTGCGGTGTGGGCGTCCCAACACCAACGGCGACCGCCGCACGCGGTGATCTCGATAGCCGGGCCGTTGGACATGACGTATGCCGCGCTGCACGGCGACAGGTTCGTCAGGCAATTCCTGGGAGGTCTGCCGGCGGCGGTACCCGCACACTATGCGCTGGCCGATCCGAGTGTGAACCCGCATCTCTCGTCACCCGTCATCGTGCTCGCGGGCACCAAGGATCGGGTGGTGCCGATCAGCGTGGCGCGTCACTATGTCGAGGACACCGCGGGGCCCGGGCAGCCCACGATGATCGAAGTTCCCGGCGCCAGCCACACCTCGCTGATCACGCCCGGCAAGATCGGATTCGCCCAGGTGGTGGGCACGATCGAGCGTGTCGCACACGGCATGGCCGTCGGCGCTGTGACGATCAGTCGTCGAGGCTGATCCGGATCGAGACGTTGCCCTGCTCGTCGCGGGTGCTGACGGCGTGACCGGTTCGGGTAGTGCCGTCGAGGAGGAGCGAGATCGGCGCACCGTCGCCGAGGAAGTTGCGCCACCAGCGCTTCTGATCGGGCATCATCGCGTTCACGAGGACGGTGTCACCGTCACGGTGGTACTCGACCGGCAACTCGATATGTCTGCCCGACCGCCGACCCGTGTAGCGCAGAACTGTCATCGAGCGGCCGACCAGGGACCGGACACCGGGCATGCGCAGGGCGGCCATCACCACCTTGTTGGCGGCCGGTGATGGCTTGTGGACTCGACTCATGAGCGTCCTCCCGGGAGTGGACCGGATGGGTGACCGCTGGTGACCCCGACCCTACTCGGTTCGACCACCCATCGGATCACCGTTGCGCCGTCTAACCTCCTGGGTGTGGAGACAGTTGATGCCGTGGTCGTCGGCGCGGGCGTCATCGGCCTGGCGGTGGCCCGGCGCCTGGCCCGCGACGGACGTGAGGTCATGGTGTTCGAATGCGAGGATTCCATTGGCACACAAACGAGTTCGCGCAATTCGGAGGTGATCCACGCCGGGATCTACTATCCGGCGGGTAGCCGGAAAGCGTCCGCCTGCGTCGAGGGACGAGAACTCCTCTACCGGTACTGCGCGGATCACGACGTCGCCCACCGGCGCCTCGGGAAACTCATCGTCGCGACCGACGACGCGCAACTTCCGGATCTCGAGCGCATCGCCGGACGGGCTGCGGCCAACGGGGTCACGGATCTGCGGCCGGTCGATGCGGGCGAACTGCACGAGTTGGAACCGCAGATCCGCGGTGTCGGGGCGCTGTTGTCGCCGTCCACCGGCATCATCGACGCGCATGGTCTGATGCGCGCTCTGCGCCACGACGCCCAGGAGGCCGGGGCGATGATCGTGCTGCACAGCGCGATCACGGCCGGTTCGGTGGGCGGCGACCCACCGCTCGTCGTCGAGGTGGACGGTGCGGACACTCTCGGCTGCCGGATGCTGGTCAACTGTGCGGGTCTCGGCGCCTGGGACGTCGCCGGATCGTTGCGGGGTTTCCCCATCGATGGCGTGCCGCCGCGCCGATTCGCGAAGGGCACCTACTTCTCGCTCGCTCACGGATCGGTGCCGTTTGGGCGGCTCATCTATCCGGTACCGGTCGACGGCGGGCTCGGCGTGCACCTGACCCTCGACCTCGCCGGTCGTGCCCGATTCGGTCCCGATGTGGAGTGGGTCGACGAACTCGACTATCGCGTCGACGCGGATCGGGCCGACGCGTTCGCCGCCGAGATCCGGCGCTATTGGCCGGACCTACCCGACGATGCCCTGCAGCCCGACTATGCCGGGATCCGGCCCAAGCTCAGCGGCCCCGGCGAACCGGCCGCCGATTTCGGCCTGCAGGGGCCGGCGGACCACGGCATTCCCGGGCTGGTCAACATGTTCGGTATCGAGTCGCCGGGCCTCACCTCGTGCCTGGCCCTGGCACGCGATGTCGCCGCTCTGCTGTGACGGCGGGTTCCTCCGCAGGACCTCGGGTCGTCGGGCGGCGTGCAGATGGGGGACGATCGAAGGACCCGGGGGAAGAACCTACGGGCCCGCGAGGAGAACACAGGAGGATCGATGAAACTCGGGCTTCAGCTCGGATACTGGGGTGCTCAGCCGGCGGCCAACCATGCCGAACTGGTGGTGGCGGCCGAATCCTCGGGCTTCGACTCGATCTTCACCGCCGAGGCGTGGGGGTCGGATGCCTACACTCCGCTCGCCTGGTGGGGATCGTCCACGAGCCGGGTCCGTCTGGGCACGTCGGTGCTGCAGCTATCTGCCCGCACACCCACCGCGTGCGCCATGGCGGCGTTGACGCTCGACCATCTGTCCGGTGGCCGTCACATCGTCGGGCTCGGTGTCTCGGGGCCGCAAGTGGTCGAGGGCTGGTACGGCCAGCGTTTCGGCAAGCCGCTGGCGCGGACCCGCGAATACATCGACATCATGCGTCAGGTGTGGGCCCGCGAGGCGCCGGTGACGAGCGCGGGCCCGCACTACCCGCTGCCGCTGCGCGGTGAAGGCACCACGGGTCTGGGCAAGTCCCTCAAGCCGATCACCCATCCGTTGCGTTCGGACATCCCGGTGATGCTCGGTGCCGAGGGGCCCAAGAACGTCGCGCTCGCCGCCGAGATCGCCGACGGCTGGCTCCCGCTGTTCTACACCCCGCGGATGGCCGATACCTACAACGCGTGGCTCGCAGAGGGGTTCGCCCGTCCCGGCGCGCGACGCAGCCGGGAGGACTTCGAGATCTGCGCGACCGCACAGATCGTCATCACCGATGACCGCGCCGCGACGTTCGAGGCCATCAAACCGTTCCTCGCCCTCTACATGGGTGGGATGGGCAGCGAGGACACCAACTTCCACGCCGAGGTCTACCGGCGGATGGGTTACGGCGACGTGGTCGACGAGGTGACCACGTTGTTCCGCAGCGACCGCAAGGACGAGGCTGCCCGCATCATCCCCGATGAGGTGGTGGAGAATTCGGCGATCGTCGGCGACGTCGAGCACGTCCGCGCACAGATCAAGGTCTGGGAGGCGGCCGGGGTGACGACCATGCTGGTGTCACCGGGCAGTGTCGAGGAGGTTGAGCGGCTCGCGACGCTGATCTGACGCGTCGTCGGCGTCATCTCGTCTGTGTGCGCGAGAGCGACTCCAGCCACGCGTGCACGAGCGGGACCACACTGGCCCCTTCCCCGCTCGCCGCGGCCACACGTTTCATCGACCCGCCGCGGATGTCGCCGGCGGCGAACAACCCGGGTTCGCTGGTCGCGAGATTCGGCGGCGGGACGTCGTCCGACCAGCGGTGGCGCGGAACATCCCGGCCGGTGAGCAGGTAGCCCTTGGCGTCGCGTTCGACGTGGGCGGGCAACCAATCACAGTGCGGGGACGCACCGAGGAGCAAGAACAATCCCCCGGCCCGACAACGCTCCTCGGTACCGGTGAGGACCCCGCGCATCAGGAGCCATTCGAGCCGGCCCGCGCCACCGCCGTCGACGACCTCGCACGATCCCCGGACGGTGATCCTTGGGTTGAACGCGATCTCGCCGATCAGATATTGCGACATCGTCGCCGTCAGGTCGGGTCGTCGGACGACGATCGTGACCGAACGGGCATAGCGTGCCAGGTGGATCGCGGCCTGCCCGGCGGAGTTGCCGCCGCCGACGACAAAGACGTCCTGGCCCTCCATCTCCCGTGCCGCGCTCATCGCGGCACCGTAGTAGACGCCGAGGCCGACGAGTTCCTCGAGCGCGGAGACGCCGAGCCGTCGGTAGGCCACGCCGGTGCTGATGAGTACCGAACGGGCACGCACGTCACCGCCCTCTGTGGTGACACGGAACGGCACATCGCCGTCGCCGGTGATCAGCCCGTCGACCGGCCATCCGGTGTAGAACCTGGCCCCGAACCGCACCGCCTGGGTGCGGGCCCGCTGGGCCAGCCGCATACCGGAGATGCCGCGCGGAAACCCCAGATAGTTGCGGATCATCGAACTCGTGCCGGCCTGACCGCCGATCGCCTCGGACTCGAGGACGACCGTGCCGAGTCCCTCAGAGGCCGCGTAGACGGCGGCGGCGAGCCCGGCCGGCCCGGCGCCGACGATCGCGAGGTCGACGGCGGTGTCGACATCGACATCGGACGGCCGCCCGTAGATCAAGATCGCCACATCGCGTGCCGTCGTCGGTGCCATGACCGCGTCGGCGGTGCCGCGCAGTGAATGCACGAGCGGATAGCGCGGTGTTTCGTCGGATGGCGCACGCGTGGTGAACAATTCGGTGGCCGCGCGTCCCTGCGGTGTGTCGGGCGGATAGGTGCGGTACGGCATGCCCATCCGGTCGAGCAGATCCTGGATCGCCATCGTCAGCGGGGTGAGCTCGGGACTGATGATCCGCACCACCTCCACCTCGGGGGCCGCCACCGTCGCGCCCCAGTCGGAGAGGAGTTCGGTGATGGCGTAGTGGAACTCCTCGTCCCGGGGTCCTCGCGGGATCAGCAGGAACGTGTCGAACTTGCCCTTCTGCAGCGCGGGCCGCAGCGCTTCGCTGTCGTCGACGAATCGGCTCCAATGGATACCGACGACCCGGCGGGCGGTGGGCACGATGGTGCGGAAGGTGGCCAGCGCCTCCAGCAGATTCATGTCCGGCAACTCGGATTCGGCCACGATCAGCGCAACCGGATGGCCCTCGCTGCGCAGCCGGCCCAGCAGCGCGATCGCCTCGATCGCCGAACGCGCGCAGGTGATGTCGTAGTCGCGCCGGTAGCGCTCGAACTCCGATGTCAGGAGATCGGCGTTCGCGGCGGACACCACGACGATGGCCGGGACCGCGGTGGGTGAGGTCATGGATTCCAGTCTGTCACCCGGGCGGGTGCACACGCTCAGATCGCGCGTGGAGCCGCCTCGATCACCAGGGTCCTGGTCGCGAGCGCCTCGTCATGGACGGTGAACACACGCGTCCCGGGTTTGCGGCCCACCCGGATCTCGCTGGTCCCGACGCCGAGAGCCGACAGGCGACGATGGGTCGCCTGGACGTCGGCCGATCGCCACGCGACTCCCCACAGCGCGCATCGATTCGGCTCGCCCGGCGACGGCCCGGCCCCGGCGATCACCTCGACTACGAGATCGGTTGCACGGAAGAACAATTGGCGCGCATCGTCGGCGACCTCACGCTCCAGACGGAAATCGAGGTCGAGGGTGGCGCCGAAGAGGGCGAGCGCGTGGTCGCGGCCGGGTGCGGTGAACACCAGATGGTCGATCCCTGTGATGTCGGTAGCGCTGGTCGCCATGGGCTCAGCGGCGCGGACGACGCCGACCGGTTCTTCGGGTGCCAGCCCGCGCCGGCCGAGCAGCCGCCGCGCCGCGTCGGGATCGTCGACACCGAAATACACGCGGTGATCGACGGTGCCCGGATGCGCGCGGACTGCACCGTTTGAGACGTCGATTCGCGCCGCCGGCGGTACGTCGAGCAACCGGCCGTAGGCGATGTGGGTGAGGTCGGGGTCACCGCACGCGAGATCAAGCAGCGCGCCGCGCGGACCCAGGCGACTCATCGTTGCGGCCTACTCGTGATGTGCCAGGCCCCACACGCACATTCGTAACACCGCAGCCCCACCGACGGGCCGGTGCGCAGCTTGATCCGAGCGATCCCCTCGCGGGCGAGCGACTCGGCCGCGAACGCCTCCTTATCCGGTGTCGGACACGGTTCGGCGTTGGGCCGGGCCCGACGGCGTCGCCGACGACGCACCGGCTGTGCGGCCGTGCGCGCCTCGATCTCGCGGTAAAAGGCGTCGAGATCATCGTCGGAGAACGGCACGCGCCCAGTCTAATGTCGTGCCCGACCGGTCCGGGGCCTACGACTCGGCAGCGGCGCCCTTGCGTCGCGCGATCTTGTAGGCGTTGCCACCGGCCTCCCGCTTCTTCATGGCCGCCATCACCGCGTGCTGGCGTCGGGCATAATAGGCGAGCGGGAAGTAGGTGAGCCGCTCGGGCAGGACCCGGTACATACCGCGGATGACCGTGTGGATCCGTTCGAGTTCCCGCTGCTCCTTGTCCGACCAGGACAGGCCGAGGATCTCGCGGACGCGCGGGTCCATCACCCCCACCGTGGTCAGATAATTGACCTTCTGGGCGGGCACCGCGGCGAGTTTGGCGACCGCGTTCGTGAACCGCACCAGGTCCTTCGGGACCACGCGGTCGAATCGCGGTGATGACTGCATCTGGGCGACCAGCGCCAGAGCGGTCGGGTGGGCGACGAGTTTGTTCTCGATCATGTCGTCGAAGTACCGGTCGAATTCCTCGATCGTCTCCGGATACCCCTTCATCGGGACCTGCACGATCTTCGCGACCCGCCGGTTGTCGCGGAAGACCTCCTGCTTCTCCTGCTCGGTGAATTCTCGTCCGAGGATGAGCGGTGCCGCCCGGCACGCGGTCGGGAACGCGGTGGCGATGACCCACTGGTAGGCCTCCGGATTCAGCGCACTGATGTGGCGCCCCTCCGCGTTACGCATCTGCAGCGGCTGATGCATGCGCCGCAGGCGTTTGCCCTCCTCGATGGCCTCGGTGCCGCCGTAGACCCACCGCAGGACCGAATCGACCGAGCGGATGGCCCGGCCGAGCGGATCGGTCCGGAACACCGAGTACTCACCCACGATGTCACCGATCACCGGGTGCATCACCTGCATGACGAACGCCGCGCCGTTGACCGGCAGGAAGGTGTAGCGCCCGGTGAGTTCCGCGGTCAGCGAGTCGGCCGGGATCAGCTCGATCTCGTCGTCGGCATGCGAGATCACCGCGACATCGGCCGCCGTTTGCGCCGCATCGGATCCGGTCTCCGCCGCATCGGATACCGGGTCTGCGGTCCCGGGCGTCGACTGGGTGACTGTCATGGAACACCTCCGCAATTCTGAGCACTGTTGTAGTCAGATTAGCGGTCGACTCGTCGTACGTCGAGGACTTCGGGTTTTTCAGACCGTCAGCGGGCCATCCACAGCCGCTGACGGATGACGCTGCGCATCCGGCGCAGCTCCGATGTGGTCAAAGTGGCCGGCGGTTCGACCTGGACGAGACGGTCCATCTCGCTGAAGAAGTCTCGGTCGTTGAGTCCGAATCGCTCGGAGATGGCATGCGAAGAACCGCCCCCGAGTCGATACCACTCCTTTTCGAAAGCCAGCATCTGCTGTTGTTTTGCATCCATGTTCACCACACCCTGCGAATCCTCCTGCCCGCTCTCCAACAGCGAGCATGTCGCCACCATTTCTACACTTGTCGGGCGACAGATATCACTATGTTTTACCGTCGTGTCCCGACTAACTTCAATCGACGAGGCAAATTCCCCGGATCAATCGGACAAACGGTGTCCCACACTCGATTCAACGACCGAGGTTGCCGAAAATTCGACGCGTCTGTCGGACCGGTCAGCGGGTGGCCGCGACCGTGGCGTCGCGGTTGGTCTTTCGGCCCTCGCGGCGATTGGCGCGGACGCTGCTGACGAGCGCGGCCCCGATGAATGCGACGCCGATGAGGCCGGAGACGAGATCGTTGACCTCGACGCGGATGGAGAGCAGCAGGATCACCGCGAGCGCCCCGATTGCCCAGTAGGCGCCGTGTTTGAGGTAGCGGTATTCGCCGAGCGTGCCCTTCCGGACGAGGTAGATCGTGATCGACCGGACGAACATGGCACCGATGAAGCCCAGTCCCAGCGCGATGAGGATCGGGTCCGAGGTGATCGCAAACGCACCGATGACACCGTCGAAGGAGAACGACGCATCGAGCATCTCGAGGTAGAGGAACAGGAAGAACCCGGCCTTTCCGGCGGCCACCGTTGCCGGGGACGGACCCGACGGCGCGGACGCGGCGCGAGTGTGGCCGCGTTGGAACATCGAGCCGAGTCCATCGACGACGATGAAGGTGATCATGCCGAGCAGCCCCGCGACCAGCACCGCCGCTCGAGTGCCGTCGGAGACCAGATATTCGGTCACCGTGATCAGCGCGATCACCGCGATCACGACGGCGAGCTGGTCGAGCCGCCCGAGCTGCGCCAGGGGACGTTCGATCCACGACAGCCAGGTGAGCTGTTGTTTGCTGAACACGAACGTGAGGAACAGCATCAGCAGGAACATCCCGCCGAATGCGGCGATCTCCGGATGTGCCTCGAACAGGATCGTCTCGTAACTCGGATGCCCGTCGGGGAACCGCTCCGCGCCGTCGGGGGGTGGGTTCATCGCCAACCGGAACCCCTCGATCGGGTTGAGTCCCGCGGTCACCCACACGATCGCCAGAGGAAACAGCAGCCTCATGCCGAACACGGCGATGATGACACCGACGGTGAGAAACATGCGTTGCCAGAAAAGGCTCATCCGCTCCAGCACACTGGCGTTGATGACCGCGTTGTCGAAGGACAGCGAGACTTCGAGAATGCCCAGGATCGCGCACAACGCGAGACCGGTCCACCCGAGATAGAGGAACGATGCCGCCAGCGCCCCGACCGTCACAATGGCAGACAGCCCGAAGGTGCGAATGATCACCGCAAACGCTCGGCTTCCCGGGCGAGTGACAGCAGTTCGTCGCCGAGCGAGGTGAGCGTGTCGTGGTCGGCGCGTTCGGTCAGCGCGGTCATCAGGTCCTCGGCGGCGCAGCGCAGTGCGAACATCCGGTCGCCGAAGGACTCGGCCTCCGCGGACGACAGGATCACCGCGTCGGAGGGAATAGATGTGCCCTGCGTGAGCGCTCTCTGTTCATAGGCGCGCTGCCGGCAGGACTGTTTGCAGTACTTCCGACGCCGCCCGAGTTCGGAGTCGAGCATGTTGCGACCACACCACGCGCATGCGTATGGGCGCTGCCGACGGTGATCCACGGCTATGACCGTACCCGCGCGTTTCTCCAGATGCGTATGGTGCCGCGTAGACTGGTGACGTTGAGCGGTGACAGTGCTCCCGCTCGGGTGCTTTGCGTGCCCGATGACATCGCCTGGGAAATGTTGAGAGGAATCATCCATGGCAGATCGAGTACTTCGGGGTAGCCGCCTCGGTGCGGTGAGCTACGAGACCGATCGCGATCACGACCTCGCGCCGCGGCGCATCGTCCAGTACCGCACCGACAACGGTGAGATTTTCGATGTGCCCTTCGCCGACGACGCGGAGGTGCCGTCGAAGTGGCCGTGCAAGAACGGTATGGAGGGCACCATCCTCGAGGGCGCCGAGCCCGAGGAGAAGAAGGTCAAGCCGCCGCGCACCCACTGGGACATGCTGCTCGAACGCCGTTCCGAAGAGGAGCTCGAGGTGCTGCTCAACGAGCGTCTCGAACTGCTCAAGCAGCGACGCAAGGGTGTCACGAACTGAGGTCCGCGAACCGTACGTGAACGGCCGGGTGAGAAATCACCCGGCCGTTTCTCGTCGCTGTGACGCACGCTCGACGCAGCGGTGCGCACGCTCGACGTGGGAGTGCGCACGCTCGACGTGGGGTCAGCGCAAGCCGAGGCGCTCGAGGCGGCTCTGCGCGCCCCAGCGCGCCACCATGACGAACGCCTCGGTCATGACGCCGCCACTCATCTTGGACTCGCCGATCTCACGTTCGGTGAAGGTGATCGGCACCTCGCGGACGTCGAAGCCGGCGCGGACGCTGCGCCAGGCGAGGTCGATCTGGAAGCAGTAGCCGGCCGATTCGACGGTGTCGAGTTCGATCTTCTCCAGGACGGTCCGACGGTAGGCCCGGTACCCGGCGGTGATGTCGTGCACCTTGGCCCCCAGCGCCAGGCGTGCGTAGGTGTTGGCGCCGCGCGAGAGCCACTCGCGGTGCCGCGGCCAGTTCACCAGCCGACCGCCCCGGACGTAGCGTGATCCGATGACGAGGTCGGCGCCGGCATTGACGGCGTCGAGCAGCCGGTGGAGTTGCTCGGGTGCGTGTGAACCGTCGGCATCCATCTCGATGATCACCGCGTAGGACCGCTCGAGCCCCCAGTCGAAGCCGGCGAGATAGGCCTTGCCGAGTCCGTCCTTTGCGGTGCGGTGCAGGACGTGGATGCGGTCGGCCGGGTCGTCGGCGGCGAGGCGGTCGGCGACCTCACCGGTCCCGTCCGGGCTCGAATCGTCGACGACGAGCACGTGGATGCCCGGCAGCGCCGCATGAAGGCGAGCGACGATCGTCGGCAGGTTCTCCCGCTCGTTGAAGGTCGGAATCACCACCAGGGCGCGTTCGCCCTCCGCGCCGACGACCGCCTGCACGTCCTCCGGCGACCGGTTGTTCTCCGAAGTCGGACTACCCAATGCCCCCAAGCTCCTTTGTCTGATTCCTGGGCGCTTCCTGACCGCCGGGCGGAGCCAGATCTGCGGACGCGCCGTCCGTGTCATGCCGACGCGGGCTGCGTGGCCTGAGAGAGAACCTAGTATGCCGGGCCACCGCGTACAAAAGCCCGGCGATCGCGATCACAATCGCAGCCGTCTGCGGCCAGTCCCCGAGTCGGGTGGCGAGCGTCGTGTCGTCGTGCAACGGCAGTCGGGCCGACAACGTTTCCGGGGTGAAAAAGGCGCTCTGCGCGATGATCGTGCCGTCGGGGTCGATAAGGGCGCTGACGCCGCTGGTGGCCGCGACGACGACGGCACGCCCGTTCTCGACCGCCCGGACCTGGGACATCGCCAGCTGCTGATAGGTCATCTCGGTCCGGCCGAAGGTGGCGTTGTTGGTGGGCACGTAGAGGAGCTGCGCGCCGTCCTCGACGGCGTGGCGCGCCGAGCGGTCGAACGCGACCTCCCAGCAGGTCGAGACTCCGACCTGCACCGTCCCGGATCGGCCGGGCACCGTCACCGCCTCCGGCCCGGATCCGGGACGGAAATTGCCGGCCATGTCGGCGTACGACGAGAACATCGAGAAGAACCCGCGCCACGGCAGGTATTCGCCGAACGGCTGGATGATGTGCTTGTCGTAGCGGTCGACCGGGCCGCGTTCCCCGTCCCACACCAGCACGGTGTTGGTGGGCCGACCGTCGGCGTTGCGGACCAACGTGCCCACGAGAATCGGTGCCCCGACCGAGACCGACGCGGCCGTGATCTCCTCGGCGGCGTCGGGGTTGCTCAGCGGTGAGATGTCCGAGGCGTTCTCCGGCCACGCCACGAAGTCGGGCTGCTCGGTACTGCCCGCCCGCACGTCGTCGGCGAGACGCAGTGTCTCGCGGACGTGGTTGTCGAGCACCGCGCGCCGCTGTGCGTTGAACTCCAGACCCAGCCGGGGCACGTTGCCCTGTACGGCCGCGACCTGGGTGTAGGCGGTCGACGAGTTGCGGTCGTCGACCGCGGGCCTCACCGCGAGCGCCACGACGGGGCCCACCACGACCAGCAGGACCGCGACGGCGACGGCGCGCACGACTCCGCGACCGTGCCGGGCGTCCCCGCGCCGCGCCACGACGACGATCTGTGCCATCCATGCGAGCGAGGCCCCCAGCAGCGCGACCGCCGCGGACAGCCCTGGGGCCCCCACCACCGAGGCGAGGGGCAGCAGCGGGCCGTCGGCCTGGCTGAACGCCGCCCTACCCCACGGGAAACCGCCGAACGGGAACGACGAGCGCATCGCCTCGACGAGGACCCACGACACGGTGAACCAGATCGGCGGCACGGGCAGCCGCATCGTCAGCCCGGCGATGACCCCGAACAGCGCGAGGTACGCGGACGCGGCCGCCGCCAACGCCAGCCACGGGAGCGGACCGACGTAGACACCGACCCACGGCAGCAACGGGACGAAGAACGACAGCCCGAACACGAAGCCGAGCCATGCACCCATCCGGGCCCGCGGACGGCCGACGCCGAGGACGGTGGCCAGCACGCCCAGCGACACCACGGCGAGGAACCAGAGGTTGCGGGGCGGGAAGGCCGCCCACATCGCCACCCCGGCGCCCACCGCACCCGCGGTGCGGATCGCCGGGTCGACCCATTCCGACCGCGTCGAGATCACGCGGTGTCGCCGTCGAACAGCACGGCACCGCGGTGCACGGTCCGCACACACCGCGGCAGGCGGGCGCCGAGGGAGATGTCGGGTAGCGCGGGAACCCGCGAGCGCGGGTCGGTCGACCAGCGCTGGACGCTCTCGTGCGATCCGGCGACGACGAGATCGTCGACCTCCCACACCGCATAGCTGGCCGGCGCGCCGGGCACAAGGGTGCCGGTGAGTCCGTCGTTGACACCGCCGGCCCGCCAACCGCCGCGGGTCGCGGCGGCGAAGGCGCCGCGCGCCGACACCGCGTTGCGCGGCTGATGGTGATGCACCGCCGCGCGGACCGCGGCCCACGGGTCGATCGCCGTCACGGGGGCATCCGAGGAGAACGACAGCACCACGCCCTCGCGGGCCAGCGATGCGAAGTTGTTGAGACCGGCGGCGCGCTGCTCCCCGAGCCGCTGCACGTAGAGGTCGTCGGGTCCGCCCCATTCGGCGTCGAACACCGGCTGCATGCTCGCGACGACCCCGCAGGAGGCCAACACCGCCGCCTGGGTTGGCGACACCATCTCGGCGTGTTCGACCCGGTGCGCCGACCGGGCCAGCGCCGGGGTGCCCAACTCGGCGGCCAGCTCCGCGAAGGCCGCCACGACCGACGCCGTCGCCGCGTCGCCGATCACGTGGAAGCCGGCCTGCACGCCGAGGGCGGTACACGAGCGGATGTGCTCGCGGATCGTCTCGTAGTCGAGGTAGCAGAAACCGGTCTGGGCGGGATCGTCGTGGTAGGGCTCGGTGAGCCACGCGGTGTGCGAGCCGATCGCCCCGTCGACGAACAGGTCACCGGCCAGCCCGTCGGCCCGGCTGATGGCGAGCAGTTCGCGGGCGTGGTCGGGGTTCTCGACGGCCTGCCCCCAGTAGCGGCGGACCTCGACGGGATGATCGAGGTCGGCCAACGCGAGGAAATCGTCGAGGCCGCTGATGTCGGGTCCGCCGTTCTCGTGGACGGCGACCACCCCGTGCGCGGCGGCGTGATCGAGGGCCAGACGCTGCGCTCGGGTGCGCTGGGCGGCGCTGACGAGTTGCCGCGCCGCACCGCGCACGAGGTGATGTGCCTCGGCGACGAGCGGTTCCTCGGGGTGGTGGCCCGCGGCGGTGTCGAGGTCGGGCACGAGGCGGCGCAGCGCCGTCGAGGCCACCGCGGAGTGTTCGTCGATCCGCGCGAGGTAGACGGGCAGGTTGCCGACGACCGCGTCGAGTTCGGTCGTCGTCGGGAAACGACGCTCGTCGGGATCGGCGCCGTGCCAGGCCGAGTCGTCCCAGCCGAGCCCCCAGATCAGCTCACCGAAGTGGGCGTCGGTGGCGTGGGCGGCGACCCGGCGCAGGCAGTCGGACCTGCCGGTGGCGTCGTGGAGGGTGAGCCCGGCGAGGGCGAGTCCTGTGGACGTCAGGTGCACGTGCGAGTCGACGAATCCGGGCGCGACGAAGCGGCCGTCGAGGTCGGTGACCTGCGCCTCGGGGTGCAGGGCGCGGCCGACGTCGTCGCTGCCCACCCACACGACGGTGCCGTCGGTGACGGCCATCGCGGTGGCGTCGGGCGCAGCGGGCGTGTACACGACCCCGCCGAGGAGCAGTTCGGTGGTCACGATCTGACAGTCTGCCCTGCCCGCCGCCGGAGCGGTCAGTGACCCCGAGGCAGCTCCCGCTGAGTCTGGTCCGGTTGAGTCTGGTCGGGTGTCCGCACCGCAGTGCCGTCGACATCAGTCACGGTGGTGCCCTCGACATCCACGATGGTGCCGTCGATGACGGTTCCCGCGACGAAGCCGCGAGTGGTGTACAGCCCCGCGCGGGTCATCGACGCGGTGAACCGCTTGGCCCCGACGGCGACCACCGCCGGGCGCAGCAGCTTGCGGACCGGCGGTGCGAGCATGATCACCCCGACGACGGTCGACACGATCCCGGGGACCACCAGCAGCAGGCTGGACGCGGCCAGCAGCGCCGTGTCGATCAGCGGGTCGCGGGGGTCGACCTCGTTACGGGACGCGCGGCGCAACTCCGCGAAGACCTTGCGGCCGGTACGTTGCAGCAGGAGGAAGCCGAAGAAGGCCGCGAACAGGGTGATCAGGATCGCCCACGCGAAACCGAGGAAATACCCCATCGCCACGAACGCGCCGATCTCGATCGCGAAGTAGGCGAGGACATAGAAGGGTCGCATGTCGGTGTCCGCCTTTCTGACCGGCCACAGCGCCGATCGTCTCACCACTCAACGCTCGGACGTCCGATTTTTCTCCCGGCTCTGGTTCCTGCCTACTCCGCGCGCCCCTCGATGTCACCCTCGGTCTGCAGGTAGACCGCACGCAGCTGCTCGAGCATCTCTGCCGGCGGTGTCGCCCACATATCGCGCTCGACGGCCTCGAGGAGGCGTTCGGCGATGCCGTGCAACGCCCACGGGTTGGACTGCGTCATGAACTGCCGGTTGGTCTCGTCGAGGACGTAGGACTCGGTGAGCTTCTCGTACATCCAGTCGGCGACGACGTCGGTGGTGGCGTCGTAGCCGAACAGGTAGTCGACGGTCGCCGCCATCTCGAAGGCACCCTTGTAGCCGTGGCGCTGCATCGCCGAGATCCAACGCGGGTTGACCACGCGGGCGCGGAACACACGGCTGGTCTCCTCCGACAGCGTGCGGGTACGCACCGAGTCGGGCCGGGTGCTGTCGCCGATGTAGGCGTCGGGCGAGTTGCCGGTCAGCGCGCGGACCGTGGCCACCATGCCACCGTGGTACTGGAAGTAGTCGTCGGAGTCGGCGATGTCGTGTTCGCGGGTGTCGGTGTTCTTCGCGGCGACGGCGATGCGCCGGTAGGCGGCGCGCATGTCGTCGACGGCGGGGACACCGGCGAGGTCGCGGCCATAGGCGTAGCCGCCCCATTCGGTGTAGACCTGTGCGAGGTCGGCGTCGCCACGCCATTCGCGGGAGTCGATGAGCTGCAGCAGCCCGGCGCCGTAGGTGCCCGGTTTGGACCCGAAGACGCGGGTCGTGGCGCGGCGCCGGTCTCCGTGCTCGGCGTGCGCGGCCCGGACATGGGCGGCGACGAAATTCTGCTCGTCGGGTTCGTCGGCGCCGGCGGCGAGGGCGACCGCGTCGTCGAGCATGGTCACCACATGGGGGAAGGCATCGCGGAAGAATCCGGAGATGCGGACGGTCACGTCGATGCGGGGTCGGCCGAGTTCGGCGAGGTCGATGAGTTCGAGGTCGACGACGCGTCGCGACGCCTCGTCCCAGACCGGCATGACGCCGAGCAGTGCGAGGACCTCGGCGATGTCGTCGCCGGAGGTGCGCATCGCACTGGTACCCCACACACTCAGTCCGACCGACGCCGGGTAGTGCCCGTGCTCACCGAGGTAGCGGTCGAGCAGCGAGTCGGCCAGCGCGCGACCGGTCTCCCAGGCCAGCCGCGACGGCACCGCCTTGGGGTCCACGGAGTAGAAGTTACGGCCGGTGGGCAGCACGTTGATCAGGCCGCGCAGCGGTGAGCCGCTGGGCCCGGACTCGATGAAGCCGCCGTCGAGGGCGTGCAGCACCTGGGCGATCTCGCGGTCGGTGCCGCGCAGCCTCGGCACGACCTCGCGGGCGGCGAAGTCGAGGACGTCGGCGACCGCCGGCGGTTGGCCAACGGCGGCGTCGGCGATCGCCTCGGCGGTCCACTCCCCCTTCGCGCAGGCCTCGACGAGGGCCCGGGCGGTGTGTTCGATGTCGTCGACGTCGGTGCGGGCCGCGGAGCCGTCCTCGTCGAGGCCGAGTGCCTCGCGCAGGCCGGGCAGCGCGTGGGCGCCGCCCCACAGCTGCCGCGCCCGCAACATCGCCAGCACCAGGTCGACCTCGCCGTCGCCGGCCGGAGCCTGACCGAGCACGTGCAGCCCGTCACGGATCTGTACGTCCTTGATCTCGCACAGCCAGCCGTCGACGTGCAGCAGCATGTCGTCGAAGACGTCCTCGTCCGGCCGTTCGGACAGGCCGAGGTCGTGATCCATCTTCGCCGCGGTCAGCAGGGTCCAGATCTGCTGGCGGATCGCGGGGAGTTTGGCGGGGTCGAGGGCGGAGATGTTGGCGTGCTCGTCGAGGAGCTGTTCGAGCCGGGCGATGTCGCCGTAGGACTCCGCGCGGGCCATCGGCGGGATCAGGTGATCGACGAGGACGGCGTGGGCGCGCCGTTTGGCCTGGGTGCCCTCGCCCGGGTCGTTGACCAGGAACGGGTAGATGAGCGGGACGTCGCCGAGTGCGGCGTCGGTGCCGCAGTCGGCCGACATGCCCAGCGTCTTGCCGGGCAGCCATTCGAGGTTGCCGTGTTTGCCGACGTGCACGATCGCGTCGGCGCCGAAACCGGCGATGTCGGTGGCCCCCTCGCCGCGCCCCGTCAGCCACCGGTAGGACGCCAGATAGTGGTGCGAGGGCGGCAGGTCGGGGTCGTGGTAGATCGCCACCGGGTTCTCGCCGAAGCCGCGGGGCGGCTGCACCATGAGCACGACGTTGCCGAACCGCATCGCGGCGACGACGATGTCGCCGCCGGGGTTGGTCGACCGGTCGACGAACAGCTCACCCGGCGGTGGCCCCCAATGTCCGGTGACCGACGCCCGGAGAGTCTCGGGAAGCGTGGCGAACCATCGTCGGTAGTCGGCCGCCGGGATCCGGATCGGGTTGGCGGCCAGGGTCTGTTCGGTGAGCCAGTCGGGGTCTTGTCCCCCGGCCTCGACGATCGCGTGGATCAGGGCGTCGGAATCGTCGGCGGCCAGGCCGGGGATGGCATCGGGACCGTCGCCGGGCCCGATGTCGTAGCCGGCGGCGCGCAGCGCGTGCAGGAGGTGCAGCAGGCTGCGCGGGGTGTCGAGGCCGACCGCGTTGCCGATGCGGGCGTGTTTGGTCGGGTAGGCCGACAGCATCAACGCGATGCGCCGGTCGGCGGGCGCGATGTGCCGCAGCCGGGCGTGCGCGACCGCGATGCCGGCGACCCGCGCGCAGCGTTCCGGGTCGGGCTGATACCAGGGCAGGCCGTTGTCGTCGAACTCCTTGAACGAGAACGGCACGGTGATGATGCGGCCGTCGAACTCGGGGACCGCGACCTGGGTGGCGACGTCGAGCGGCGAGAGCCCGTCGTCGGTGGCCGCCCAGTCGGCGCGGGAGCCGGTCAGGCACAGTCCCTGCAGGATCGGGATGTCGAGGGCGGCGAGGCGTTCGATGTTCCAGGCGTCGTCGTCGCCGCCGGCCGACGCGGTCGCCGGTGTCGACCCGCCCGCGGCGAGCACGGTCACGACCAGCGCGTCGGCGGTGCCGAGCAGCTCGACGAGGTCGTCGGGGGCGGTGCGCAGCGAGGCGCAGAACACCGGCAGCGCGCGGGCGCCGCGTTGTTCGAGGGCCGCGCACAGAGCTTCGACGTAGCGGGTGTTGCCGGCCAGATGCTGGGCGCGGTAGTAGAGCACCGCAACCGTCGGTGCGTCGTCGACGAGGGCGGTGACCGGTTCTCGCTCCAGGACACCCCAGGTCGGAGTCTGGCGCGGCGATTCGAACCCGAGCCCGGTCAGCAGGATCGTGTCGGACAGGAAGTTGTGCAGGTTCGCCAGGTTCTCGACACCGCCCGCGGCCAGATAGTTGTGTGCCTCGGCGGCTACGCCGACCGGTGCGGTGGACTGCGACATGAGATCCGGGTCGGGTTGCTGTTCGCCGGAGCAGACGATGACCGGTTTGCCGGTGGCGGCGACCGCGGCCAGCCCGTCCTCCCAGGCACGTACCCCGCCGAGGATCCGCACGACGATCAGGTCGGCGTCCGCGGCGAGACCGGCGACGTCGTCGACGAGGATGCGTGCGGGGTTGGCGCCGGTGAAGTCGGCGCCGCTCGCGGCGGCGGTGATCAGGTCGGTGTCGGAGGTCGAGAGCAGCAGGATCACGGTGGTTCTCCTCACGGGATGGCGCGCCCGGGGTGCACGGTCGGAGCGGGTACCGGGCTGCAGGTCTGACTTGGATGAACCGGTTCCGGTCCACCGTCACAGTGGCGCGACCGCGCCGGACTTTCACCGGCTTCTGCTGCTCGCGGTGCGTTCAGCCTAGCCGGACCCGACGACACGTCCGGACGGCCATACGCTTGGAGGGTGAGCCAGTCCCATCGCACCACCGCCGACCGCTGCCCCGGGGTGTTCAGCACACATCTCGCCGCCGACGGCGCGGTCGCGCGGGTCCGACTGCCGGGCGGACGGATCCGGGCCGACCAGTTGCAACTGCTCGCGCAGGCCGCGGCCGCGTACGCCGACGGGTTCCTCGAGATGACCGTTCGGGCCAACCTGCAGTTGCGCGGCATCGCCGACACCGACGCGGTCGCCGCCGCCGTCATCGACGCCGGGCTGGCACCGAGTTCCACCCATGACAAGGCACGCAACATCGAGGTCAGCCCGCTGACCGGACGAATCGGCGGACTCGCCGATGTCCGGCCGATCGCCGATCGGCTGGACGAGCTGCTTCGTGCCGACCCCGCCGGTGCGGCGCTGTCGGGGCGGTTCCTGTTCGGGATCGACGACGGGCGCGGCGACATCGTGGCTCGTCACCCCGATGCCGGAGCCCTCATCGTTTCGGTGGACCCGAAGGGCGCACCGTTGGCCGGAATCCGCGTCGGCGACGTTCCGGTCGGGACCGCAGAGGGTGTCGACGCCATCGCCCGGGCGTTGTTGTCGACCGCCGAGGGCATCGTCGAGATCGCGCCGGATGCGTGGCGGGTGGGTGATCTGTCCGCCGAGGAGCGTGCCGCGTTGGAGGCCCGGGTCGGCGAGCGCCTCGGTCCGGCCGACGACAGTTCCCCCACCGACCGTTCTCCCACCGGCCGTTCCGCCGCCGAACCGGCGGGTGCGGGCGAACCCATCGTCGGGTGGTTCGAACAGGACGACGGGCGGGTCCTGCTCGGCGGCGTCGTCGAACACGGTCGCATCCCGGCGCGCCTGGCCGAGTTCCTGGCTGCGATCGAGGCGCCGATCATCATCACCCCCGACCGCGAGATCCTCCTCTGCGACCTGACCGAACAGGTCGCCGAGACGGTGGTGCGGGTGCTCGCGCCGATGGGGCTGATCTTCGACGCCGCGTCGCCGTGGGCCCGGGTCAGTTGCTGCGTCGGCGCCCCCGGCTGCGCGAAGGGGCTCGCACCGGTCCGCGACGACCTGGCCGAGCGGGTGCGCGTCGGAGAGCCGGTCACCGACCGCGAACACTGGGTGGGCTGCGGGCGGGCCTGCGGATCGCCGGCGGGGCCGCACCTGCGTGTCGAGGCGCTGCCCGACGGCGGATACACCTCGCACCGTCGCTAGGCTTGCTCCCACCATGACCGACTACCTGCGTGACGGCGCCGCGATCTACCGTCAGTCGTTCGCGACGATCCGCGCCGAATCCGATCTGTCCGCCTTCGCCCCCGACGTCGCCGGGGTGGTGGTGCGGATGATCCATGCCTGCGGGCAGACTGACCTCCCCAGCGATGTCGTGGCGACCGAAGGGGTCGTGCGGGCCTCGCGCACCGCGCTGGCGGCCGGTGCGCCCATCCTGTGCGACGCGTCGATGGTGGCCGCCGGCATCACCCGCAAACGGCTCCCGGCCGACAACGAGGTCCGCTGCCATCTGTCGGAACCGTCCCTGCCCGATCTGGCCGAACGTCTGGGGACGACGAGAACCGCGGCAGCCCTGCAGTTCTGGCTGCCCGACCTCGAGGGGGCGGTGGTGGCCATCGGCAACGCGCCGACGGCGCTGTTCGCGCTGCTCGACATGATCGACGACGGCGCGCCGCGGCCGGCCGCGATCGTCGGCGCCCCGGTCGGGTTCGTCGGCGCCGCCGAATCCTGTGCCGCCCTGGCGGCCCGCGACGACCTGGAGTTCATCACGGTGACCGGCCGCCGTGGTGGTTCGGCGATCACCGCGGCCGCGGTCAACGCGCTGGCCAGTTCGGAGGAGTGACGAGGTGGCGGGCAAACTCTGGGGTGTCGGACTGGGACCCGGTGACAGCGAGCTGGTCACCGTGAAGGCCGCACGGGTGATCGGCAGCGCCGACGTCGTCGCCTATCACTGTGCGCGACACGGTAACAGCATCGCCCGATCGGTGGCCGAACCCTATCTGGCCGGCGGGCAGATCGAGGAACGGCTGATGTATCCGGTGACCACCGAGGCCACCGATCATCCGGGCGGCTACGACGGTGCGTTGCGCGATTTCTACACCGAGAGCGCCGAACGTCTGGCCGAGCATCTCCGCGCCGGTCGCGACGTGGTACTGCTCGCCGAGGGTGATCCGCTGTTCTTCAGCTCCTACATGCACATGCACAAACGCCTCGTCGGCGAATTCGACGCCGAGATCATCCCCGGTGTCACGTCGGTGAGCGCGTCGTCGGCGGCGTTGGCCATCCCACTGGTGGAGGGCGAGGAGACCCTCACCGTGGTGCCCGGCACGCTCCCCGAGACCGAACTCGTCGCCCGGTTTCGGGCCGCTGACGCCATCGCGGTGCTCAAACTCGGTCGGACCTTCACCCGGGTCCGCGAGGCGCTGGTGAGAGCCGGGCGCGCCGACGAGGCCTGGTATGTCGAGCGCGCGTCGACCGCCGTGCAGCGGGTCGCACCCCTTTCCGAGGTCAATCCCGATGAGGTGCCGTACTTTTCGATGGTCGTCGTGCCGGGGGCGCGGAACAATCCGCGGGCCGCACGACCCGACGACACCGCTGCCGGTGAGGTCGTCGTCGTCGGGCTGGGGCCGGGAGCGCAGGAGTGGACGACACCGCAGGTGCACGCCGAGTTGGCGCGCGCCACCGACCTCGTCGGCTACAAGACATATCTGGCGCGGATCACTCCGCGGCCCGGTCAGCGCGTCCACGCCTCCGACAACCGGGTGGAGGCCGAGCGCGCCGAGTTCGCCCTCGACCTGGCGTCGCGGGGTGCTCGGGTGGCGGTCGTGTCGTCGGGTGACCCGGGGGTGTTCGCGATGGCCACCGCGGTCGCCGAGGTCGCCGGCGAACCGCGCTGGCACGACGTCGCGGTGCGTGTCGCGCCCGGGATGACCGCGGCGAACGCGGTCGCCGCGGCTGTCGGTGCTCCCCTGGGCCACGACTTCGCGGTGATCTCCCTGTCGGATCGGCTCAAACCGTGGGAGGTGATCGCCGAACGCATCCGCCACGCGGTGGCCGCCGACCTCGTCATCGCGGTCTACAACCCCGGCTCGCACAGCCGCAACTGGCAGGTCACCGCGCTCAAGGAGCTACTGCTGGAATCGGCGTCGGCCGACCGTGTGCTGGTTCTGGGGCGTGATGTCGGCGGCCCCGAGCAGAGCCTGACCACCACGACGGTGGGCGCGTTCGATCCCGCCACCGTCGACATGCGCACGCTGCTGATCATCGGGTCGTCGTCGACGACGGTTGTGTCGCGCTCGGGCGGCGACCTCGTCTACACCCCGCGCCGCCACGACGGCTGAGGCGTCGAGGCCGGGCACGACTCAGGAGTCCTTCAGCTTCGGCGCGGCATACTACGACCGATTCCCGACGACGATCGAGGGAGCCCGGATGAAGTGGTCTGATCGTGTCTGCGTCATGGCGACCGTCGCATTCGCGGCGTCGGCGACGCTCGCCCTCGGGGCGGGCGCGTCGTCGGCGGCGGCGGTGACGGACTCGCGACCCGGGGTCGTCGAGGCGACACCGGCCGCTCCGCCACCACCACCGGGAGCACTCATCGCGGCGTTCGCGAACAACCAGCTGACGTATTGCTCCCTGATCTGTCCACACATCATCTACGGCGTGGTCGAGGTACCGGGCGCGCTGGTCCGCTCGCCGTCGGTGTACTCCGCGGCACTGGCACGGACCGGATCGGTCGACCGGTCGAGGGGTATCGCCGCGGCGTCGGTGACCGGACCGTCGAGAAGGGCGATGGCCGGGATCATCGACAACGACCTCAATCTGGTGCTGCCGCGCGCCCAGAACGCGCTCGAGGTGGCGACCGTCGAAGTGCTCAACGTGGTCGACACCGCCCGATCGGGCGCCGGTCCGGGCGCGGTCGGCAAGGCCGTCGACGCCGGGCGAACCAGGGTTCTCGAGGCACTCAACGCGCCGATCGTGCCGAATCCCCCGCAGATCGCGGTGCCGACCACCCCGGCGCAGGAGTCGGCGCTGGCGACCATCGACGTCGGATCGGCCGTGCTGTTCCAGGCACCGGAGATTCTCCTCGTCGGAGCAACCGAATCGGCGGATGTCGCCGCGAAGGAGCTGGCCACCTCCGGCGACATGAACCGCGCCCGGGCGGCGGGGGCCGCCCGCCTCGACGGTTTCGTCACCCAGGCGCAGAACGCGATCGCCCGAGCGCTGAGATGAGTCGGTGTCGACGCTGCTTGCCATCCGCGTGACCCGCCCATCGCGTCAATCGCCATCCGCCACCAGATGACTGGTCAGCAGCACCATCGCGGCCATCGATCCCGACGTCGCCACCAGGAAGTCCGCGCCACTCGCGCCACCATCGACCAACACCGACCACACGGTCGCCGATACCGACACGGCGATCACGGCCCACGCCGACCGCCGTATCAGAGTCCGTTGCAGCGGCGACTGCGCCGCCACCGAGACGATGACCAGGTAACCGACGAGGTTCAGGCTCGCGACCACGACACCGAACACCAGGCGGTGCGGGACTCCGGCGACGACGGGCAGCAGCACCGACGCGAGCGTCACGAGCGCTCCCACCAGCGCCAACACGATCGCCAGGACACGCTCGCGGCTGTCCTTGTCGGCGAGCCCGCCGCGGTCCGGATCATCGTCGTCCGTCATGCTCCCGTCCTCAGCCCGCCCCGTCGACTGCGCACCCCACTGCGTCGACCGTGCACACCACTGCGTCGATCGTGCACACCACGCGAGCGCCCGGCCCGCCATGCAGACATCGGGAGTTGATCAGTTGGGTGTGCACTCCCGCGCGGATGCACGATCGACGACCTGGCGTGCACGATCGACGGCCTCACGTGCACGGTCGACGCGGTGGCGTGCACGATCAACGGGGGTGGGGGGTGTGGCGGGTGAGCCAGGCCACGGCGTCATCGACCGAATCCACCGTCTCGCCCACCGCGGGTTCGGCCGGCCGTTGCACCATCACGACGTCGACGCCGAGTTCGGCGGCGGCCACGAGTTTCGCCCGAGTGAGCTCGCCGCCGCTGTTCTTGGTGACCAGCGCGTCAATCCGGTGCTCGCGCAACAGGGTCCGCTCCCCCGCCAGATCGTAGGGACCACGTGAGGCGAGCAGACGATGGTGCGGGGGCAGATCCGCGGTCGGCGGATCCACGACCCGGATGAGGAACCAGGCGTCGGCGATGTCGGCGAACACCCCCACGTCCTGACGGCCGGTGGTGAGGAACACCCGGCCGCCGCGTTCTCGGACGGCCTCTGCGGCCGCGCCCATGTCCGCCACCATCTCCCAGCGGTCGCCGGGCCCGGGCGCCCACTGCGGGCGCCGCAGCCGCAGCAGCGGCGTGCCGAGCTCTGCCGCGGCCCGCGCGGCATGCTCGGTGATGGTGGCCGCGAACGGGTGGGTGGCGTCGATGACCGCGGCGACGTCGTGCTCCCGGATCCACTCGCGCAGTCCGTCGGTGCCACCGAAACCGCCGATCCGCACCTCGCCGGCCGGAAGCCGTGGCCGCGCGACCCGTCCGGCGAGCGAGCTGATCACCGGCACACCGTCCGCGACGAGGCGGGCGGCGAGGTCGCGGGCTTCGCCGGTGCCGCCGAGCAGCAGGATCGGGCGGTCAGTCATCCGCGCCCCGTGGGTCGGTGCGCAGCTTCCTCATCCGCGCCTGCGAATAGAGGTAGCTGTCGGTGATGGCGGGATGTGCGGTCGGGTCCAGGACACGCCCGACGAAAATGACCGCGGTGCGCCGGACACCCGCCCCGGCGAGCGCGGCGGGTAGCTCACGCAACGGGCACCGCAGGATCTGCTCGTTCGCGCGGCTGGCGAACGCGACGGTGGCCGTGGGACAGTCGGGGCCGTAGTGCGACGTCAGCGCGTCGACGATCTCCTGGGCTCGGTGAGCCGCGAGATGCAACGCCATCGTCACCCCGGTCTGCGCGAGCCGGGCGAGTTGTTCGCCGTCGGGCATGTCGGTCGACAGCGTGGACACCCGGGTGATCAGCAGGCTCTGGCCCACGCCCGGCACGGTCAGCTCGGTGCCGAGGGCGGCGGCGGCCGCCGTGAATGCCGGGACGCCGGGCACGACCTCGACCCGGATGCCGCGGGCCGCGAGTTCGCGGCGCTGCTCGGTCATCGCCGAGTACAGCGACGGATCCCCCGAATGCAGCCTCGCCACATCGTGTCCCGCGGCGTCGGCGGCCACGATGTGGTCGACGATCTCGCCGAGCGGCATGCGGGCGGTGTCGATGAGGGTGGCGCCGTCCGGACAGCGCTCGAGCAGTTCGGCCGGAACCAACGAGCCCGCGTACAGGCAGGTCCGGCAGCGGGTCAGGATCTCCGCGCCGCGCAGTGTGATCAGGTCGGCGGCACCCGGACCCGCACCGATGACATAGACGGTCACGGCTTGTCCACCACCCACTGCACGATCGGCAGCGACGGCCGCCAGGTGGTCATCGTGCCCAGCGGTGCGGCCGTCTCGATACCGTACCGTCGCAGCGACCCGCCATGGCGCGCATACCAATCCGCCAGCAGGGTCTGGTTCTCGAGGGTGACCGCGTTCGCGACGAGGCGGCCCTCGGTCATCAGCGCCGTCCACGCCGCGGTCAGCACCTCGTCGGACAGGCCGCCGCCGATGAAGACGCTGTCCGGTGGCGGTGCGTCGGCGCAGGCGTCGGGTGCCGTGCCGCGCACGGTGAGGCGGTCCGCCACTGCGTGGGTGCGGGCGTTGGACAGCAACCGGTCGGTGCGCGCGATGTCGCGTTCGAACGCCACCACCCGGCCGGTGGGCGCGGCACGCAACCATTCGATCGCGACACTGCCCGAGCCGGAACCGATGTCCCACAACAACTGTCGATGACTCGGTGCGAGCGCGGACACGGTCAGCGCGCGGATCGGTTGTTTGGTGAGTTGGCCGTCGTGGGCGAAGGCGTCGTCGGGCAGTCCGGGTGCGGTGCTGCGGCGCGGGCCGACGCATGAGATCGCGACGATGTTGAGCGGGTCGCCGGGCGGTTCGGCCCAGGTGCGGGCCACCCCGCGCACGACGCGTTCGTCGGGTCCGCCCAGCTGTTCGAGCACGGCGACCGACGACCAGCCGAAACCGTTGGCGTTCAGCAGTCCTGCGATCGCCGCGGGTGTGGTCTCGTCGCGGCTGAGGACGAGCAGATCGCGACCGTCGGTGAGCGCGGCGGCGACGGTGTCGACATCGCGGGTGACGGTGGTGAGGATGGTGGTGTCGGCGAGATCCCAGCCCAGCCGGGCACACGCCAGGCTCGCGCTCGACACCCCCGGGATCACGTGTACGCGTTCGGCACCGACGGTGCGCACGATCGTGGTGCCCACCCCGTGGAACATCGGGTCACCGCTGGCGAGGATGTGGATGTCGTCGTCGGGGTCGGAGTTCAGGACCTGCCGCAGATGCTGAGACATCGGTGAGGTCCAGGCGCATCGCTGTGCGGGTCCGGCCGGGATGAGCTGCAGTTGGCGGTGCGAGCCGTAGACGACGCGCGCGCGGGTGAGTTCGTCGCGGGCCCGGCTGCCAAGCCCCTCCCACCCGTCGGCCCCGATACCGACGACGACGAAACGCCCGGTCATCGCGGCAACCGCCGCCAGATCGCGCGCGGCAGCAGGCGCATCCCGAAGAAGACCGGACGCAGCACGGCCGGAATCCACACCTCGGTGCGCCCCTTGCGGTAGGCGCGCGCGACGGCGTCGGCGACCTGATCGGCGTCGACCGCGAACGGGGCGGGTGTGGTGCCCGACGCCATCAGATCGCGGGTCATCTCCCCGACGACGAAGCCCGGCCGCGCCAGCAATAGCCGAACTCCACTGCGGTGTAGGGCATCCGACAGTCCGCTGGCGAAGCCGTCCAGCCCGGCCTTGGTGGAGCCGTAGACATAGTTGGCCCGGCGCACCCGGATACCCGCCACCGACGAGAACACCACGATGGTGCCCCAACCCTGGTCGCGGAGCTCGTTCGCGAGCGGGGTCAGCACACTGATCTGCGCGAGGTAGTCGGTGTGGGCGATCTGCAGCGCGTGAGCGACGTCGGTCTCGGCCCGCGCCTGATCGCCGAGGATGCCGAACGCCACGATCGCGGCCTCGACCGGCCCGTACTCGGCCACCAGCGACCGGATCAGGTCGGTGTGGCCGTCGGTGTCGTCGGCGTCGAAGGCGACGGTGTGGACCGCGGTGGCGCCGGCCTCGAGGATGGTGGCCTTCTCGTGTTCCAGATCCTCGGGTCGCCGGGCCGCGAGCACCACGACCCGGCCCGCGGCGAGTCGTCGCACCAGCTGCACCCCGATCTCGCTGCGTCCGCCGAACAACAGAATGGATCCGGTGGTCGCTCGCTGGGCCATGGGAAGCAGTATCGCATCGGCCGCTAACGTGACATCCATGACCCGCACCGTCGCCGACCTTGGCCCGACCGCAGCCGATTTCCTCGCCGAACGGCACCTGGCCACGCTGGCCACCCTGCGCGCCGACGGTACACCGCACGTCGTCGCGGTCGGTTTCACCTGGGATCCCGACGCCGGGCTGGTGCGGGTGATCACCTCCGACGGCAATCAGAAGGTCCGCAACGTCGAACGCGGCGCGTATGCGGCGGTCAGCCATGTGGACGGCCCGCGATGGCTCACCCTGGAGGGGCCGGCGGCGGTACGCCGTGAGCGTGAACGCATCGTCGAGGCCGAGCGCCGCTACGCCGACCGGTATCGCGAGCCCAAACCGAATCCGCGGCGTGTGGTCATCGAGATCGAGGTCAGCCGGGTGCTGGGGTCGGCGACGCTGTTGGGTTGAACCCCGCTACAGCACGATCAGGTCGTGGGGTCGGGTGTTCAGCGACTCGCACCCGTCGTCGGTGACCACCACGATGTCCTCGATGCGGGCCCCCCACGCGCCGTCGAAGTAGACGCCCGGTTCGACGCTGAACGCCATACCGGGTCGCAGGGCGACGTCGTTGCCGCTCACGATGTAGGGCTCCTCGTGTACCGACAGGCCGATGCCGTGACCGGTGCGGTGGATGAACCGGTCGGCGAGCCCCTGCCCGCGCAACAGATCCCGCGCTACGGCGTCGACGGCCTCGGCGGTGATGCCGGGGCGGACCGCCGCGACCGCGGCCGCCTGCGCCTCCTGCAACGCCGCGTAGGCCTCGGCCACCTCGGCGGGCGGCGCGGCGAAACAGTAGGTGCGGGTGGAATCGGAGTTGTAGCCGGGGTCGACCGGCCCACCGATGTCGATGACGACGATGTCGTCGGGTTCGATGACGCGGTCGGAGAACTCGTGGTGCGGGTCGGCACCGTTGGGTCCGGAACCGACGATGATGAACGCCGCCTCGGTGTGGCCCTCCGCGAGGATCGCCGTGCGGATGTCGTCGGCGACCGCGCGCTCGGTACGGCCGGGCCGCAGCCAGTCCCCCATCCGGGCGTGGACGCGATCGATCGCCGCCCCGGCGCGCCGCAGCGCGTCGATCTCGCTGTCGTCCTTGATCATCCGGAGTTCCCGGAGCACACCGGTGGCCAGCGAGGGGGTGGCCCCGACGCGTTCGGCGACCGGGATGACGTGCAGTGCCGGCATGGTGTCGGAGACCGCGACCTTCACCGAACCCGACAGTCCCGACAGGGCGAGGGCGTAAGGATCCTCGCCGTCGACCCAGGCCGCGACCTCGATCCCGAGGTCGGCGATCGCCGAGTCGCGCACCGACGCGAGTTCCAGGCGCGCCACGACGAGCCGCGGATCTCCCACCGCCGGGATGACGAGGGCGGTGAGCCGTTCGAAGGTGTCCGCCCGCGACCCGGTGAGGTAGCGCAGGTCTGGGCCGGTGGAGACGAGGATGGCGTCGAGGCCGGCGTCGGCGGTGAGGCGTCGGGCGCGGTCGAGGCGGTGGCGGTAGACGTCGGATGCGAACCGGTAGGTCATCCCCGCAGCCTACGCGGGGGATGACAGAGTTGAGGTATGGCTGGTTCGCTGATGCTCCTCGACGGGGCGAGTCTGTGGTTTCGCTCCTTCTTCGCGTTGCCGGAGAAGATGGCGTCACCAGACGGGCGGCCGGTGAACGCCGTCCGCGGCTTCCTCGACACCATCGCGACACTCGTCACCCGCGAGCAGCCGACCCGTCTGGTGGTGTGCCTGGATCTGGATTGGCGTCCGGCGTTCCGGACCGAATTGATCCCGACCTACAAGGCCCATCGGGTCGCCGAGGAGGCCCCGCACACCGGTGACAGCGGGGACTCGACCGCGGTGGCCGTCGATGTCGAGGAGGTCCCCGACACGTTGACACCGCAGGTCGACATGATCGTCGATGTGCTGCGCTGTGTCGGGATCGCGACGTCGGGGGCGGTGGGCTGTGAGGCCGACGACGTCATCGGGACCCTCGCCTTCGACGAGACCTCTGACCCGGTGGTGGTGGTCAGCGGAGACCGGGACCTGCTTCAGGTGGTCGCCGACGACCCGGTGCAGGTGCGGGTGCTCTATGTCGGCCGTGGCCTGGCCAAGGCGGAGATGATGGGACCGGTCGAGGTCGCCGAGAAGTATGCGGTGCCCGTCGAGCGGGCGGGGATGGCCTATGCGGAGATGGCGATGTTGCGGGGCGATCCGTCCGACGGTCTGCCGGGGGTGCCCGGGATCGGCGAGAAGACCGCCGCCAAGCTGATCACCGAGTACGGGAATCTCGACGCCCTGCAGGAGGCCGCCGCCGACGATGCGTCGTCGGTGCCCACCCGCAGCCGCAAAGCCCTTGTGGCGTCGTCGGATTACCTGCAGGCGGCGCGGACGGTGGTGCTGGTGCGCACGGATGCGGAGACGATCGACAGCACCGCCGACGACAGCCTGCCGGCCACCCCGGCCGACCCCGCGGGGCTGGCCGACCTGGTCGAGGAACTCGGTATCGGCGGTTCGGTGTCGCGGCTGGCCAAGGCTCTTGGCTGGCCCCAGGTCGGGTGACGCGCCCGGCGCCCCGAGACCGAGGGATCAGCTCGAGGGCCGGGAGACCTCGTAGGTGCCGCTGTTGTCGACGAAGGTCACCGTGACCGACTGCTTCTGCCCACTGATGGTGACCGTGCAGGTGAAGGATTCGCCCTCCTTGACGCGCTGGCCGGACGGGCAGGACACATCGGACACGTCGGTCGCCTGGTAATCGGTGGTCAGGATCTTCGCGACGCCGGCCTCCACCGCGTCCTGCGACAGCTTCTTGGGTGCCCATCCGGGCACCCAGAACGCGGTGATCAGCACGATCGCGGCAATCAGGAGCGCGACGACGCCGCCGAGGATCAGCAGGGTGCGCGTGCGGCCCTTGTCGGGTGTGGTCGTCATCGACGAGAACTGATCCCCGCTGCCGTACTGCCCGTAGGGCGGCTGGCCTCCGTACATGGGTGCCGTCGGCTGACCGTACGGTTGCTGCGTCGTCTCCGGCTGACCGTACGGTTGCTGCGTGGTCTCCGGCTGACCATAGGGTTGTTGGCCGTATGGTGGTTGCTGCCCGTAGGGCTGCTGTTGCTGCCCGTAGGGCTCTTGTTGAGAACCCGGCTGGCCGTAGGGCTGCTGTTGCGGAGCCGGCTGACCCCAGGGCTGTTGCTGCGGCTGACCCCAGGGCTGTTGCTGCGGCGCCGGCTGGCCGTAGGGCTGCTGTCCGGTCGGCTGCTCACCGTAGGGCTGCTGTTCGTAGGGCTGTTGCTGCGGACCCGGCTGCGAATAGGGCTGCTGTCCGTAGTGCGGCTGTTCGTACGGCGGCTGTTCGGGCGGCGTGGCACCCGACTCCTGCGGTGATGATCCGCTCGGATCGGACGGATTGTGCGGTTCGCTCATGGTCTCTCCGCTCTGTCCGGTGACGGACACAGGCTCGCCTGGACACGTGGCCGGTGAGCCTCGTCGGATGTGTCGCCGACGGTGCGCACACCGTCCCCACCCGTCTCCCGACCGCGAGGAGAAGGTTACCTCACGCTCGGACGACGATCCCTCAACCGCCCGGGCGTGACGCGGGCACAGCCGTTCAGGCCCCGAGCTCGGCGGCGACGACCCCGCGCCGGATCGACGACACCGCAGCCCGGGCCGAGTCCGCGAGCCGGGTGTCGGCACCGACACCGAGCCTGATCTGCTCGAGCAGATCCACCACCATGCGGTTCCAGCGGACGAAGTCGCCCGGCGACAACAATTGCCCCCGCTCACCCGCGGCGGCCAGCGACTCCGTCAGTGACCGTCCGGACGCCCACAGCGACACCGCCACCGAGAAGCCGGTGTCGGGTTCGCGCGTCGGCGCGATGCGGTGACGCGCCTCGACGACGGTCACGTCACGCCATATCTCCACGGTCCGCGCCAGGGCGTTGCGCAGCGCCGCATTGCCCGGCATGGCGTCGGCACCGGCGAAGCTCTCACGCCGTGTCTCGAATACCATCGCCGCCACCACTGCGGCGAGCTCGTGCGGTGCGAGACCATCCCACACCCCGCCCCGGATGCACTCGGTGACCAGCAGGTCGCTCTCGCTGTAGATGCGGCTGAGCAGCTGACCCGCGGCGGTGACCTCCGCACGCGACTCCCCCGACTTCGTCGATCGGACCTCGAGATAGCCCAGCTCCTCGAGAACCCCGACGATGTGCGAGAACATCACGCCGAGCGTCGAGGTCCGCTCGCCGATCACCCGCTCAGCCGACACGATCTCGCGGACCACGCGGTTGCGGCGTTCGGCGAGTCGGAACAGCTCGTCGTTCCCGTCAAGACGGTGTGCCGGGTGAGCCCGCAACGCCCTCCGCAGCCGCGCGAGCTCACGGTCGTCGGCCGCCGCGGCACGCTTCTTCGACCGCCCGCGGGGTGCCTCGATCCCGGTGGAGCGCAATGCAGAGGCGAGGTCGCGGCGGCCGCGTCCGGTGCGGCGGTCCACCTGCTTGGGCAGCCGCATGTTGCCCAGCACCTCGGGCGGGTTGACGAAGTCCCGGGCGCCGACCCGCCCGCACCACGCGTCCTCGGAGAGCACCAGCGGTTTCGGATCGGCCGATTGGGCGGCCGCCTCGAGCACCACCGCCAGCCCTCGGTGCCGACCGCCGTGCAGCCCGATCACATGGCCGCGTTTGAGAGCGGCGAGGTCGGCGAGCGTGGACCGGTTGTCGGCGGCACGCCGCTCCGATTTGAGGTCGCGTTCCCGTCGCCGGATGTCCTCCCGCAGCTGGACGTAGCCGAGGAATCCGGCGTACGGCTCGTCGTCGGTCGCGTCGTCGCCCACCGGTCCACCCGGTTCGAGTCCGCGGTTCTCGGCGGCGCCGGCGAGGTCGACGTCGAGTTTGCGCAACCGGCGACGCGCCTCGTCGACCTTGCGGGCCTGACCCACCACCGAGCGGTCGGCCTGGAACTGCGCGAACGACCGGTTGAGCAGTTCCCGCGACCCGTCCAGACCCAGCCGGCCGATCAGGTTGACCGCCATGTTGTATTCCGGCTGGAACGAGCTGCGCAGCGGGAAGGTGCGAGCCCCGGCGAGGCCGGCGACCTGCTCGGGAACCGCCTCCGGGGTCCACACCACCACGGCGTGTCCCTCGACGTCGATACCGCGTCGCCCGGCGCGGCCGGTCAGCTGCGTGTATTCGCCGGGCGTGAGATCCACGTGCGCTTCGCCGTTGTATTTGACGAGTCGTTCCAGCACGACGGTTCGGGCCGGCATGTTGATGCCGAGCGCCAGCGTCTCGGTCGCGAACACCATTTTCACGAGACCGTGAGTGAACAGCTCCTCGACCGCGTGGCGAAACGTCGGCAGCAATCCGGCATGGTGGGCGGCGAATCCGCGACGCAGACCCGCACGCCACTCCGCGACACCGAGGATGTCCTCGTCGGCCGGGGACAGGTCCGCGATATGACGGTCGACCACCTCGTCGACCGCGTCCATCTCCTCGGGCCCCAGCAGGCTCAGGCCCGACCGCAGGCACTGCTTCAGGGCGCCATCGCAGCCGGCGCGGGAGAAGATGAAGCCGATCGCCGGCAGCAACCCCTCACGATCGAGGCGGGCCACCAGGTCCGGACGCGACGGGGGGCGGGTGCCGCCGCGTCCGGCACCGCGGCCGGCCTGCCCGTCCCGGCCGCGGCGACGGTCGTCGCGGCCGTCGTTCAGCAGGATGCGATTGCGGATGTAGCGTTTGAGCTCCGGATTGACCTCCGCACGGCGCGGGCCTGCAGGGCCGGGCGGTGCGGCCGGATCGAAGAGGTCGAACATGCGGGAGCCGACCAGCATGTGCTGGGACAACGGGACCGGCCGGTGTTCGTCGACGATGACGGTCGTGTCGCCCCGCACCGTCTGGATCCAGTCCCCGAACTCCTCGGCGTTGCTGACCGTCGCCGACAGGCTGACCACCCGCACCTCCGGGTCGAGGTGCAGGATCACCTCCTCCCACACGGCACCGCGGAAGCGGTCGGCCAGGAAGTGCACCTCGTCCATCACCACATGCGTGAGACCGCCCAGCGCCCGCGAGTTCGCGTAGATCATGTTTCGCAGCACCTCGGTGGTCATCACGACCACCGGGGCATCCGGGTTGATGGAGTTGTCCCCGGTCAGCAGGCCGACTGAGGTGGCCCCGTGCACAGCGGCGAGGTCGGCGTACTTCTGGTTCGACAACGCCTTGATCGGCGTGGTGTAGAAGCATTTCGTGCCGCCGGTGAGCGCCAGGTGAACTGCGAACTCGCCGACGATCGTCTTGCCGGCACCGGTCGGGGCGCAGACCAGGACGCCGTGGCCACCCTCGAGTGCGGTGCAGGCACGGTGCTGGAACTCGTCGAGGCGGAAGGCGAGCCGTGCGGTGAACTCGTCGAGTCGGGTCACAGGATGTCGTCGAAGGTGTCATGGTCGCGGACGGAGGTCCGCGCGTCCCGGGTCTGGGCGCTGCCGGGCTGGGCGCCCGGCATCCGACGGTTCGGCTCGATACGCGAGGCGACCGGGGCCGTGCTCGTCGGCGGCAGCGGGCTGGCCTGGTCATCGGGAATCGACGACCAGTCCGGCGTGTTGCTCACCCGCCGCTTGTCGTGGAATCGGGTGAACTGCACGGCCAACT
>NZ_BAHC01000121.1 GCF_000298195.1 Gordonia rhizosphera NBRC 16068 | reverse complement strand
GCCGCACAAGCGGGGGAGAACAGTTGACCAACACGATCGTCCATATGATGCGGCACGGCGAAGTCGCCAATCCCGACGGGATTCTCTACGGCCGCCTGCCCGGGTTCCGCCTATCGGACGCCGGGCGTGCCCAGGCGCAGAAGGTCGCCGGCACGCTCGCCGACCACGACATCACCGCGGTTTTCGCCTCGCCGCTGCAGCGTGCGCAGGAGACCGCCACACCGATCGCGGCCGCCCACGGGCTATCGGTGACGACCAATGAGGAACTCATCGAGGCCGAGAACGTCTTCGAGGGCCTGAAGGTCTCCGTCGGCGACGGGGCGCTCTCCAAGCCGCGGCACTGGCCCAAGCTGCGCGACCCGTTCACCCCGTCCTGGGGTGAGCCCTACATCCAGCTCGCCCACCGCATGCTCGCTGCGGCGAACACGGCCCGTGACGCCGCACGCGGCCACGAGGCCGTCTGCGTCAGCCATCAGCTGCCGGTCTACACGCTGCGCCGATTCCTCGAGGGTCAGCGGCTGTGGCACGACCCGCGTCGTCGGCAGTGCTCGCTGGCCTCGCTGACCAGCCTCATCTACGAGGGCGACGCCCTCGTCGACATCATCTACTCCGAGCCGGCCGGGGCGTCGGACCCGCTGGTAACCGGGGCGTAGGGACGACGTACGTGCGAAGGTTCTCCCTGCTGGTGGCGGTATCGGCAGCTCTGATCGGACTGATCACCGGCTGCGGTACCGGCGACGACGCGGTCGCGCAGGGGGACACCTTTCAGTTCGTGTCCCCGGGCGGTCAGACCGTCATCACCTATCCGGTCGCCGACCGCAAACAGGTCGCCGACCTGTCCGGCCCCGAGCTGACCTCCGACGAGACCATCTCGCTGAGCGATCCGCAGTTCGCCGACAAGGTCGTCGTCATCAACGTGTGGGGTTCGTGGTGTGGACCGTGTCGTGCCGAGGCCGACGACCTCGAACGCGTCTACGACGAGACCAAGGGCGACGGCGTCGCCTTCCTCGGCATCAACCTGCGTGACGACCGGCAGTCGGCACAGGACTTCGTCGCCGACCGCAACGTCGGCTACCCCTCGATCTACGACTTCGACGGCATGACGCTGGCCGCGATGACCACCCCCACCGCGGTGGTCCCGACGACGGTCGTGCTCGACCGGCAGCACCGCCCGGCGGCGGTGTTCCTCAAGGCCGTCAGCGCCGACGAACTCGGCGCGGTCGTGCGTGACGTCGCGGCGGAATCGCCGGCAGCGAGCACCCAGGGCTCGGCGACACCCACCGCGGGCAGGCCCTGACGATGACGACCCTCGCACCCCAGGCCGCCATCGGCGAGACCTTCGCCACCACGGTGACCAGCGGCCCGCTGCTGCTGGCGCTGGCCGCGTGCGTCATCGCCGGACTCGTCTCGTTCGCCTCCCCATGTGTCGTGCCGCTGGTCCCGGGATACCTGTCGTATCTGGCCGGCCTGGTCGGGGCGGAAGCGCCCGCGGTCACCGTCGGTGAACCGGCCAAACGTGGCCGCTCGCGGGTCGCGATCGCCGCGGGCCTGTTCGTGCTCGGGTTCACCGTCATCTTCGTGGCCGCCACCGCCACCGTCCTCGGCATCACCAGCACCTTTGTGGTGAACCGGGATCTGCTGCAGCGCGTCGGCGGTGTCGTCACCATCGTCATGGGCCTGGTGTTCATCGGACTGGTCCCGGCGATGCAGCACGAGTTCCGGTTCGCGCCCCGGCAGATGTCCAACATCGTCGGCGCGCCGCTGCTGGGCGCGGTGTTCGCACTCGGCTGGACGCCGTGCCTGGGCCCGACGCTGGCCGCGGTCATCGCCACCGCCAGCGGCACCGAGGGGGCGACCGCCGCCAAGGGTGTCGCGCTGATCGTCGCCTACTGCGCCGGCCTCGGTATCCCGTTCGTGGTGCTCGCGTTCTCGTCGGCGTGGGCGCTGCGATCGCTGGGCTGGCTGCGTAACAATGCCCGCACCATCCAGGTCTTCGGCGGCGTGATGCTGATCGCCGTCGGCGTCGCGTTGGTGACCGGGCTGTGGGATCAGTTCATCGTCTGGGTGCGTGACGCCTTCATCACCGATACGGAGCTGCCCGTATGACCGACACCGACATCGCGGGGGCACCGCAGATCGACACCCCGCCCGAGCCGTCGCGGCCGCATTGGGCGCTACGGCGGCTGTGGTGGCCGGCCCGCAACCTGTGGCGGTCACTGACCTCGATGCGCACCGCGCTGGTGTTGCTGTTCCTGCTGGCGCTGGCCGCGATCCCGGGCGCCCTGCTGCCGCAGCGCGAGCTCAACGAACAGAAGACGCTGGCCTACATCGCCGACCACGGCACTCTCGGCGAGTGGATGGATCGGCTGCAGCTGTTCGACGTCTTCTCCAGCACCTGGTTCACCGCCATCTACGTGTTGCTGTTCGTGTCGCTGGTCGGTTGCCTGACGCCGCGGATGATCGAGCACTTCCACAGCCTGCGGACCAAACCCGTCGCCGCGCCGCGCAATCTCAAGCGCCTGCCGCGCCACGTCGAGCACGAGGTCGACGGCGACCCCGAGGCCGTCGCCGCGCACATCACCCGCAACCTGCGCGGCTGGCGCACCACCACGACCGTGCGCGAGCCGTCGAAGGCCTATCCGAACGGCGCTGTCGAGGTCTCCGCGGAGAAGGGGTATCTGCGCGAGTTCGGCAACCTGGTCTTCCACTTCGCACTGCTGGCGTTGCTCGTGTCGATCGCGGTCGGCAAGCTTTACGGCTACGAGGGCACCCGCAGCCTGGTCGCCGACGGTGAGCAGGGCCTGTGCAACACCTCGACCGCGGTCTACGACTCGTTCCGCGCCGGCAACCTCGTCGACGGCACCGACCTGTCGCCGTTCTGCTTTCGTATCGACAGTTTCGACGCGACCTTCCTGCCCAGCGGGCAGCCCGACATGTACACCGCCGACGTGCGCTACACCGAGGGCGTGACACAGACCGATCCGTCGACCTGGCAGACGACGACGATCCGCGTCAACGAACCGCTGCGCATCGCCGGCGACCGTGTCTACGTCCTCGGCAACGGGTTCGCGCCGACCTTCACGGTCACCTTCCCGAACGGGGAGAAGCGCACCCAGACGGTGCTGTTCGTCCCCGATGAACTGCAGACGATGCTGTCGTCGGGTGCGGCCCGCTTCGACACCCCGGCCGGTCTCTACCCGAACGAGGACGAGCGCCGCAAACACCAGATCGCGCTCGAGGGTCTGTTCGCGCCGACGGCGTCCTTCCAGGGCACGCTGCTGCAGTCCTCAGGGCCCGAACCGAAAGATCCCTACGTCGCGATCCGCATCTACGAGGGCGACACCGGTCTGGACACCGGCAAGCCACAGAACGTCTACGCGCTCGATCAGACCCTCGTCGACCAGGGGCGGCTGACACGGCAGGCCCAGGTCAACCTCGCGATGGGGCAGAGCAAGACCCTTCCCGACGGCACGGTCGTCAGCTTCGACGGCTACCAGCGCTGGGTGTCGGTGCAGGTCTCCCACGACCCGGCGCAGGTGTGGGTACTGGTGTCGGCGATCGCCATGCTGGGCGGGCTGCTGGTCTCGCTGCTCATCCGTCGTCGCCGGATCTGGGCGCGGCTGACGCCGGTCACCGCGCAGATCTCCGGTGACTCGGATTCTCCGAACACCACCGAACGACGTACTGTAGTAGAAATCGCCGGCCTGGCGCGGACCGATCAGGCCGGATGGGGCGAGGGCTTCGAGGAGCAGGCCGCGGGTCTGCTGACCGATCCCGACGACCCGGCCGGACGGCCCCGCAATCGGCTGACCCGGCGTCTGTAGCCGGTCCGTCCGCGGACGGATGGAAGAGGAACTGGAGAACGAGTGCGATGAACACCGGTTCGATCCACATCGACGAGACCCTGGCCCGGTATTCCGACCTGCTGTTCGGCACCGCGATCACCGTCTACGTGCTCGCGATGATCCTGTTCCTCGCCGCGCTGGCCGGGGCACGCAGCCGCAAGCTCGCGTCGTCGGCGCAGCTCGTCACCGCCGGCGCAGGGTCGTCGGTCGCGGTCGACGAGCGGGCGCCCGGCCGGATCGACGAGGCACCCCGCCGCAGTCTCGGTGAGCGTGTGGGCAATATGGCCTACCCGGTCGTCATCGTCGGCCTGATCGCGCATATCTCCTCGATCGTGCTGCGCGGCATGGCCACCGGACGCCCGCCGTGGGGCAACATGTACGAGTTCATCTCGCTGACCTGCGCCGCGTGCGTCGTCGCCGGGCTGGTGGTGTTGCGCAAACCCGAACACCGTCCGCTGCTGAGTTTCGTGCTGCTGCCGGTCAGTCTGTTGATGTTCATCGGCGGCCGGTGGCTCTACACGCAGGCCGCGCCGGTGGTGCCCGCGCTGAAGTCCTACTGGCTGGCCATCCACGTCTCGATCATCTCGGTGTCCTCGGGGGTGCTGCTGGTGTCGGGTGTGGCGAGCATCCTCTACCTGATCAAGATGCGGTGGGGTCGCCCGGAGAGCGAGGACCCCGGCGCTGCAGGCACCGGATTCGTCGCCGGCGTGCGCCGCGTCGTCGACCGGATTCCGAGCGCCGACACGCTTGACCGGCTGGCCTACAAGGCCGTCGTGTTCGGGTTCCCGCTGTTCGGTCTCGGCGTCATCTGCGGCGCGATCTGGGCTGAGGCGGCCTGGGGCCGGTTCTGGGGATGGGACCCCAAGGAGACCGTGTCGTTCATCGCGTGGGTCATCTACGCGGCCTACCTGCATGCCCGCGCGACTGCCGGATGGCGCAACCACGCCGCCGCCTGGATCAACATCGCCGGCTTCGTCGCGCTCCTGTTCAACCTGTTCGCCATCAACCTGGTGGTCAGCGGCCTGCACTCCTACGCGGGACTGTGATCCTGCGGGGCTGACGGCCCCTCGTTCGTATGGTCGGGGTTATCGATCGCGCGTGCCTTGACCACTTTGAGCAGGTCGATCAGCACGTCGATGGTGTCGGGGTCCAGCCGTCCGACATCCGCGCCGGACAGGAAGGTGCCGGTCGTCGCGAGCAGGGCGACGTAGTCGCGCTGCTGGCGGACCCGGTCGAGATCCTCCTCGGGGTTGGCGAGGAAATAGGTGACGCTGACGTCGAAGGCCCGCGCGATCGCCTCGACGGTGCGGAACGACGGCGTGCGCGCCTTGCCGGTGCGCAGCTGTGAGATGTAGGCGTCCGACAGCGAGTAGCCCAGACGGTTGGCCCGCTCGGCGATCTTCTTGCCGGTGTAGGGGACACCGTTCTCGTCTCGGGAGTGCTCGAACAGATACCCCAGTTTCTGTGCGAAACTGGGGTCGTCGTCGGAGATCGACCCCGGTCCGTGGTCACCGGATGGCATCGGCGATCATCCCCCGCATGATTCGTTGATGTGGCGCACCTTTCGCCGACAGCCCATGGGTGATGGGCCCTCCTGCGTGATGGAGAGAGATTACCCTACCCCGAGGTAGGGTTCAGCGGTGCGTCGCTGGGCTGGAAGACGGCCTTGCGGGGGGTGTCGGCAGTCGGGTCAGGCGTCGTCGCCGTCGGGACCGTTGGCGCCGCGGCTACGACGGTCCAGGTCGCGCAGAAAATCGGGGTCGTCGTCGGGTCCGACGGGCCCCGATGGCCGTCGCACCGGACGCTCGGTCCGCTCGTCGGCGTCGGCAGCCTGAGGGCCGAACGCGCGCCACAACAGGAACGCGATCGCTGCAATGCCGATCACCGCAAACAGAAATGTCATGGCAACCTCCCGTACACAGACCAGCGTACGCGTGAGGGTGCCATGACATCAGGTCACCGCCCGTTTCGGGCGGGTCTGGTCAGCGGGTGCGGCGGTTGAGCAGCTCCACAACGTCGGACTCGCGGAAACGACGATGACCACCCGGGGTGCGGATCGAACCCAAGAGCCCCGAACTGGCCCAGCGCGCGACGGTCTTGGGATTGACGTTGAACATGGCGGCGACCTGGCCGGGGGTCAGGGTGTGCTGGCTCGCGAGACCCGGGGTGATGAGGCCGGTGGTGCTGGCTGTATCGATGATGGTCACGGTGTCCTCTTATCTCTGCCGACTTGATCTCTGCCGACGTGTTGTCGCCGCCGGCAACGATGAATAGCGGGGTCGACTCCATGGATACACGCCGAATGCCCGGGTACTCGAACCGTCAGCAATTGGTAAAGAGAGTGCAAAAGCGCCAAACCGGGCATCGGGTGCCGTCGGGACGCGATGATCGGGTTATCCGCGGGCAGTACCCTGGACCCGTGAGCAAGGACAAGGGAACCGATATCACCGCAGCCCAGGGCGCCGGCACCGGCAAGCCGCCGACGGTCGGCAGTGTGGCGCTCTCGGTGGCGCTGTACACGGTGGCACGACTCGGGCTGGTGGTCGCGCTCGCCGCCGTCATCATGGGTGTGGGCGCCCTGGTCGGGGTGCAGATCCCGCTTCTGGTCGCAGCCGTGTTCTCCGTGCTGATCGCCCTGCCGCTGGGCATGGTGTTGTTCAAGTCGCTGCGACTGCGGGTGAACTCGCAGATCGCCGCCGTCGACGCGGACCGGCGGCAACGCCACGACGAACTGCAGGCCAAGCTGCGCGGAAACTGATGCCGCCATGAAGCCGACCAGGGTTGTCGACCATCGTGCCGACCGGTCGTGGGCGGAGAACGCGGTCCGGCTGATCGAGGCCGACGCGCGGCGCAGCGCGGACACCCACCTGCTGCGCGTCGAACTGCCGGCGTGGTCGCGCTGGACCGACCGATCCGGGTCGGAGGTCGGCGTCGACCTGTACCTGAAGGACGAGAGCACGCACCTCACCGGGTCGCTGAAGCACCGGCTGGCGCGATCGCTGTTCCTCTACGCGATCTGCAACGGCTGGGTCACCGAGGGCACCACCGTCATCGAGGCGTCGTCGGGGTCGACCGCGGTCAGTGAGGCCTACTTCGCGAACCTGATCGGGGTGCCGTTCATCGCGGTGATGACGTCGAACACGTCACCGTCGAAGTCCGCGCTCATCGAACGCGAGGGCGGCCGGTGTCACTTCGTCGAGCGGCCCGGTGACGTGTATGGCGAGGCGCTGCGCCTCGAGGCCGAACTCGGCGGGCACTTCATCGACCAGTTCACGATGGCCGAGCGCGCCACCGACTGGCGGGGCAACAACAACATCGCCGAGTCGATCTTCGCGCAGATGGCCGAGGAGGATCACCCGGTGCCGACGTGGATCGTCGTCGGGGCGGGCACCGGCGGCACCTCGGCGACGCTGGGCCGCTACCTGCGCTACCGGCGTCATCCCACGTGGCTGGCCGTCGTCGACCCGGAGAACTCGGTGTTCCTGCCCGCCTATGAGACCTCCGACGGGTCGCTCACCTCCGAGATCGGTTCGCGGATCGAGGGCATCGGCCGCCCGCGAGTGGAGCCGTCGTTCATCTCCCAGGTCATCGACCGGATGATCGGCGTGCCCGACGAGGCGTCGATCGCCACCGCGCGCTGCGTCAGCAACCGTCTCGGCCGCCGGGTCGGCGCGTCCACCGGGACCAACATGTGGGGCGCGCTGCAACTCGTCTCCGAGATGGCCGCCGCCCGCCACGCCGGCAGCGTGGTCACCCTGCTGTGTGACTCCGGCGACCGCTACGGCAACACCTACTTCGACGACGACTGGCTCGCCACCCAGGGGTTCGACCTGACCGAGGCGACCGCGGTGATCGAGGAGTTCTTCGCCAACGGGCACTGGACGGCGGCGTTGACGACCTCCTAGACCGGTCGGGTCTCGGTCGGCAGTGGTTTACTATGCGCTGTGCGCGACGTCATGGGGGTGCCACTGGTCCAAGCCGTCGATCTGGTGCGTGAGTACCATTTGGGTGATGAGCGGGTACGGGCCCTCGACGGCCTCGACCTGAGTCTCGACGGCGGGCAGTTCGCCTCGGTCGTCGGTCCGTCCGGCGCCGGCAAGAGCACCCTGCTGCACGTCCTCGGCGCTCTCGACACTCCGACGTCGGGCACCATCACCGTCGACGGAGTCGACCTCGGATCGCTCAACGACGAAGATGCGTCCGCGTTCCGCCGCCACCGCGTCGGCTTCGTGTTCCAGTTCTTCAACCTGGTCCCGACGATGTCGGCGTGGGAGAACGTCGCGCTGCCGCGCCTGCTCGACAGCCAGTCGCTGCGCAAGGCCAGACCCCGCGCGATCGAACTGCTCGAACGGGTCGGGCTCGGTGACCGCATCAATCATCGACCCGCCGAACTGTCGGGCGGACAGATGCAGCGGGTGGCGATCGCGCGGTCGCTGATCATGGACCCGACGATCCTGCTCGCCGACGAACCGACCGGCAACCTCGACTCCAAGACCGGCCAATCGGTCCTCGACCTGCTCTCCGAGGTCGCCCACGACACCCCGAACCGCCTGGTCGTGATGGTGACCCACGACCCCAACGCCGCCTCCGTCGCCGACACGACGATCACGGTGCGCGACGGGAAGATCGCGTGATCGCATCGATCGGGGCCGCGCTCACGCGGATCCGGGTCCTCAACCTGCGCGAGATCCGCACCCACCGGCTGCGGGTGCTCACGTCGCTGATGGTGGTCGTCGTCGCGTCCGGGTTGCTGATCGCGGTGCTCGGCACCTTCGGATCGCTCACCGAGTCGGTACGTCAGGTCAACGCCGCCATCGCCGGTTCCGCGCAGGTGGAGGTCGCAGCGATCGCGGACTCCGGCATCGACGAGGGTCTCGCCGGCGAGATCCGCCGAGAGGTGCCGGACGCGAAATCGGTGGTGCCGCTGATCCGCGACTCCGTCGTCGTCGACGGCCACGAGATCGCGCTGCTGGGTTCGGATTTCCGCGCGACCGCGCTGTCCGGTGAACTGCGGCAAGCCGTTTCGGACCAGGGATCGTCGGGACTCGGGGAACGTGACCTGGCCGACGGGCTCGTCGTCGGCGCGGCGACCGGGCTGTACGAGGGCCAGCAGCTGACGATCAACGATGTTGCGGTGCGGGTCGTCTCGGTGGTCGACGGCGATCAGGGGACGGTGCTCAACGGCGGCAACTTCGCATTCGCCTACCTCGGGCTAGCGCAACGGCTGACCTCGCAGGAGGGTCGACTCGACTCGATCCTCATCGTTCCGAAGCCCGGCGCGGACGTCGCGGCGCTGAAGGCGGAGGTGTCGCGGGTCGTCGACGGACGGGCCGTCGTCGTGGACCCGGATTTCCGCGCCAAGCAGGCCGAGGTGGCCAGTTCGGTCACCCGCGACGCGACGCTGCTCGTCTCGGCCATCTCTCTGGTCATCGCCGGCTTCCTGGTGTTCAACACGATGAACATGGCCGTGGCGTCCCGCCGGCGATCACTGGCGATGATGCGTGCGCTCGGCGCCCGGCGCGGACACATGGTCGGCGACCTGCTCGGGGAGTCGGCGCTGCTCGGCCTGGCCGGTGGGCTCATCGGGCTGCCGCTGGGCATGCTGGCCGGCCGGTGGGTGATCAGCCGCGCACCCCAGGCGAACATGGAGGCGATGACCGTCACGGTCAGCTATCACCTGCCGGTGTATGCGCCGGTCATCGCCGTGATCGCCTGTGTCCTCGCTTGCGTCGCGGCGACATCGCTGGCCGCGCGGTCGGTGTTCGCGGTGTCGCCGGTGGAGGCGATGACCGCCGGCGAGGTGGCCGACGCGTCGGCGCAGCGCGGCCGGGTCGTGTGGATCGTCGGGATCGTCAGCGTCGCGCTACTGGTGGCGTCGTGGCTGGTGGCGACCCGCGTGCCCGATCGTCCGGCGATCCTGGCCGGTGTCGTCTACGCCGTCGGGGGCCTGCTGCTGTGCTATGCGCTGACCCGTCCGCTGGTCGCGGGCGTCGTCGCGCTGTCGCGGCGATTCGGCGGGCCGGGACAGCTGGCGGCGGTGAACACCGAGCGTGCACCGCGTCGGGCGTGGGCCACGCTGATGACCGTGGCGGTCGCGATCGCCGTCGGTATGGGCACGTCGGGAGCGCTGGACAATCTGGTCAGCTCGATCTCGTCGTCGCTCGACGGGCTCGCCGATCCGGACTTCTACGTGTCGTCGGCGGACGCGGCCGCGATCCCGACCGGACCGGCCCTGCCCCCGGACATCGAGACCGAGGTATCGGCGATCCCCGGTGTCACCCGGGTCGTCGGCGGACAGTGGGCCAACGTCAACGTCGGGGAGGCGCGGATTCTGGTGCAGGGCCTCGAGCCCGAGTCGCTCGCCCCGTTCATGCGCAAGACCGATCCGCAAGCGTTGCAGCAGATACTTGCCGGCGACGGCATCGTGTTGTCGAATATGCTCGCCCGCACGCTGGGCGTGGGGGTCGGGGACACCATCACGCTCGCCACACCGACCGGGTACCACGATGTCGTCGTCCGCGACACCGTCGACTACCTCTCGATCGACTCCGGTACCGCGGCCATGGCGAACTCGTTGTTGGCCACGTGGTTCGACCGGACCGGCGACACCTATCTGCAGGTCTCCACCGACCCCGCCGCCGACCAGGCCCAGATCCGGCAGCGGCTCGAGGAGATCGCGGGCTCGCATCAGCTGGCCGGCGGCAAACCGATCTACATTCACTCCGGGGCCGAGGCGCTCGCGGCGGCGCAGGCCCAGGCGCAGCAGGCGGGGTCGTTCACGGTCGCCATACAGTGGATCGTCGCGCTGGCCGCCGCGATCGCGCTGCTGAACACGCTGCTGCTGTCGGTGATCGAACGACGACGCGAACTCGGGGTGCTGCGCGCCATGGGGGCATCGCGCCGGTTCGTGTCGAGGATGGTGGTCGCCGAGGCCGCCGCCGTCGCGCTGATCGGGTCGGTCACCGGGATCGTGCTCGGCCTCGCGTTGCACCTGCTGTCGAACAAGATCCTCACGGCGACGACGTCGATCGACATCATGTTCTCCCCGCGACCGTCGACGCTGCAGTTCGTCGCGATCGCGTGCACGCTCTGTATCGTCGGCGCGCTGCTGCCGGCCCGGCGTGCTGCGCGGATGAACATCAGCGAGTCGATTCTCAACGAGTAGCGGATCGTATTAATCCGGCTCCGGTGGGCGGAGCTGGGTTCTCATTGTCAATAATTCTTGACACGACGCGATTGTCAACATAACCTGACACCATGCACGACGAACAGAACCCCACCGACATCGCGGGAGCGGCAGCAAGCGACGATCCCGCCCGGGGTCTGGCCGCCGTCCGGGCGCTGCGCACCCTGGCCGACCGTCTCGAGGACGTCCAGGTGGCCAACGCCCGTGCGAACGGATGGAGCTGGCAGTCGATCGCAGAGGTTCTGCAGATCAGCCGGCAGGCCGTGCACCAGAAACATGCACATCGCGAAGCCCGCACGAGCGGGCCAGAAGGAGACAACAACAATGTTTGAGCGATTCAACCGCGACGACAGAATGCTGCTGGCTTTTGCCACGCAGGAGGCCGCTGACCTCGGTCACCGGCAGCTCGGAAACGACCACCTCATCCTGGGCATGCTCTGCAACGCCCGGACGCCACTTTTCTCACTGCTCGCCGAGCAGGGGCTGACCCTGGCGACCGCACGGGAGGCGGCGCAGAAGTACCACGCCGAGCACGACGACAACACCGCGACTCCCGACCTCACCGACGAGGAGTCTGCGGCACAACGCTACGACGAGGATCGAGAAGCCCTGCGCAGCATCGGCATCGACCTCGACAAGGTACGCGCGGCGGTCCGCGACCGCTTCGGCGAGGACCTGTCCGAAGGCTGGGCCGAACGCCCCGACCGTGGACGGGGACGCGGCCGTGGACGCGGCGGACCCGAGGGCCGCGGACGCGGCCGAGGCCACCGGCACGGACACGGACACGGGCATGGCCCGCACCGGGGTCGTGGGCCGTGGCAGGACGAATGTGGGCCCGAAGGCTTCGACCCCCGGGACATGGGCCGGCCCGGCTTCGGCCCCGGCTTCGGACCCGGGGTACCCGGAGGACGCGGTGGCTTCGGTCCCGGACCGTTCGGGCCTGGAGGTTTCGGGCCGGCAGCCTTCGGCGACGACGAGGGCCCCTGGGAGCCGGGACGTGGGCGCCGCGGACCGCGCGGCCGTGGGATGCGTCCGCGGTTCGCTCCGCCGACCCGCGAGGCGTTCACCAAGGCCGTCGAGTTCGCGCGCGAGCGCGGGGACCGTCGGCTGCGTCCCGAATATCTGCTGATCGGGATCATCGACACCGCCGACGACGCGTCGCGCGCAGTGATCGACACGGTCACCACCGCCGAGGATCTGCGGGCCGCCGTGGTGGCGAGCCTGCCGGAGATCGAGGCCGGGGTCTAGGTCCGAAGGGGTCTCAGCGCCCAGGTCTCAGCGCTCAGGTCACGGTCGGCGGCGGATCAGTTCGCCGTCGACCGTGACAGTCGCTGGATCCGCCCCGCGACCCCGACGATGCCGTCCTGAACATCACCCACCGCCCGATCCGACACCGCGAACGGATCGACGTCACCGTCGATGCGCCGCGCGACGTCCTGGTAGCGCTCGGCGTGGCGTGCGATCTCCTCGACATCGGCGTTGAACGCGGCCAGCTCGCGGGCGCATGCCTCCAGCGAGGATCGGGTCGGGTCGTGGCCGCGTCCGGACCATTCGAACTCGGCCTCCCGCACGTGGTGCAGGACGGCTTCGAGGTGCACCGACAGCCCGGCGAGGAGCGCGATCGCCGCGTCGTTCGTCTCGCGCAGCTCGGTGGTCAGCTCCCGCTGTAAGGGCACCGGTGCCCGGGCCACGCCCGCAGCGCCACTGAGCAGCACCGAGCCCACCGACATGACCAGATTCAGCACCCCTGCGAGCCTACCGAAGTGCCTGTGACCGCGGGTATCCCCATAACGGAGTACACCCATGTGTTCTCGGCCCGAGATAACCTCCCGGAACAGGGTTTCGTGACGGAGGACGCGTGTGTCGAGCAGGGGCCGGAGGTCGCCGGGTGACGCCACACCCGGCGAGACCTATCGCGTCCTGAGCCGGCAAGCCGAGCGGATCGGTCTGCTGCTCCTGCACTTCGTGTGCATCGCGGTTGCGGCGTTCACGTTCATCGAACCCGCCGTGCCGGCGCGCGGTCTGGTCATGAGCTCGTTGATGGCGCTGTGGTCGGCCTTCCGGCTCGCATCGCGCCGTCTGGGTGTCCGGTGGGCGGTCGCCGACGTGACCGTGGTCGCGATCTACCTCCTGCAGACACCATGGCTCGTCTCCGATACCCCGTTCATCACCGACGTGAGTCCGATGCTCGGAGTGTCCAGCACGGCGATCATCGCCTTCGGCATCGCCCACCCGACACGCTGGTCCGCACTCGCCGCGCTGGTCACCGCGGGCGCGTGGGCCATCGGCACCCTCCGTGTTCCGGGCGCTGCCGACCCGTGGACCGTGTACAGCTTCGACTTCCTCGCTGTCGATTGGCTGCTCGTCGCGATGTTCCGGCGGGTTGTCTTGCGGGCCGCGACACTGACCGACGGCATGCTCATCGCGTCCGCCGACGATGAGGTCAGCCGGTCGGTCGCCATCGCCCGGCACCGGCTGGCGCGAAGGCACTGCGCGATCATGCACGACACCGCGGCGTCGACGCTGCTGATGGTCGGGCAGGGGGCCACCACCAACCCTGACGTTCTGGCCCGGCAGGTCGACCGGGATCTGGCCACCATCAACGCTTTCGCTGCGCCGTCGCCCCTCGACGACGAACGGGTCGATCTGGTCGAGCGACTGCGGGAGCTGTGCTGCCACGTGACGACGCCGACGCGTCTGGACGGCGTCGACGAGCTGTGGCTCGCCGGTGACATCGTCGACGCCGTCGAGGGCGCCACCCGGGAGGCGCTCACCAACGTCGATCGCCATGCGCGGGCATCGTCGGTGACCGTGACGGTGACGGAACGGTCGGTGACCGTCACCGACGACGGTATCGGCTTCGACGTCGGCTCCGACGGCGTCGCTCGACGATTCGGCGTGCGCAACTCCATCCGCGGCCGGATGTCCGACATCGGTGGTCTGGCCCGCATCAACAGTCGGCCCGGCTCGGGGACCACGATCGTCCTGCAGTGGGCGACGACGGAGAGCAGTCGCGAACTCGACGACCGTGTCGAGTCGGCCCAACGACTGCTGCATGGATTCGGCTACGGGCTGATCGCGATCGCCACGGTCATCGTCGGATCGCAGGCACCGCGCGCGATTGTGGGTGAGACGGATTACCCACTGGCCCAAGCGCTGCTCCTGCTTGTCTGCGTCGTATGCATTGCGATCGCCGGGTATGCCGTCGCCCACCCGGTATCGTCGTCGATCATCTGGGCGTGCTGTGCCGCCACCATCGCGGTGATTCCCGTCCAGCAGATATTGCTGGCCACATCGAGTCTGAACTCCGGCAGCGACTGGGCACTGGGGACTCTCGGATGGTTGATCGTCGCCCTGACGTATCGTTTCCCGATCGCTCGCAGCCTCACGGCGCTGGCGGCGCTCTGGGTGATCGGGTCGGCATCATTGCTGATCCTGTTGCCGGACCGGGAGAGTGTGGTTTCGATCGGCTACGGCTTCGTCGCCGTGGCGCTCCTGCAGGCGTTGGCACTCGTGTTCACCACGTCACTGGTGACTGCGGCACAGACCGCGAAAACGCTGAACGATCAGCATGTTCGACGATGGGCGTCCGAGGCGGAGGAGCGGGCGCTGGCCGCGGATACCGCGGCCAATTACGCCGCACTGTCGGAGTCGTTGGTGCCGTTGCTGGAGCGTCTGCGTGATTCGGTGACCGATCCGACCGATCCACAACTGCGTGCCGCCGCGCTGATCGAAGGCGCGCGGCTGCGTCGGCTGTTCGCCCAGTCCGACAACACCGATCACCCCTTGCTGCAGGAACTGCAGCCGATGATCGGCAAGGCCGAGGACCGCGGGGTGACGGTGACGGTCGACGCCGGCACGACCCTGCCCGACGTCCCGCCGGAATTGCGCGACGAATTGCTGGCGATCGCGTCGATGGCGTTGGCGGGGGCGAGGTCTCGGGCGCGTATCGTGTTCACCGCGACCGCCGAGACGATCACGGTCAGCGTGGTGTGTGACTGTCCGGGCGCCACGCGCGACGCCATCGAGGCGGGCATGGGGATCGTCCCCGCCGTCGCCGGTGATCTCACCTGGGTCGAACTCGAACTGCCCCTGCCCGCCGACGTGAGGAGTGTGCCACGATGACCGAGCCGATCCACATCGGGCTGATCGACGATCACGCGATCATCCACGAGGGCATCGCCGGGTGGTGCGCGCAGGCCGATCCGCCGATCGTGATCACCGGCTCCTATCTCAGTCCGGCCTCGTTCTACGAAGGACACCATGACGTCGACGTCGTGGTGTTGGATCTCCAATTCGATGGGCGGGCTCCGGATCTTGATGCGCTGCATCGCTTGTCCGAGGACGGGTACCGCGTCATCGTGTTCTCCCAGCACACCGGGAGCAGTCTGGTGCTGGAATGCCTCGACCTCGGTGCGGTGACCTATCTGTCGAAAGCCGAAGGGCGCGAACATCTCATCGCCGCCATCCACGCCGCGCGGACCGATCAGCCGTATCTGGGGCCGACGATGGCGAAAGCGATGAACAGCGACGAGGCGGTGAACCGGCCGATGCTCTCACCGCGTGAGCGGGAGGTGCTGATCAGCTGGTTTCAGACGGAATCCCAGGCACTGGTGGCCAAACGGCTGTTCATCACCCCGGGAACGGTGAAGACCCACCTCGGCCGCATTCGCGCGAAGTATGCTGCGGCCGGCCGCGACGCGCCGACGAAGGCCGCGCTGGTGGCGCGGGCCATCCAGGACGGCCTGATCACCGCCGACGACCTGTAGGACGTTCCGCGGAACGCCCAAGTCATGCACGGGCGATGATCTCGACGATGACCGCCGCCGACAGCACCGCCATGGTGGCGAGCTGACCGTAGAGAGCCGTGCGGCACAATGTCGTTCGCTGCCGGTTCGCGGTGCGCAACACCGCGATCGATTCGAACTTGCGGCGCGCAACCGTGAACAGGGCATCGCCGGGATCGTGTGTCAGCCACCAGTACTCACTCGCCATGCCGTTGAGGGTGTCCAGCCGAGTCCCGGCATCGGCCGGTGGCAGGGTCAGGGCAAACGTACCGGCGACGAGCGTGCCGATCCCGACGAGGATCGCGACGACCACCACCGCGACGGTCACGGCATGCGGACGGAACTCGACGGCGCCGCCGAAGACGAACGCCAACACCGCGATCACCACCGTGAGCAGGGCGAGTACCGTTTTCACGATCGTCTCGGCCCGCGCGGTCAGCGTTACCTGTCGTGCGCGTTCACCGTCCAGCTGATCGGTGAGATGGTCGAGATAGACGTGCGGAACGTCGTCGCCCGCGGTGTCGCTCAAGGCGAGAACGGTCTCGCGTCCGGTCGGTCGTCGAGGCTGTGCGAGGCCCCATGGTCGACATATCTTCGGCGCGGCCGACTTTCGCCGTCACCGGCCGACATCGCATTGTGTCCGGTGATCGCATCGACCGTGATCGCGTCACCCGGCCAGGTGCCGTCGTCAGGTACTGAGTGTCTGCCCATGACAGCCCGCTTCCAGTCGCGAATATGCCTGGCGAGGACGATACGCGCGATTGCGGACGAACTGGGGGACCCCGGCGTCGTCGGCGTTCCGCGGACCGCAGTGCGGGTCGTTGTCCTACGCGCTCAACCGCATGAACGACGACTTGTGCCAGATGATGGGCTGCTGGGCCGGATCGTTGAGCAGATCGATGATCCGCAGCACGACGATCTCGTGATCGCCGGCGATGTGTGAGCTCTCCAACGCGCATTCGAAACTCACCGGCGCACCGCTCAGGAACACCGCGCCGCTGCTTCGCACCGTGGTCGCCACACCGGCCAGGCGGTTGGCCTTGTCCTTGGCGGCGAGTTGTCGCACCACCGGTGCGTGATGTTCGCCGAGCACCGAGACTCCCAGCGCAGGTGCCTGCTTCAGTAGCGGCCAGGTCGACGACGACTGCTGCACCGCGAACATCACCAGCGGCGGCGATAGCGACACGCCGACGGCGAACGACGATGCGACGAGTACCGTCGGGTCGTCGCCGGTCATCCCGGCGAGCGCGACGACACCGGTGGGAAAGGCGCCGAATGCGCTGCGCAGTTCGGCCGGATCGATTTCGGTCGAAGTGGTCATGGTGTGCTCACTGTCCATTCGTGGTGATCAGGTGTTCGGTGCAGGCGGTGACCGGATCACCCCCACCGGTAGGGTGATCCGGACCGCGACGAGCCTGCGTGCCGGGAATTACCGACCGATCACCTGACAATTACGTCGACATTGCGCGGCCGACCCCGACCGAACCGCACCACACCGACGGGTGATTGCGCAGGTCAGAGCCTTGGAGAAGCTGTGGCGGGATCGAATCCGCTCACCGTCGATCGGGCCAATCCGACAGTCCCAGGTCCGATTCGAGCCGCACCCGGTCGGCGCGGAACCGGTCGAACACGATCTGGAACGGACGTCCGTCGGCGGTGGAATAGACCACGTCGCGTGACAGCAGGGATTGGCCCGGTTCGATCCCGAGCAGTTGGCTCGTGCGGTCGTCGGACAGTTCCGCGCCGATTGACACCGACGCGGTGCCGGGGGTGACACGGAAGAACTCGGCGATGGTCTTCGCCATCGTCAGCGGTTCGCCGACCAGCGCAGTGGGGTCGGCGTCGAATCGCGGTGAGAAATAGGCATTGCGCAAACCGATGACCTCATCGTTGGCGATGAAGATGTTCTCGACCAGCCGGACATGGTCGTCGTGGATGTCGAGCCGTTCGCTCACCAGCGGGAACGTGGGGACCAGGCGCTGCTCGGTGACCTTGATCTCGACGGATTGACCGTTGGTTCCAGAGAAGTCCGCCAACTGGATGCCGAGGTCCTTGCGGTGCAGTCGCGTACCGACCCGGGGCCGGCGGACCAGCCGTCCGGCCTCGCTCAGCTCACCGAGCGCGGCGCGTACCGACCCGCGGCTGGAGTCGAACATCTGCATCAGCTCTTCTTCGACGAGCGGTGCGTCGGCGTCGATGCTGCCGGTGCGGATCGATGCGAGCAGGAGGTCACGGACGCGGCGCGACGAGACCTGACGGCCACGCGCCGACCCGCCGTGCGCGCGTGGATGTTGAGCAGCATGGGAAAAAGCCACGGTATCGCCTTACCAACTTCGAAGATCGTCGCCCGCCCCGATCGGACTTTCGGATTCCTCAATGTTAGGAGTGCCAAAGCTTGCATGTCCTGACAAGTCGCCAGCGTCACAACTGGCGGATATCTGCGCGTGCAATCGAATGTATTCCTCTGACCTGCGCGGATGCCACTGCTGGCGTCGTGTGAACCCGCGCAATCGATCGGTCACTGCTGGGTGCAGAAACCGAAACAAACCCCGATGACGATCGTGTCTCGGCTCGGGTCGAGGGCTCGTCGAGGAGCTCCGGCCACCAGAACCAGATGTTCACCCAGGAGGGTCCGTGTGACTGCAGACACCACCATCGCCATCGGCAAGTCAGAGAGATCGGTGGCCAGATTCGACGTCGGCGCGTTGCTCCCGGGGTTGGGGTCCTACGGTTGGATTCTCCGGTCGGCGGTGACCACCATCGTCAACTTCCTGCTTTTCGTGCTGCTGGCCTTCTTCCTGGTGAAGCTCATCCCAGGCGATCCGCTGGTTTCGGCCTCGGGCGGACGGCTCTCCGGGGAGGCGCTCGCACAGGCTCGCGCGAGCTACGGGCTCGACGATCCGTGGCTGACCCAGCTCGGCCACTACCTGCAGAGCCTGGCGACGTTCGACCTGGGGAACTCGATCGCGACGGGACGCCCGGTGGCCGAGGACATGGCCGTTCGGGTGCCCGCCACGCTCGAGCTGGTGGCGACCGGCCTGTTCTTCGCCACCGTGGTGAGCCTGCTCATTTCACACCTGGTCGTCACCCGGCCCCACAACCCGGTCTCGCGGGTTCTCGCGACCTACGCCCGGTCCGCAGGCGCGATCCCCGAATATGTCGTCGGCATCGCGTTCCTGTACCTGTTCTTCGCTGTCCTGCACTGGGTTCCAGCACCTTCCGGACGTCTCGACCCGATTCTGATGGCACCGCCCAAGGTCACCGGATTCCCGATCCTCGACTCGCTCCTGGCCGGTGACACGGCCGCGATGAACTCCTACGTCTCGCATCTGATCCTGCCGGTGGCGGTGATGGTCTTCGCACACGCCGCGATAATGGTCAAGACGACGATCCTCGCGCTCGACAAGGAAATTGATAGCCCCGCAACCCGTTTCCGTATCGCCTCGGGCGCCCCACGGCGTGTTGTGCTGGTCAGCATCTACCGGCGGGCGCTGCCGGCCACCGTGTCGATGCTGGGCATGATGTTCGGGCTGTTGCTCGGCGGCGCCGTCGTCCTCGAATCCCTCTTCGGGCTCGGTGGTCTGGGCCAGTACGCGGTCGACGCGGTGACCACATCCGACGTCTACGCGTTGCGGTCGTTCCTGGTCGTGACCGCCGGGCTCTGTCTCGCCGTCTATTTCCTCACCGACGTGGTCACCGGTCTGCTGGACCCGCGTCGTCGTGCGTCCCGAAACCAGGAGGTCTGAGCATGACGATCACCGCTTCCGATCGGCCCGTCGACGGCACGATTGGCCGCGAGAATGGTTGGTATGTAAGGTTTCGCCCGTACGTCGGTCTGATCCCGTTCGGTGTGCTGATCTTGTTGGCGGTCATCGGTCCGTGGATCGCGCCGCAACCGGCCACCGATGTCGTCGGGACCCCGTCGACAAGCCCGTCCGGGGCGTATCCGTTCGGCACCGACTCGAACGGTTTCGACGTCCTGTCGCGCACGCTGACCGCGTTCCGGATCGACGTGTTGATCGCGCTGGCGGTCACGGCGCTGGCCACGGTGCTCGCGCTGATCATCGGCACCTTCGCCGGTATGTACGGTTCGCAGTCGGGCCTGGTGGGGCGGCTCGCCTCGATGACCGGTCGGATCATCGACCTCGTCCAGGCGCTGCCGGTGATGATCGCCGGACTGGTTATCGTGTCCTTCTTCGGACGCAACGCGGTGGTCATCACGTGCGCATTGAGCCTGGTGCTCATGCCGTTCCAGGCGCGGCTGATGCGCACCGAGGTGCTACGCACCCGGACCGACGGCTATGTCACCGCCGCGCGGATGAGCGGCGAGTCCGAGCCGCGGATCCTGCTTCGCCACGTGATCCCGAACTCGATCGCCTCGACGATCGAGAACACCTCGGCGATCTTCGGTATGGCGATCATCTTCTGTGCCGGACTGGGATTCCTCGGGGTGGGGATTCCGTTGCCGGAGGCAGAGTGGGGGAACATGCTCTCCAGCGCCGCCCCCGACGCGGCGGTGGGCCGGTGGTGGCCCGCGCTGTTCCCGGTTCTCGCCCTCGCATATTCGGTATGGGCGGCGTCGAAGGTCACGACGCTGATCTCCCAGCAACGACGACGTTGACCGTCAACTGACCAGCAACACATCACATCACTGAATCGAATGGAGATTTGCGTCCGATGAGATTGAAATCCCGATTGCTCCCCGGCTTGGCGGCGGTTGCCGCAGCCGTGACGTTCCTCAGCGCATGCGGTGGCAGTCCCGCCGCCGAGGAGGGCGGCGTGGTCATCGTGACCGCCGCGCAGCCGCAGAGCTTCAGCTACGAAACCAGCGCCACCGGATACGAATCCGCCGAGTTCTTCATGAACACCGGCGCCACCCTCATCCGCAATCCCTACGTCGCCGGCACCGACGGGATGGCCGCCCACCAGGAACTGTTCAAGTTCGAACCGGTGCTCGCCTCGAGCTACGACGTCAGCCCCGACGAGAAGGTCTACACCTTCCACCTGAATACCGACGCCCGGAGCGTCGCCGGCAACAGCCTCAGCGCCGACGACGTGATCTTCTCCCTGCAGCGCAAGTTCAAGGTGGACACCTCCATCGTGCCGTTCATCAGCTCGCCGGCGATCACCGATCCCGACACGCAGGTGACCAAGATCGACGATGCGACCGTGCAGATCACCGTCGACGACCCGGCCTACGGATTCACGATGCTGTCGCTCCTGGCGAACACGCCGTACAACATCTACGACTCCACCGTGCTGCAGGAGCACGCGACGGCCGAGGATCCGTATGCGGTCGAATGGTCGAAGAACAACGCCGACTTCGGTTTCGGTGCCTACAAACTTGCCGGCTACACCCCCGGTCAGCAGATGGTGTACGAGGCGAACCCCGGTTTCGCACTCGGTGAACCGGCCGTCAAGCGGATCGTGCAGCGCGTCGTCGCCGACCCGGGCCAACGCAGCAACCTGGTGAAGAGCGGGGACGCCGCCATCGCCACCCAGCTACGTCCGGCCGACCAGGTGGACCTCGCGGATTCGGGTGCCGCGCAGATCTTCGACGTCCCGACCAACGCCTACGTCTATATCCCGCTGCTGACCACCAAGGCGCCGTTCGACAACCTCGCGGTCCGTCAGGCCTTCGCCAGCGCGGTGCCCTACGAGTCGATCATGAACAACGTCTATCACGGTCGGCTGAACCCGATCTCGACGATCCTCAACCAGACCCTGCCCGGCTGGGACGGAAATGACCTGCACGCCAACACGACCGACCCGCAGAAGTCGCTGCAGATCCTGCGCGATGCCGGCATCACCACGCCGGTGAAGTTCACCCTGACGGTCAACAACGCGGTCCCGGACCTCAAGGAGACCGCCGTGCAGGTGCAGACGGCCGCCAAGGCCGCGGGCTTCGACGTCACCATCAACGAGGTCAACTCGGCGGTGTTCCAGGAGGGTTTGGCCAACAAGTCCTTCGAGGCCTCTCTCGGCCGTGATTACGCTGTCGTCCAGTCGCCTTCGTATGTGCTGTCGCTCTTCTACACCCCGGGGTCGCCGATCAACTGGCCCGACTTCGACTACGCGCCGCTGAACACCGCGATCGCCGATGGCAACTCCGCAGGCAACCCGCTCGGCCACGAGGCGTGGACCGACTGGAACGGTGCCGAGCAGGTGCTGCAGGACCAGCTGCCGACCATCTACATCGGATATGTCCAGCCGCTCAACGCCTTCGCCACCGGAGTCGACGGGTACGCGTTCCGCACCGACAACGTCATCGACTACTCGGAGCTGCAGGCATGACCGACGAGTTCGCAGCCCGGGCGGAACGCAGCGCGCTCCTCGAGGTCGCCGACCTGCGCATCTCCTATCAGGGGGTGGAGAAGGTGCACCCGACGTCGTTCACGGTGCACGAGCGGGAGCGGGTCGCCATCGTCGGCGAATCCGGGTCGGGAAAGTCGAGTATCGCCAACGCTCTCGGCGGATTCATCTCGCCAGCCGTCGGGACCGTGCAGGCGCAGATCATGACGCTGGCCGGCCGGCCGCTGCTTGAGTCGTCCCCGAATCGCATTCCGATTCGCCGGGAGGGGATCTCGATGATCTTCCAGGATGCGATGAGTTCGTTGGACCCGGTCGCCACCGTCGGCAATCAGCTGCTGAGTGTCCTGCCGCGTGCCACCTACGGATCTCGCAAGGCGCGCAAGGCGAGCGCCGAGGAGCGGCTGCGACAGGTGGGCATCGTCGACCCGCGTCGGGTGATGTCGTCGGTGCCGGGGCAGCTATCGGGTGGGATGCGGCAACGGGTGATGCTGGCGATCGCGTTGGCGTCCGAACCGGTGCTGCTCATCGCCGACGAGCCGACCAGCGCGCTCGACGCGTCGTTGGGAATCACGGTGATGGAGATGATGATGAGTCTGAGTCGGGAGGAGGGTACGGCGCTGCTGTTCATCTCCCATGACATCGCGCTGTCGCGGCGGTACTCCGACCGGGTCATGGTCATGCGTCACGGCACGGTGCTGGAGACCATCGCATCCCGTGACCTCGACCGGGCCACCCACCCCTACACGCGTGGGCTGCTCGCGTGCATGCCGACGCTGGGATCGGCGGGGCTTCGCGAACTCCCGACCCTCGACTCGGTTGGCGCGCACGACGAGATGGCGGCATGAGCACGGTGATCGAGGTCGTCGACGTCCGTAAGACGTACGGGCGTCACGTGACGGCGCTCGACGGGGTGACCGCGATGTTCGAATCCGGGCGCTCGGTCGGCATTGTCGGCGAAAGTGGCTCGGGCAAGTCAAGTCTCGGGCGGATGCTGGTCGGTCTGAGCACCCCGACATCGGGGCAGGTGCTGGTCAATGGCCGGGATCTGCGGCAGTTGCGGCGCCGGTCCCTGCGGCTGGAGTTCCTGCGGGCGGTTCAGCAGGTGGCGCAGGACACCACGACCACCTTCGATCCCCGCCACACCGTCCGGGAGGCGGTGCGCACGCCGGCGCAGATCCTCGGTGGGATGGACAAAGCGGCGGCCGACGACGCCGTCGACGCGATCGTCGAGGAGTTGGGCATCGGGGCGGAGCTCGTCGACCGGTATCCGCACGAACTGTCCGGCGGACAGCGGCAGCGGTTGTCGATCGCGCGGTCGCTGATCGTCCGGCCCGACATCCTGATCTGCGACGAGGCGGTCAGCGCGCTGGACGTGTCGGCACAGGCCGTGGTGCTCAACGTGCTCAAACAGTATGTTCGGTCGCATTCGCTGGGCCTGGTGTTCATCTCGCACGGACTGCCGGCGACCGCGTTCATCACCGACGAACTGCTCGTCATGAATGCAGGAGTCGTGGTGGAAGAAGGAGATACCGCGACGGTTCTGGGCGAACCGTCACACGCCTACACCAGGCAATTGGTCGAGGCCTTCAGGACAGTGGAAACCGCTGCCGCCTGAGCTATTTCGAAGTTTTCTTACAGGAGAGGTGAAGACATGTTCCATCTGGGTTGGTTTCTCGGCGACGGGTTCGGCATCCATGCGTGGAGTCCGGTCAACGGCGACGGTCCGTGGATCGGTAGCAACGCCACCGATTGGATGAAGCCCGACATCTATGTCGACATGGCGACGAGTCTGGAACGGGCCGGTTTCGACTACATCCTCATCGAGGACACGTCGATGGTGGAGGACTCCTACAAGCAGTCGGCGGAGACGTCGCTGCGTCGTGGGTTCATGGCGCCCAAGAACGATCCGATGCCGCTGGTTCCGCTGATGACCAGTGCCACGAGGCACATCGGTGTGATCCCCACGGTGTCCACGATCCAGTACCCGCCGTATCTGGCGGCGCGTGCGTTCACCACCCTCGATCACCTGACCGAGGGCCGGGTGGGCATGAACGTCGTCACCAGCGTCACCGACCGCGTCGCCCAGAACTTCGGCTACGAACGCCATCTCGACCATGACGAGCGTTACGACATGGCGATGGAGTGGATCGACGTCGTCAAGCAGCTGCAAGGATCGTGGGAAGAGGGCGCGGTGATCGCCGACCCGTACACGGGCGTGTACGCCGATCACACGAAGGTGCATCCGATCGAGTTCGTCGGTAAGTACTTCAAGTGCCGCGGACCGTTGAACACCGTTCCCGGACCACAGATCTCAACCCCGGTCTGCTCGGCCGGCAGCTCGCCGGCCGGTCGCGCGCTCGCCGCCAAGTACGACGACACGCAGATCGCGATCGTCCGGGACGCGGCGGCCGCGAAGAAGTACCGGGAGGACATGCGCGCCCGCGTCGCCGCCAACGGGCGCGATCCCGACGACGTCAAGTTTCTGTTCATCGCCACCCCGACGATCGCGGCCACCGACGAGGAGGCACAGGAGAAGCACGCGGCGTACCTGGCCTCGCGCGCATCCGACGAGGCGATCGAGTACAACCTGTGGAACATGTCCTACACCTCCGGTGGCCGTATCGATTTCGGCAACATCGATCCCGACACCAAGATCCGCGACATCGACCTGTCGAAGCAGAACGGCGAGTACACCTCGATCAAGGAACTGTTCGAGGGGCACGAGGACGAGTCGTTGCGTGAGGTCGTGGCGAAGAGCCACCAGGTCAAGGACATGGGTCTGATCGGGTCGCCGTCGACCGTGGCGGCCAAGATGGGCGAGATCATGGAGGAGGCAGGTGGTGACGGATTCCTGTTCTACCTGCCGACCACCCGCTACAACCTCGCGCTCGTCTCCGACGGTCTCGCGCCGGAACTGCGTCGGCGCGGGCTGATCCGTGAGGAGTACACCGGCTCGACGCTCAAAGAGAACCTGACCGCGTTCTGATGTTCGAGGCGTTCTGATGGACGATCTGGCCGAGGTCTTCGCCGGTGCCGGCGCCCTCGTCGTCATCAACGACGACGAGGCGTCGGGCGGCGGGCATCTCGTGGCGCCAGCGGAGGGTGTGACGCCGGAACGTTTGGTGGCGTTGTGTTCCCGGGGGAGCGGCACCGTGTCGGTCGCCGTCGACGGTGCGGTCTGGTCCCGATTGTCGGGTGAGTTGGCGCAGTCCGCGCAGCTGCAGACCGCGCACCTGAAGCCGACGCACCTGCTGTCGGTCGATCTGGTGGGACAGGACGACAGTGACACCTATGCCGGGTGGGCGTCGACGATCTCCGCGATTGTCGACGCCCACCCGGGCCGACGCTTCGCCTCACCCGGCCATGTCACGGTGGTCAATGCCTCGGTGTGTCCGGATTCGTCGGTGGTGCGGCTGGCCGTCGATGCGGTGGTCGCCGCCGGCGGTGTCGGGGCGGCGCTGTTGACCCGGCTCAGCGGTCGGGCCAATCCGGCCGAGCCGGCGCGTGGTCGTGAGGTGTTCGCGCTCGCAACGGAATACGGATATCCGGTGGTGACGGTGTCCGCGTTGCAGGCGTTGGCGCGACTCGGGCCGGTCGGTGTCGTCGAGTCTGTGTCCGCGCGGCTTCCGTTGGTGTACGGGATGTTCGACGCCGTCGGGTTCAGCACAGTCGGTGGGTCGGCCGACAACCTGGCTCTCGTGCATGGCGACATGACCGTCGGCGGTCCGGTGAGCGTGTCGATCCACACCGAATGTCCGCTGGGTGATCTGTTCGGGTCGTCGGCGTGTACGTGCCGTCGGCGGCTCGACGACGCGTTGCGCCTGATGTCGAGCCAATCACGTGGTGCGGTGGTGTACTTCCGCCGGACCGGGCCGGCCTCGTCGATGCATCACTCGGCTGCGCCGATCCGGTCGCTCAGCTCGTTGGAAGTCCTGTTCGGACACCTCGGGATTCGCGACATCACCGTGGCGCCGACCTCCGATCCCGTCGACGGATTGCCGGTGTCCGAGGAGATCGTGTTGCCCGCGTAGTCGTGAACGTTCCGCGGAACGCTCCGCGCGTGTCGATCGTGCACACCCCGGCGTCGATCGTGCACACCCCGCCGCGTCGATCCGGCACGCCGCAGTGTCGAGCGTTCGCACGTTCGTCCGCGGAACGCAGTCGGACGCACGATCCCGGATAGCCACCTCGCCGCGACCGGTTGACCCGATCGAGTGATACCCAACGGCACCCGAGCGGACCACACTCGACCCGGAGACACGAGACTACGGGACGATCGTCAGGAGAATGGCGATTCGGGCCCGGGATGGTTCGTGCGTCATTTTCGCGACCGATGCGCGATGATGGTCGCCATGACCGACCAGCCCCAGAGAAAGTGGCGAATCGGAGTCGTCGACGACCACGAGCAGATCGTGCGCGGACTCCGCGCAACGCTCGACGACCAGCCGGACATGGAACTCGTTGCCGGCGCCGAGACCGTGGCGGCGTTGCTCGCGGTGACGTGCGACCTCGACCTGGCCCTGCTGGATCTGCGGCTCGGCGACGGCACCTCGCCGATCACCAACATCGAGACCCTGCGACAGGCTGACATCCCGACGTTGGTCTACACCTCTGGCGACGAGATGTTCCTGGTGCGGCAGGCCGCCAGCGCCGGCGTGATGGGCGTGGTCCGCAAGAACGCCCGCGAGGAGGAACTGCTCGCCGCGATGCGTCGGGCGCTGTCGGGTGACACCGTCCCCGGCATCGACTGGGCCGCGGCCATCGACTCCGACCCGGGGCTCGTCGACCTGTCCCCGCAGCTACGCCGCGTGCTCGAGCTGTATGCGGCAGGGGAGTCGTCGGCTCGGGTCGCGCGGGAACTCGACATCTCCGCCGAGACCGTCACCGACTACGTCAACCGAATCCGCAGCCGGTACACCACGGCCGGACGGCCGGCGCCGACGAAGACCGATCTGTACAAACGCGCAATCGAGGATGGATGGCTGCCCATACCGCGACGCTTTCGCCGCTGACCGGAGTCCACGACGAGCGTGACGAGCAGGCGGGTCTTCGGATCCTGCGACTGATGGCGGTATTCGTCTCCGTCGGCTACCTCGCCTATGCGGTGATCACCGCCCCGTCGGTGATGGCGATGGCTTCGGTGATGGACGCCTGGTGGACGGTGCTGGCATGCGTGTTGACCTTTGGTACCGGCCTCGCGATTGCGCCAATGTCCTGGCGCGGCAGTGCGCAGCGCATCCGCCTTGCCGCCGGTGCAGCGGCGATCGGATATCTCGTCACGGTGGCTCTGTGGTGGTCCGGCTGGAACGGTCAGCTCCTCGGTACCCACGATTCGGTCTGGTTCGCGCAGTTTTCGGGACTTGCAGCGATCGCGTCGGCGCTGGCATTTCGGCCCGTCGTCGCGTTTGGATACCTCGTGGTCGCCAGCGCAGGCAGCATGTGGATCAGTCACGTCGTCCGACCTGGGTCGAGCTACAGTCCACTGATCCCGGACCTCGCCTGGGGTGTCGCGTTCTCGCTGCTTTTCGTCGCTGCCGCGGTGATGGCGATCAGGACCGCCGGGATCCTTGATGCCACACGTGCTCAGGCGTTCGAGGTGACGGCTGAAGCCGCGGCGGCCAACGCTCGGTCGGCCGAACGCACCCGCTTCGACGCACTGACCCACGACAACGTGATGTCGACCCTGCTGCTCGCGTCGCGACAAGGTGCGTCGCCCGAGTTGGCGCAGAACGCGCGTGCCGCGCTCGCCGCCGTCGAGGAGGCCGCTGCCGGCGAAGTCCGAACCACGTTGACGACCTTCGAGGCGATGAGTCAGATTCGCGCAGCTGTCTCGTTGATCGACCCGGCACAGCCGGTGGCGGTCCCCGGTGATGCCGATTTCGAGTCGGTGTTTCCTGCGGCCGCGGTGTCCGCGATCGCGGCAGCCACCGCGGAGGCGCTGCGCAACAGTCGTCGGCACGCCGGCGAGCAGGCGACGACGACGGTGACCATCACGGCAGGCCCGTCCCTCCTGCGCGCAGAGGTCGTCGACGACGGACTCGGATTCGATCCCGCACAGGTTTCGGCGTCCCGGCTGGGGATCGCGGTCAGCATCCGCGGTCGCATGAGCAAGATCGACGGCGGTGTCGCCGAGGTCGATTCGCGACCCGGCGGTGGAACGCGGATTCGCGTGGAGTGGGCGCGATGATCGACGGCGAGCGCACCACGGGCCCACAACGGGAGGACGTTCGTGACCTGTTGGGGATGCGGCAGCCGGGAGCGTGGTTTGTGCTCGGGGCATTCCTGCTCGCGACGTGGGTTGCCATTGCCTACACGTTCTCGGGAGTTTCGTCGATTTGGCCGGTCATCATCGCAGGTTTGGTCATTTCGGCCTCAGCTGTCGCGATCATGCAGGTACCCGGCGATCCGATCCCGCCCTGGACGACAGTCGCACTGGCCGCGTCCGGGCCCGTCGCCTGCGCCCTGGCCGTCTCGGTTTCCCCGGCGGAGTGGGCGACCTCGGTACTGCTGGTCTGGGCACATGGCGGTGCAGTTGCTGTGTACTGCTTCATGTGTGTCCGCGGCAGATTGGCCGCACCGTGGGTCGGTCTCATCGGGGAAGCAGTTGTGTTCGCCATCTGGGCTCAGACGATCGGGCAGTCGTCAGTAGGGATCGTCGTCGCGGTCGTCGCCATTGACGCGGCACCGCTTACGATGGCCACCCTGTTCTCTTTCACCCTCCGCCCGACGGCCAAAGCAGTCTTCGCACTACGCGCCCAGACGATCACCCAGGTCGGACGCTTGTCCGCCGAGTCCGCGGCCGCCGAGGAACGCGCGAGCCAGGTCCGAACCCTCGATCATCTGGCCCGTCCGATGCTCGAGCGGATCGCCTCGGGTGAGGAGCTATCGGCCGAGGAACGTCGGGAATGTGCTCTGCTGGAAGCGCATCTGCGCGATCGGTTGCGGGCGCCACTGATGTCGACGCTCGACCTCGACGAACCCGCCTACCGGGCACGGACCCAGGGCGTCGAGGTGGTGTTCATCGACGACTCGCGCCCAGACGTGACGGTGGCCGACACAGAAGCACAGATCGACCCGCGCGTGGCGTCGGCGGTCAGCGGGCTGGCGACCACCGTCCTCGACGAGGCCGACGAAGGCCAGATCTATGTCCGTGTGTCACCGCCGGATCGGCCGATCGCGGCGTCGGTGCTGCATCGTCGGGCGGACGGTTCGAGCATCCGATCGGAGATCGACCAGTCCGGCGCCGTTCGTTCGTTCAGCTGACGAATCCGCATAGGGGATCACCGGTTTCCGTGACCCCAAAATCCCTGCTCACGAGGGTTCGGTACGGGGGAAACGGGACAATCGCCGCATTGTCGAAGATTCGGACCTCGGTTGGATCGCGCGCCCTCGTTCCGACGGATGCGCGATGATGTCTTCATGATCGAACGGCTCCGGACGGTGCCGACGACCGGCCCGCACCAACGCGTGATCGAGGATGAATGGCTGTCCGCATCGCGGCGCGTCCGCCGCTGACCGGAGTCCACGACGAACGCGACGAGCAGGCGGGTCGTCGGTTACTTCGCCTGAGTTCGGTGTTCGTATCCGGCGGTTACGTCGCCTACGCGGTGATGACGATCCCGATGGTGGCGGCGTCGCTGTCGCTGATGGACACCTGGTCGACGGTGCTGGCGTGGCTGTTGACCTTCGGTACCGGTATCGCCATCGGGCCGCTGGCCTGGCGCGGGAGTGCCCGCCGCATGCAGATGGCCGCCGCTGCGGCAGCCGCTGGGTATCTGGTCTCGGTGGTTATCTGGTGGATCGGCTGGAACGGGCAGCTCCTCGGTCCGCACGACGGGGTCTGGTTCGCGCAGTTCCCCGCACTTGCGGCGATCGCGGCGGCGTTGGCTTTTCGTGCGGTCGTCGCATTCGGGTATCTGGTGGTGGCCTGTCTGGCGAGCGTGGGGATCAGCCATGTGGTCCGGCCTGCGACGGTCTACGGCCCGATTCTTCCCGATATCGCCTGGTCGATCGGCTTCTCGATGGTGTTCGTCGCGGCAGCGGTGATGCTGATCAGGACGGCTGCGATCCTCGATGCCACTCGCGCACAGGCGTATCAGGCGACCGCCGAGGCCGCGGCCGCGAATGCACGGTCGGCGGAGCGTAGTCGCTTCGGTGCACTGACCCACGACAATGTCATGTCGACGTTGCTGCTGGCGTCACGGCAGGGCGCCTCTACAGAACTCGCGCAAAGCGCGCGCACCGCGCTCGAGGCGATCGAGCAGGCGGCCGCCGGAGAGGTCAGAACGACGCTGACGACCTTCGACGCGATCAGTCAGATTCGCGCCGCCGTCGCCTTGATCGACCCAGCACAGCAGGTGAGCGTTCTCGAGGCCGACATGACCGAGGTGTTTCCGGCCCGGGCGGTCTCGGCGATGGCAGCCGCCACCGCCGAGGCGGTGCGCAATAGTCGCCGGCACGCCGGTGAACACGCCACGACGACGGTGACCGTCACCGCCGAACCGTCGTCGCTGCGGGTCGAGGTGATCGATGACGGCGTCGGATTCGATCCTGGCCAGGTGCCGGCGTCCCGGCTGGGGATCGCGGTCAGTATCCGCGGCCGCATGAGCCAGGTCGACGGTGGCCACGCCCAGATCGCGTCGCGCCCGGGAATCGGAACCCGAGTGAGTTTGGGGTGGTGGGCCCGGTGACCGGCGGCCAGAGCGGGGAACCGACCCAGCAACACGAGGATGTCCGCGACCTTCTGGGGATGCGCCAGCCGGGTGCGTGGTTCGTCCTCGGCGGCTTCCTCGCTGCGACATGGATTGCCATCGTGTCCACATTCTCCGGCGTGTCCGCGATCTGGCCGGTCATCGTCGGCGGTCTGGCGCTGTCCGCCGCCGCGGTCGCGATCATCGTGGTGCCCGGCGATCCGCTCCCACCGTGGCCGACCGTCGCGTTGACCGCATCCGGTCCGCTCGCGTGCGTCTGTGCGGTGTCGGTCTCCCCGGCGGAGTGGGCGACGTCGGTGCTGATGGTCTGGACGCACGCCGGTGCGGTCGGGGTGTACTGCTTCATGATCGTGCGCGGACGACGCGTTGCCCCGTGGATCGGCCTTGCCGTGGAGGCCGTCGTCTTCGGTGTGTGGGGGCATGCGACGGGACAGTCGCCACTGGGTACCGCTGTTTCGGTCGTCGCCATTGACGCCGCGCCGCTGATCATGGCCACACTGTTCTCCTTCACCCTGCGGCCCGCGGCCAAGGAGGTGTTCGAGTTGCGCGCCCAGACCATCACCCAGGTCGGGCGGTTGTCCGCGGAGTCCGCGGCCGCCGAGGAACGGGCGAGTCAGGTCCGGACCCTCGACCACCTGGCGCGGCCGATGTTGGAGCGGATCGCCTCGGGGGAGGAGTTGACGACCGAGGAACGTCGGGAGTGTGCGCTGTTGGAGGCACATCTGCGGGATCGGTTGCGGGCGCCGCTGATGTCGACGCTCGATCTCGACGAACCGGCGTATCGGGCGCGCACCCATGGTGTCGAGGTGGTGTTCATCGACGACTCGCGTCCGGACGTGACCGTGGCCGACGCGGAGGCGCAGATCGACCCGCGGGTGGCGGAGGCGGTCAGCGGGCTGGCGACCACCGTCCTCGACGGGGCCGACGAAGGTCAGATCTACGTCCGGGTGTCGTCGCCGGATCGGCCGATCGCGGCGTCGGTGCTGCATCGTCGGGCGGACGGCTCGAGCACCCGATCGGAGATCGACCAGTCCGGCTCGGTTCAATCGTTCAGCTGACACAAGCCCCATATTTTGGGGGCACCCGTTCGGGGGACCCCCAAAGATATGGCTGTTTTCTGTCGGACCGCGTCCGTAGCGTCTTACAAAGAATCTTTGTGAATTGAGATTCGACCCGTTCAGCAGTGAGGAGATGCCGTGATGAACCCCCTTCCCAGTCAGCACCGCACACCCAGTCTGCTCAGTGACCGCGAGATCGAGGTCCTGACGCAGTGGCTGGTCTGTGACTCCAAACGGGAAGTCGGTCAGGCCCTGTTCATCAGCGCCGCCACCGTGCAGACCCACCTGGCACGGATTCGGGGCAAGTACGAGGATGCCGGCCGGCCGGCCGGTACCAAGATCGCGCTGCTCATCCGCGCGATCGAGGACGGCTACATCACGTTGAACGAGGTCGCGCAGAGGGTCGACGGGGTCATGCCGGCCGAGTCCGAGGTGCCGATGGCCGCGGGGGCCGAGGGCGACATCGCCCCGAGGTTATGCCACTCGCTGGACGCGGCCCGGCGCGACCGCGGTGTCCGGGTCATCGCTCATCGCGCGCCAGCGCCGACGATTCCCGCTCGGACTGTACCCGTTTCACCGTCACCCCTGCGATGACGAGCCCGACCACCGCGAGCAGGTCCGATTCGGTGATCCCGTGACCTGACGTGAAGCGGATGAGGGTCGCGCCCTCAATCGGACCGTTCCAGATGACCCACGCCACCGACACCATGGCGAGCACCGCAGCGGCCCGGACGCTCGGGCGCAGCAGCGTCCACAGCCCACACGCGAACAGCAGGTTCAGCAGGATCAGGGCATGGAACGGATCGGATGCGCGCACCCCGTCCAGTATCCCGGAAGATCTGTTCCGGGGTATCGCCGTCAGCCGTGCGGACCGATCCGCCACGTCCCCGTGTCGACAGTGCGCGGCTGTACCGGCTGGGGGTGACGCGGCCTGCGAGTCACCCGGGTTACGGCCCAGACCGCGATCACGAACCCCGCGAGCGCCAGGAGGTCGGACTCGGTCACGCCGTGACGTTCGATGATCGGGACGATGAGGTCACCCTCGAGCGGCTTGTTCCAGATCACCCACGCGGTCGAGACGATGGTGAGCGCCGATGCCGCCGGCAGACTCGGCCGCAGCAGCGTCCACAGCCCGCACGCAAACAACAGATTGAGCAGTACCAATGCGTGGAAGAGGTCGGGCGCGCGCATTCCGCGAGTATCCCCGATCAGCCGTTCACGTGTTGGGCGGCTATCCCACCAGCAGTCCGACGGCCGTGAGGACCGCCCACACGAGCATCGCCTGACCGGTGACCGCAAGCGACGGGATCAGTCGCGGTCCAATTGCTCCGCGGCGGACCGGGAGCAGCGCCGCCCACAACAGCGGCAACGCCAGGAGGCCGAGCAGCGCCCACGGAGTCGCCGCGATCAGCACGAGGGTCATCACTGCCGGCATGAACAGCAGCACACCGAAGAGGATGCGCGTCGACGGATCGCCCAGCCGGACAGCGAGGGTCGTCTTCCCGGATTCGGTGTCGGTGGGGATGTCGCGGAGATTGTTGACCACCAGCACAGCGGTGGAGATCGAGCCCACCGCGACGGCACACACCAGACCGACCCAGTCGACGCGGTCGCTGACCACATACTGGGTGCCGAGTACGGCGACGAGACCGAAGAACACGAACACGGCGATCTCGCCGAGGCCGATATAGCCGTAGGGGCGCTTGCCGCCGGTGTAGAACCAGGCACCGGCGATGCAGATCGCGCCGACGACGATCAGCCACCACGCGGTGGTGATCGCCAGCGCCAGCCCGCACACCGCGCCGACGCCGAAACAGATGAACGCGGCACGCTTGACCGCGCCGGGCGACGCCGCGCCCGAGCCGACCAGTCGCATCGGACCGACGCGGTCGTCGTCGGTGCCGCGGATGCCGTCGGAGTAGTCGTTGGCGTAGTTGACGCCGATGATCAGCGCCATCGCGACGATCAGCGCGAGCGCTGCCTTCCACCAGACGACATCGCCGAGCACCTGGACCGCACCGACACCGGCGACGACGGGCGCGACGGCGTTGGGCAGCGTCCGCGGACGTGCGCCCTCTAACCACTGCTTCGGGGTTGCCACGCGTTGATACTGCCACGGGTGGTGTTGAGGGGCGGAGGGCCCGGGTGTGGGTGGAGGGCGCGGGTGATCGCGATGGTTTCGGCAGCCCGGTTTACGGAATGATCAATGGCACCGAACCGTCCCCGAGGCGGAGGACGGTGAAGTGTCGATGATCGAGAGTGGCGACCGTCCTGGTCTGATACACATCGGCCAAGACGATGATCGACGCGTCGGCGACACCGACGGGTACGTCGGAATACTGGCGAACGATCGCCGAAGCGGCCGACAACCGCTCGCGCGACATGACGGCGAGTTCCCACGCACCCGACGTCAGTTCATCAAGCACGATGCGCTCGATCTGAGAGCCATGGCGAGTCAGCACGAGGTAGTCGAGCTCGCCCACGATGTACGACGAGACGATCAAGGGTTCATCGGATGCATCGATCACCATCGAGACAGCTTCATGTTGCGGTTCAGCTGCGTCGAAGTAGGCCAGCAGTGCTCGTGTCGACGATCACTCGCCGAAACCCTCCAGCAGTTCGTCGACACGCTCAGCAATGGGTTCATTGCCTGAAAACAACGCACCTTGAGGTCGAGGTGTGTTACCGCTCAGAGCTTTTCGCAATGCTTGCCGGACGATCTCGGCCTCCGGAATCGATCGCCGGCGCGCTTCGAGTTCGATAGCCCGCTTCAGGTCATCCGGAAGGTACAAGGTGGTTTTGGCCATGCCATACATGGTCCCACCGGTGGTAAACCGTAGACGCTGATGTCGTCGCTCGCGACCACCGTGCTGCTCTACCTCGTCGCCCGCCGGCTGAGCCGGGGACCACCATCACAGAACGCGGTAGAGCGCGGTCGCCGCATCAGCGATCGCTGGATGCGTCAGATCCAGCGAGTCAACGGACACCAGCCTCGGTCGCTCCCAGCTCGCCACGACGGTCCACGTCGGCCGATGAAACGACCACCACTGCACCGCGTTCCATCTTCGGCCATCGATCGCCGGTGTTCGCTCCGACCAGATCCGGTGCCCCCACGCCGACGTCGCCGCGAGATTCCGCGCGATGACCTGCGTCGGCCGCAACCGGAGGTCCGCGAGTCGAGAAGGATCGTCGAGATCGCAGATCCGCAGATCGTCGGGGAGAGAGTAGGTTCCGAGCGCCCTGCGCGCGCCCGGCATGCTCGGGAACTCGAACATGTCATCGGTCCACAGAGACATGTTGCCGAACGTCTCGCCACACGCGGCCTCGGGTTGGCGGGCGACATACCAGACGTAGTAGTCGGGATGATCGATCCTGCCACCGCGCTGAGGGCGATGCTCATAGAGCGGGTGTCCCGGTTGGCCGGGGGCTGCGGTATCCAGGTAGGGAAAGACCCGATAGACCAGCATCGCTCAGGCCGCGCCGCCCCACATTTCCCCATCCAATGCTTCCAGCACGCGCGAGGGTCCGTCCATGCGCAGCACATCGATCGGTAGTGCGCCACCGAGATAGACATTCGGGCTGGTCACCCACACCCGGGCCGCGTCGGGGCCCCAGATCAGTCGAGTTCGCGCCACGATGTGCTCGAGGTCGATCAGTGCGGCCGCCGCGCTTGGGCCGGGCCGCTCGTGTCCCGAGGCCCATCGAGAAGGTTGAGACGGACTGACGCCGGCGAAATCCGCGAGTTCGCGACCCGTGAAGACGCTGGTCAGAGCTTGGACCCTGAACGCTGCCCACGGATCATCGGCCGCCACCCGCGCGGTGGCGGCGCCGACCTTCTTCACTGCGGTCATCTTTGCCGAGGCTTGCGGCTCGGCTGCGGTCTTCTTCGCGGTCGCACGAACCGCGGGGTCGCGTTGGGAATCCACAGCACAACTCTACCCAACGATTGCGTTGGGCAAAGCCTCGTGTCCACAGCCGCGGCCCGGGCCGATGTCGTCGTTCTCCACCACCGTCGGCGCCGCCTGACCGACGCAGGTGATTCAATGTCCGACGATGCGGCGAGCAGCGGAGGACACCGGCCGAGTGACCGGTGCAGCCCTGGTGGGTGTCCTGGTACTCCAGGCCGCCCTGACCTTGCGGCTGTCGAACTCCGCGTTCCAGGACGAGGCGACGTACGTCTTCGCCGGACATCGGGTACTCGCGCTGTGGCTGCACGGGACACCGACCTACGACGACTACCCGAGCTACTTCTCCGGCGCGCCGTTCCTGTATCCGGTGGCCGCGGCGGTGGCCGACGGTGTCGGAGGCCTCGAGGCCGCGCGTGCGTTGTCCCTGATCTGCGCACTGGTGACCACCGCGCTGCTCTACCTCGTCGCCCGCCGGCTATTCGATCCCGCCGTGGCGGTAGCTGCGGCGTTCGTTTTCGCGGTGTCGGAACCGACGCTCGTCATCGGTCGCCTGGCGACCTACGACGCGGCCGCTCTGCTGCTGGTGGCACTCGCCGTGTGGATCGGCGTCCGCTGGTCCACCTCGTCCCTCCCGACGCTGGCGGTCATGCCGCCCGTCCTGGTGCTCGCCATCTTCACCAAGTACGCCGCGTTGCTCTACGTCCCGGCGGCGATCGCGGTCACCGCGATCGCGGTGGCCCGTGACCGCGGCCGTCGCCCGGCGCTGATCCACGCGGCGACGGTCACGGGCCTCGTCGCCGCGCTGTCGGCGGCGTTCCTGGCCGCCGCACCGCAACTCTGGGACGGCATGTTCTCCACGACCCTGCATCGGAGTCCGGGTGGTGACACCCGATGGGAGGTGGCGTCGGACGCCGCAGCCTTCGTGGGCCTGGCCATGCTGATCGCCGGTGCGGGGGCGGTCCTGTACTGCCGGACGAACTCACCGGTCCCACTCGACACGACCCCGCGGTTCCTGCGCATCTTGCTGGCCGCGGTGCTGCTGGCGACGGGATTGGCCGCACCGGTCAACCAGATGGTCGCGCAGACGGCGGTGTCGCTGCACAAGCATGTGGGGTTCGGGCTGTGGTTCGCGGCGCCGCTGGCCGGCGTGGTGCTGATGGGTCTACTGCGCACCCGCTCGTGGTGGTGGGTCGGGATTGTCGCCGCGCTCTGCATCGGGCTGGTGTGGAACGGGATGACTCAGTCGGTGCACAAGTTTCATGACTGGCCGGACAGCGCAGAGGTCGTCTCGACGCTGCGCACCATGGTCCGGCCGGACTCGGGACGCTATCTTGTCGAGGAACATGAGGTGCCCCGCTACTACCTGCGCGATGTCACTGAGCCCTACCAGTGGATCGGTACGCAGTACTTCGAGTACTCCGATCCGCAGGGCGCCACCCTCTCCGGACTGCCCGCGTACGAGGCGGCGATCCGTGACGGCTACTTCGACGCCGTCGTGCTGCGCTACGGCCCGACCGGTGACCTAGATGTGCGTCTAGCCGAGCAGCTCAGCGCCTCCGGCCGCTACGACCTCGTCCTGCAGCGCCCCTACGAGACCGGGTTCGGCGCAGCGCAGTGGCAGATCTGGCAGCGGATGGGATCTCGATGATCTGAACGACCAGTGGATCACGAACTGCTGAAGGAACTTTCGACGGCAGTGACCGGGCCCGGGCGAGATGATCTGCGGCGCCGGTTTAATGCGGCTACCGCCATCGGCATCACCGACACGACGACAATCACCACGAAGATCGGTTCGATCAGCTTCTGCACGATCGTGAACTGACCAAGCCAGTATCCCAGCATGGTCACTCCACACGCCCACGTGACAGCTCCTATCACGTTGTAGGGCAAGAACACTCGGTGTCTCATGCCCGCGCCTCCGGCGACGATCGGGGTGATCGTACGCACGATCGGGACGAATCGCGCCAGGAAGATCGTGATCGGACCGTGCCGATCGAAGAACTCGTGTGCTTCGTCGACGTAGCGTTGTTTGAGAATCCGCTTGTCGGGACCGAACCACCGGGTACCGACGGTGCGGCCCACGACGTAGCCGACCTCGGCGCCGACGATCGCCGCGATCGGTGCGAGGATCAGCACCTGCCACAGCGACGCGAATGCCGGCAACCCGTCTTTGCCGCCTGCGGCGATCACCATTCCGGCGACGAACAGCAACGAATCGCCGGGTAGGAGCGGGAACAGGATGCCAGATTCCACAGCTATGACCAGCAGCAGGCCGGCCAACGCCCACGGCCCGAAGTATCCGAGGAGAGTGACGGGGTCGAGAAATCCCGGCATCGCCGCGGAGGATGTCACAGTGGCCGCGAGATCAACAGTATTCACGTACACGGACAATAGAAATCATGCGCTTAGGGAACGCTGAGTGACCGCTGACACAAGGAATACACATGTGGATCGACGGTGGACAGGTGAGGCGTCTTCACGCGACCTGTGAGGCTCCTCGAACGGTCTCAGCGCTCAGCTTTGTCGCATCGGATGCGGTTACTGCGCCTCCGGCAATCCGAACGCCGCGAGCACCGTCCGCGTCCACAGCCGCTGCCCGGCCGCATTGGGGTTGACGTCGTCGCTCATCACCGACGCCAGCGCGGCCTCGTCGGTGGGGAAGGCGGAGTAGACGTCGATGACCTGGATGCCTTCGGCATCCATGGCCGCGGCGTATCCGGAGAGCTGGTCGGACGAATCTGCGCCCTTCGCCGGGTTCTGTTTGATCACCGCGATGTCGGCGTTCGGGTACTTCTGGCGCAGCTCGTTGATCAGCGGCTGCACTTGCGGCGCGAGCGGCTTGCTCGGATCCTCGGTGTGGCCGAAGTTCAGCAGGATCAAATCGGGTGTCACATCGGGCTGGATGATCTTGTCGAGATTCTGCAGCGTGTAGTCCACGTCCTTGCCGGCGGCGCTGCCGTTCCAGAAGCCGACGGCCCCGTTGGTGCCGTTGCCGAGGCCGACCATCGCGCCGTAGGCCCTGGTCTGGGTGTTCCAGTATTTGGTGGCGACGGGCCGGTCGAGCGATCGGCTGATCGAGCGCCCGAGCGCCGGGGCCCAGCCGTCACGGTCGGCGCCGGTGGAGTCGCCGAGCAGGACCAACGTCTTGGGTGTGCTGGGATTGGCCTTCGCGTCGTCGATGAAGGCCACCGTGGCCGGTGTCGCGGGTGCGGCCGCCGTCGACGCCATGCCGTTGGCCACCGACGAGGTCGAGGTCGGGGCGGTGCGGTTACCGGAGATGATCAGGCCGACGACGAGCACGACGACACAGACGCCCATCACGATCCACGCCCACAATGGCGCCGATCCGTAGACGCGCTTGACCACCTTCGACATTGGTTGCATCTCTCCGACTTCTTCCCGCCTGCCTTGCCTCGTCGGTCGACGCCACAAATCTCCAATGCAGGATCTGACGGGAGACACGATAGCGGGCATTCACATGGTCCGCGTTACCGCGGTGTCCTCCGAATGGCTCAACAATCGGATTCGACCGGACGGCCCTCGACCCGATCCCGCATCCATGTCGGCATCGTCGGGCCCGGATCCAGGGAATGACCTTGGCCTTCGCGTGGCACCCGGACCAGCCGATCCCCGAGCGCGCAGCCCCGCTGCAGTGTGACTTCCATCACGTCGGCCGGGATGACCTGATCCTCGCTGCCGTAGATCGCGAGGATCGGCACTTCGGTCTTCACCCGCGGCAATGCGTACTCGCCGAGCACCGCGGTCAGTTCGTCGGCGGCCGCCGACGGCGCCACCAACGCTGACGCTGCGGGGGGTGCGGGCTGACGGGCGAGCGCGGTCCGTCCCGATGCGCAGGAGGCCAGCGCCGCCGCATCGCGCGGGTCGATTCCGTGCAGGTAGTCGGCCGGATTGATCTGTGGGTTCACTTGCGCGACGCCATTGACGAGCAGGGGATAGAGGTAGCGCTGCGCGACGGTCAGCGACTTGGTCTGTGCGCCGTCCACCAGGTAGCGGGCGTCGAGCAACGGCGCCGACGCGACGACGCCGACAAGGTCCCCGCTGCCCTCGCCGTAGGAGGCGTACGACTCGGCCGTCGACCACGCCGCCGCGCCGCCCTGCGACGCCCCGACCGCGAGCCAGGTGGCACCGATCGTGGGTTCGATCGATCGTGCCGCGCGGACCGCGTCGATCACGTTGTAGGCGGCGGTCCGCGGTTCGAGATAGGGGTGGGGCGCCGGTTCGTCGGTCCGTTCACCGAGGCCCTGGTAGTCGGTGGTCACCACCGCGTAGCCGGCGTCGAGGAAGGCGCGGACCGCCCGCAGGTCGCCGAACATGTCGGGCTGGTCGGAGGGGGCGCAGTCGCGGCTGATGCCGGTGGTGCCGTGTGCGTAGGCGATGAGCGGCCAGCCGCCGGATGGTCGGTCGCCGGAGGGGACGAACACCGCCCCGGTCACGGTGGTGGCGGTGTCGTCGAGGCCCGATGTCGAGCGGTAGGTGATGCGTGAGGTCCGGGTGCCCCGTGGCAGGGCAGCGGCCCAGGCGTCGAGGCCGGATTCGGTTCGCACGATCTGTCCGCGGCCCTGGTGGGCGTCGTCGGTCGCCGTCGACGATGTCGTCCGATCGGTGGAATCCGACGACGACGGCTGCGCACATCCGGTGGCCACAATCGCCACCACCAGGCAGGCAATGCCGATCAGGCCGAACCGAATTCTCACCCGATGACGGTAGCCGCTCGGCTTTCGATCGGCCGTCTCTGGGTTTGCAATGCCGTTATCGGTACCGGATTCTTGTCCGGTGGGTGTGGTCACGGGGGATCAAGGTGTGGAAACCACGCCTTTGGTGGAGGCTGAACCCGACGCCGTGACCCCGGCCGTCGGGGAGGTTCGTCGTCGAAAGGCCGAACCGCCTGCGCCCGAAACCAACCCGCTGGCCGTCTCGGCGCCCACCGACGAGCAGATCTACGAATATCTCGGCCCGCAAATGCGCTGGGTGCAGCTGTTCCTGATTGCCGCTTTTGTCCTTGCCGGGTGGTCGCTGTTTCTATTCTCGACCGACCATCGGCTGTTGTGGCCGGCGCTTTTCGTGCTCGCAGTAAATGTGATCGGAACCACATTTTCGACGATTACCGGGGTCAACAAACGCCGGATCACGTGGCGTTCGCATCAGGAGACCGTGGCCGAATGGGACCCCGACGACGGGCCGCCCAGCGTCGACATCTTCCTGCCCACCTGCGGCGAGAGCCTGGAGATCCTCAACACCACCTACCGCCACATCGCCGAACTGCGGTGGTCCGGACCGCTCACCGTGCACGTCCTCGACGACGCCGCGCGCGAGAGCGTCGCGTCCCTCGCCGCCGACTACGGGTTCGGATACATCGTGCGCCCCGACCGGGGGCACCTGCGCAAGGCGGGCAACCTGCGGCATGCCTACACCGTCAGCGACGGCGACCTGATCGTCATCTTCGACGCCGACTTCTGTCCACGCCCCGACTTCCTGGCGCAACTGGTGCCCTACCTCGACGACCCGCAGGTCGCGATCGTGCAGAGCCCGCAGACGTTCGCGACGACCGAGGCGATGAACTGGATCCAGCGCACCGCCGGCGCCACGCAGGAGTACTTCTATCGCTGGGTGCAGCCGTCCCGCGACCGCATCGGCGCCGCGAACTGTGTCGGCACCTCGGCGGTCTACCGGCGCAGCGCCCTCGAGGAGGTCGGTGGCTTCGCGGAGATCGAGCACAGCGAGGACCTGCACACCGGCCGCCACGTGCAGCAGGCCGGCTACGCGATCCGGTACGTGCCCGTCGTGTTGTCGCGGGGACTGTGCCCGACCGACCTCGCCGGCTTCCTCAACCAGCAGTACCGGTGGTGTCAGGGGTCGCTGTCGCGGCTGACGAATGCGGCGATCGAACGTCGGCGTCGGGCGTCGCTGCTTCAGATGATCGCGAACTGGGCGGGCGTCCTCTATTACCTGACCACCGCGATGAATGTGTTCCTGCTCTTCCTGCCCGGCATCATCATGGCCGCCTTCTTCCCCGACGACGTGCAGCCGAGACAACTCGTCCCGTTCCTGCTCGGGCTCTGGGTCTATGTGGTGCTGTTCCCGCTGGTCTCACGCACCCGATGGCGCTTCGAGGTGTTGCGCATCCAGATCGCGTACAGCTTCGCGCACACGGTCGCGATCGGGCACAAGCTGATCGGCCGGGAGATCGGCTGGGTGCCGACCGGTGCCGTCGGCAAGTCGAATTCGCTGGCGCGGTCGATCAGCTGGCTCGGACTTCTGGTGCTCGGCGGATCGCTCGCGGCGTTCTGGGTGCTGATCATCCTCGATGTTGCCGAGTACGGGCTATGGCAGTTCTGGATGATGTGTGGGTTCGTGCTCGCCTACACCTATCTCGTCGCACCGCTCGTGTACGAGTTCGCCAAGGTGCTGTTGCCGACGAAGGCTGCCGGATCGCCGGAGCCCGACGCGCCCGTCCGGCGACTCCGCCGTCACGCCCTGCCCGACGACCACGAGCCGATCCACCTCACCGACCAGCGTCCGATCGGGCCGAACTGGAACCGGATCACCCTGTGGGAGGTCATCGGCTACACGTCGGCGATCCTGTTCATCGGGGCGCTGGCGATGGGGTGGTTCGACATCATGCTTCCCTGGGACACCGCGGGACGGTGACCGACGCCCCACCGCGCCGCGACGACACCGACGGCCGACGCCAGACCACCGCGCCGCGGTTCTTCGACGACATCGCCGGGCTGCGCGGCGTCGCCGTGCTGCTGGTGGTGCTGTTTCACGCGCACGTCCCGTTCGTCACCGGCGGCTTCATCGGCGTCGACGTGTTCTTCGTGATCTCCGGCTTCCTCATCACGCGGGGCCTGATCCGGGAGTACGAGAAGAACCAGACCATCTCCTTCCGCGGGTTCTACGCGCGGCGGGCGAGGCGGATCATCCCGGCCGCGGCGCTCGTGATCGTGGTGTCGATCATCGGTGCCGCGCTGACCATGCCGCTGCTGAAGGTGTTCAAGCAGGCGATCGATCTGCTGGCCGCGGCCGCCCAGCTCGCGAACTGGCATTTCATCGCCCAGAACGCCGACTATCTGGCCGGCGCGATGGACGGCAGTCTCGCCGCGCACTTCTGGTCGTTGTCGATCGAGGAACAGCTCTACTTCGTCTGGCCGCTGACCATCTTCGCCGCGGCCGCACTCGTCGCGAAGACGCCGTTGCGGCGGTGGCTTCCGATGCGGATGTCGGTCGGCATCGTCGTCGGGCTGGTGTCCGCGGCGTCGCTGTTCGCGGCGATCTGGCTGACGCCGCGCGATCCGGCCGCCGCCTACATGGCGACCTACAGCCGCGCATGGCAATTCGGGGTCGGCGGCCTGCTGGCCGTGGTCGCGCCCGCGTTGATCGGACGTGGCCGGACGGCGAAGCTGAACACGCCGATCGCGCTCGTCATCGGCTGGCTCGGGCTCGCCGGATTGCTGTACGCGGCGATAGCGATCAACGCGCAGACGCCGTATCCGGGCACCGCCGCGCTGCTGCCCACCGGAGCGGCGGCGCTGATCATCGCCTCCGGGCAGATGGCCGGGACCGGTCTCCCGTTCGTCGGCCGTGTACTCGACACCCCGCCGTTGCGGTTTCTGGGACGGGTCTCCTACGCGTGGTACCTGTGGCATTGGCCGGCGATCGTGCTGTTCGAGGAGGCGACCGGCATCACGTCGTGGCCGACGCTGCTCGCGGTGTCGGTGGTGGCGCTGGGTATTGCCACCGCGTCGACGATGCTGTTCGAGGAACCGATCATCGGCAACACCGAACTGCGGCGCAACGCCTCGGCGTCGACCTCGGTGGGGGTGACCGGCATCGTCGTCGGGCTCGTGGCGACGATGAGCGTCGGTGTCGCCACGGTGAAGGTGGCCAGTCAGGACACCGTGGCGAACGCGTCGCTGAGCTATCAGTCGGTGTTCGGGGTGGAGAACACCGAGATGTCGGGGCCAGTGGTGCCCAACCCGTTCCAGGCCTATGACGACCGGCCCGAGCCGAATGCGTGCCTGGTGCCGGTGGGGGATCGGGCGCCGTCGCAGTCGTGCGTGTTCGGGCCCGACGACGGTGCGCCGGTGGTCCTGTTCGGTGACAGTCACGCCGAACAGTGGGTTGAGTCGATCCGCGAAATCGGCTCCCAGCACGGCTGGCGGATCCACCAGTTCACCAAGGCCGCCTGCCCAGCGCAGAATCTGCCCCAGCAGCGGGGGCTCCCCGATCCCTTTGTGAAGCAGGACTGCCTCGACTGGCGTCGGGATGCGCTCGAGCAGATCGTTGCGCTGAAGCCGAAGATCATCTTCGTGTCGTCGCTCTCGACGTATGTGCCGAAACGGGAGACCGCCGAGCAGGCGTGGAACGACACGCTGACGACGTTGCGCCTCACGGGTGCACAGCTCGTCTACATCGCCGACACCCCGTACCCGGGTTTCCAGATCGCCGACTGCATGTCGGGCGCGATGGACGACTGGAACAAATGCGATTTCGCCTTCGACGATTACCCGCGTTTCGAACCGATCCTCGAGATGCCGAAGGGTCGCGGCAAGGATCGCATCATCACGCTGTCGGTGAATGACCTTCTGTGCGAAGGCAACACATGCTTCCCGGCGCGGAACAAGATCCTCTTCTACCGCGACGAATCGCACCTCACCGCGACGGCGGCGGAGGTGCTCGAACCGGCGTTGGTCAAGCAGTTGGATTCTGCGGGGTTTGATTATCGGGCTGGGTGATCCGAGCGTCCCCCGGTCCCTGAGGAGCGAGCGTGCGAGCGTCACGAAGGGCCCGATCCCTGAGCACGAAGCCCCCGATCCCTGAGGAGCGAGCTTGCGAGCCGCGAAGGGCCCCTTCGTGGCTCGTCGCTGGCGCTCCTCGCACCTCAGGGAGCGGGACTCCATCCGGTCGCTCACCCGAGCGAGCGTCCCCTCGATCCCTGAGGAGCGAGCTTGCGAGCGTCACGAAGGGTCGCCACCCCCATGAGTGACAATCCAAGCAAACAATTCGTCGACTGCGCCGTCGCCCGGGTCGCGACCTGTGGATAAGTCCCACAGAGCAATAACCGGATCCACAACGTCGCCAAGCTCTCCAAACGGTCCAGCGTGATTCGTCCACCAGCGGGCAGTGCGCGCGACCGTCCGGTCCTCGCTGACCTGCAGCACCAGCGTCGCATCGTCGGCTCCGGCCGCGACCAGACCGATCGGCATCAGATCGATCAGTTCGTCGGCGTAGACCAGGCCGCGGGTGGGCACGCGCCACGGCCGGGTCAGGTCCGCGGCGACCTCGCCGCCGATCTGCGTGTGCGCGGTCAGCTCGCGCGCGTAATCGACAACGGCTCGCACCTGGTCGGCCGGACTCTCGAGCCCGTACCAATACGTCTGCTCCACCGTCGGCCGGTACTGCTCCATCCAGCCATCCAGAACGCGCTCACGCTCCGGCGCCGTCAAATGGTCACCCGTCAATCCGTTGCGCGCGAGGATCTTTGACACTGCCTGCTGAGTGACCCCGGCCGCGGCAGCGATGTCTGCCTGTCGCATGGGTTGTGTGGACAAAGCCACGACACGTTCGACCGCCGCGCGGCCGTATGCCGTCGAAGGGCGAATGGCACTTGGGCGTTCGGCACGTTGATACGTGTGGCCGCTGAGCACGACTTCGCGGGGCTCGGCGATGACGAGGTCGGTGTGCGGTCGAGCGAGCGCGGCGGTCCGGGCCCGGTCGGACGCCGACGCGCAGACGACCAGCAACCGCTCGTCGGGGCCGGCGTCGCGACGAATCGCCCGCGGCAGGGCGTCGTATCTGGCGATATGCGCAGTGACGGAGTGTCCGTCATGGAGGTACTCGATGCGCTTGGGGGAGCCGCCGATCACGCGAACACCCGCGTCCATCAGGATTGCTGCGACCGACACCATGCCTTATATCATACTTCGTGCAGAAAGACCAACAACCGATCCCGATAAGTGCGCACCACAGTTGTAGCCGACGGCGGGCGGCCCGAGTTGACCTCGAATCGCATGAATCCAGCTCCGACAATCGGAGCTGGATTCACACAATCTGCCGACAACGGGGGGAGTGCTGTGGCCTACGCGGACACCAGGTGCGGATGGTGCAAGTCGTAGTACTCCACGTCGCCCATCAGCTTCGTTTCCTCCTCGAACAGCGACCGCAGGTCGTCGGGGATCTCGATGCGCTCGTGCTCGCGTGCCTCGGACTCTGAGGTGAAGTACACCGCCTCGATGTACGAGTCACCGACGCCGCTGCACAGGACAGAACCGATGATCTCCGGGCGGGCTTCGTGGATGCGGTCGGCGGCGATCGTCTGGGTCCTCTCACGTAGTTCGCGCAGCCGGCTGACGTCGCAGTGCTCTCCCTCCACGATCTGGACGAAGCCGGCGTCGTCGGAGCCGCCGCCCAGCCATTCCATGACGTCCGGGCAGTCCATGAAGGTGACCAGTCCGCCGAAGCATCTCTTCGTCTCGGCCCACCACTCGACCTGCTCGGGACGCTCACTGTTGCGTCGCGCCGCGTCCGCGGATTCGAAGCGGGCGAGAGCGACGAGTGTGCCGTCGTCGGTGATGCCGTAGGTGGTGCCGAGGTAGCCGGTCGCACCCGGCATCAGGTCCGCTTCCCACCGGTCGAGACACTTCTGGAGTGCGTCGGCGTGGGCGACTTTTCCTTGAATGAGTTGGATGAACATGACGGCCTCCACGCGGATGGTCCGCAGTGAGTCATCGACGGTGGCCGACCCGTCGCAGGTCCCGTCGTCATCCCGACGACCCGTGGCCGCAGCCACTCCACAAATAATCGTGCGCCCGCAGTTCGAGGCGACGCAAGGTGCAAAGCGGTGGCAAATCGTTTGAATCCAGCTCCGG
>NZ_BAHC01000122.1 GCF_000298195.1 Gordonia rhizosphera NBRC 16068 | reverse complement strand
GACCACGTCATAGTGCGCCCGGCTCGGCTTGACGGTCAGGCCGACCGCCGTGGCAACGGCCCTCATGGTGGGCGCGACGAGCTGGGTGCCGTCGCGCAGCACCACGACCG
>NZ_BAHC01000123.1 GCF_000298195.1 Gordonia rhizosphera NBRC 16068 | reverse complement strand
TCACCCCGGACGGCATCGAGCCGCTTGACGGCCCGAGATTGCCCACGAGGGTGTCGAACTCGACGGGTACCGACGACGCCGCCGAACCGCGGTAGTCGAGGGTGGGGCCCTGCAGCCGGGTGGCCTGCTGCGCCAGCTCGATGGCGGTGGCGGCCCCCTGCCCCTCGCCCACGACGACCCATCGTCGGGACAGGGCGGGGATGACGTCGCGGCTGGCCCGAACTGCGTCGATGATGTTGTGCGTGGTGGTCTTCGTATCGAAATACGCAGGGGCGCCGGGTGTTCCGCGACCGATGTAGTCGGGGGTGACGACGGCATATCCGCGCGAGAGCCAGCGCCGGTTCTCGTCGACGTCGGCGGCGACCGGCCGCACCGATGGTGCACACCGCTCGGCGATGCCGCGGCTCGACGGTGCCCATACCACGATCGGCCAGCCTGAGCGGGGCGCGGTGCCGGAGGGCACCTGTACGGTGCCGTCGGCCAGGCGTGGCTTGCGGTCGGTGCCGATGGTCCAGTATGTGAACGATCCCCCGGATTCGGCTCCGCGCGCGAGCCGATCGCGGGGGAGGTCGCGGTTGGCGAAGACCGTTCCGGGCGGCGAGCCGGCGGACGCGGCCGGCGCCGCGTGTGCGGTGCCGGCCGCGACACCGACGAGCAGCGACACCGCGGCGACGGTGAGGGTTCCGCTCAGCCGACGGGACGGGCGATGTCGTCGTGACATTCGGGGCGACATGATGTTTCGGTTCTTCTGTTGTTGTAGGGATGGCGGGTGGTGATCAGGCGTCGATGACGCCGACCGCCGGGAGGAAGAAGCAGGTGTTGGCGCCGTTCTGCGCGGTCCCGAAGACCGCGGACAGGATGGTGCCCTTACCGGTGTCGACCGGGGCGAGGCGGACGCCGGACAACAGCGGCAGCAGCTTGAGCACCGGACCGTCGGTCAGCGGCTTGAGGTCGGCGAACCCGCCCTGCATGGTCGAGGTGTTGAACCAGGCGACCTGCATGTTGCCGCCCGTGCCGGCGGTGGTGGTCGCGGGCACGAACGCGTAGGCGGTCTGACCGCCCTCGACGAGGTTGAGCTTGGGCAGTTCGACCCCGAAGAGCTGCTGAAGCGGCGCCAACGGCTCCTGAGCCAGTGGCCACGGTCCGGGTACGGCCCCGGCGCCGGCGGTCACCAAACCGAGCGGGTTGTCCGATGTGGGGGTGGTGCAGAAGGGCGCGACCGACGGGGTGAGGGTCTGGATTCCGAGTGCCTTCAGAATTGCCAGCGGATCGTTGTCGGCCGCCGGGACGGCGACCCCGCGGGCGACGAGCTGATCCATCGACAACTGCCCGGCGCTCGTGATGATCGCCTGTGCGGCCTCGAGCGCCAACCGGTCGACACCGGCGTCCTTGAGCATCCGGACCGCCGCGGCGAGTTCGGCGTCGTAGGGGATGTCGGGCAGGGTCATGGTGTTCTGCTCGACCAGCGGTGCGGCCGGCGCGATTGCCGGTCCGGCCACCGCGAGGGCGGCGGCCGTGGCCACTCCGACGACACCGGCACGCAGACGAAATGAGAGGCGGGAGGCGGCCGGCGTGGTGCGCGATGTTGCGTTCACGAGTGTTCTCCATTCATGGGCTCAGGCATCGGTGCACATCCGCTACGGCGTGTTGCGGATGTGACTGATGTTGCTAATGTTAAAAGAGAGCACGTCTGAGGCGAGTTCAGCAAGTCGAGGAACGAGATGTGACCTCCCCGCGATCTTCGGACGACCGCACGAGGTGGTCGTCGAGCGGACCGCAAAAGCGCCCCACGGATGCGTCCTCACCTGCGCTGACCATCGAAAGTGCGTTGATGGTGTCGCGCTGGAGGGTGCTTCCCCGGGGCGCCTGTGTGGCTGGCGCTCAGACGATGGCCAACCCGATGGTCGGGATGATCGGACACGCGATGACCTGGCCGGACCTCGTGGTCACGTGCCCGTAGATCGTCGAGACCACGCGACCCTTACCGGTCTTGGCGATCCCGGTGAAGGTGCCCGGACCGTCGACGGCGTTGATCAGCGGATTGCGCTTGAGGGCGAACTGCCCGGATTGGCCGGTGTCGATGTTCAGCCAGGTCACCAGGAGCGGCTGCTGCTTGTTGTCGATCGCCGGTCCGGTGCCGAGGCTGGTGTAGACGTAACCCGCCTCACCGCGCTTCGGGCCGGGTGCGGGCGCGTCCTGGGGTCCCGCGGTGACGAGGGCGCGGCCGAGGGAGAGTCCGCCACGCGGGTTGCCCTCGTTGGGCATACATCCGAAACCGACCGTCGGATAGAGGAACTCCTGGATCTTGGGGGCGTTCGGGCCCTGCGGGATCTCCGGCTCGCCCGGTTTGAACTCGGCGGCCTCCTGCTTCTGCTGGCGGATCATCGCGACCCGGCCGGGTTCGCCGAGGAAGTCGATCACCTTCTGCCAGATCGCCTTCACCTCGGTGGGCAGACCCGGGACCGCGGCCAGCGCCTTGGCCTGATCGATCAGCTGCGGATTGATCTTGCCATCGGGTCCCTTGGTGACCACCGAGCCGATGATGGCCGGGGCGAACGCGCCCAGGGAGTCGAGGATGCGCTGGTCGACTTTCTGGGCCGGCGGCGCGAATACACCGAGCGACTCCAGGGTGCGCTCGCTGACCGACTGGGTCCTGGGGGCGGGGGCCGCGTCGGCAACGGCGGGCAGTGCGACCGACGTCGCGGCCGCCACGCTGATCGCGAGCGCCGCGCTGCGGCGCAGCCGCCCGGCGGCAGGTCGATGCATTCGGCGTGAACGCAGACTCAGGAGTGCACTACGCACTGTTCCGGTCCTATCGGTCGGTGTCAGGGGTCCGACGCCCGGTTCGGCGTCGGGCGTCATTCTAAGCACCCCACATGCGGCGGTGCTGCACTGGGACAGTACCGCCAACCTGTGTGGCGCCTGTGATTATTGATGCAATTGTTACTGATGTTGCGTATTGTCGGCGGGTCGTCGACCACTGGCGACAACTGGTTAGATCGAGCCGTGGCAAGACGACATGTACTCGGAGCCTTCGCACTGACCGTCGTGGCGGTCACGTCCATACTTGCGGGCTGCGCCGAGGGTGGCTCGCAGTCCGAATCCGAGGTCACGCTGCTGACCCACGACTCCTTCGTGCTGCCCGACGAGGTTCTCGACACGTTCCAGCGTGACACTGGAATGACCCTCAAGGTGGTGAAATCGGGAGACGCGGGCCAGTTGGCCTCCACGGTGTCGCTCACACCGGGATCGCCGAAGGCCGACGCGGTCTACGGCATCGACAACACTTTCGCGTCGCGACCCATCGACGCGGGGGCGCTGGAACCCTACACCTCACCGCTCGCCGCGGTCGGCGCGGAGAAATATGCGGTCCCCGATTCGAACCACGAGCTGACCGCTGTCGATCGCGGCGACGTCTGCCTCAACGTCGACGACAACTGGTACGCCGAGCACGGGCAGACACCGCCGACGTCGCTGAATGACCTGCGCGATCCGGTGTACGCACGTCAGGCGGCACTCCTGGACCCGGCCACGTCGTCGCCGGGTATGGCGTTCCTGCTCGCCACCATCGGCACCTTCGACCAGGAGGGCTGGCAGGACTACTGGAAGACGGTGACCGCGAACGGGGCGACGGTGGTGTCGGGGTGGGAGATCGCGTACAACCAGCTCTTCACCGCCGGCGAAGGCCGGGGTGACAAACCGATCGTGGTGTCGTACGCGTCGTCGCCGGCGGCCACGCCGGGAACCTCGGCGCTGCTCGACAGCTGCTTCGGGCAGGTCGAATACGCCGGCGTGCTCAAGGGCGCCGCCAACCCGGACGGGGCCCGCAAGCTGGTCGACTTCCTGCTCAGTCCGACGGTGCAACAAGCACTGCCAGAGTCGATGTACGTCTATCCCGTGCAGGAAGGGACCCCGCTGCCCGAAGGATGGCAGCAGAGCGCACCGGCACCCACCACCACGGTGAGCCTGCCGCCGGCTCTGATCGCACAAAACCGGGAACAGTGGCTGCAACAGTGGCGCGACGCCGTCGGACGGTGACTCGCGGCCGGCTGGGTGCGCTGCTCGTCGCGGTCGTACCCACCGCCTTCATCGTCGTCCTGTTCGCGTGGCCGGTCGGGGCGCTGATCCGACGTGCGGTGTCGGAGTCCGACGCCGGAGTCGTTGAACTCCTGCGGCGCACCCACGCCGCAGATCTTCTCGGGTTCACGCTCTATCAGGCGGCCGCGTCGACGGTGCTGTCGATCCTCGTCGCCGTGCCGATCGTGTGGTTGATCGCCCGGGTGCGAATCCCGGGCTCGATGTTGCTGATGGTGGTCGTGACCGTGCCGTTCGTGCTGCCCACCGTCGTCGTCGGGGTGGCGTTCCGGGCCTTGTTGGGTGGACCACTGGCCTTCCTCGGCATCGATTCGGGCCTCTGGCCGATCCTGCTGGCCCACGCCTTCCTCAATGTCGCCGTCGTCGCCCGCATCGTCGGGGCGGCCTGGCGGTCGCTGGACCCGCGCCTGGCCGAGGCGGCACGGACCCTCGGCGCCGGTCGCGCCCGGGCGTTCGCCGGTGTCGTCGTCCCACGTCTGATGCCGGCGATCGGTGCGGCGGCGGCGTTGGTGTTCCTGTTCTGTTCCACGAGTTTCGGGGTCATCATCATCCTCGGCAACGGTGAGATCCGGACGTTGGAGACCGAGATCTACACCCAGGCGATCGGATATTTCCGGATTCCGGAGGCCGTCGCGCTCTCGATGCTGCAGATCGTCGTGGTCGTCGCGGCGCTGCTGGTCACCCGGGTGGTCTCCGATCCCGGTGCGGCCGACGGCGCACGACCGACCGAGACCCGGTTCACACCCCACCGATGGCAGTGGCTACCGGTGACCGCGGCCCTCGTCTGGACCCTCGCGGTGCTCGTCGGGCCGATCGCGGTACTCGCGCTGCGCTCGGTGCGGCCGAGCGCCGACGGGGCATGGACCCTCGACGGCTACCGTTCGCTGACCGACTCGGTCAACGGGGTGACTCCGCTGCAGACGCTGCGGTATTCGCTCACCACCGCCGCGCTGGCGATGGTGATCGCGCTGGTCGTCGGACTGTTGGCGGCGGTGTCGATGTATCGCTCGCGCGGCGTGTGGAGTGTGGCCGGCAACGTCGTCGCCACCATCCCGCTCGGGATCAGCGCGGTGACCCTCGGCTTCGGTTATCTCCTCGTCCTGGCGAACCTGCCCGCGCAGGTGGCGGCATCCCCCCTCGTGATCCCGAGCGTGCAGGCGCTCATCGCGATCCCCATCGTGGTCCGCATCGCGGTGCCCGCGTTGGCCTCGATCCCGGACCGGCTGCGGCAGGCCGCCGCGACACTGGGCGCGGGTCCGCTGCGCGTGTTCCTCACCGTCGACCTGCCGATGATCGGTCGATCACTTGGCGCCGCAGGGGGATTCGCCTTCGTGATGGCCCTCGGCGAGTTCGGCGCCACGAGTTTTCTGGCCCGTGCCGACACCACCACACTGCCCGTCCTGATCGGGTCGGCGCTCAACCGGCCGGGTGCGGAGAACCTCGCCACCGCGATGGCGGCGTCGATGCTGCTGGTTGCGGTGACCACGCTGGCGGTGCTCGCCGTCGAGCTGGTGCGACCGCGGACGGGGGCGCTGCTCTAGATGCTCGAGATCGACGGTGTGGGAGTCCGATACGGTTCGTCGGCGGTCCTCGAGGGGCTGAGCTGGTCGGTCGGGACGTCGGGATCGGTGGTGACCGCGTTGCTCGGGCCGTCGGGGTGCGGCAAGTCGACCCTGATCCGTTCGGTCGCCGGTCTCGAGCCGCTCAGCGCCGGATCGATCCGGTTCAACGGTGTCGATCTGGCCGGCGTACCCACCCATCGCCGGGATTTCGGCGTGGTATTCCAGGACGGGCAACTGTTCTCCGGACGCAGTGTCGCCGCCAACATCGGTTACGGACTGCGGGTGCGCCGGTGGTCGCGGACCGCGATCCGCGAGCGGGTCGCCGAGATGCTCGAACTGGTGCGTCTGCCGGATCTGGCCGGCCGAAGTGTCGACGAACTCTCCGGCGGGCAGGCACAACGGGTCGCGCTGGCCCGGGCGCTCGCGCCGCGGCCGCGGCTGTTGCTGCTCGACGAACCGCTGGCCGCACTGGATCGTCTGCTCCGTGACCAGCTTGCCGTCGAGATCGCCGAGATCGTCCGGGCCGCCGCGATCCCGACGGTTGTGGTGACCCACGACCACACCGAGGCCGCGTTGATGGCCGACACGATCGCGGTGATGCGCGACGGCGCACTGGTGCAGACCGCGGCACCTGGCCGGCTCTGGAGCCACCCCGCCGACGAGTGGACCGCCCGGTTCCTCGGTGTCACCACGGTGGTCGATGCCGACGCGGTCGACGGACGTGTGATCACCCCCGTCGGCGCGGCCGCGCTCGACCTGCCCGACGGGCGGGTCCGGCTCGGATTGCGGCCGGAGTCGGTGCGCGCCCGAACCGAGGGCCCCGTGTCCGAAGACGCCGTGCACCACGACGCCGTGCACCACGACGCCGTGCACCACGACGCCGTGCACGACGACGCGGTGTTCGGCACCGTGGTGTCGGTGGCCGACTTGCCGACGGGTCGGCGTCTGCGGGTGGCGACCGACGCCGGCGACGTCGACGCGGTGACCTCGGCGCCCGTCGTCGTCGGGGATCGGGTCCATCTGGAACTCGTGCCCGACCGGGTGGCGGTGATCGGCGCATGACCCCCGACGAACGTATCGTCGTCGCGGGCGCGATCGTCGATCACGAACGACGGATGCTGCTGCTCGCACAACGCCGATATCCCGCCGAGGTCGCCGGACTGTGGGAGCTGCCCGGCGGCAAGGTCGAACCAGGGGAGAACGCCGAGGATGCGCTGCGTCGGGAACTGGCCGAGGAACTCGGCGTCGAGGTACGGGTCGGGGCGATGCTGACCGAGCGCGTGACCCTGCGTCCGGGTCTGACCCTGATCGCCTTGCGGGCGCAGATCGTCACGGGTATCCCGCACGCCGCCGAACACGAGGCGCTGGCCTGGGTGGACGGCCCGACCCTCGCCGACTGGGCGCGCGACGGTGCGCTGATACCCGCCGACACCGCCTGGGTGCCCGAGCTGGTGGGGGAGCTCGGCCGGCCGATCCGGGGGTGAACCGCCGTTGCGGCCCGATGTGATCACGGTCTCAGGTGGTCTACCGATACCCTGTACAGGTTGACCTGTCCGGGGTTCGTGGCCGCACGCCGGAGCCCGACCCCGATTTACGTACCGCAGTGAAAGAGACCTCAGTGAGCGCTGTCACCAACTTCCGCAACGTCGCGATCGTCGCGCACGTCGACCACGGCAAGACCACGCTGGTCGACGCGATGTTGCGCCAGTCCGGGGTCTTCGGAGAGCGTGCCGAACTGGTCGACCGGGTGATGGACTCCGGTGACCTCGAGCGCGAGAAGGGCATCACCATTCTCGCCAAGAACACCGCGGTGCATCGTCGGCAGCCCGACGGCACCGAAGTCGTCATCAACGTCATCGACACCCCCGGCCACGCCGACTTCGGCGGAGAGGTCGAGCGCGGTCTGTCGATGGTCGACGGCGTGGTGCTGCTCGTCGACGCCTCCGAGGGGCCGCTGCCGCAGACCCGGTTCGTGATGCGCAAGGCTCTCGCGGCGTCGCTGCCGGTGATCCTGGTGGTCAACAAGACCGACCGCCCCGACGCTCGTATCCAGGAGGTCGTCGACGAGAGTCAGGACCTGCTGCTGGATCTGGCCTCCGACCTCGACGACGAGGCCGCGGCCGCCGCCGAACTCGCGCTCGAACTGCCCGTGCTCTACGCGTCGGGGCGCGCCGGGGTCGCCAGTATGGAGCAACCCGCCAACGGCGAGGTTCCCGCCGGGGAGAACCTCGACCCGTTCTTCGAGGTGCTGCTCGAGCATGTGCCCGCGCCCAAGGGCGACCCGGAGGCCCCGCTGCAGGCCCACGTCACCAACCTCGACGCGTCGGCCTTCCTCGGCCGTCTCGCGCTGGTCCGTATCCACAACGGCACCCTGCGTAAGGGACAGCAGGTCTCGTGGTGCCGTGAGGTCGACGGTGAACCCGTCGTGGAGCGCGCGAAGATCACCGAGCTGCTCGCCACCGTCGGCGTCGACCGCGCGCCGGCGGAGTCCGCGTCTGCCGGTGACATCGTCGCAGTCGCGGGTATGCCCGACATCATGATCGGCGACACCCTCGCCGACCTGGAGAATCCGCAAGCGCTGCCGCGGATCACCGTCGACGAACCGGCGATCTCGGTCACCATCGGGACGAACAGCTCGCCGCTGGCCGGCAGGGTCTCCGGGCACAAGCTGACCGCACGAATGGTCAAGGCGCGTCTGGATTCCGAACTCGTCGGCAACGTGTCGCTGCGGGTCCTCGACATCGGCCGCCCGGACGCGTGGGAGGTGCAGGGCCGAGGCGAACTCGCGCTCGCCATCCTCGTCGAGCAGATGCGCCGCGAGGGTTTCGAACTCACCGTCGGCAAACCGCAGGTGGTCACCCGCAAGGTCGACGGTAAGGTCCATGAGCCGTTCGAACACCTCACCGTCGACGTCCCCGAGGAGTATCTCGGCGCCGTCACCCAGCTGCTCGCCGCCCGCAAGGGGCGCATGGAGCACATGAACAACCACGGCACCGGTTGGGTCCGCCTGGAGTTCGTCGTGCCGTCGCGCGGGCTCATCGGGTTCCGTACCGACTTCCTCACCGAGACCCGCGGCACCGGCATCGCCAATGCGGTCTTCCACGGCTACGACGCCTGGGCCGGGGAGATCCGCGCCCGCCACACCGGTTCGCTGGTCAGTGACCGCACCGGCGCGGTGACGCCCTACGCGATGATCCAGCTCGCCGACCGCGGCACCTTCTTCGTCGAACCCGGCGCCGACACCTACGAGGGCATGGTCGTCGGGATCAACCCGCGTGCCGAGGACCTCGACATCAACGTCACCCGCGAGAAGAAGCTGACCAACATGCGTCAGTCCTCCGCCGATGTGATGGAGACACTGGCCAAGCCGATGCAACTCGACCTCGAGGGTGCGATGGAGTTCTGCGCGGCCGACGAGTGTGTCGAGGTGACCCCGGAGGTCGTGCGAGTGCGTAAGGTTCACCTCGATGGGTCGACCCGGGCGCGGGAACGCTCGCGTGCGAAGGCACGCGACCAGGCGGTCGGCTAGATCGGAAACGGGCTGTCGGACGTGGGCTCGGGCGGCGCGGGCGAGGACCGTGGGGGTGTGAGTGAGCCGTAGAGCGGAGGGTGCGACGGCGCGGTCGGGTCGCGCGGGCGTCGTCGCGGTGGTTCTCGCGCTGATCGGTGCAGTCGCGGCGTGCTCGGCGAACCCGCCACCGCCGGTGCGGGAGACGGCCGCACCGGCCACCCCCGCCGAGTATCCGACCGAGAAGACCATCTACATCGCGACCGACTCGATCGGCGGCGGGTTCAACCCGCATGTCGGGGCCGACCAGAGCTCGGTGACAACGGCGATCGCGGCGATGACGTTGCCGAGTGCGTTCCAGCCCGTCGCGACACCGCAGGGCATCGAATGGCAACGGCAGGCGGCCCTGATCACCTCGGCCGAGGTCACCTCGCGCGACCCGTTCACGGTCACCTATCAGATCCACACCGATGCGCAGTGGTCGGACGGACTGCCGGTGACCGGTGACGACTTCACCTACCTGTGGCAGCAGATGTCGCGTCAGCCGAACGTGGTGGCCCCGGCCGGCTACCGCCTGATCGATTCGGTGCAATCGAGCTCGGGCGGCAAGGAGGTGGAGGTGACCTTCGCGCGGCCCTACCCGGCCTGGCGTGAGCTGTTCACCGGGCTGCTGCCCAGCCACGTGCTGCGCGGCGCGCCCGCCGGTTTCCAGACCGGCATGGACAGCGGGAAACCCGTCTCCGCCGGACCGTTCTCGATCGTCTCCATCGACCAGACGCGCGACGAGGTGCGCCTGGCCCGTAACGACCGGTACTGGATGCAGCCGCCGAGCCTGGACCAGATCGTGCTGCGCCGCGCCGGCACCGCATCGCAGATGGTGGATTCGGTCCGTTCGGGTGGCTCGTCGATCATGGCGGTGGCCACCGGCCCGGCCACGACCGCCGAGCTCACCTCGGTCCCCGGCGTCGCCACTGCGCGCAACCCGACGGCGCGGGCGCTGTCGATCTCGGTGAACGCCCGGACCTCGACGATGCGTTCGGTGCAGGTGCGCCAGGCGGTCCTGGGCATGATCGATCCCAACCTGGTGACGTTGGCCGGCGCCGGCGACGACATCGTCAACCAGTTCGCCAACACCGTGTTCGCCCCGACCGACACCGGATTCTTCCGGGTCGACCGGCCACGTCCCTCGCCCGCCGAGATCACCGCTCTGCTCGGTACCGCCGGATATCAGCCGGTCGCACCCGTGACCACGACGACGAGTTCTCCCACCCCGACTCCGAGCTCGGCCAGTGCGACGAGCACGTCCCCGACCGGAGAATCATCGACCACCACCTCGTCGACGAGCCCGACGGAATCGATCACCGTGGACGGCGTGGAGGTCAAACCGCTGCCGACCGGTGTCGTCCCGTATCAGAAGGACGGGCAGGACCTGCTCGTGCGAGTCGGTGCGATCAGCGGTGACCCCCGATCGACGTCGGCGGCGTCGAACATCGTCGACCAGCTGCGCGGGCAGGGTGTGCGCGCCGTCGTCGTCGCGCTGCCCAACAGCGAGCTCTATGGCGTCGCGCTGACCAACTCACGGGTGGACCTCGTCGTCGGCTGGACCGGTCTCGGGGTCCCACCGGCCGCCGCGCTGGCGTCCCAGGTCGACTGTGACCAGCCCAAACCGGGGACGGCACCGTCGATCGCGACGCCACCGACACCGACCAGTGTGGCGCCGGGACAGACTGCAGCCGAGTCCGACGACAGCTATGCCAGCAACGTCTCCGGGGTCTGCGACCCGCAGCTCATCGGCCTCGCGCGGGAGGCGTTGTCGGCGGTCGATCCCATCGAGACCCTCACCGAGGCCGAGCCGCTGCTTGCCGCGCAGGCGATCTACCGGCCGCTCTACCAGGACTCTATGATCGTCGGAACCACGGGAAAGGTTCTCAACGTGCCGCTCACAGGGCCGATCCAGGTCGCCATCTACGGCGACACGGTGTCGTGGGAGTTGTCATGACCGGCCACGGCGACCGCCGGCTGTTGCTGCTACACGCCCACCCCGACGACGAGACGCTCATGACCGGTGGCACCATCGCCCGATACCTCGACGAGGGTGTCGACGTGCGGGTGCTCACCTTCACCCTCGGCGAGCAGGGTGAAGTGATCGGGGACGAGTGGGCGCAACTGGTCGCCGACGGTGGCGCCGATCAGCTCGGCGGATTCCGCATCATGGAGCTGACCCGGGCGCTGGCGGAGCTCAGTCCACCCGACCAAGAACCTCTGCGGCCGCGTTTCCTCGGAGGAGCCGGGCGGTGGCGCGACTCCGGGATGGACGGCGCGCCCTCGGCGTCTCACCCGCGTGCCCTGGTGCAGGCGCCCTTCGAGGAGCTCGTGGCCACCCTCGTCGCCGAGATCGAGTCCTTCGCACCGCAGGTCGTCGTCACCTACGACAACGTCGGCACCTATGGACACCCGGATCACAAACTCGTCCACGAGACGACGATGGCGGCGCTGACGCATCTGAAAGGATCCGTCCATCCCGAGCGGCTCAAGGTGTACGAGTCGGTCACCGAACGGTCCGCCCTCGACACCGGTCTGGCGGCCGCGGCGGGGCGGGTGCCCGAGGGATGGACGATGCCCGGGCCGGGACAGTTGCCGAGCTACCCCGACGACGAGATCACCACCGAGATCGATGTCGCCGCGCAGTATCCGCGGAAGGTGGCCGCGCTCGCGGCGCACGCGACACAGGTGACCGTCGCGCCGTCGGGCACCGAATACGCCCTGTCCAACAACGTCCTCCAGCCGATCGGCGAGCGCGAACACTTCATCCTGACCGGACCGTGGGACGGGCGACCGGTGCGCGACGGTCGGGAGACCGATCTGTTCGACGGGGTCGGATGATGCGCTGGCCCGACCGCGTTCTGCTGGGCTTCCTCGTCGTCGATGGTTTCGTCGTCGGTCTGATGTCGGTGGCCTTCGCCTACCTGCGCCTCGGGGGTGCGCTGGTACCAGTGGCCGCGGTGCTCGCCGGGATCGTCAACTGCGTATTGCTGTGGCTGGCGGCGGGATTCACCGACGGCCCGGTGCGATTCCTGCCGTTGATCGCCTGGCTGGTCGCGTTGGTGATCGGGGCATTGCCTGGGCCCGGCGGCGACGTGGCGCTCGCCCCCGAGGGTTCGCTGCTGATCGCCACCGTGTTGCTGCTGGTGATCGGGGCGGGTCTGCCGGCGCTGCTGGTGCGGTCGGGGCGCCTGCCCTTACCCGACGACTGACCGGGGACTCCCGCATGCCGGTGGCCCCGTCGGGGCGTCGTCGGCGATGGATAGAGTGTGGGAATGGTCCTGCGGGAATGGGCTCGCGACGCGCAGGCGTCTGCGGAGGAGGCTCGGGTGGCGTTACGCCATGTCGCCGACGATCCCTCGTCGCTGTCCGACGACGAGTGGGTCGCCCTGCTCGGTGCGGCCGGCGCGGAACTCGACGAGCTCTGTGAGCTGGCCGATGGCGCGCGCCGACAGGTCACCGACCCCGACGCGCTGACCTTCGTGGTGAACCGCAACCTCGACACCGCGGTGATCGCGACGCCCAAGTCCGGTGATCCGTCACTCGAGGATCTCGTCGACGAGGCGCGGCGTCTGGGCGCCACCGAGATCTGCATGCAGGGCCCGGTCCCCGCCGACGCCCCCGCCGAGGACTATCTCCACCTCGTCGAACGCATCCATGCCGCCGCACCGGACCTGCACCTGCACGCCTTCCGGCCGACCGAGGTGACCGACGCCGCCACCCGACTGGGTATCTCGACCACCGAGTTCCTGCGCCGGGCGCAGGCCGCCGGGCTGGGTTCGGTCCCCGGGACGGCCGCCCAGATCCTCGACGACGAGGTGCGTGGCGCGCTGTCGGGCGGGTCCGCACCACCGGCACGAGAATGGGTGCAGGTCATCGAGGCCGCCCACCGCATCGGCCTGTTCTCCACCGCGACCCTGCTCTACGGTCACGTCGAGACCCCGCGACAGCAGGTCGCCCACCTGCGTCTGCTCGCCGAGATCCAAGCTCGGACCGGCGGTTTCAGCGAGCTGATCGTGATGCCGTTGCTGCCCGAGAACGCCCCGCCGCCTCTGCGGCCGGCCGCGACCTCCACCGTTTCCCGTCGCGAGACGCGTGCTGTACACGCGGTGGCCCGGCTCCTCACGCTCGGTCGCTTCGACCACCTGCAGGTGGCGTGGACGAAACAGGAACCCGAGGTCGTCGAGGAACTACTGCGCGGCGGCGCCGACGACATCGGAGGGCTGTTGCTCGACGGTGACCTCATGCCGTCCGCCGGTCAGGAGGCCGGACGTGTGCTCGACGTGGAGTCCCTCGCCGACATCGCCGCGCGCGTCGGGCGGGTCCCGCGTCAGCGGACCACCGGCTACGCCGACCCTCCGGCGGACCGCCTGATCCCGATTCCCCAGGTGCGTCCGTGACCCCCCAGCCGCGCACCGCCCCCGACGAGGTCGAGGTCGACGTGGTGATCGTCGGTGCCGGATTTGCCGGGATCGGAATGGCCACCCAGCTGGCGCGGCGGGCCCGCGAATCCTTCGTCGTCATCGAACGCGCCGACGCCGTCGGCGGAACCTGGCGCGACAACACCTATCCCGGCATCGCCTGCGACATCCCCGCGCATCTGTACTCGTTCTCCTTCCGTCCGCCCGCGGATTGGTCCACGCTGTATCCGAGCGGCGCGGAGATCCAGCGCTACCTGCAGCAGACCGTCGACGACGAGGGGCTCGGCGGGCACATCCGGCTGCGCTGTGCCCTCGACGAGGCCCGGTGGGACGACGCCGCTGCACGGTGGGTGCTGGCCACCGGTACCGGTGAGATCCGGGCGCGGGTGCTGGTGATGGCTGTGGGGCGGCTCTCCGAACCGCACATGCCCGCCGTCGAGGGTTTGGAATCCTTCACCGGCACGGTCATGCACACGGCCGGGTGGCGCGACGGCGTCCTGAGCGGCGGCGAACGGATCGGGGTGGTCGGCACGGGGGCGTCGGCGGTGCAGGTGATCCCGTACCTCGCGCAGGGTGCCGACGAACTGGTGGTGTTCTCGCGCACCCCTCCCTACGTGGTGCCGCGGGAGGACCGCCGATTCACCGATGCCGAGCGCGCCGAACTACGCGTCCCCGAACGGGCACGGGCACGTCGCGACGAGTTGCTGCTCGACGCGGACAAGGCGTTTCGTCAACGGCTGGGCCTGCGTCCCGACATCGACGACATCCGCGCCCGCGCCCTCGGCCACCTGAACCGTCAGGTCGGCGACCCCGCGCTGCGCGCGGCATTGACCCCCGACTACGAGATCGGGTGCAAACGCATCCTGCTCAGCGACGATTTCTACCCGACCCTGCAACGGCCCAATGTGGTGTTCGAGGCCAGTGCCCTCGACTCGGTGGCCGAATGCAAGGCGCAGGCGGTCAGCGGCAACACCTACGACCTCGACGTACTGGTGATGGCGACCGGATTCGAGGCGACACGCCCTCCGGCCGCCGCACGGATCCGGGGCCGTGACGCGCGGTCGCTCGACGAACACTGGGCCGACGGCATGGTCTCCTACGCGTCGACCGCGGTCAGCGGTTTCCCGAACATGTTCGTCCTTGACGGACCGAATGCCGCACTCGGCCACAACTCGGCGATCTACATGATCGAGACCCAGCTCGACTACGTCGTCGGGGCGCTGGACTTCCTGGCACACAGCGGCAGCCGATCTCTGGAGGTGACCGCCGAGGCCGAGGCCGGCTATACGCGGGAGATCGACGAGCGCAGCGCGTCGACGGTGTGGCTCACCGGTTGCAACAGCTGGTATGTGGATCCACGTAGCGGTCGGCTGACGCTGTTGTGGCCGGGTACCGCGGTGTCGTTCCGCGAACGTAACGGCACGTTCGATCCGGCGCCCTACGCGATCGTGGCGCCACCGAGAAACGAAGGAGGTCCGCACCGATGACCCGGACACACTCCCTCGCGGATGCCCTGGCGGCGGTTCGCGCCGGTGAACCGGTCGACGCCGATCTGGCCACCACGCTGCTGGCGTGTACGGGAGATGACCTCGCGGCGCTGCAGGCGATCGCCGCCGAGACCCGCGATACCGGTCTCGACGCCGCGGGCCGCAGCCGACAGATCACCTACTCGCGCAAGGTCTTCATCCCGTTGACCCGGCTATGCCGCGACCGGTGCCATTACTGCACGTTCGTCACGGTTCCCGGGAAGCTGGCGCGTGAGGGCCGCGGCATGTACCTCGAACTCGACGAGGTCGTCGACATCGCGCGACGCGGCGCCGCACTCGGGTGCAAGGAGGCGTTGTTCACCCTCGGCGACCGCCCTGAGGCGCGCTGGGCGCAGGCGGGGGAGTGGTTGTCGGCGCGCGGCTACGCCTCGACGCTGGACTACGTCCGTGCCGCCGCGGTCGCGGTGCTCGAGGACACCGGGTTGCTGCCGCATCTGAACCCCGGGGTGATGAGCGCCGAGGAGATGCGCTGGTTGCGGCCCGTCGCGCCGTCGATGGGGATGATGCTGGAGACGACGTCGCGCCGCCTGTTCACCGAGAAGGGACAACCGCACCATGGCAGCCCGGACAAGGATCCGCTGGTGCGGCTGCAGGTGCTGCGCGACGCCGGTGCCGAGCGGATTCCGTTCACGACGGGGATTCTGGTCGGCATCGGCGAGACGCTCGAAGAGCGGGCCGAATCGATCGTGGCGATGGCGCAGGTGCATCGCGCGCACGGCCACATCCAGGAGGTCATCGTGCAGAACTTCCGCGCGAAACCCGACACCGCGATGCGGGGGACACCGGATGCCGAGATGACCGAGTTCCTGGCGGCAGTCGCGGTGGCGCGGGTGGTACTCGGACCGCGGATGCGGGTGCAGGCCCCGCCGAACCTGGTGTCGGCGCAGGAGTGCGCGGCGTTGATCGCCTCGGGCGTCGATGACTGGGGCGGAGTGTCACCGCTGACCCCCGATCACGTGAACCCCGAGCGGCCGTGGCCGAACCTCGACGTCCTCGCGGAGATCACCGCGGCATCGGGCTACACGCTGACCGAGCGGATCACCGCGCAGCCTCCCTACGTGCTCGGCGCTGCCGAGTGGATCGACCCCGCGCTCGCCGACCATGTCGCGGCCGTCGCCGATCCGCGGACCGGTCTCGCCGCCGACGTCATTCCCCGCGGCCGCAGGTGGCCCGCCGTCGCCTGAGCCACCCCGGCCGCCGGCTCTTCACCGCCCCTCGCCGCTCGCCCCTCGCGCCCCTCGCCCCCTCGTCGACCGTGCGCGCTGCGGCGTCGAGCGTGCGCGGTCGATGCTGGGGCGTGCACGATGGACAGTTCGGCGTGCACGGTCGACGCTGCGGTGGTGGCACGGTGGACGTGGGGGTGTGCACGATCGGTGAGGAGGGGCGGGTGTCGATCGCCCGGTCCCGCGACCGATACTCTTGACTGCGGACTCGTGCGCCATCATCGAAACCCGGAGATGGTCGACCCGCGGTCCGTGAAGCGGTGCATCGAGCATGCGCCCCACCCCCGTCGACGCCACCGCGCGAGCGATCGTCGGCGGCCGAGAGTTGCAGCGAAGGAGAGAGTGGTGACGTACATCATCGCGGAGCCTTGCGTCGATGTCCTGGACAAGGCCTGCGTCGAAGAATGCCCGGTGGATTGCATCTACGAGGGTGGCCGGATGCTCTACATCCAGCCCGACGAATGCGTCGACTGCGGTGCCTGCGAGCCGGTGTGTCCGGTCGAGGCGATCTTCTACGAAGATGATGTGCCCGACGAGTGGGAACCCTACGTCGGTGCCAACGCGGACTTCTTCGACGAGCTCGGATCCCCCGGCGGTGCCAGCAAGGTCGGCAAGAAGGACCTCGATCCGCCTTTCATCAAGGAACTGCCCCCGATGAACGAAGAGGACTGACGCGCCGTCGTGAGCACGTCTCGATTCGCGACACGACGGCGGGTCTCGGCCCTGTTGCCCGACTTCCCCTGGGACACCATCGGCGAGGCCCGGGCCCGGGCGTCGGCGCATCCGGACGGGATCGTCGACCTGTCGGTCGGCACGCCCGTCGACCCGGTCGCCCCGGTCATCCGGGAGGCTCTCGCGGCATCGTCGGAGTTCCCCGGTTACCCGACGACGGTTGGTACGACAGAACTGCGGGAGGCGATCGTGGCGGCGCTGGGGCGCCGTTACCACAGCACGGGTCTCGACGAGTCGGGCGTGCTGCCCGTCATCGGGACGAAGGAGGCGATCGCCGGGATCGTGTCGCTGCTCGGAATCGGTGCCGGCGAGGTCGTGGTCATACCCGAGATCGCCTATCCCACATACGAAGTCGGTGCGCTGCTGGCCGGTGCCACCGCCGTGCGGGCGGACTCGACGGTGCAGCTCGGGCCCACGTCTCCGGCACTGGTCTTCCTCAACTCACCGTCGAACCCGACCGGTAAGGTGCTCGGGATCGATCATCTCCGCAAGGTGGTGTCGTGGGCGCGGGACCGCGGTGCGGTGGTGGTCTCCGACGAGTGTTACCTCGGACTCGCGTGGGAGGCCGACGCCTACTCCATCCTCGACCCTCGGGTCAGCGACGGTGACCACACCGGCCTCATCGCGGTGCACTCGCTCTCCAAGGTGTCCAACCTGGCGTCCTATCGCGCCGGCTTCCTGGCGGGCGACCGCGAACTGATCGGCGAACTCCTCGCGGTCCGCAAACACGCGGGACTGATGGTGCCGTTCCCGATCCAGGGTGCGATGGTCGCCGCCCTGAACGACGACGCGCACATCGACCTGCAGCGCGAACGCTACCGCGCGCGCCGGGCAACCCTGCTCGACGCGGTGGGCAAAGCGGGCTTTCGCGTCGACCACTCGGAGGCGGGCCTGTACCTGTGGGCGACCCGCGACGAGAACTGCCGCGTCACCCTCGACTGGCTCGCCGAGCGCGGCATCCTCGCGGCGCCGGGAGACTTCTACGGCCCCGCCGGGACAGCGCACGTGCGGATGGCGCTGACGGCCACCGACGAACGCATCGGCGCGGCCGCCGCCCGGCTGGCCGGTTGACCAGCCGGTTCAGCACGATCAGTTCTTGTGCAGGATCTCGTTCAACGCGATCCCGTCACCCTTCCACGGCACGACCTCGACCGCGCCGGTGAGGCTGTTGCGACGGAACAGCAGATTCGACTGTCCGGCCAGTTCACGTGCCTTCACCGCGGTCCCGTCGGGTCCGGTGACCTTGGTGCCGGCGGTCACGTAGAGCCCGGCCTCGATGACGCAGTCGTCGCCGAGCGGGATGCCGCAGCCGGAGTTGGCGCCGAGGAGGCAGCGCTTGCCCAGGGAGATGATCTCTTTGCCGCCACCGGACAGCGTGCCCATGGTGGACGCGCCGCCACCGATGTCGGAGCCGTCCCCGACGACGACACCGGCCGAGATCCGTCCTTCCACCATCGACGACCCGAGGGTTCCGGCGTTGTAGTTCACGAAGCCCTCGTGCATGACGGTGGTGCCGGGCGCCAGGTGCGCGCCGAGCCGGACACGGTCGGCGTCACCGATCCGGACACCGCCGGGCAGCACGTAGTCCACCATGCGCGGGAACTTGTCGACGCTGTAAACGGTGACAGGTCCACGCGTGCGCAGCCGCGCCCGGGTCGCCTCGAAGTTGTCGATCGGGCAGGGGCCGTGGTTTGTCCACACGACGTTGGTCAGCAGACCGAAGATACCCTCGAGGTTCATCCCGTGCGGCGCGACCAGACGTTGCGACAGCAGGTGTAGTCGCAGGTAGATGTCGTAGGCGTCCACCGGGGCGGCGCCCAGGTCGTGGATCGTAGTACGCACCGGAACGGTCTTCACGCGGCGTGCCGAGTCCGTGCCCACGAGGTCGCGCAACTCGGCGGGGACGTCCTCGCCGCTCAGCGCGACCGTCTCCGAGACGGCCGGGCTGCCGAGCTCGGGGGAGGGGAACCACACGTCGAGGACCACACCGGGGTCGGCCGACCCGCCGTTGGTCACCGTGGCAATACCGGTTGCGAAAGCGCCATTCGTCGTCACGGGTGCACAGCTTACCGGCCGCGCCGATACTGGAACCGTGACCACCTCCGTCGTGAGCGGCTACGCCGAGCAGCGAGCTCATCGCGTTCCGGCGACACTCTGGTGGGCATGTCACCGCTCACCGACGACGACGATCCTGCCCGACGGGTGCATGGATCTGATCTGGACCGGCGAGTCGATCCTGGTCGCCGGACCCGACACCGGCCCGGTCCGGTATCGGGTGCGCGGTTCGCAGGAGATGATCGGTATACGGTTCGACCCCGGTGCCGGGCCCGCCGTCCTCGGTGTCGCGGGCACCGAACTCCGCGACGCACGAGTGCCCCTCGATGAGGTGTGGGCCCGCCCGGATGTCGAACGGTGGCTCGACGCGATGTCGACCGGTGATCCGGCCGACGTGCTGACGGCGCTCGCACGCTCACCTCGCACGCAGCTGCCTCGCTGGTTGCCGGCCGTCGTCTCCGGTCTGGCGGCGGGCCGTCCGGTCGACGCCTGCGCGGACATGGCGGGGATGTCGACGCGGACATTGCACCGTCACTCGTTGCGGTACTTGGGTTACGGTCCCAAGACGTTGCAGCGCATCCTGCGCATGCGGGCCGCGGCCGCCGCGCTCCGGGCCGGGGGTGATCTGTCGGAGGTTGCTGCCCGCCGCGGCTTCGCCGACTACGCCCACATGTGGCGCGACTTCGTCGACCTGACCGGGCGCAGCCCGGTCGATTTCACCGCCGCAGCCGAAACCGGAGCCACGGTCGCAGCCGCGGCCACAACGACGTTGATGTCGGATCAGCCCAGGGCGCAATAGAAATCGACCGGGTTGTCGTCGGGGTCGGCGACGACGGCGTATCGCTGACCCCACGGCGCGTCGAACGGCGCATGCCGGCTTCGGTAGCCGGCGTCCATGAGCGCGTTATGCGTCCTGTCGACGTCGGCGGGTGAGGCACATTCGAAGGCCAGCGCCATCCGGTGCCCGCCGACCGGTGCGCTCCAGCCCGGGGTAAACGATTCGACGACGGCCCGGGTATCGAACATGATGCGCAGGTCACCGGCCCGCGACTCGGCGTGCGCTTCCTGCTCGGCGCCCGCCGGGAAGACGAGGCCGCACCGTTTGTAGAAGTCGATGCTGGCGGCCATGTCGCCGGTCACGATGGACAGCGCGTTGAGAGTGGGTGAAGTCATGCCCCGACGGTAGCCGCCGCCGGTCGCGAGGTCTTGAACGTTTCGGACAGACGTCCTCGACCCGGCGTGGGCGGCCACCCGCCGCCGGATCATGGCCGCAACAGGCTCTTGATCGCCCGCCGCTCATCCATCGCGGCATAGCCCTCGGCCACCTCGCTCAACGGTAGGTCGAGGTCGAACACCTTGCCCGGGTGGATCTTTCGTTCGACGATCTGCCCGATCAGATCGGGGAGGAAGCGTCGCACCCGTGCCGGGCCGCCGTGAAGGTGAATACCCGATCGAAACAGGCGTTCGCCCGGGATGCTCTGGCCGTGGGACACCCCGACGAAACCGACGTGTCCGCCGAACCTCGCCGAGGAGATCGCCTGCATCATCGACTCCTGCGTTCCGACCGCCTCGATCACCGAGTGCGCCCCCAGTCCATCGGTCATCTCCTCGATGTGGGCCACACCCTCGTCGCCGCGCTCTTCGACGATGTCGGTGGCCCCGAAGTCGCGGGCGAGGCGCTGCCGCGGTTCGTGCCTGCTCATCGCGATGATGCGTGCCGCGCCGAGTTGGTGTGCGGCGAGCACACCGAGCAGGCCGACGGCACCGTCACCGACGACGACCACCGTCTTGCCGGGACCGACGTCGGCGGCCACCGCCCCGAACCACCCCGTGCCGAGCACGTCGGAGGCGGCGAGCAGGTCGGGGACGAGGTCGTCGGGGGGGACCTCGGGCGCGGCCACGAGCGTGCCGTCGGCGAGCGGTACCCGCAGGTACTCCGCCTGCGCGCCCTGGACGGGTTCGCTGTGCACGCAACCGCTCTGATAGCCGGCGCGGCAGATCTCGCAGGTGTTGTCGGAGGCGAAGAACGAACCGATCACGAACTCGCCCGGGGCCACCGTGGTGACCTCGGCGCCCACCTCCTCGACGATGCCCACATACTCGTGACCCATCGGACGCGGGTGCCCGATCTCGTTGATGCCGCGATAGTTCCAGAGGTCCGACCCGCACACGCAGGTCGCCGAGACCCGGATGATCGCATCGGTGGGCTCGACGATGCCCGGGTCCTCGAGTTCTTCGAACCGGATGTCGCGGGGCGCATGGATGACGGTGCCGTACATGTGCTCGATTGTGCTCCGCGCCGCCACGACCCGCGTACAGTACGGCTCACGCCGACGTCGTGGAGGAACACGTGATCCGCGGTATGCACGCCATGTTCTACCCGACGGAGGCCGACGCCCTTCGGACCTTCCTGGCCGACAAACTCGGGCTGCCCGGCACCGACACCGGTGGCGGATGGCTGATCCTCGACGCCCCGGAAGCCGACATCGGGGTGCATCCCACCGACGGCGACAACCCGCCGTCGGGGACCGCGGACATCTCCTTCTACCGCGACGACATCGAGCAGACCGTCGGTGAGCTCACCGCGCGTGGGGTCGAGTTCACCGGGGACATCGAGGACCACGGATACGGCCTGGTGACCCATTTCCGGGTGCCGGGCGGTTTCACGGTGCAGCTCTACCAGCCCCGCCATCAGAAGTGAGCGGCACGCGTCGCAACGGTGCACACCGGGCCCGGCGCCGCCGCGCGATACGGTGAAGGCGTGAGCACGCCCGTCCTCGACCTGCACGCCGATCCCGTCGACCTCACCGCCGCACTGGTCGACATCGAGAGCGAATCCCGCAACGAGACCGCGATCGCCGACGCGGTCGAGGCCGCATTACGTACTCAGACAACCGGATTCGAGATTGTGCGGCACGGCAATCGCGTTCTTGCGCGCACCGATCGGGGGCGCCCGAGCCGGGTGATCCTCGCCGGACACCTGGACACGGTGCCGGTGGCGGGCAACCTGCCGCATCGGCGCGAGACCGGCGGGCCCGACGGCGACGTGCTGCATGGGTGCGGCACCGTCGACATGAAATCCGGCGACGCCGTCTTCCTGCACCTGGCGGCGACGATGACCGATCCGGCCCACGACCTGACCCTGATCTTCTACGACTGCGAGGAGATCGCCGCCGAGTTCAACGGGCTCGGCGCGGTCGAGCGGGAACTTCCCGACTGGCTCAGGGGCGACGTCGCGATTCTCGGCGAACCGACCGCCGGCCTCATCGAGGCCGGGTGTCAGGGCACGCTGCGCGTGCGCCTGTCGGCCCGCGGTGTACGCGCACATTCGGCGCGATCGTGGATGGGGGACAACGCGATTCACAAACTCGGCGGGGTCCTGACAACGCTAGCCGCGTACCGCCCGCGTCGCGTCGACATCGACGGTTGCGAATACCGGGAGGGACTGTCCGCGGTCGGGATCGGTGGCGGGGTGGCCGGCAACGTCGTCCCGGACGAGTCCTGGGTCGACGTCAACTTCCGGTTCGCGCCGGACCGCAGCGTCGAGCAGGCCGTCGCGCACGTCCGCGAGGTGTTCGCCGACCAGCTCGCCGACGCCGAGCTCACCTTCGCGGTGACCGACTCGGCGGCCGGTGCGCTGCCCGGCCTGTCCCATCCGGCCGCCGCGGCACTGGTGAGCGCCGCCGACGGCAGATTCCGCGCCAAATACGGGTGGACCGACGTCTCGCGGTTCTCGGCGCTGGGCATCCCGGCGGTCAACCTCGGACCCGGTGACCCCAACCTGGCGCACCGCGTCGACGAGCGGGTGCCGGTCTCCCAGATCGGCGCCGTCGCCGATCTGTTGCGTGCATTTCTCTCCGGCCAATTAGCGTGAACCCCATGTCGTCAGCTGACCACGGGCCCGTCGGGGAACCGGGACGTCACCGTGCCGCCGATCCGACGGACGCGGAGACCCGCTACGTCGGACCCGTGCGGGTGCGACGCGAGCAACCACCGGACACGCGCCAGACCACCGATCGTCGTTTCCTCGAGTGGGTTGACCCGCGCGACAACACACTTCGCGCCGAACGCACGATGCGCGACTCCTGGCGGGTGCTGCGCATCCAGTCGGAGTTCGTCGCCGGATTCGACGCGATGAGCGAGGTCGCCGAGGCCGTCACGGTGTTCGGGTCCTCCCGGATCATCCCGGGCAGCGAAGAGTTCGAACTCGGGATTCGCCTCGGCTGGGCACTCGGCGAGGCCGGCTACGCCGTGATCACCGGAGGTGGTCCCGGCGCGATGGAGGCGGCCAACCGCGGCGCATGGGAGTCGGGTACGAAGTCGATCGGGCTGAACATCGAGCTCCCCTTCGAGCAACACCTCAACGAGTGGGTCGACACCGGTATGCACTTCCGGTACTTCTTCGTGCGCAAGACGATGTTCGTCAAGTACGCACAGGCGTTCGTCTGTCTGCCCGGCGGCTTCGGCACCCTCGACGAGATGTTCGAGGCGTTGACGCTGGTGCAGACGAAAAAGGTGGTCCGGTTCCCGATCGTGCTCATCGGACGCAACCACTGGTCCGGGCTCATCGACTGGATGCGCGACGTCCTGCTGGCCAAGCGGATGATCTCCGCCGACGACCTCGACCTGCTGCATGTCGTCGACGAACCCTCCGAGGCCGTCGAGATCATCGCGGCCGCCCGGGCCGGGCGCGCCGACCGGTGAGCGCGATCTGCGTGTACTGCGCCTCCGGGCCGGTCGACGGCGCCTACCTCGACCTGGCCACCGAACTCGGCACCGCGATCGGCACCGGCGGGCACACGCTGGTGTCGGGCGGTGGCAACATCTCGATGATGGGGGCGGTGGCCGAGGCCACCCGTGCCGCGGGCGGACGCACCGTCGGCATCATCCCGCGCGCCCTGATGGAACGTGAGGTCGCCGACCTCGGAGCCGACGAACTCGTCGTCACCGAGACGATGCGGGAACGCAAACGGCAGATGGATGACCGCGCCGACGGGTTCATCACCCTGCCCGGTGGCATCGGGACTCTCGAGGAACTGTTCGAGACCTGGACCGCGGGCTATCTCGGGATGCACGACAAGCCCGTCGTGATGCTCGATCCGGGCGGGTTCTACGCGCCGATGCTCGACTGGTTACAGTCCCTGACCGGCCAGGGTTTCGTCCGGCAGGCGGCCCTGGACCGGCTCACCGTGGTCGACTCGGTGGGGATGGCGATCGAAGTTGCTACTGCTCGGTAAGGTAGGCGATAGTGCGACAACGGCCGTTGTCGAGACCCGCGATGACCACAGGTCACGACCGAGGGAGTAGTTGACTGATGTCGAGCAGTGACACCCGCGACGCCGTCGGTCTCACCGACCTGATCAGGGGCGTCGTCGCGATGGCTCCGAGTGCGCCGGGCATGCTGCGGCACGCTCCCGGCCTGATCTATCGGCCGGCCGACGCCAAACGCACGATCGGCTCGATTTTTCAGAGACACGCGGCCGCACATCCGGATCGTCCGTTCATCCGGTTCGAGGGCCGGACCATGACCTACGGCGAGGTCAACCGCCGGGTCAACCGGTATGCGGCGGTGCTCGACGACCTCGGCGTGGGCCGCGGCGACGTCGTCGGCATCCTGGCCAAGAACTCGCCGACCGATCTGATGCTGATGCTCGCGACGGTGAAGCTCGGCGCGGTGGCCGGGATGCTCAACTACAACCAGCGCGGTCACATCCTGGAGCACAGCATGTCGTTGCTCGGCGCGACGGTGCTGGTACACGATCCCGACTGCGCCGAGGCGTTCGACTCGATCCCCGCGTCGGCGCTGCCGGAGCAGGTGCTGGACTTCGTGGCGTTCGACATCGCTGCCGACGGTCGGTCCGAGGAGAATCCGGCGGTGACCGAGACGTTGCCCGCCTCGACCAGGGCCTTTTACATCTTCACTTCCGGCACCACCGGTCTGCCCAAGGCCAGCGTGATGAGCCACAACCGGTGGCTGGCCAGCATGTCGGGGATCGGCGGCCTGGCGGTCCGGCTGCGTCACAGCGACACCATGTACGTGCCGCTGCCGCTTTACCACAACAACGCGTTGTCGGTGGCTCTCGCGTCGGTGCTGGCCTCGGGCGCGTGTATCGCCATCGGGCGGTCGTTCTCGGCGTCGAGGTTCTGGGACGACGTCATCCTCAACCGGGCCACCGCGTTCTGCTACATCGGGGAACTGTGCCGCTACCTGCTGGCCCAGCCGGAGAAACCCACCGACCGCACCCACGGCGTCAAGGTGGTCATCGGCAACGGCATGCGCCCGGAGATCTGGGACGAGTTCGCCGAACGATTCGGTATCGAACGCATCGTCGAATTCTACGGTGCCAGCGAAATGAACCTCGCCTTCGTCAACGCCTTCGGGGTCAAACGCACCGCAGGCTTCTGCCCCCTGCCCTACAAGATCGTCGACTACGACGCCGACGGCGAGCCCCGCCGGGACCGCAACGGCCGGCTCACCGAGGTACCCAAGGGCGGTACGGGGCTGCTCATCGCCCAGATCAGCGACCGGGTGCCGCTCGACGGTTACACCGACGACGACGCGACCGAGAAGAAGGTCATCCGCGACGCCTTCAAACCTGGCGACGCGTACTTCAACTCGGGTGATCTCGTCCGCGATCAGGGTTTCGCACACATCGCCTTCGTCGACCGTCTCGGCGACACGTTCCGCTGGAAGGGTGAGAACGTGGCGACCACCGAGGTGGAGGCCGCGCTCGACTCGTGTGACGCCATCGCACAGTCGGTGGCCTACGGCGTGGAGATCCCGGACACCGACGGGCGCGCGGGCATGGCAGCGGTGAAGCTCCGCGACGGTGCCGAACTCGATCCGGTGAAACTCGCCGCTCACCTCTACGGCGAACTCCCGTCCTACGCGGTGCCGCTGTTCATCCGGGTCGTCGACGATTTCGAACAGACCTCCACCTTCAAGAACCGGAAGGTGGAGCTGCGCGAGGAGGGCTACGAGACCACCGGCGACGATGCGGTCCACGTCCTCGCCGGACGCGACGCCGGCTACGTCGAGTTCTACGACGACTATCCGCGTGAGGTCGCGGCCGCCAAGGTGCCGCGCGGCTGACCGGGGCCGGATCGGTCCGGCTCCGCGAAAAGGCGGTCCGGAGGTCTCGTTACCCTGGGGGCCATGCTCCCGACCCTGTGCGGCAGACCCGTGGCGACCGATCGCGCTCTGGTCATGGCGATCGTCAACCGGACACCGGACTCGTTCTACGACAAAGGTGCCAGCTTCGCCGACCCGGCCGCGCAGGAGCGGGTCCGCCAGGTGGTGGACGAGGGCGCCGACATCATCGACATCGGTGGCGTCAAGGCCGGACCCGGTGACGAGGTCGACGCGGCCACGGAGACCGACCGGGTGGTCCCGATGATCGGGTGGATTCGCGACCGATACCCCGACGTCCTCATCAGCGTCGACACCTGGCGGGCCGAGGTCGCCGAGCGCGCGTGCGCCGCCGGCGCCGATCTGATCAACGACACCTGGGCCGGCGCCGACCCCGATCTGGTCAAGGTGGCCGCCGCCAGCAGGGCCGGAATCGTCTGTTCACACACCGGCGGGGCCACGGTCCGCACCCGGCCGCACCGCGTCACCTACGACGATGTGGTGGCCGATGTCGTCGCCGATGTGACCGCGGGCGCTTCCCGGGCCCTCGATGCCGGGGTGTCGCGAGACGCGATCGTGATCGATCCGACACATGATTTTGGCAAGAACACCCACCACGGGCTTGCCTTGTTACGTCACGTAAACGTTCTTGTTAATACCGGCTGGCCAGTGCTTATGGCACTGAGCAACAAGGACTTTGTAGGGGAGACTCTGGGTGTGGATCTCGACGAACGGCTGGAGGGGACCCTGGCCGCGACTGCTCTGAGCGCTGCCGCCGGCGCACGGATCTTTCGCGTGCACGAAGTCGCCGCCACTCGTCGCGTGGTCGACATGGTCGCTGCCATCGCGGGGACACGACCTCCCGCCCGAACAGTCAGGGGACTCGCATGACCGAAACGGCACGCCGAACCCAGTCGCGTCGCAAGGCGACCGTCGCCAACAATCGGGACAGAACCAACATCTGGCCGACCCCGGCCGACACCATGGGGGCCAAGCAGCGCTGGGCCGCCACGAACACCTGGGAACAGCCCGACTGGACGATCGACGAACTCGTCGCGGCCAAGGACGGCCGGACCGTCTCCGTGGTCCTTCCGGCCCTCAACGAGGAAGAGACCGTCGCCGACGTCATCGCGTCGATCCGGCCCCTGTACGGCACGCTGGTCGACGAGCTGATCGTCCTGGACTCCGGGTCCACCGACGCCACCGCCGAGCGGGCCCGTGCCGCGGGTGCCACCGTCATCAGCCGGGAGCAGGCCGTGCCCGAGCTCGAACCGGTCAAGGGCAAGGGCGAGGTGCTGTGGCGCTCGATCGCCGTCGCCACCGGTGACATCATCGCCTTCGTCGACTCCGACCTCATCGATCCCGATCCGATGTTCGTGCCCAAGATGCTCGGACCGCTGCTGATCGACCCGAGGATCCAACTCGTCAAGGGCTACTACCGCCGGCCGCTGCGCACCGGTGGTCAACACGACGCCAACGGTGGCGGCCGCGTCACCGAACTCGTCGCGCGGCCGCTGCTGGCCTCGCAGCGTCCCGATCTGACCGGGGTGCTCCAACCCCTCGGCGGCGAATACGCCGGCACCCGGGAACTGCTCTCGTCGGTACCGTTCGCGCCGGGCTACGGCGTCGAGATCGGCCTGCTGATCGACACCTTCGACAACTACGGGCTCGAAGGCATCGGGCAGGTCAACCTCGGCGTGCGTACGCACCGCAACCGCCCGCTCATCGAGCTTGGCGTGATGAGCCGGCAGATCGTCGGAACCCTCATGCGCCGCTGCGGTATCGATGACTCGGGGATCGGCCTGACCCAGTTCACCGCGGAGCCCGATGGCTCGTTCACGCCGCACACCACTGAGGTCTACCTCGAGGACAGGCCGCCGATGAACTCCATCCGGTCTGTGGAGACCGCCGACGAGGAGATGGCTTCCTGATCCGTCGGCGCCCGTGAGGCCGTCGCGACGCGGTCTGCCACCATGGACTCATGCAGACGTTGCTGCTGTACCTGCTGATCATGGCCGTTGTCGTGGCGGTGGTCTTCGCCGCGGTGTGGTTCGTCTTCGGGCGGGGTGAGGACCTGCCGCCGCTGCAGCGGGGGACCACCCTCACCCGGCTGCCACGTGCCGGGATCACCGGTGACAACGTGCGGGCGCTGACCTTCACCCAGACCCTGCGCGGCTATTCACCGTCCGAGGTCGACTGGGCGCTGGAGAAGTTGGCCCGCGAACTCGACGAACTCCGGGGCGTCGTGAACGACCTCCGCGACCGCGACGTGGCCGATCCACAGCCGGTCGCAGCGGACGCACCGGAGCAGACGGCGACCGGTCCGTGACACGGCAACGCCACGTGATCGGCAGGTACAACGGGGCCACGACGTATCATTGACGAGGCGCCCGTGGCATTTCGGACCGATGCCGGGGCGCGTTCCACAACCTTGTGGCGAATGCTCTGGAAGGAGTTCGAGAATGGCGGCGATGAAGCCACGTACTGGGGACGGCCCCCTCGAAGCGGCCAAGGAAGGACGTGGGATCGTTGTCCGGATTCCGATCGAAGGTGGCGGACGTCTGGTCGTGGAACTGACCGCCGACGAGGCGGCCGCCCTCGGCGAGGAGCTGCGCGGGGTCACCGGCTGAGCCGAGAATCCCTTGCCGCGGAGCCCCTCCGCGCGATCGCGTCAACTCTGCGGTGCCCGGTCTGCACCGGTCCTCTGACGGTCTCGGCCGACGACAGGTCACTGTGTTGTGACCGGTCACACCGGTTCGACATCGCGCGACAGGGCTATGTGTCGCTGTTCGACGGTCGGTCGACACCTCACCGCTCCGACACCGCGGCGATGGTGACGGCGCGCCGTCGGGTCCATGCCTCGGGGCTGTTCGACTCCGTGGCAGGCATCGTCGCCGGCATCGTCGAGCATGCCCTGACCCCGGCGGCTCCGGGCGTCGTGTTCGACGCGGGCGCCGGAACCGGCCACTACCTCGCCGCCACCCTCGATCGGGTCGATTCCGCGCGCGGCATCGGGGTCGATCTGTCCAAGTACTGCGCCCGCGCGATCGCCCGATCCCATCCGCGCGCCGCCGCGGTGGTCGCCGACCTGTGGCGACCACTCCCGATCGCCTCCGGATCGGTCGGTGCCATCCTGTCGATCTTCTCGCCGCGCAACGTCACCGAGTTCGCGCGGGTCCTCGATCCCGCCGGTGTACTGGTGGTGGTGACGCCCAATCCCGACCATCTCACCGAGATCATCGAACCGATGGGGATGCTCGCCGTGGGCGCCGACAAGGACGAACGCCTCGCCGCGACGCTCGCGGAGGACTTCGAGACCGTCGGTGAGCAGGTGCTGCGGGAACAGCACATGCTGGGCAGGGATGCTATCACCGACCTGGTCGCGATGGGCCCGTCGGCCTTTCACCGCTCCGCCGACGAGATCGCCGCCGACGCCGACGCCCTGACCGGCGGGGGGACCGAGGACATCGCGGTCTCGTTGTCGATCAGCGTCACCACGGCGACACCGCGCCGGTCCTGATCGGCGCGGTGTGCTCAGCGCAGGGTGGAGCGGTACACCTGCATGGTCTGCTCCGCGATCGTGGCCCAGGAGAACTCCTGCTCGGCGCGTTCGCGTCCCGCGATCCCCATCGCCGTGGCCACAGCGGGGTCGCCGACGACGGCGTTGACCGCGTCGGCGAGACCCTCCTCGAATGACGTCGGGTCCACCGGGTCATAGGCGACGAGACGTCCGGTGACGTTGTCGCGAACCACCTCTGGGATCCCACCGACCTCCGAGGCGACGACCGCCGTCGAGCAGGCCATCGCCTCGAGATTGACGATCCCCAGCGGTTCGTACACCGACGGGCAGATGAAAACGGTTGCTGCGGTGAGGATCTCGCGAATCCGCGGGTGGGGCAGCATTTCTCGCACCCAGTACACGCCGTCGCGTGTCTCGGACAGTTCGGTGACCGCGTTCTCGATCTCTGCCCCGATCTCCGGGGTGTCGGGGGCACCGGCGCACAGCACCAGCTGGATCTCGGGATCGAAGCGGTGAGCGGCTGCGATCAGGTGGGCGACGCCCTTCTGGCGGGTGATCCGGCCGACGAACGCGACGATCGGGCGGTCTGGGTCGACACCGAGTGTGACCAGCGACGACTCGGCGCCGTACGGATCGTCGACGGGATACCACCTGGTGGTGTCGATACCGTTGCGCACCACATGAACCCGATCCGGGTCGAGCCGCGGGTAGGTGTCGCAGACATCGGTGCGCATACCGGAGCTCACGGCGATGACGGCGTCGGCGTATTCGACGGCGTTGCGCTCGACCCAGCTCGACACGCGGTAGCCACCGCCGAGTTGCTCGGCCTTCCACGGGCGCATGGGCTCGAGCGAATGCGCGGTGAGAACGTGCGGGACGCCGTGCAATTGACCGGCGAGATGCCCGGCGAGCCCGGTGTACCAGGTGTGGGAATGCACCAGGTCCGCCTCGGCCGCGCCGAGGACCATCCGCAGATCCGTGGACAGCATCGTGAGGGCCGCGTTGGCCCCGGCGAGCCCCGGATCGGGCTGGTAGACATGGGCGGTCTCGCGTTCGGCGCCCATGCAGTGGACGTCGACCGTGGCGAGGTCGCGCAGGTGCCGCACCAACTCGGTGACGTGTACGCCGGCACCGCCGTACACCTCGGGTGGATACTCCCGGGTCATCATCGCCACCCTCATGCGCATGACGCTAGTGCCCCTACCCCGAGTTCGCCAATCACTGTGACCAAATTCAGTCCACCGACCATGGCCATTCGTCTGGCCCGAGCCTGCGATGCCGGATAAGTTGGTGCTGTGAGATCACAGCCGCACGTGCTCGGAATCGTCCTCGCCGGCGGCGAGGGGAAACGCCTTTACCCCTTGACGATGGACCGCGCCAAACCCGCGGTCCCGTTCGGGGGCTCCTACCGGTTGATCGATTTCGTGCTGTCCAATCTGGTCAACGCCGGATACGAACGCATCTGCGTGCTGACCCAATACAAGTCGCACTCGCTGGACCGGCATATCTCGCAGACCTGGTTCTCCTCGGGCTTCCACGGCGAATACATCACCCCGGTACCCGCCCAGCAGCGGCTCGGCCCGCGCTGGTACACCGGCAGTGCCGATGCCATCTTCCAGTCGATGAACCTCATCACCGACGAGCAACCCGAGTACATCGTCGTCTTCGGCGCCGATCACGTGTACCGGATGGACCCGTCGCAGATGGTCGAGGCGCACATCGCATCGGGCGCCGACGTCACGGTGGCCGGTATCCGCGTCCCGCGGTCGGAGGCCTTCGCGTTCGGTTGCATCGACTCCGACTCGTCGGGCCTCATCACCCGATTCCTGGAGAAGCCGAGCAATCCGCCCGGCACGCCCGATGATCCCGAGGTCACGTTCGCCTCGATGGGAAACTACGTGTTCACCACCGAGGCGCTCGTCGACGCCATCCGGGCCGACGCCGCCGACCCCGACTCCGACCACGACATGGGTGGCGACATCATCCCCGCGTTCGTGCGCCGCAACGCCGCATATGTCTACGATTTCAAAGACAACGAGGTGCCCGGCGAGACCGAACGCGACAAGGGCTACTGGCGCGACGTCGGAACCCTGGATGCGTTCTACGACGCCCATATGGACCTGGTGTCGGTGCACCCGATCTTCAACCTCTACAACCGGCGCTGGCCGATCCGCGGCGAGACGGTGAACCTGCCGCCGGCGAAGTTCGTGCAGGGCGGTGTCGCCCAGGACTCCGTCGTGGGTGCCGGCTGCATCATCTCGGCCGCCACGGTCAGCGACTCGGTGTTGTCGGCGAACGTGGTCATCGAGGACGGCGCCGTCGTCGAGGGCAGTGTGCTGATGCCCGGCGTGCGGGTCGGCAAGGGTGCGGTGGTGCGCCGCGCGATCCTGGACAAGAACGTGACCGTCGGCGAGGGAATGCAGCTCGGTGTCGACGTCGAGACCGACCGCGACCGGTTCTCGATGAGCGCCGGCGGCGTCGTCACCGTCGGCAAGGGCATCCGCGTCTAGCCGCGGCTGGCTACTGCGGTTCTTCCCCCGGTTCTCGGGTCGTCCGCTACCTGCAGATACCGGAAGACCGTGCTTCGGGGGACGAACCAGGGCGTAAGCCGAGCCGGGGCGTCAGCCGAGTTCGCCGCGGCAGGTGGCCAGACCCGAGGCGATGAGCTGCGGTGTGTCGGCGTCGGCGTTGGCCGGTAGCGCGTCCACGGGCCACCAGGCGAGGTCGATCGATTCGTCGCTGCGCAGAATCTCCGGAGGGGAACCGTCGGGAGTCGGCGGCGCGACCGCGGCGTAGCGCACATCGAGGTGGCGGGTGGGTACACCGAGCGAGCACGTGATCGGGTGGGTGTGCAGGTGCACCGGCCCCGAGGTCAGCCGCAGACCGGGAATCCCCGACTCCTCGCCGGCCTCCCGGGCGGCGGCGTCGGCGAGCGTCGCGTCGGTCTCCTCGCAGTGTCCGCCGAGCTGAATCCACTTGCCCACCCGCGGGTGCAGGGTCAACAGCACATGGCTCAAGGTGGCGTCGAAGACGATCACCGACGCCGTGAGATGCCCCGGTTCGCAGGCGCGCAGACACGCGGCGGGGACCGCGTCGAGGTAGGCCAGGTAGGTGTGGCGCAGCGAATCCTGCTCCGCGTCGGGCGCCGACCACCCGCGCAGTGCGTCGCCAGCGGACGCCCTCAGCGTACTCGCGCTCATCGCTGCACCACCAATCCGTCGGTGTCCGCCGGCGATCGCAGCCCGGAGTCGTGCAGCGGCCGGCCGATCGCCACCGCGCCCAACGGTTCCCAGCGCTCGTCGAGCTCGAGCACGTCGCGCACCACCTCCGGCGCGAAGATCGTCGAACCCACCCAGCAGCTCCCGATGCCGCGCACCGACAATGCGACGAGCAGTGCCGACACCGCACCCCCGGCGGCGACGGTGAACATGGTGTGCTCGGCCGCGGTGCGACGCGCGTCCGGGTAGTCGTGCGCACCGTCGGGTACCAGGAACGGGATCACCAGTTCGGGTGCGTCATAGAGGATCTGGCCGCGCCGCAGACGTTTGGTGACCGACTCCGCGGACTTGCGGTCCCGCTCCAGATCGGCGCGCCAGGCATCGGCCATCGCATCCAGCAATCGGATCCGGCGCTGTGCGGAACGCACCCAGACGAATCGGACCGGATGGGTGTGGTGGGGGGCCGGTGCGGTCAGGGCGTCGGCAAAGGCCGCCGCCATCACCTCCGGCTCGACCGGACCCGGTGTGAACGTGCGGACCGAGCGGCGGGTCAGCAGTGCCTCCTGCCGGCCCTGTGCGACGGCCTCGGCGACGCCGAGCCGGAAGAGGTCCTCGTCGGCCGGGCGGACGAGCGCGGCGGCGCCGGAGCCATCGTCGACCGGGGACAGGCCTCGGACCACCGCGATCGGCACCCCGGAGAGCTTGCCCTTGACCAGATCCGCCGCGGCGGCGATCTCGTCGGCGACGGCAATGTCGGTGACGACCAGCGGATTCCCGTACGCGTCCACCGAACCCTCGTAGGGGTGGCTGACCGCGATGCCCGCGGCGCCGATGGCGACGTCGGTCTGCCCGGTTCGCCAGGCGCGGCCCATCGTGTCGGTGACGATCACCGCGACATCGAGTCCGGCGAGTTCACGGATGCGTCCACGCAATCGGGACGCGCTGCCGTCGGGGTCCACAGGAAGCAGGGCCAGCTGATCGGATGCGACATTCGATCCGTCCACACCGGCCGCAGCCTGGACCAGGCCGAGTCGGTTCTCGGTGATCAGCGTGCGGTTCTTGCGCGCCAGCACGCGTACCGACTCTTCATCGATCAGCTTGCGGCGCAACGCATCTCGTTCGTCGGGGTCGCTCGGGGCGGAGATCATGCGACCCTCGACCTTGGAGAAGATCTTCGACGTCGCCACGACCACGTCACCGTCGGCGAGCCACGGGGCGGCCCCGAGCAGTTCGGCCGCGATGTCGCTCTTGGGACCGAACTCTCCGAGGCCGGTGACCGGCCGGATCTCGAGGGTCCCGGGCGCGCGATGATCGGCAAAACCGGTGTCGGGCGTCACGATGGGCTCCCGGCGCCGAGGTTCTGCTCTGGGGCGGTCACGCCGACCAGAGCGCACGCGTCGCGGACCATCTGTGCGGTGGCCGCGGGGCTGGTCATCAGCAGCGGGGCGGCGCCGATGGCGATCTGGTCGACGTCCGCGTGGTCGCCGTCGGCGATCAGCCATCCGTCCAGGATGCCGTTGCCGCCGCGGGCTCCGTAGTGGCGTGCGATGGCTTCCGCCGAGGTCTCCACGCCGATGACCGACAGGCATTCGTCGGCCATACCGCGCAACGGACGGTTGTCGATCACCGGTGAGATGCCCACCACCGGCGCCGAGGTCGTCCTCAGGGCGCTACGGATACCCGGGACGCTGACGATCGCCCCGATGCTGACGACCGGGTTGCTGGGCGCGAGGAGGACGATGTCGGCCTCTGCGATGGCCTCCGCGACGCCGGGGGCGGCCTTCGTGTCGTCGGAACCCACCTGGGCGAAACCGAAGGTGGGTATGCGGGCGCGATGGCGCACCCACCATTCCTGAAAGTGGATGGCGATCTGCTCGCCCGCCTCGCCGTCGGGTTTGGCGACCACCACATGGGTCTCGTGGCGGTCATCGGTCGCCGGCAGCAGCCGTACGCCGGGCTGCCATCGCCGGCACAGTGCCGCCGTGACGTCGGAGAGTCGGTACCCGGCGTCGAGCATCTGCGTGCGGATGAGGTGGGTGGCGAGATCTCGGTCGCCGAGCCCGAACCAGTCCGGATCGGCGCCGTAGGCGGCGAGTTCCTCTTTCGCGTGCCATGTTTCGCCCGCCCGGCCCCAGCCGCGCTCACGGTCGATACCTCCGCCGAGCGTGTACATGCACGTGTCTAGGTCCGGGCAGATCCGCACGCCGTGCATCCAGGCGTCATCGCCGACGTTGACGATCGCGGTGATCTCGTGTCGTCCGCGCGGATGATTTCCGTCCCCGGCCGCCGACTCCCCGGCGGCCGGTACCACCGGTTCCGGGAAAGGGGTCACGCCGAGTAGTTCCCGGACACCGGACAGGAATCGGGCGCCACCGACGCCGCCGACGAGGACCGTCACTTTCACCTCGTTCACTCTAGTGGTGCGTCTCGGAAGCAGGTGACTGGTCTCCGGCGTTCGATCGACGCCTGGCGGCGTTGTCGTCGGTCACGATCGCGCCGCTATCGCTCCCTCCTCCGCCTTGCCAGATCGCCGATCGCTCCACCGGATACCGGCCACCTGTTTCCGAGACACACCACTGGTGATGCCGACCCCGACCGTGTCGACCGCCGTCGTTGCGGCCATCGTGCGTGGTCAGGGCGGTGCCGTGGAGCGGGCGGGGTGCAGCCGGTCCGATTCGCTACCATGGGTGGCGATTTCGGGGGAGGGAATCGCGGACCTGTGAGGTTGTCGAGGGTCGGACACGCCATTCGTGTCGTCGCGGCGCATTCCCGCTCCCGGATGGTATTAAGGAATCTTTCGCTTTAACTTGACCGCGACCACCCTGCCCGTGTGTAATCACATCAGTGTCATTTTGGGTTCGAGATCGAGAATCGGTGGAACGCAACGATTTCGATCATTTGTTCGAAGAGCTCGAACGGGTTTGGCCCCCAGGCACGCGGTGAAGATCGATGGTGTGGGCAGATGTGGTGGGGCGGCCGGGCGGCCGCGGATCTGATGACTGGAACTGACAGACTTTCGAGCTAGGAGGCGCCGAGATGGCTTTTGAGAACCCGATCGGCAATCCCCTTGAACCACGCAACTATTCCGACCCTCGCAACTCGGTTGAACCGTTGGTTCAGGACGAGGACCGCGCCGACATCGGTGTGGGTGCCAATCACCTTGGGGTAGTAGGTGATTCATCCACGTGGTCGACGCTCGGCCGGGTCGCCGACGCCGAGGGCGTGTCCGAGTGGCCGCCGCGGCGCCATCTCTCGTTGGTGCCCAACGACTTTGACGATCTCTTCGACACTGTCGAAGAGCAGTGGCAGGAGCGGGCGCTCTGTGCGCAGACCGACCCGGAGGCGTTCTTCCCGGAGAAGGGCGGCTCCACCCGCGAGGCGAAGCGCATTTGCCAGGGCTGTGAGGTCAAGGCGGAATGCCTCGAGTTCGCGCTGCACAACGACGAGCGCTTCGGCATCTGGGGCGGACTCTCGGAGCGTGAGCGCCGCCGCCTCAAGCGCGGCATCATCTGACCGACAGCGTTCGGGCCGGCGCATTCGGGCCCAGCGGCGGCGACTCGCGCGGCCACCCCGTCGAGCGTGCACACCACAGCATCGAGCGTGCACGTAATCGCGTCGAACGTGCGGACAGCAACAGCAGACAAGCACAACGAACGCCAGAGTGCGCACGCTCGACGTTAGGGTGCGCACGATCGACGGTGCAGAGTGATGGTATGGGTGGCGTGATCGTGCGGCGGGTTCAGTCCGGGCCGCGGTCGATCGTGTCCTCGTCGACACCGAGATGGGTCGCGACCTGCTGCACCAGCACCTCGTGCACCAGTTCGAGGAGGTCGGTGCCGCGCTTGGCCCGGATCTCCAGCGGGCGACGGAACAGAATGATCTGCGCCCGCGTCGGCTGGCCGTGCACATCGATCCCGGCCGGGATGAGCCGGGCCAGCGGCACCGCACCGTCGGCGGTGACCTCCTCGGGCCACTGGATCGACTCGGGATCGCGGGGCAGCATCCGCGGGATCTCGTCGACGGCGATGTCGAGTCCGGCCAGCTGATCGTGCCAGCGTGTGTCGATCTCCGCGAAGGCCTCGAGGGCGACCCCGTCGAAGGCGTCGGCCCTGGTGGTGAATGCCGGCACGAACTGAGGAAGCAGTGGTGAGCGCAGCCCGTGGCCGCGGCGGTCGCGGCCACGCGTGCGTCGGGCCGTGGGGCGCGGCGGGGTGGAACGGATCTCGCCCGGCCGTCCCCGCGCGTCGGATGCCCGGGGATCGGACGCCCTGCCGCGCGCGTCGGAGGCGCGACCGCGCGGTTCGTCGGCGCGACCGCGAGACGGTCGGGGCGGATCGAATCGCATGACGCGAGTGTAGGGATTCGGCGGGAGTCTGTCTCGCCCCGGCCGGGTTTTCGAGCGTGTCGCCGCCGGTCTGCGCCCGGCGCCGGGATAACCTCTTGTGCGTGAAGCTTCCCCGACAGTGCTGCAGACCTGGCTGTGCTCGCGCGGCGGTGGCTACTCTGACCTTCGTCTATGCCGAGTCGACGGCGGTGATCGGCCCCCTGGCCAGTAGTCCCGAGCCGCACTCGTGGGATCTGTGTGACGAGCACGCCCGTCGGATCACGGTGCCGCGCGGATGGGAGATGTTGCGTAGCGAGCGCGGCTTCTCCGCGCCGATCGCCGAGGACTACGAACTGACCGCGCTGGCCGAGGCCGTGCGTGAGGTCGGTGGCGCGGATCGGGTCGGTCGGGCCGATCGGTTTCCGGATCGGTTCGACGGAGTCGACGAACCCTCGATCGGACGCCACCGTGCCGCCCGTACCGGTCCCCGCATACCCGAAACGCCGGTGCCGTCGGTCGACGACACCCCACGACGGCCCGCGCCGGGAGCCTCCGCCGCGCGTCCGCGGTCGGGGCGCCGGGGGCATCTGCGGGTGCTTCCGGACCCGATTGACTGACGCGTCGAGGCCGCGCACTGGGATTTCGCGCGCGACCCGCGTCGGGTCCGGTGGCGTGTGCGCACGGGTTCGATTGCGTCGCTAGGGTAGATGTCATGCGTACCGGTTCCCCCGACCTCGACGACGTCGAGGAACTGATCGCGGCGGACGTCGACGGTTTGCTACCGGCCGTCGCGCTCGCCGGCGCGCAGGTCCGATCGGTCGGCGAAGCGCAGCGCGAGGGGGTGCTCGAACCTCTCGGTCACCTGCGTCCGCGCAGCGTGGTGATCGTGTGCGGCGCGGCGGGAGCCGCGTCACCCGCCGCCCAGTTGGTGATCGCCGTCATCAGCACCCGCATCGACGTCCCGATCGTCTATGCCCCGGCCCTGCCCGGCTGGATCGGGCCCCTCGACGTGGTGGTGCTGGCCGGGGACGACGCCGGCGACATGGTGCTGGCCGACGCGGCGGCGCGGGCGGTGCGCCGTCGGGCGGAGGTCGTCGTCGCCGCGCCGATCGAGGGTCCTCTCCGCGACGCCCTGGCCGGCAACGGCATGGATCTGTCCCCGAGGGTGCCGGTGGATCCCAGGTTCCGCTTCGTGGGTTTCGTCGCCGCCCTGCTGGCCGTGTTCACCTCCCTGGCCGCGGTCCGCTTCACCGGTCAGGTGCCCGATATGGCCGAACTCGCCGACGCCCTCGACGAGGAGGCCGCGGCGAATCGTCCGGCCGGTGAGAGTTTCCACAATCGGGCGAAACTCCTCGCGGCGCGGCTCGACGGTCTGCAGCTGGTGTGGGTGGGTGACACCGCGGGAACGTCCGTGGTCGCCGGGCAGGCGGCCCATACGTTGGTCGCGCTCGCCGGAGTGATCAGTGCGGTCGCCGAGATCGGTGATGTGGTGCGGATGGTGCGTGACTGGTCCGAGCGGACCGGATCGACGCCGACCGATTCGATCTTCTACGACCCGCAGATCGACGGTCCGGCGCCCGCCGGACCGCCGCGGGTCGTCGTCGCCACCACCGCGGGACGCGAGTGGTACGTGCGTCGGCGCCTGGAAGGAATCGGGGACCTCGACGTGCTGACCGGCGACGGCGACGCCACCGGATCCGACGCGGCAGGTTCCGGGCCGTCGGTGACGCCGGCGCGGGAGGATCTCGGCGGCGACTCGCCGGGCGATCTTACCCGCCTGCTGCAGCTGCTCCTGCGCATCGAGATGGCCGCGGTGTACCTGCGGCTGATCGGAACCCGGGCGTGATGAGAGTTCTCGAGGGAGTGGTGCGTCCCTACGCGTGGGGATCGCGCACCGCGATCGCATCCTTGCGGGGAAGACCCGTCCCGTCGCCGCACCCGGAGGCCGAGCTGTGGTTCGGTGCCCACCAGGCGGCTCCGGCGCTCTGCCTGCACCCCGACGGCGCGCCCGACACCGATCTGCTGACCGCGATCGACGCCGACCGGGCCGCGATGCTGGGCTCGCGCATCACGGACGCGTTCGGTGGTCGACTGCCGTTTCTGCTGAAGGTGCTCGCCGCGGAGGAGCCGCTGTCGTTGCAGGCGCACCCGAGTGCCGAGCAGGCCCGGGAGGGATTCGAGCGGGAGAACGCCCTGGGGCTGCCGCTCGATGCCGCCGACCGCAACTACCGGGATCCGTGGCACAAACCCGAACTCATCGTCGCGCTCACCGAGTTCGACGCGCTCGCGGGTTTCCGGGATCCGGTGGTCACCGTCGAGCTGATGCGGGAGCTTCAGGTCTCCGAACTCGATCCGTACTTGGGAATGCTTGCCGGACAGCCGGATTCGGAGGGTTTGCGAGCCCTGTTCACGACGTGGCTGACGCTACCCGATGCGAGTATCAGTGCATTGGTGCCGGCGGTGCTCACCGGCGCGGTGAATCTGCTGAGCTCGGGTGACCCGCGGTTTGTCCCGGTCCTGCAGACCGTCCTGGAACTGGGTGAGATCTACCCGCGTGATCCCGGGGTCCTGGCGTCGTTGCTGCTCAACCGGATTTGCCTGCAACCGGGAGAGGCCCTGTTTCTGTCGGCCGGAAATCTCCATGCCTACCTGCACGGAACCGGCGTGGAGATCATGGCGAACTCCGACAACGTGCTGCGCGGCGGCCTGACGCCCAAGCACATCGACGTCCCGGAGCTGTTGCGCGTGCTCGACTTCACGCCGGTCGATGTCGCCGAACTGACCCCCGCGATCCGCACCGTCGGGGCCGAGCGCATCTATCTGACGCCTGCGCCGGAGTTCCGGCTGTCGCGGGTGGAACTCGACGGGACCGGGCTGCGCGACCCCTCCTCGATCTGCTTCGACATGCCCGGCCCCCAGATCCTCGCGGTGCTCGGTGGCGCCATCGAGGTTCGTCCGGCCGGTGGCAGGGCCGTCACCATCCCGGCCGGACAAGCCATCTGGATCGGCGACGACGAGCCGGACGTCGTGGTGCACGCGGGGTCGTCGCGAGCAGTCTTCGTCCGGGCCCTCGTCCCGTTCGGCGCCGGGGGCTGAGGTCGGGCTCAGGAGGTCAACGGTCCGCCGACGATGTTGGAGACGATGCCACCGATGATCCGGCTGCCGTCCTCGGAGCGCAATTCCTCGTACCAGGCGTCGGTCGCAGCCGGGTCCTTCGCGTGGGTCACATCGCAGCGCTTGCGGGCCCGCAGCACGAGATCCCCGGCCCGCTCCGTGCGGGCAGCCTCGTAGGCCTTCAGCGCGGCGTACACGTCGTCGGGGTTGTCCCGGAATGCGAACTGCAGAGCCACCGCGTCTTCCATCGCCGAACAGCCACCCTGGCCGATGTCGGGGGTGGTGTTGTGGGCGGCATCCCCGAGGATCGCGACCCGGCCCTTGACCCAGGTGTGGAACGGGTCGAGGTCGAGGATCTCCACGCGATTCGTGGTCGCCGGATCGAGGGCGGCGATCAGGGCCTGAACGCCCGGTGCCCAGCCGGCGAAGTGCTCGGTGAGGACCTCGCGAGCGGTACCGCGTTCGTACGGCTGCCCCTCGGGCAGCGGGACGTCGAAGAAGAAATAGAAGCGGTTGCCCGCGATCGGCATCGCCGAGACCCGCTTGCCGTCACCGACGTAGGTGGTCCACTCGGTGGCGGGGCCGATCGCCTCGTCGACCTCCACGAGACCGTTGAAGTTGACGTAGCCGGCGTAGCGTCGCTCCACCGAGTGACCGAGGACATACTCGCGCGTCAAGGACTTCGCGCCGTCCGCGGAGATCACCACATCCGCGGAAACCGTTGAACCGTCCGCGAATTCGACCGTCGCCGCATCCTCTCCGTCGCTGACGGCGACCATCTTCATTCCGAAGTGGATGTCGTCGATGCCGTAGGCCTCCATCAGCATCAGCTGCAGTTCGGCCCGCGCGACCGGATACGGACGCTGTCCGACCTCGTCGATCAACGGCTGCATGCTGAAGCGGCACATCGTCTCGCCGGTGAAACCGTCGATGTAGGACATCGAGTCGACGATGCCACCGAGGGCCGCGGTCTCGCTCTCGAGTCCGAGGTGGTTGAGGCACTTGACCCCGTTGGACCACACCGAGATGGCGGCTCCGACCGGCTTGTTCTCGGTGACCTGTTCGTACACCTCGACGTCGTGACCGAGTTGTTTGAGTGCGATGGCGGCGCTCAGCCCACCCATGCCTGCGCCGATGATTACGGCCTTCATGTGCTACAACCCCTTCGAACTCGTCGAACCCCGTCGTGCACCTCAGACTAAGGCGGATCCCACGATGGTGCGCGTCGAGGCGGACGGAGGTGTGGCCTCAGCGGCCGTCCAGGCCGGCCACGAGGGTGCTCACCATCTGTTCCCATTGGGCCGTGATGGTTTCGAGGTCGAGGCCGACGCCATCGCGGAAATACTTGACCGAGTCGGCGCTGAGCGGCGCCTGCACCGCGATCGAGACGACATCGATGCGGTCGCCGAAACCGAGCTGGCGCAACAAGATCTGCACGTGTCGGTTGGACGCTGCCCACACCGGATGATTCATGAAATCGGCCGCGGTGCTACCCGCCTCGATGAGGACGTCGAGATGGTCCACGGTCAACTTGAGCCGGGCGCGTCCGTAGGCCAGCAGGCGATCGAGCGGCGGAGCCCCCGGCCCGAGCGGTTCGGGACCGAAGAGGTAGGCCCGCTGGATCTCGGCCTCGGAATGGTCGAGCAGCGCGATCATCAGACCCGTGCGGCTGCCGAAGCGCCGGAAGACGGTGCCCTTGCCCACGCCCGCCTCGCGGGCGACCGCGTCCATCGTCACCGCCGCGGCACCCTGGGTGTCGATGAGGTTCTTGGCGGCGGCGAGGAGCAGGCGCCGATTGCGTGCCGCGTCGGCACGCTCGGTCTCGCCACCACCGGAGAGGCGGAGGGGGATGAGATCGCCGTTTGGACCTGTCGACACGTGATGAGGGTAACTGTTCACCGCATCGGGAAATTAATCGGACCATGGTCCGGTTGAGGTGGTAGTACTTGGCAAGAACTTAGAGGAGTGAACGTGTCGGAGAAGAACGTGGAGATTGTTGCGCTGGTGGGAAGCCTGCGGAAGGACTCGATCAACCGGGCACTGGCGCAGGTCGCCGTGGACAACGCGCCCTCGGGTGCGGCGGTCCGCATCGTCGAGGGTCTGGGTGAGTTGCCGTTCTACAGCGAGGACGACGACCCGTCGATCACCCCGGGAGCAACCCTGCCCGCCGGTGTCGAGGCGCTGCGCGAGGCCGTGGTCGCCGCGGATGCCGTGCTGCTGGTCACGCCCGAGTACAACGGCACCATCCCTGCGGTCCTCAAGAACGCCATCGACTGGCTCTCGCGGCCCTACGGCTCCGGCGCGCTGTCGAACAAGCCGGTCGGCGTGATCGGTGCGGCCCTCGGCCGCTATGCGGGCACCTGGTCGCGGGAGGACACCCGCAAGTCGGTCCGGATCGCCGGCGGCCGGGTCGTCGAGGATGTGGAGGTCGGCATTCAGACCTCGGCCCTCGGTGAGAACGGGGTCGGCGACGCCGACGTGGTCGCCCAGGTCGTCGTCGCCGTCGGCCTGCTCGTCGATGAGACGAGCGTCGTCGCCGCCTGAGTCGGTCCATCGGACATTTTCCGCGCGCCGTCGCGGGGCTTTCCACAGCCCAGCGACGGCGCGCTGTTCTGTCTGGCTGTGGACGGTCTCGGGACATGTTGTGGACAGGGATGGGACAACGTGTGGACGACACGCCGGACACGCCGGGATTCACGATCGCGCACGGGCTGCGACCTGCAAGTTTCATGAATGTTATTCACAACCCCTTGTGGTGCACCCAAATGTCAGACACTAGGTGTAGTGTTTTGGACACCAGCGAGGCAGATGACGAGCAGCGTGTGATTGCGCGGATGACGCCACGAAGTCGGTGATCTGGGTCACTTTCTTCACGTTGGGAAAGTGTCCGTCGCGGGTGACCGCGGGAGACGGGGTCCGCACCTTTCGGGGACGGACGGCGACGCCTGAATCGGGTGGAGCCGGAGCAGGAGGACCGCAAGCCGATCCAGTGAGATTCACCCAGCGTCAGCCAGATCCAGCAGTGTCAGCGAGATCGAGCAAGGAGAACTTTGATGGCCATCACCGTCTACACCAAGCCCGCCTGCGTCCAGTGCAACGCGACCTACAAGGCGCTCGACAAGCAGGGGCTGGACTACGAGGTCGTCGACATCAGTGAGGACGCCGAGGCCCGTGACTACGTGATGGCACTGGGCTACCTGCAGGCGCCCGTGGTGGTGGTGGGTGACGAGCACTGGTCGGGCTTCCGTCCCGACCGCATCAAGGCGATCGCCGTCAACGCGGCCTGAGGCTCCGGTCCACGGCTGGGCGTGGTGATCCGAAGGGGAAGCCGGATCGAGCGTCGTAGCCTGGATGTGGGGCCTGAAACCGACAAGTCGGCGTTCAGACAAGACAGCGGTCAGACAAGACAGTCAGCAAGCCGACGGAGGTGTAGGAGCGATGGGTCCGACACCGTTGATCGTCTACTTCTCGTCGGTGTCGGAGAACACCCACCGGTTCGTCGAGAAGCTGGGGATGCGCAGCGTGCGGATACCGCTGATCGATCGGGCCGGTGGGTTTCGCGTCGACGAACCCTATGTCCTGATCTGCCCGACCTACGGCGGCGGCAAGGCGTCGTCGCCGATCGGGGGCGGCTTCGTGCCGAAGCAGGTCATCAAGTTCCTGAACAACGAGCACAACCGCGCCCTGATCCGGGGTGTGATCGCCGCGGGCAACACCAACTTCGGTGAGGAGTTCTGCTACGCCGGCGACATCATCTCGCGCAAATGCAGGGTGCCCTACCTCTATCGGTTCGAGTTGATGGGCACTGCCGACGACGTCGACCGCGTCCGCGCCGGGCTCGCGGAATTCGCGCAGAGCCCATCGTGCACCGATCCGGCCCGGGCCGTGCTCAGCGCCGCGCGCGCCTGAGTTGTCGGACCCTGGAGTTGTCGGACCCACCCAGTACTTTTCTCTTATAACGAACATCTAGTGCCAGGAGTCTTCGTGTCGCCAACCGCCACCCCCGTCTCCGAGACCGCGTCTGCCAGCCAATCGGGGCTCCACGCCGGCCCGAGTGGTCACGCACCCGGTGAGCTGGACTACCACGCGTTGAACGCGATGCT
>NZ_BAHC01000124.1 GCF_000298195.1 Gordonia rhizosphera NBRC 16068 | reverse complement strand
CAATCTGTACGACGCGGAAGGCAAGATCCAGTTCGAGAAGGATCGTGAGGCTGCCCACCAGTACTTCCTGCAGCACGTCAACCAGAACACGGTCTTCTTCCACGACCTCGACGAGAAGCTCGACTACCTCGTCGAGGAGAACTACTACGAACCCGAGGTCCTCGCGAAGTATGACCGTGAGTTCGTGAAACTCCTGTTCGGGCATGCCTATTCGAAGAAGTTCCGGTTCCCGACCTTCCTTGGCGCGTTCAAGTACTACACGAGCTACACGCTGAAGACCTTCGACGGCAAGCGCTACCTCGAGCGCTTCGAGGACCGTGTCTGCATGGTCGCGCTCACCCTGGGCGACGGGGACACCGCGCTGGCCCGCAACCTGGTCGACGAGATCATGGACGGTCGCTTCCAGCCGGCCACCCCGACCTTCCTCAACTCGGGCAAGAAGCAGCGCGGTGAGCCGGTCTCATGTTTTCCTGCGGGCACTCCGGTGGATACCGACCAAGGTTCCGTGCCAATCGAGACATTGAAGGCTGGCGACCGCGTGTTGTCCCACGATGGCACCTTCGCCGAGGTCGAGGCGCTCATCGAGAATCCCAATGATCAGGCGCTGGTGTCGATTTCCCACTTCGGACACAAAGAGCCCATCCTGTGCACGCCAGAGCACCCCATCCTCGTGTGGACGACTCGTGATGTGGATACGATCATCCCAGGCGACGGCGCCGATGTCTTCAACGGCTTCGTCTGGCTTGCCGCGAAGGATGTTGATCCCTCGGACTTCATCGTCACAACTGCGCCGAGCGGGGTCCGTGACGCGCGCCGATACGATCTGATGGAGCATGTCGGCTCAGGTTTCTACGAAGAGGTCGACGGTTTGATCCGAAAGGTCAACTCAGACAAGAAGCGCCGCAACAAACAGCGCCATTTCCACAACTTCAATTCCGTCAATCGTTACGTTGACGAGTCCTACGACCTCGGATTGATCCTCGGCTGGTACGTCGCGGAAGGACATGTTTCCAAGCGTTCGACCAATCGGTCGGTCGCCACGGGAGTGCATTTCACGCTCGGTGCGCACGAACTCTTCTATCAAGACGACCTCGCGGAGGCGTTCAAGCGGGCTTTCGCGACAGATCTGATTCGATACGAGAATCAATCAGACCATTCGGTACGGATGGTCTGCAACAGTAAGGTCGTTGCTGAACTGCTGCTGTCGCTCGCCGGCACGGGATACGGCGCCAAGCGGCTGTCATCGGATGTCCTGACGGCCGACGAAGAGTTTCAGCGGGGACTGCTGATGGGGCTCTTCCGTGGCGACGGATGCTCGACAACCGGCGGAATGGTCCTCGACCTGGTGAATCCGGAACTGGTGGACCAGATTCAACTGATCTTGCGCCGTCTGGGTGTGATGTCGGTCGTCCGTCGCTACACGAACCAGGCCGGAAATCTGACGGGACAGGTGTTTGTCCCGGGCTTGCCCGGTAACAACGAAGACTTCATCCTCGACGTCGGCAAGAATCTGCACAACTACGTCGGACGGAAGGGTGTGCTCCGGACGACCTATCAGGTGGTTCACGGCCGCCATGTCTACGGGATTCGTGATATCGCCCGCACCGACCAGACGCCGGAGAAGGTTTACAACCTGCACGTCGAAGGAACGCACACCTACTCGATTCGGGGAACAGTGGTGCACAACTGTTTTCTCCTTCGCATCGAAGATGACATGGAATCCATTGGGAGATCGATCAATTCGGCTCTGCAGCTCTCCAAGCGCGGCGGTGGCGTGGCGCTTCTGCTGAGCAACATCCGCGAGCACGGCGCACCGATCAAGAAGATCGAGAACCAGAGTTCCGGCGTCATCCCGATCATGAAGCTGCTCGAGGACTCGTTCTCCTACGCCAACCAGCTCGGCGCCCGGCAGGGTGCGGGTGCGGTCTACCTGCACGCGCATCACCCGGACATCTACCGGTTCCTCGACACCAAACGGGAGAACGCGGACGAGAAGATCCGGATCAAGACGCTGTCGCTCGGTGTGGTCATCCCGGACATCACATTCCAGTTGGCCAAGGCCAACGACGACATGTATCTGTTCAGCCCGTATGACGTCGAGCGCGTCTACGGTATGGCCTTCGCCGACATCAACGTGACCGACAAGTATCACGAGATGGTGGAGGACAAGCGGATTCGCAAGACCAAGATCAAGGCCCGTGAGTTCTTCCAGACGCTTGCGGAGCTGCAGTTCGAGTCGGGCTACCCGTACATCATGTTCGAGGACACGGTGAATCGGGCCAACCCGATCGACGGGAAGATCACCCACTCGAACCTGTGCTCGGAGATCCTGCAGGTCTCGACGCCGTCGAGGTACAACGATGACCTCTCGTATTCCCATGTGGGCAAAGACATCTCGTGCAACCTGGGGTCGCTGAACATCGCCAAGACAATGGATTCGCCGGACATCGGGCAGACCATCGAGACCGCGATCCGGGGTCTCACCGCGGTCAGCGATCAGACTGCGATCACGTCGGTGCCGTCGATCGAGCGCGGCAACAACGAATCCCACGCGATCGGCCTGGGTCAGATGAACCTGCACGGCTACCTCGCCCGCGAGCGGGTCTTCTACGGCAGTGACGAGGGTGTCGACTTCACGAACATCTACTTCTACACGGTGCTCTATCACGCGCTGCGGGCGTCGAACAAGATCGCGCGGGAACGCGGTCAGGCCTTTGTCGGCTTCGAACGGTCGAAGTACGCCAGCGGCGAGTTCTTCGACCGCTACACCGAGAAGGTCTGGGAGCCGCAGACCCAGAAGGTGCGGGATCTGTTCGGTCAGGCCGGGATCCACATCCCGACCCAGGACGACTGGCGGGAGCTGAAGGAGGCCGTGGCGCGCGACGGCATCTACAACCAGAACCTGCAGGCGGTGCCGCCGACCGGATCGATCAGCTACATCAACCACTCCACCAGCTCGATCCATCCGGTGGCGGCGAAGGTCGAGATCCGCAAGGAAGGCAAGATCGGTCGCGTCTACTACCCGGCGCCGTACATGACCAACGACAACCTGGAGTACTACCAGGATGCCTACGAGATCGGCTACGAGAAGATCATCGACACCTACGCCGCGGCCACCCAGCATGTGGATCAGGGGTTGAGTCTGACGCTGTTCTTCAAGGACACCGCCACCACTCGCGATGTCAACAAGGCGCAGATCTACGCCTGGCGCAAAGGCATCAAGACGCTCTATTACATCCGACTGCGCCAGATGGCGTTGGAGGGCACCGAGGTGGAGAACTGCGTGTCGTGCATGCTGTAGGTGAGTGGACACGATGACTCCCGAAGACTGGCTGACGGCCATCGCGCGCGAGAGTTCGGTTCTTGCCGAGACTCCCGTCGATGCGCTGGATCTACCGGTGCCGACCTGCCCGGACTGGACCGTGCACGATCTGCTGGCGCACGTCGGCGCGGTACACCGATGGGCTGTCGACAAGGTGCTGGGTACACGTCTGTATCGCGGATACGACGGGATACCTGCACCGGAAGGTGGCGACGTCATCGGCTGGTATGTCGAGGGCCGCGATGCGTTGGTCGAGACGCTCACCGGCCGCGATCCTGATGAGCCCGCGCGCACGTTCGTCGGCCCGGGCACCGTCGGGTTCTGGTATCGCCGTCAGGCCGGAGAACTCGCCGTGCACCGATGGGATCTGGAATCGGCGCTGCGGCCGGGTGCGCAGCGCCCGATCGATGCGGCGCTGGCCGCGGACGGCATCGACGAGTGGCTGGAGTTGTTCGCACCGCGCTTCATCGAGAGGGGGCCGGGAGTGCCGGCCGAGTTGGTGGGTCGGACCCTGCATCTACACGGCACCGACCTGCCCGGGAGCGAATGGTTCCTCGAGCTCACCCCGACGGGGTTCGACCATCGACGCGAACACGCGAAGGCCGACGTCGCGGTGCGCGGATCAGTGTCCGATCTGTGCCTGCTGCTGTGGCATCGTCGATCCCACAAGGACCTCGACGTCGTCGGCGACGACGCGCTGGTCCTGCCCATGCTCGATCTGGTCCACGTGACCTGACAGCCACCGCCCGAGACACTCGACACCGACCAACACCGCCGCAGGAGACGAGCATCATGACTGCAGGAACACACAGCCCCGCCGACGGCGCACCCATTAAGCTGGTGAGCCGCGTCTCGGCGATCAACTGGAACCGGGTGACCGACGAGAAGGACGCCGAGGTGTGGGATCGCCTCACCGGCAACTTCTGGTTGCCGGAGAAGGTGCCGGTGTCCAACGACATCCCGTCGTGGCACACGCTCACCGCGTACGAGCAGCAGCTGACCATGCGCGTGTTCACCGGCCTGACGCTGCTCGACACCATTCAGGGCACCGTCGGCGCCGTCTCGTTGATTCCCGATGCGACGACCCCGCACGAGGAGGCGGTGCTGACCAACATCGCCTTCATGGAGTCGGTGCACGCCAAGAGCTACAGCTCCATCTTCTCCACCCTGTGCTCGACCAAGGAGATCGACGAGGCCTTCCGCTGGTCGGAGGAGAGCGAGCACCTGCAGCGCAAGGCGCACATCGTCATGGACTACTACCGTGGCGACGATCCGCTCAAGCGCAAGGTTGCCTCGACGCTGCTCGAGTCGTTCCTCTTCTACTCGGGCTTCTACCTGCCGATGTACTGGTCGAGCCGCGCCAAGCTCACCAACACCGCCGACCTGATCCGCCTGATCATCCGCGACGAGGCCGTCCACGGCTACTACATCGGGTACAAATATCAGCGCGGCCTCGAGGTGCAGTCGCCCGAGCGCCGCCAAGAACTCAAGGACTACACCTTCGAGTTGCTGTTCGAGCTCTACGACAACGAGTCCGACTACACCGAAGCGCTCTACGACGAGGTCGGTCTGAGCGAGGACGTGAAGAAGTTCCTGCGCTACAACGCGAACAAGGCCTTGATGAACCTCGGCTATGAGGCGATGTTCCCGCGCGACGAGACCGACGTGAACCCGGCGATCCTGTCGGCGCTGTCCCCGAACGCCGACGAGAACCACGACTTCTTCTCCGGGTCGGGGTCCTCGTACGTGATCGGCAAGGCCGTCAACACCGAGGATGAGGACTGGGACTTCTAGTAAGCCGGCCGCTAGTAGCGACGTGCGAGTGTGCGAGCCCGACGCGTATCGAGGCCACTGGCGTGATCTCGATACGCCACTCACTGCGTTCGCGGCTACTCGATCAGCGGGAGCGGGCCCTTGCCGCTCGGCCCTACGAATCCCGGGCGCGTAGCCGGTCGTAGAGATCCTCGAGGGCGTCGATGGTTTCGCCGATGTCGGCGGGGGAGACACCCGAGTTGCGCAGGGCGGCACGGAGGGCGTCTCCGTCGAGATCGGTGATCGGGTTCATCCGCGGTGGCGTCGGCAACGGTGGCAGTACCGCGTTGGTCCCGTAGAAGTCGACGACCGGCGCCGACCCGCTCGGCTCGTCATGATGATCGTCGCGTTCGCGTGTCCTCGTCGGCGCCTCGGTCGCCGCCGCCAGCAGGCTTGGCAGGTCGGTTCCCATGACGGTGAGCAATGTGGTTGCGCTGCGGTCGATCTCGGCCGCCACCTCGTAGGCGACGCAGAGCACGTGGATACAGCGCGGTGCCTCGTCGGGGCAGGTGCAGTCCGCGGCGACGTCGGCCGACTCGGTCGGTGCGATCAGGTCGCCGAGGACCGTCGGTTGTTCGCCGCGCGTCAGCGCCATCAGATCGCCCGTCGCGTCGCGGTCGCGTAGCAGCGCCACCACGGTGGGGGTGTCGACGGTCCGCATCGTCAACGTGACGTCGAACGGATCGAGCTGACTGCCGCGCACCGACGCGGTGACCAACCCGTCCGCGATGCGCAGACGTTCGGCGTGGCGGTCGCGGAAGTAGCGGCGCGCCTGGGTGATCCGACGTCGGTCGGGTCCACCGGACCCGGCCGTCTCGACGACGTCGACGAACGCCCGGCCCCACCGTGTCACGCCGTAACCGCGGGTCGTCGCGGTCCGTCGGCTGCGGGGGCTCATTCGCTGACCGCCTCGTCGCGCAACGCGAACAGATCGAACAGCTCGTCGTCACCCAGGTCGGTCAGCCAGCTCTCGCCGGCGCTGACGGTCAGCCGTGACAGTTCCCGTTTGGCCGTGATCATCTCGTCGATGCGCTCCTCGAGTGTGCCGACGCAGACGAACCGGTGGACCTGCACCCGCTGGTGCTGGCCGATCCGGTAGGCGCGGTCGGTGGCCTGGTCCTCGACGGCCGGGTTCCACCATCGGTCCACGTGCACCACGTGATTGGCCGCGGTCAGGTTGAGGCCCGTCCCGCCGGCCTTGAGGGTGGCGATCATCGCCGCCGGACCGTCCCCGGACTGGAACCGAGAGACCATCGCGTCGCGTTCGGTGCGGCTCAGCCCGCCGTGCAGCAGCGGGATCTCCTCGCCGAGTTGCGTGGTGAGCCAGGTCGACAGCAGTTCGCCAAACGCCGCGAACTGGGTGAACACCAGGGCCCGGTCGCCTTCGGCCGCCGCGGTGGTCGCGATGTCCACGAGCAGCTCCACTTTGCCCGAGCGGTGCCGGTTCCGGCGCGCCATGGCCGAGCCGTCGGCGAGATAGTGCGCCGGATGATTGCACACCTGCTTCAGACGGGACAGCGCCGCGAGGATGTTGCGGCGACGGATGGTGCGCTGCTGCTTGTTGCGCAACGCCTCCATCAGTTCGTCGAGCACGGCGCGGTAGAGCGCGGCCTGCTCGACGGTGAGGTTGGCGCGTTCGGTGATCTCGGTCTTCTCGGGGAGGTCGGCGATGATCGACGGGTCGGTCTTCTCCCGGCGCAGGATGAACGGTCGGGTGAGCCCGGTCAGCCTGCGGATGGCGTCCGGATCCCGATCCCGCTCGATCGGCTCGGCGAACCGGGCGCGGAACCTCGACGCCGAACCGAGCACTCCGGGGTTGACCAGATCGATGACGGCGCGCAGATCCTCGAGCCGGTTCTCCACCGGCGTCCCGGTCAGGGCGATCCGATGATCGGCGGGAATCGCCCGAATCGCCTTGGCGGCCTTGGTCGCGACGTTCTTGATGTGCTGGGCCTCGTCGACGACGACCCGATGCCACCGGTGGGCGCCGAGCGTCTCCCGGTCGCGGGTCGCGACGGCGAACGTGGTCAGGACGACGTCGGCGTCGGCGTGAACCGCACCGAACGTCGTGTGCCCGGCGCGGGTGGTGCCGTGATGCACGACGACACGCAGATTCGGAGCGAACCGTGCCAGCTCCCGCTCCCAGTTCCCGACCACCGACATCGGGCAGACGATCAGCGTCGGTGCCGTCGGCGTCGACGGCAGGGACCGTTCGTGACACAGCAGGGCGATGACCTGCACGGTCTTGCCCAATCCCATGTCGTCGGCGAGAACACCGCCGATCCGGTATTCGGCGAGATAGGCCAGCCACTCCAACCCGCGATGTTGGTAAGGGCGCAGCTGCGCGTGCAGCATCGCCGGCGGGGCGATGGGTGCGGGGCGCAGCACGCCGCCGGATGCGAGGTCGTCAAGCCAGGCCAGCCCCTCGATGGAGGTCACGGGTACCGGCACGGTGTCGACGACGAGGTTGAACAGTTCCCCGAAGTCCGCCGGATGATCCGACCGCGCCTGCGCCCGCTGGGCGGCGACGAATGCCGCGGCCCGGGTGAGCGCGCCGCCCTCGGCGCGGACCCACACGCCCCGGACCTTCACCAGATCACCCTGCCGGCGGGCGAGTTCGGCGAGATCTCCGTCCGACAAGGTCAGTGCGTCGGGGGTGTCGCCGAGGGCGAGACGCCATTCGAATTCGTCGATCTCGGACGTTCCCAGCCGGGCGGCGCGGCGGGTGTCACCGGCCACCGGACGGGCCCGCAGGGCCAGCGTCGGGCGCACCTCGGCGATGGTGCGCGGCAGCAATACCGGGCAGCCGGCCGCCGCCAGCCTCGAGGCGGCCCCGGCGAACAACTGCTCGACCACCGGTGTGGTCAACAGGAAATCCAGGGTGTGCCGATCCGGCTCGGCCTGTGCGAGTTCGGGAAAGGCGCGGACCGCGGTGGCGAGCGCCGTGGTGACCCGGTCGAGTTCGTGGCCGTCGAGCCGGTGGGGGATCACCGCGACGATTCGGCCGTCGGTGAGTCGGCGACACACCTCCAGCCGCCACAGCTCGGCGTCCGCGGGCAGATGCGTCCGCCATTCCGCGGGTTCGTCGTCGGGTTCGTGCAGGCGGAGTACGACAGACGAATCATCCTGTGGTGCACCGGAGTTCCACTGAATCCAGGACCCCGACGCGGATCGCAGCCGGTCCTGCACCGCGGGCGGGAGCCCGGGGGATTCGTCAGACAGCGACTCGACGAGCCAACCGGTCGCCGAGTCGTCGGGACGGACCCGACCCGTTGATGCGATGCGCCCGCGGGACTCGTGGTCGGTGAGTTCGGCGACGAAATCGGTGATCGCATCCATGCCGCCGTTCTCCGTCACCACCGCGGGCGCGGTAGAGGACACGACCGCCAGCCAGCCACGCCATGTCGGGGTGGAGACCGCCTGCCACCGCAGCATCGCCTCGCCGTCGACCTCGATCACCGTCGGGGCGACCGCACCGGCAGCGACGAATCGTCGGATGCCATCGAGGAGGTAGCGGTACCAGGCGATCTCGCCGCTGACCGGGTGGGGACGGCTGATGTCGAGCAGCGCACACGTGGCGGCAACGCCCAGGGACAGGGTCGGTACGAACGACCGCTGCCCATTCGCTTCGATCAACGCCAGGGAGCCGCGGAAACGCCTCCCGGACAGCAGGTCCGACAACGGCTCGGGCAACTCCGGCACGTCGGCCGAACCGGAGACGGTCCAGACCGCACCGCCGGCGCCGGGACGCCACAGCAGATGAAGGGGGAGGACCCCGGTCACCACCGGCGGATCAGCGCCAGTCGGAGAGCAGCGCGGTGGCCCGCTCGGCGAGATTCATCTGCCACAGCGGGCCGAAACTGATCCGGCCCACGCCGAGTTCGGCCATCTGCGCGCGCGACCCCTTGGCGGGGTTGGCGATGGCGTTGACCGGAAGGGGCAGCGCGGAGGTGAGGCGGCGCTGGTCGTCGTCGGTGTGGAAGCCGACCGGATACAGGGAACTCGCGCCGGCCTCGGCGCATAGTCGCATCCGTGCGATGGCCCGCTCGACGCGGTCGGCCTCGTCACCGATCTGCTTGATGAACAGGTCGGTGCGGGCGTTGATGACGACCGGCACTCCGGCCTCGTCGGCCGCGGCGCGTAACGCACCCACGAAGTCGGCATGTTCGGCCGCCTCGCGCAGCCGTCCGCTCTCGGAATGCACGGTGTCCTCGATGTTCAATCCGACCGCGCCGACCTCGAGCAGTCCCTCGATGAGGCGCGCGGGCGACTCGCCGTAACCGGATTCGATGTCGACCGACAGGGGGACCTCGACCGCGTCGCTGATCTGCCGGACCCGGGTCAGCAGTTCGTCGAAGGTCATGCCCTCGTTGTCGGGGCGTCCGATCGAGTCCGCGACGGGATGGCTGCCGATGGTCAGGGCGGAGAAGCCGCCGGCGACGGCCAGGTGCGCCGACCATGCGTCCCAGACGGTCGGGAACACCCCGGGGTCACCCGGGCGGTGTAGGTCGAGGAATGCGCGTGCCTGCGCGGCGAGATCACGAGTTGCCATTGATGGACTCCTTCACATCGTTGAGTACCAGCCAGGCGGCCGCGAGTCCCGACGATTCGTACCAGATCTCGTCATCGACCGAGAGCACCCTCTTCCACGTCGGCGCACCCATGTTCAGCCACCGGTCACTGAGCAGCACATCTGAGCCGTGCTCGAGGCCGTCGTCGCCGACGAAGCTGACATAGATGAGGTCACCGTCGGCGTCGGTGAAGTTCTCGTCGGTGACCGTCGTGGACTCCGGCGAGCGCTGCGGCTCGGGCCGCTGGACACCGATCAGCCCGAGGATCTGGCCCGCGAACGTGTCGGTGCCGGCGATCACCTCCGAGTCACCGGTGAAGCGGACCAGGGAGATCTGATTGTGCGCGGCATCGAGGAACCGGCCCGTCCTCTTGGCCTGCTTCTCGAAGTCCGCGAGCAGCTCGGAGCCGCTCGCGGATCGTCCGAGGGCGTCGGCCACCGAACCGAACCGGTCCTCCCAGCCCTCGCCCGGCTCGATCGTGACGACGCGGGCATCGCCGAACGCCTCGGCGGTCGCCGAGGTCTGCGGGGTGGTGAGGACGACGTCGGGATCGGCCGCGTCGACCGCGGCCGCGTCTGGTGTGGCGCCGATGACGGGAACCGAGGTGAGCTGCGGCCCCAGGTAGGCGGGGACGGCGCCGTTGGCGGCGACCGCGGTGACCTTGGGGCCGATCCCCAACGCGCAGATCGCGTCGAGCAGCGACGGATCGGTCACGACGATGCGTGACACGTCGGTGGCGGCGTCGTCGGGCGTCGTGGGCGCGAGGCAGGTGCGGGAGTAGTCGCGATCCGCGTTGACGATGTTGACCTCGGCGACCCGGGTGGTCGTGGTGGAGATGACCTGCCCGTCCGGTGTGGTCAACGGTGCGTCCTGGCCGCATGCGGTCAGAACCGCGAACACCGCCACCGACGCCACCGCACCGAGCACCCGAGGCACTCGGCGGCCTCGCGGTCGGGCCGTCGGTTCGGGGGTCTCGCCGCTGCCATGCACGCGACCACGCTAGCACCGGCTGCGAAGGGGTCCGGGCGAGGTCGCGACGCCCGGCAGCCGGGGGTCGGTGACGCCCGTGGCGGGTGTGTGCGCGTCGCGGCTCACGCGCTTTCTGACCAGCGGTTTCCGCCCCTCCACGGGATCAATTACGACAGATCGTAGGACCCAGTCGGCCGGAGCCGGTTCGAGGGTCTAGGATCATGTACCAGCGCTCGCTTTGTTCATGTCGCGACCGCGGGGAAACGGTAGTTTGGACGGGGCCTCACGGTTGTGAAACGAGGAGGATCTGTGACCGCGGTTGACCAGCCCACCACGCAAGTGGCTCCAGTGCGTCCGTTCCCGGAGCGCTATCAGCCCAAGGGTTCGTTCATCTACAAGCTGCTCACGACGACCGATCACAAGCTGATCGGCATGATGTACATCACCGCCTGCTTCGTGTTCTTCCTGATCGGCGGCCTGATGGCACTGCTGATGCGCGGTGAACTCGCCCATCCCGGTATGCAGTTCCTCTCCACTGAGCAGTTCAACCAGCTGTTCACCATGCACGGCACGGTGATGCTGCTGATGTATGCGACGCCGATCGTCATCGGCTTCGCGAACTTCGTCCTGCCGCTGCAGATCGGGTCCCCCGACGTCGCGTTCCCGCGTCTGAACGCCTTCGGCTTCTGGCTGTTCGTCTTCGGTTCGACAGTCGCCATCAGCGGCTTCATCACCCCGGGCGGCGCCGCGGACTTCGGTTGGACCGCCTACACCCCGCTGACCGACGCGATCCATTCGCCCGGCGTCGGCGCCGACCTGTGGATCATGGGTCTGGGCGTCGGTGGTCTCGGCACCATCCTCGGTGCGGTCAACATGGTCACGACCGTCGTGTGCCTGCGCGCACCTGGTATGACGATGTTCCGGATGCCGATCTTCACCTGGAACATCCTGGTCACCAGCATTCTGATCCTGCTGATCTTCCCGCTGCTGACCGCCGCGCTGCTCGGCCTCGAGGTCGATCGTCAGTTCGGTGCGCACCTCTACGATCCGGCCAATGGTGGCGTCATCCTGTGGCAGCACCTGTTCTGGTTCTTCGGCCACCCAGAGGTGTACGTCATCGCGCTGCCGTTCTTCGGCATCGTGTCCGAGGTCTTCCCGGTCTTCTCGCGCAAGCCGATCTTCGGCTACTCGGGCCTGGTCTACGCGACCATGGCCATCGCGGCGCTGTCCGTCGCGGTGTGGGCCCACCACATGTATGTCACCGGCGCCGTCCTGCTGCCGTTCTTCTCGTTCATGACCTTCCTGATCGCGGTCCCGACGGGCGTGAAGTTCTTCAACTGGATCGGCACGATGTGGAAGGGTCACATAACGTTCGAGTCACCGATGTTGTTCTCGGTGGGCTTCATCGTCACCTTCCTCTTCGGCGGCCTCACCGGCGTCCTGCTCGCCAGCCCGCCGCTGGACTTCCACCTGTCCGACTCCTACTTCGTGGTCGCGCACTTCCACTACGTGCTCTTCGGCACCATCGTGTTCGCCACGTACGCGGGTATCTACTTCTGGTTCCCGAAGATGACGGGGCGCATGCTCGACGAGCGTCTGGGCAAGTGGCACTTCTGGTTGACCTTCATCGGGTTCCACACCACGTTCCTGGTGCAGCACTGGCTGGGCAACGAGGGCATGCCGCGTCGCTACGCCGACTACCTGCCGTCGGACGGCTTCACCACGCTGAACATCATCTCGACTGTGGGTGCGTTCATCCTGGGTCTGTCCGTGCTGCCGTTCCTCTGGAACGTCTTCCGCAGCTACCGCTACGGCGAGGTCGTCACCGTCGACGACCCGTGGGGCTTCGGCAACTCCCTGGAGTGGGCCACCAGCTGCCCGCCGCCGCGGCACAACTTCACCGAGCTGCCCCGGATTCGCTCCGAGCGTCCCGCGTTCGAGCTGCACTATCCGCATATGATCGACCGGATGCGCGCAGAGGCTCACGTCGGCCCGGGTCATGGGCATGACAGCGAGTCCGTGCACTGACGGCTCCGTCGGCAAATCGAACCAGTGCCGAAAGAATCTGGTGATACGACAGTCCTGATCACGGTCACCGGGCCGGACCGGCCCGGTGTCACCTCTGTCCTGATGGGTGCGCTCGCCGGCCAGCAGGTCAGCCTGCTCGACGTCGAGCAGGTCGTGATCCGCCGACGCCTCACGCTGGGCGTTCTGGTCCGGGTCTCCGGGGATCCGGAGGCGCTGCAGGACGTGGTCGAGCAGGCGATGGACTCTCTGGGCATGGAGGCCTCCGTCGAGGTCGGCGCGGACACCAATGGTCATCCGCCCTCCAGCCACGCGGTGGTGGTCCTCGGCAGCCCCGTGACCGCTCGCGCATTCCGGGCGATCGCGGCCGAACTGGCCGGCCAAGGCGCCAACATCGATCTCATCCGTGGTGTCGCGGACTATCCACTGACCGGTCTCGAGCTGATGGTCAGCGCCGGACGCGACGATGTCGCCGCCGACTCGGCCCTTCGCAAGGGGCTCGCGGCGGTGGCGGCCGGTCACGGCGTGGACATCGCGGTCGAGCGCGGAGGGCTGGCACGGCGCGCCAAGCGGCTGATCGTGTTCGACGTGGACTCGACCCTGATCCAGGGTGAGGTCATCGAGATGCTGGCCGCCCGGGCAGGCAAAGAGAAAGAGGTCGCGGCCGTCACCGAGGCAGCCATGCGCGGTGAGATGGACTTCACCGAGTCGCTCAACCAGCGGGTCGCCGTCCTCGAGGGTCTGGACGCGAGCGTCATCGACGAGGTCGCGAGCTCGCTGGAGCTCACCCCTGGGGCCCGCACGACCATCCGGACCCTGCATCGGCTCGGCTACCACTGCGGTGTCGTCTCCGGCGGGTTCCGGCAGGTCATCAACGATCTGGCCCACGAGCTCGAGCTGGACTTCGTGCGTGCCAACACCCTCGAGATCGTGGACGGCAAGCTCACCGGTCGGGTGGTCGGCGAGGTGGTGGACCGGGCCGGCAAGGCCCGGGCACTGCGGTCCTTCGCCGACCAGGTCGGGGTGCCGATGGAACAGACCATCGCGGTGGGCGACGGGGCCAACGACATCGACATGCTGTCCGTCGCGGGACTCGGGATCGCCTTCAACGCCAAACCGGCGCTGCGAGAGGTTGCCGACGCCGCGCTGAGCCACCCGTTCCTCGACGCCGTCCTGTTCATTCTCGGCGTCACCCGCGACGAGATCGAGGCGGCGGATGCGGCTGACGGTGTGCTGCGCCGTGTGCGGTTGGACTGACCGGTCGTTGTCTCGATTGTTCAAGTGCGGCCGGCGGTGAGCCGCGGATGATCGATGGAGGAAGTTCAGTGAAAGGACACCTGAGATGACCTCCACCTCTGCTACCGCGACCCTGGCCATGATGACCCTCGATTGCGCAGACGCAGGCCGCTCGGCCGAGTTCTGGTCGGCAGTGCTGGGCTGGCAGATCGTGGCCGCCGGCGACGGCTACGCGATGATCAAGGGGCCCCACGGGCCGGCGGTCGGGTTCGGGTCGGTGGCCGATTACCAGCCTCCGAGCTGGCCGAATGACCACGGCTCCAAACAGTTCCATTTCGATCTCGCCGTCGACGACATTCCGGCCGCCGAGGCGCGCTGTGTGGCCCTCGGCGCCACCGTGCCGGCCGAGCAGCCCGGCGAGACCTGGCGGGTCCTCCTCGACCCGGCCGGACATCCGTTCTGCCTGACGCGGGCCGAGAACTGGGGTTGATGCGCATTGTCCAGCATCACCGAGGAGTTGGGCGGCCCGGGCGCATTCGACGACGCGTATCGGCGTCTCGTCGATTATGTCGGCGGGCGTGACGACCCGCCCGATCCCGCCGATGTGCTGGCCATGCAGATGGTGCTGCGGATCGAGAAGACGACCCCGCCGGAGCGCACGGACCTGCTGACCGCCGCCGGTCGTGCGGTCGCACTACTGTGCCTTGACGACCGGGCAGGTGCCGACGGCCCGTGGGCAACACCGATGGACGCGTGGTGTGATGCCCGAATCCGCAAGATCGCCCGCCGCGCACGTGGTGCGCAATGGTCCGCGGCGCAGGAGGTCTGGGGTCTGACGGCTACCGCCGGCGAGGCGCAGGCACGGGCGATCGTGCCCGGCCGCGTCGGCGACGTGGACAGGCGAATCGGTCGGCTACAGATCGGCGGCACCGAGGTCGACGGTGTGGTCGGGTCCGACGCGGCGCCCGACGGTGGTCTGTGTCTGTGGCTCAACCCGGGGCTGGACATGACCGTCGGGAAGTCCGCCGCCCAGGTCGGTCACGGCGCGATGCTCGGCGTGAAGCTGATGTCGGCGCGGCAGGCGCTCGCGTGGCGGTCGGCCGGCTGCCCGCTCGTCGTGCAGGAGGCCGACCAGCAGCGGTGGGCGAGACTCCTTGCGGCCGAGGCGCGGGGGCTTGCGGTCGCGGTGCGCGATGCCGGGTTCACCGAGATCGCTCCGGGCTCGGTGACGGTGATCGCCGAGGTGCCGCGGTGACGGGCGGTGATCGCCGAGGAGATGCCCGCGCCGAGTTGCCCGACTGGGCCGGTGACCTCGGTCTGCAGCCGCATCCCGAGGGCGGTTGGTTCGTGGAGACCTGGCGCAGCGACGTCGTGCTCCCCGTCGAGGCGTTGCCGGCCGGCTACCCGGGCGAGCGGGCCGTGGGCACCGCCATCTACTTTCTGCTGCTGCCCGGCGAGGAATCCGCGTGGCACACGGTGCGTGGCGCGGAGCTGTGGCTGCACCATCGGGGGTCGCCGATCGAACTCGACATCGGCGGCGACGGCGCCGACCCGGACGACGTGACGACCGTTGTGCTCGGCGCCGACCTGCCTGCCGGTCAGCGTCCGCAGGCGCTGGTTTCGCCCGGTTGCTGGCAGCGCGCACGGGCCGGTGACGAGGCCGCCCTGGTGAGCTGCATCGTCGTTCCCGGTTTCGACTACACCGACTTCGTGCTCTGGGGCGACTGAACCGTCGACGCGGCCGGCGCCGGGGCGACGAGACCGAGGGTATTGCGCCACACCTCGCGGTCGGGGGCGATCGAGGCGACGATCAGCTCATCGGCGTCGGCGTGCCCGGCGAACCAGTCGAGATAGTCACGCACCTGACCGGGGGTGCCGACGCCGGAATAGGTCAGCATCTGATCGATCTGGCGGCCCTGGGGCATCTCGTCGAGGATCATGTCGGCCTCGGCGTCGGTGAACCGCCGGTCCCGGGCGAACAGCACGTTGACCCGCGCACGCCGGGCGCGGAGGAATTGCTCACGGGCGACGGCCTCGTCGTCGTCGGCGATCACACACACCCCGGCGATCACATACGGCGATTCGAGTTGCTCGGAGGGCTGGAACTCGCGGCGATAGAGCGCCACCGCCTCCTCGAGGGCCTGCGGGGCGAAATGGGACGCGAAGGCGTACGGCAGGCCGAGCGCGGCGGCGAGCTGTGCGCCGAACAGCGACGACCCGAGGATGTAGAGCGGCACGTCGGTGCCGTCGCCCGGCGTGGCCCGCACCCCCTCGACGCGCGACTGGCCGCGCAGATAGCCCTGAAGTTCCAGCACGTCGGAGGGGAAACGATCCGCCGACGCCATCGTTCGGCGCAGCGCGGCGAAGGTCTGCTGATCCCCACCCGGCGCTCGTCCGAGCCCGAGGTCGATCCGGCCGGGATGCAGTTCGGCCAGCGTGCCGAACTGTTCGGCGATCGACAGCGGTGAATGGTTCGGCAGCATCACACCGCCCGCCCCGAGTCGGATCGTGTCGGTGTGGGCGGCCACGTGGGCGATGAGCACGGCCGGCGCGGCCGAGGCGATGGTGCGCATGTTGTGATGCTCGGCGTACCAGATTCGCCGGTAGCCCCACTGTTCTGCCCGTTGTGCGAGGTCGACACTGGCCGCGAAGCTGTCGGCGACGGTCTCGGTGTGGCCGACCTGTGCGAGATCGAGGATGGACAGATCAACAGTCATATCAAGGGTCAAGGCGGGTCCGGTCGCGGGTATTCCCCTCTCGCCGAGCATGTGTCATACCGCTGCGCACGACGCGGGTCTCGGTAGGGCACGATAGGGGAGTGACCAACGCGAGCGAGCCGACCACCGCCGACGACGCACACGAATCCGATCCCGACCTGTTGGTCGATTTCCGGGACGTGATCTTGGTCAGAGGAGGGAACACCCTCGTGGGGCCGGTGTCGTGGCAGGTCGAACTCGATGAGCGATGGGTGGTGATCGGGCCCAACGGTGCGGGTAAGACGTCGTTGATGCGGATGGCCGCTGCCCAGGTCCATCCGACCTCGGGTACCGCATTCGTGCTCAACGAGGAACTCGGCAAGGTCGAGGTCCGGGAGCTGGCCACCCGGATCGGTGTGTCGAGCGCCGCACTCGCCGAACGGGTGCCGGCCACCGAGATCGTCAGCGACGTGGTGATCTCCGCCGGCTACTCGGTTATGGGGCGTTGGCGCGAGGCCTACGACGACGTGGACCGCGCGCAAGCGGTGGAGTCGCTGGAGTCGATGGGCGCCGAACATCTCGCCGATCGCGAGTTCGGCACGCTGTCCGAAGGCGAGCGCAAACGGGTCCTGATCTCGCGCGCCCTGATGACCGACCCGGAACTGTTGCTGCTCGACGAACCGGCGGCCGGTCTCGACCTCGGCGGACGGGAGGAACTCGTGGACCGGCTCGGTCGCCTCGCCGCCGACCCGGACGCCCCGGCGATCGTGCTGATCACCCATCACGTCGAGGAAATCCCGCCCGGATTCACACATGCGATGCTGCTCTCGGAGGGTGAGGTGGTGGTCGCGGGCCTCCTCGAGGACGTAATGACCAGCAAGAATCTCTCGACCACATTCCGTCAGCAGATCACCCTCACCAAGACGGGCGGACGTTACTTCGCGCGGCGCTCTCGGCGGGCCGGCGGGCATCGGCGCGCAGCGGGCTGAGCGCGGCCGCTACTGTCAGAGGCCGAGGAAGCAGGAGGTATCTCATGTCCACAACCGACATGGCGGCATCGCAGCCGGCACCGTTGCGTGACGCGGCGACGGTGGCGTTGGTCCGCGACACCGCTGAGGGCATCGAGGTCTTCCTGCAGCGTCGGGTGAAGCAGATGGCCTTCGCCGGTGGGGTCACCGTGTTTCCCGGCGGGGGCGTGGACCATCGCGACGCCGATGCCGAGATCACCTGGAGCGGTCCGGACGCCCGATGGTGGGCCGAGGCGTTCCACACCGACGAGCAGACCGCGCGCGAGCTGGTGTGTGCCGCGGTCCGAGAGACCTTCGAGGAGTGCGGCGTGCTGTTGGCCACCCGCCTCGACGGTGCGCCGGTCGATCCGGCGCGGTTCGCCACCCAACGGCAGCAGCTCGTGGACAAGGCGCTCTCGCTCGGCGATTTCCTGCGCACCGAGGGGCTGAGTCTGCGTGCCGATCTGCTGCGGCCGCTGGCGAACTGGATCACCCCGATCATCGAGAAGCGCCGCTACGACACGCGTTTCTTTCTGGCCGCGATGCCGGAAGGGCAGACCGCCGACGGCCACACCACCGAGGCGGAGGTCGCGCGGTGGGTGGGCGCACAGGCCGCCCTGGACGCGTGGGCGGCGGGTGAGCACACCCTGCTCCCGCCGACGTGGGCGCAGCTGCACTACCTCGCCGGTTTCGACACGGTCGCCGACGTGCTGGCCGCCGAGCCGGTCATCGAACCGATCGAGCCGTCGGTCACCCCGGGGGCCGGGATGGCCGGGCTGAAGTTCGCCGGGTCCGAGCGTTACTTCGCCGTCGCCGCCGACCGCGAGGTCCCTGGCCTGAGCCGCTGAACTCGCCGCGTCGGCGGTGTCGCGCTTTCGGTCTCGCGCTCCGGTGTCACGCGATTAGGGTCACGCTCCGGGCGAGGTGAGAACCCCGGCGGCCGAAGTCCGCCCGGCCAAGAGCATCAGGATGTCGCGCACCGGCGCCTCGACGAGCCGCCCCTGCCCGACGTCGAGATCGGTGTCGATGGCGCGGAACCGGACACCCGGGTTGTCGCGACGGGGATGGAACGGAAACCGCATCGACCACAACCGTCGGGCCGCGACGGCCGCAGCATCGGCAGGCATCGGACGATCGATACGCAGTGGAACGGCGATGTCCTGTCCGTGGACGAGCACGTCGAGCAGCGGTTCGACCTCGGTGGTGCCGAGCGCGTGTCGTCGGGAGCCGACCATGGCCCGGATTCGCTCCGCGGCCTCACCGGCCGTCGCGCGGTCGGCCACCGCGAGGCGATGCACCATCGCGTTGAAGCGGAAGCCCGATCGCGTTGCCTCGACCATGATGCGACCCGCGGGTGCGTGCGATTGCGAAAGATGAA
>NZ_BAHC01000125.1 GCF_000298195.1 Gordonia rhizosphera NBRC 16068 | reverse complement strand
CTCCGCGAAGAAGGCATCGCCGCGCTTTGATTTGGTCGCGCTGCACCAACCAGCAGTGACCGAGTACCACCACACACCGAAGTCCCGGCAGTCCACCGAAAGGCTTTTGATGACACAGGCAGCGATACTGACCACCCCGGGCGAGCCACTGTCGATCCGCGACATCGACGTGGCCGTACCCGGTCCGGGCGAGGTCGCCGTCGATGTGCAGGCCACCGGCGTCTGCCACTCCGACGTCGGGGTGTTCTCCGGGGAACTGCCGGCACCGCTGCCACTTGTCCTCGGGCATGAGGGGGCCGGTATCGTCGCCGATGTCGGCGAGGGTGTCGACGGACTTGCTGTTGGCGACCATGTCGTACTGTCCTGGCTCCCGAGTTGCGGCACCTGCTACTTCTGCGAGCGTGGCGAGTCACATCTGTGCGGACGTCCGCGCACCATGCTCGGTGCCCACACGATGCCCGACGGCAGCACCCGAATGTCCCTCGACGGTGACCCGGTCCGCCAATTCTGCGGACTCGGGTCATTCGCCCAGCGCACCGTGGTACCGGCCGGAGCGGCCATCCCCATCGCCGCGGACATCCCGATGTCCTCGGCAGCGCTGCTCGGCTGCGGTGTGCTCACCGGATTCGGCGCCGCCGTCAACACCGGCGGTGTACGCGTCGGCGACTCCGTGGCCGTCATCGGCTGCGGCGGGGTCGGTCTCAACGCCATCCAAGGGGCACGCATCGCCGGAGCGACCACCATCGTCGCCATCGACATGCACCCGGAGCGCCTGGCACTCGCCGCCAAACTCGGTGCGACACAAACTATCACCGCCGGCGACGACGTCGTCAGGCAGGTGCAGAAGTTGACCGGCCGGCGCGGCGCCGACGTGGTGGTGGAGGTCGCCGGCCGGCCGGCGACCGTGCAGCAAGCCGTGGCCATGGCACGTCGCGGCGGCACCGCGGTACTGGTCGGTGCCGCACCGGGGGTGGGGATCGACGAGGTGTTCAACAATGTCGTCATGGCGGGCAAGGTCGTCAAAGGCTGCCTGTATGGCTCCGCACACATCAAGCGCGACATCCCCCGGTTGGTCGACCTCTATCGGTCCGGTTCATTGATGCTGGATGAACTGGTCACGGAGACCTTCGGTTTCGATGCCATCAACGACGCGGTGAATTATTGCGCCGGCGAGAACGGCGCCCGCGCGGTGGTCGTGCGGTGACCGCGTCACGTGATCGATCCGGCCGTTCGAGGAGAGGAATCGCCATCGTGCCCGACAGCGACACTGCCGATGGGGACAGTTCCGACCACGACGTCGCGGACGGCTACACCGACCAGGTCGTCACCGTCGACGGGATCCGCCTCTACACCCGTCGGCGCCACGGCGATTCGCCGGTTCCGCTGCTGCTGGTCCACGGACTCGGCGGATCCATGGATTCGTGGGAGCCGCTGTTGGCACAGATGCCTGGCCGGGACGTCATCATGATCGACTCGCCGGGCATGGGTCGATCCGAGGTCCCCCGCCGACCGTTGCCCATGCACGGCATCGCCGACAAGCTGGCCGGTGCATTGCGTGCACTCGAGGTGTCGCGAGTCGACGTGTTGGGGTATTCGCACGGTGGCGCCGTCGCACAGGAATTCGCCAAGCGCCACTCGGACCGGTTGCGGCGCCTGACTTTGGTGGCCACGGTCGCGGGGCTGCCCTGGGTGCCGCCCCGGCTGTCCGCGCAGCGCGCGTTGCTCTCGACCCGTCGCTACCACAGCCGGGAAGCCGCCGCGGCAGACGTCCCATTGCTGGCGGGCGGTCGAACCGCCAGCGATGAGGCGGTCCTCGCGGAGATTCTGGCCGACCGCGAGGCCCACCCGCCGAGCACCACCGGTTACCGCTACCTCCAGCTCGCGGTACTCGGCTGGTCGAGCCACCCGTGGCTGCACCGGTTACAGTGCCGCACCCTGGTTCTCCAGGGCGACGACGATCCGGTGGTGCGCACGATCAACGGCCGCATCCTCGCCGGTCGCATCCGGCATGCGCGCCTTGAACTCCTGCCGGGAGCCGGCCACATGATGATGTTCGACGAGCCCGACCGTGTCGGACCGATCATCGAACAGTTCCTCACCGACGAGTGACCCGCGGGCGGCCGTCGCGGATGAATGACTGCGGCGGCCGTCTCGCGGACGGCCGCGCGCGTCACACGATCGCGCCGCTATCCCGCAGTGAAGTGAGATCGTCCAGATCGATCCCCCAATCCGCCAGCGCTGCATTGGTGTTCGCACCTGCCGGGACCGCCGGCCCTTGTACGCGGCCGGGCGTCCTGCTGAATCGCGGCGCCGGCGCAGGCTGAAGCACACCATCGACTGGCACGAAAGCCTCACGGGCCGTGGCATGCTCGGCCTTGATCGCCTCGTCCAGGTCGAGCACCGGCGTGACACATGCCTCGGCACCGTCAAACGCTTCTTCCCATTGCGATCGCGTCCGCTGGGCGAAGATTGCGGCGAACTCCTCACACAGTGATGGCCAGCGGTCCCGGTCCCACTGCTGCTCAGCGATTTCCGCGGGGACTTCCAGAACGGACAGCAGGTTGGCAAAGAACTTGGCCTCGATCGCCGCCACCGCCATCCACCCGCCGTCGGAGGTCTCGTACACGTGGTAAAACGGCGCACCGCCGTCGAGTGCGTTGGTGCCGCGATCCAGGCTGAGCAAGCCGGCCTGCCGTTGCCCGTAGAAGACGCTGCCGATCAAGCCGATCCCGTCGACCATCGCCGCATCCACGACCTGCCCACAACCACTGCGCTGCGTTTCGAGCAGCGCAGACACCACACCCATCGCCAGCAGCAGACCGCCACCGGCATAGTCGCCCAACAGATTCAAGGGAATAGACGGTGCGCCTCCCGTTGGCCCCATGGTGGCCAGCAGTCCGGTCATGGCAAGGTAGTTGAGGTCGTGGCCCACAGTCTGACCCAGCGGGCCCTCCTGCCCCCAGCCGGTCGCGCGACCGTACACCAGCCGAGGATTGCGCACCCGACATACGTCGGGTCCGAGGCCCAGACGCTCCATGACGCCTGGACGATTACCCTCGATTGCCACGTCGGCCCGCTCGATCAGCCGCATCACAGTCGCGACGCCGTCTGGATGCTTGAGGTCGATGGCCACCGACCGTCGGCCCCGATCATTGACGAAGGCAGGTTGCCGTCCATTCGCCGCTCCGAGATCGGTGCGCAGCGCGCCGACAGCGCTCGGCCGGTCGATACGGAGCACCTCGGCACCCAGATCGCTGAGCATCATCGCGCACCATGGTCCCGGGCCGAGCGCCGCGAACTCGATGATCTTCACTCCTGTCAAAGGTCCGTCGGTCATGGTGCCTCCTGGATTCGGTTGATGGCGTCGAGCAGTTGGCCAGTCGCTTCGTAGGGCAGGAGATGCCCCGCGTGGTCCAGTATCTGGACCTCTGCGCCGGGAATCAGATCGGCCAGAATGCGTGCGTTGCGGACCGGCACGATCGGATCGTCGCGCCCGTGCAGAATCGTCGTAGGTGCGATGATGTCGCGAAGTCGTTCCGGACGCCGCCACGATGTCGACGCCGCCGACTGCAGGAGCGGCGTCCACCAGGCGATGCCGCTGGTCCGCAACTGTGCTGTCAGTTCACGCAATTCGCGGGGTGACTCATGTTGTGCGCCTGGCCCGCCGAGCGACCACACTGCGCGGCGCCAGCCATCGGTTGATTCTCGTAATGCAATGCGCCACAACGTCCACGACGTACGGAAGAAGGGGATCTGCATCGCCGGGATCGGCGCGACGGTGTTGATCAGAATCAGTCGGCCGACCGCATCCGGGTGACGGATGGCGAGCTCTTGCGCGACCATTCCGCCCATCGACCAGCCGACGACGGTGGCCCTCTTGATGTCTGCACCCAGCATTGCGGCCCACACATCGTCCGCGAGATCCTCGATGGTGAACGCCGGTGTCAGATGTCGCGAGCCGCCGGTCCCGCGAGCATCCACCGCGATGACGGTATAGCGGCTTGCCAACTCGCCCAACGCCGTCGGCCACACCGCGCCACTGGCGCCGAATCCGTTCAGCAGGACCAGCCCGGGGCCGCTCCCCATGACGCGGTGATATCCCATGCGCGTACCCATAACCGGCGCATAGAGTGTCGAATTGAGTTGCACCGCGACGTGGGTGGCTGCGGAGATCGCCGACATCACCGCCGTCATGCGGTGCCGTTCGGGGTTTGGCCGATCAGGATCTGCTTGAGTTCGGTGAATCCGAGGATGCCTTCGGGGCCTGCCTCACGTCCCCAGCCAGAGGCCTTGACGCCGCCGAAGGGCGCGCTCATCGTCGGCCCGAATGCGTTCACTGCGACCGATCCCGCCCGGATACGTGTGGCGATCTCGATGCCGTTGTCGGTGTTGGCGGTGAAGACGGCGCCCGACAGCCCGAACTCGGTGGCGTTCGCAAGCCGCACGGCGTCCGCGACATCGTCGTAGACCTGGACGGCGGTCGCCGGACCGAACACCTCACGGCGGATCAACTGGGCATCTTCAGGTATTCCGGTGAACAAGGTCGGCCGGTAGTAGTGTCCGACGTCCAGGCCCTCGGGCCGCGTTCCACCGGTGATGAGTTCGGCGCCGTCGGCGAGTGCCTGGGCGACGACGCCTTCGGTGCGACGCACCGCAGCCGCGTTGACCAGCGGTCCGATGTGCGTTGCCGGGTCGAGTGGGTCGCCGATCCTCAGACGTTCGAATCCGACGCGGAGACGTTCGATGACTTCGTCATGTCGGCGGCGCGAGACCAGGATTCGGGACAGCAGCGCGCAAACCTGCCCAGCCGCGTTGGTGGCGCCAGGAATCAGGGAGCGCATGGCCGTGTCCAGGGGCGCATCATCGAGGATGATGGCGGGTGATTTGCCGCCCAGTTCGAGCTGTACCCGCGCATAGCGTTCGCGGGTTGCCGCCAGAACATCCTGTGCGGCCACGTGTCCGCCGGTCAACGACACCATGTCGACGCGCGGGTCGCGGGTCAGCGTCTGGCCGACGTCGACACCGCCGCACACCACGCTGACGACGCCTGGCGGAAAGCCGGCCAGCCGTGCGCATTCTGCCACGATCGTCATCGTCAACTGCGACTCCGGAGCCGCCTTGATCACCACCGGGCATCCGGCCAGCAACGCGGGAATCACCTTGGACGCCACGGTGACCACAGGACCGTTGTACGGCAGGATCGCCACCACGACGCCGACCGATTCACGACGGAGGAGCACCGCGCCCAGCTCCGACGATCGACGCTGATCGGCGAGAATCTCCTCGGCCCCGGCCAGCGCGGATTGCCACGCGGGCACGGCTGCGAAGCGATAGAGCGCCCGCCCATGTCGCACCGGCATGCCGGCTTCAACGGCCCACAGCACGTCCAGGTCGGCGGCACGCGCATCGACTGCATCCAGCCAGCGCGCACATGCGGCAACACGTTCGGAAACGGGGGCGGCGGCCCAAACGTCGCGGGCATTGTCGGCGGCCTCGACCGCTGCCAAGGTATCGGCGATCGACGGATGCCGGGTCGCGGCGATCGGCTGCTCGGTTGCCGGTGAAACGACGGTGTGGATCGCCCCCGAAGCCCGCCACCAGGCACCGCCGACGAACACGTCCTCGGCGTGCCCAATGTCGATGCCCGTGATCGCTGATGTCGTCGAGTCTTGGCCAATTCGCTGCGTTCGCACCACAGGACGATTGTGTGCAGCGGACCATCGGCGTTGCCAGGCGCTGGGAGCACCCCGCAATGCGACAACGCGTCATCCACGACGGGGCTGTGCTCCCTGTGTGGCCGGGCGAGCGCCGCCACGGCTCCTCCGGCGGGCTACCGAGTCACCGGCCGTGTTCGGAAGGCCGCACTCTGCGGTACATCTGCGCGCGCCGATGTCGACGCTTGCGTTCCGTCGGTGTCATCCCACCCCATATGCCGTACGGCTCTGGCCCGATCGCAGCGAAGTCGTGACATTGACGCCTGACCGGACAGTTCCCACAGATCAGCTTGGCGGTTCGCTCATGGCGGGCCTTGTCCACGGCGCTGAGTTCACTCGCTGGAAAGAACACGGCGGGATCCGCCCCGCGGCAGCCTGCATCCTCGCGCCAATGGGGCTCCTCGCGCCGCGCACGCACAGAATCACCCGACTCGGCCGCGTCGACGATTCGGGTGATTCTGTCGGAGGTCATCGTGGAGTCACGCGCCCTCAACGACGGCGGCCAGTCCCTGCCCTCCGCCGATACACATGGTGACCAGTCCCTTGCCGCCTCCACGTCGGCGGAGTTCGTGCATCAGGGTGGTCGTCATCCGCAGACCGGTGGCCCCGATGGGATGGCCGAGTGAGATGCCGGAACCGTTGACGTTGAGGCGGTCGTGGTCGTGCCACTTCCAGCCCTCGAGCACCGCGAGAACCTGAACGGCGAAGGCCTCGTTCAACTCCACCAGGTCGAGTGAGTCGAGGAGCGCCGCGGGAGAATCCAGTCCGGCTCGAGCGGCGAGCTTCTCGACGGCGGGCACCGGTCCGATTCCCATGCGGGCCGGGTCGCAGCCGGCGGCCGCCCAGTCGGTCAGGTAGCCGATCGGTTCCAGACCGAGGTCGTCGAGAGTGTCCTCGGCGACGACGAGACAGCCGGCGGCGGCGTCGTTCTGTTGGCTGGCGTTGCCGGCGGTCACCGTGCCGTTGGGCATGAGGGTGCGCAGACGGGCGAGCGACTCGGCGGTGGAGTCGGGTCGGACACCCTCGTCGCGGGAGACGATGACGGGGTCTCCCTTGCGTTGCGGCACTGTCACATCGACGACCTCGTCGGCGAACCGCCCGGCCTCCCAGGCGGCGGCCGCGCGGTGGTGACTGCGTGCGGCGTAGGCGTCGGCGGCTTCGCGGGTGATGCCGTAGTCGGTGGCGAGGTTCTCAGCGGTCTCGATCATTCCGGAGATCTCTCCGAATCGCCAGACCGGTTGGGAGCGTTCGCGTCCGCGGTCGAGGCGATCGTAGAGGGTGACGTTGCCGGCGCGGGCTCCCCACCGGTTGGTGGTCGAGTAGTACTCGATGCGGCTCATCGACTCGACCCCGCCGGCGAACACCGCGTCGGCGGCGCCGGACTGCACCATCATCGCCGCGGTCGCCAAGGCTTGCAGCCCGCCGCCGCAGCGACGGTCGAGTTGCATGCCCGGCACGCTGATCGGGAGACCGGAATGCAAAGCGACCCAACGCCCGACACAGGGGGTTTCGGAGTTCGCATACGACTGCGCGAAGACCACGTCGTCGATGCGGTCGGGATCGATGCCGGAGCGTTCGACGACGGCCTTGACGACGGTGGCGCCGAGATCCTCGACGGTGACATCGCGCAGAGAGCCGCCGAACGTGCCGACGGGCGTGCGGGTGGGTGCGACGATGGCCGCGCGGCGAATGGACTTACGTGTACTGGTCATGACTCTCCTGTGGTTCTCGCGGGCTCACATGAAGCGTCCGCCGGTGACCTCGAGCACGGTCCCGGTCATGTAGGACGACAGATCGGACGCGAGGAAGAGTGCGACCGAGGCGATCTCGGTCACCTCGCCGGCTCGGTGCATCGGGATCTCGGACATCTTCTGGTCCCATGCCTTCTGCGGCATGGCCTCGGTCATGGCTGTGCGGATCAGGCCGGGCTGGATCGCATTGACCCGGACGCCATGGTGAGCGACCTCTTTCGCTGCGGCCTTGGTGAGGCCGACGATGCCGGCCTTGGCCGCGGAGTAGTTGGTCTGCCCGACCATGCCGACCTTGCCGGACAGCGACGACAGGTTGACGATGGTGCCTTGCTTGCGGTCCCGCATGATGGCCGCAGCCTTGCGGGTGCCGTTCCAGGTGCCCTTGAGATGCACGTTGATGACCTGGTCGAACTGCTCTTCGGTCATGGAGCGCATCGTCGCATCGCGGGTGATGCCTGCGTTGTTGACCATGACGTCGACCGGACCGAATGATTCGGCCGCGGCGGCGAGGACGGCGTCGACCTCGGTGGCGTCGGTGACATCACAACGGACGCCGATGGCGATGGCGCTCCCGCCGAGCTTGTCGGCGGCTGATTCGGCTGCGGTGGCGTCGATGTCGGCGACGATCACGCGAGCGCCCTCGTCGATGAACAGCTGCGCGATCGCAAAGCCGATTCCCTGTGCGGCGCCGGTGATCACGGCGGTCTTGTCTTTGAGCAGTGGTTCGGTCATGGGGGTGTCCTTTCGGAGTGATGGCCGGGGTGGTGTCGAGATCGAGATCACCTGTGCACGTTGATGAATTACCTGTTCTTCGCCGCGCGAACCAGCCCACCGCCGATGATCAGGCGCTGGATCTCACTGGTTCCCTCGTAGAGGCGTAGCAGGCGCACGTCGCGGTAGATGCGTTCGACGGTGACCTCGCGCATGTAGCCACTGCCGCCGTGGACCTGAACCGCGAGGTCGGCAACCTTGCCGGCCATCTCGGTGCAGTAGAGCTTCGCTGCCGACGGTGCGATTCGGCGATCCTCGCCGGTTACGTACTTTCGTGCCGTCTCGCGCACCAGGGCTCGTCCGGCGAGAACACCGGTTTGCTGGTCGGCCAGCATGGCTTGCACGAGTTGGAAGTCCCCGATGGGGGTTCCGCCCTGTGTTGCGCTGGCGGCATACTCCACCGATTCGTCGAGGGCTCGCTGTGCGGTGCCGACTGCCAGCGCGGCGATGTGGACGCGGCCGCGGGCCAGCGAGGTCATCGCGGCGCGATAGCCGGCGTCCTCGTCACCCCCCACGAGCGCCGAAGAGGGGACGCGGACGTCGGTGAAGTTGACATCGGCGGTCCAGGCGCCCTCTTGTCCCATCTTCTTGTCCTTCACGCCGACCTCGAGGCCGGGTGTGTCGGCGGGGACGAGGAAAACTGCTATCCCGGTGCCGGATTCGTCGGCGGGTCGGGTTCGTGCGAAGACGACGAAGAGGTCGGCTATGGGGGCGTTGGTGATGAATCGCTTTTGTCCGTTGATCACCCAGTCGTCGCCGTCGCGAACCGCCTTGGTGCGCAGCCCGGACGGGTTGGACCCCGCACCCGGTTCGGTGAGTGCGAAGGAGGCGACCACCTCACCGGACGCGATCCGTTCCAGCCACTCTTTCTTCTGCTCGTCGGTCCCGAAGTTGACCAGCACCTGCCCGGCGATGCCGTTGTTGGTGCCGAACATCGAGCGTAACGCCAGCGAGGTATAGCCGAACTCCATCGCGAGCTCGACGTCCTGCGTGAGGTCGAGGCCCAGCCCGCCCCATTCCTGGGGGATGGCGTAGCCGAACAGCCCGATCTCGGCTGCCTGCGCGCGGAGATCCTCGGGGATGGCGTTGGTCTCGGAGATCTCCTGCTCGCGCGGGACCACCTTGGAGCGGATGAAGTCGGCGACGAGTCCGCGGATCTGGTCGAAGTCCTCGTCGGAAACGGCTGGTGCGTGTGGTGCGGTCATGACGAGGAGAGTATCAAAAATATAATCCGTAATCTAGGGGCATTGCACGCAGCAAGGTATTTGAGGGTCACAGCGGATAGAGGTGGTCAGAAAATTATCAAAAGTGCGATCACCGATCGGGTGATCATCGGTTAGTGTTGAGCCGTGACAGCGACAGCACGAGCCCTCGGTGGATCAGGCGAGCCATCATCGGTCCTCAAGGAGATCGCGGCGCAGGAGATACGCCGGCTGGTGTTCGGTGGGGTGCTACGACCCGGCACGAGGGTCGATCAGGAAGCGCTCGCCAGGCGGTTGGGCGTCAGCAAGCTACCGGTTCGTGAAGCATTGATCGCGCTCGAGGGTGAGGGGATCATCCAGGTGGTCCCGCGGCGCGGGGCGTACGTGGCGCAGTTGTCACGCGAGGACATCCGGGATCACTACTGGATGCTCGGTGCGATCTCCGGACTTGCCGCCGAACGGGCGTCGGTGAATCTCTCCGATGACGACCTGGGCGAACTCGATCGGATCGCGACTGCTATGGAGGACGACGACACGGCGGAGTCGAATGAGCGACTGAACTTCGAGTTTCATCGCGTGATCAATCGCGGTGCGCGCTCCAGACGCCTGATCTCCGAATTGAAGATGTTGAGCAGCGCTATCCCGACCGGTTTCTACGACGTCCACCCCGAATGGGTCGCGTGGGGGCTGCGTGATCACCGAGAGATCCTGGACGCGCTGTGCGCCCGGTCAGGTGGCATGGCGAAGGTGCTCACTGAGGGGCACTTCCTTCGCGGCGGGAATCAGGCTGTCGCGCTCCTCGAGGCGCAGGGGTTCTGGGCCGATTGATCTCGTTCCGGTGAGTCTGATCCGGTCGGCCACCATCTCATCAGCGAGAACCCGGGTGCAGCGTCGCCGAAGGAGTTCGGCCGAAGCGCGACCGGTATTGTTGGGCGAATCGGCCCAGATGGAAGAAGTGCCAGCGGTTGGCGATCTCGCTGACCGAAAGTCCTTGTCCGGCACAGAGATCTTGATGTGCTCCGTCGAGGCGGACGGCCCGGATATAGGCACTGGGAGTCATCCCGATCTCTCTCTGGAATCCGGCCTGCAGGGTGCGGGCGGTGGTCCCGAACAACGCGGCGAGCATCACTATTGACAGATCGTCTTTGGCGTGGCGATCGATGTGGTCGATGACCTCGCGGATGATGGTGTCCGGGCGGCGGGGCACGTCGCGGACGAGTTCCGCGGTGAGGTTGCTCCGTGCGACGAGCAGGACCTGCGTCATCAACGCTGATTCCAGTTCGCGCTGGACCGCAGGCATGGTCGCGAGTCCGCCGTCGGTGGCCAACTGGGAGTAGTAGAAGGCCACCGATGAACACAGCGATCGACCGGCGGCGGAGTCCAAAGGGAAGGTGAGGTCGAAGTCGATCGCCGACGATGTGGAATGTCCGGCGAGCCGAGCGGCATGTTCTTCGAAAATGCTTCGTGTCAGTTTCAGATGGTACTGAGCACAGTCGCCACTCCAGTCGATGAGCACCGGGGCTTCGGGGCCGAAAACCACTCCCGAGTTCTTCTGATCGGCGGAGAAGGACGCGCTGCGATCACTCTGGACGGCCGTGCAATGCCCCGACACGAGCAGATTCACGTGATAGCAATCACGCATCGCGGGGCCGGCTATGTGCGCGGGTACTCCGTAGGCCATCCGCCCGACCGTCACCCGGTCGGTGGTTGCCGAATCGAGTCGGAACCGCACGCGGTCCTCGTGATCAAGCGCGAGATCGTGCACTGCGAAGGTGTCTTGTACGTGCGCGTGCGCCAATGCGGGATCGGACGTCGTGAAGCTTCGATGAACCACAGGCACAGCCCGTGTCATGAGCGGCATGCCAACCTCCACGCTCGCCAGGCGACCATCATCACGGCCCAGTGTGGCACACCTCGCGTCCCACGCCAACGTATTGAGGATAAAGCTGTACACATAATGGATAATGTATCGCTCTCCGGATAGTGCTTTCGCATAGCGGATTGTGGGCCGTGTCACTCCCTTTTAGCGTGGCCGTACTCGATGTCGGAGAAAGAGATTGGAGCGACATGACCGAGTCCGCACCTGAAGTGGAGCGTGAGATCGTGCCGGGGCAATGCCCCCGCTGCCAAGCGGCGGATCTTGCTCGCTACGACGCCGTCAGTGAGTCGGGATGGGTCCGCGTCACGAAATGTCAGTCGTGCCTCTTCTCGCTCGAGCGCACGCCGGCGAACCGCCTGGGTCCGATCACCTTGCTGGTCGATCTCGTCTGATCGACGCGCTCGGACGAAACAACAACGAAGGGACAAGTCGAATGATTGCTGTAGATGTAGGGGGAACGTTCACCGACGTGGTCGGTTGGCGCGACGGGCAGATCCTGACCACCAAGGTATCCACCGCCTACGACGATGTCGCCGCACCGGTGCTCGCCGGCGCGGCCCGACTGGGTGTCGAGGACTCCATGGTCTTCAACCACGCGAGCACACATGGCCTCAACGCGATCATCACCCGGAACCTGCCGAAGATCGGATTCCTGACCACCGAGGGCCACCGCGACATTCTTGACATGGGTCGCGTCTGGCGACCCGCCGATGCGATCCTGGACCCGGGTTGGCGGCGAAGCTTCGGCGACGCCGCGCGGCCTCTGGTCGATCGCTACCTTCGTCGAGGGATCGCCGAACGAATGCTGGCCGACGGTGCGGTTCTGTTCGACCTCGATGAGCCGCAGGCCCGCGCGGAGATCGAGGTCTTGCGCGACTGCGGGGTGGCGGGCGTGGCGATCTGTCTGATCAACGCCTACGTCAATCCCGCCCACGAGCAGCGCCTGCGGGAGCTCGTCGTGGAGATCATCGGCGACGTACCCGTCTCGATCTCCAGTGAGGTCTCGCCCCTGGCCAAGGAGTACGCGCGGGCGTCGACCACCGTGGTCGATTCACTCATGAAGATCATCTACGCCGACTACTCCCGGCGCCTGGACACCGGACTGCACGACCTCGGATTCTCCGGCCAGCTCAACTTCGCTGACTGTGCGGCGACGCTCGTACCGGTTGAACATGCGATGGCCCGGCCATTCCGTGTCGTGTTCTCGGGGCCCGCGGCAGGGACCGTGGCCTGCGCCCACTTCGGCTCGATGATCGGCGAGAAGGACCTTCTTTGTGCCGACGTCGGTGGCACGTCCTGCGATATCAGTGTGGTCACCGGCGGTGAACCCTTCGTGAACACCTCCTTCGAACTCGAACACGATCTGGTGGTCAATGCCCTGGCCAACGACATCTCGAGCATCGGTGCCGGCGGCGGAAGCATCGTCCACATCGGTACTCACGGTGAGATCCTGGTCGGCCCGGACAGTGCTCGCGCCGAACCAGGCCCGGCCTGCTTCGGCCGGGGCGGAACACAGCCGACCACCACCGACACCGCATTGATGATCGGCATCCTCGACCCCGATGGCTTCGCCGGCGGGGAGGTCTTCATCGATCGGGAGCTCTCTCGCAAGGCCTTCGAGTCGCTCGACTGCGAACTCACTCTGGGGGCGTCGGGTGAGACATGCCTACGAGATGGCCGTGCACAACATGGCGGAGGGTGTGTTCAATGTCGCCATCAAGAACGGTGTCGACCCGCGTGACCACAGTCTCATGGCCTTCGGTGCCGCAGGCCCCATGCTCCTGCCTGCCGTTCTCGACGCAGTTCAGTGCAAACAGGTCGTCATCCCGCCGAGCCCGGGTCTGTTCTCGGCTCTCGGCCTCCTCTCCGCCGACCAGGTGTTCGCCGTGCAGCGCAGCGCCTACCTGATGCTCGACGACGCACACGCGGCACGGATCGACGAGATCTTCGCTGAACTCGACGCCGAACTCCGCGAACAGCTGGGCGGCGCGACAGAGGTCGAGATCCATCGGAGCATGGACGCACATCTTGTCGGCCAGAGCTGGGACACCCCGTTTGTCCCCGTGCCCGACGGAACACTGGATGCCGCGGCGATCGCGACGATGGTCGCCGCGTTCCACGAGACCTATGAGAGCCGTTCCGGCAACCGATTCGAGATGATCCCGGTCGAGGGTGCCACCTTCCGTGTGCGGGCGGTGTTGCGCACCGACAAGGTCGAATACCCGCAACTGCCCGCGCGAGCGGGTGAACCGTTGGTGGCGAGTGGTACGCGAGTGCTGCGCTACCTGGGTGACCTCGACGAGACCGAGGACGCCGAGCAGGTCGCGCACGTCTATGACCGCGCGTCACTACGCGCCGGAGATGTCCTGACCGGGCCCGCAATCGTCAACGAAGGTCTGTCCACCACACACATCGGTGCCGGGCAGCACGCCACCGTCGGGGCCTATGGCGAAATCGTCATCCGGAGGAACAACGCATCATGACAAGCACACTCGACCCAACTGAGACCACGGAATCGGCCGACAGCGCAGCCGACACCCTCGAACACCGAATCCGGGACCTGTCCGACGCGGACTTCGAGACGCGGTATCACAGCGACAGGTTCACCGCGTCGGTGATAGGGAACCGGCTCGACTACATCGTCGAGCACATGTCGACCGGCTTCATGCGGGAGGCCTTCTCGCCCATCATCCGGGACTGGTACGACTTCGCGTGCACCATCACCGGGCCGCCCGAGGACGACTATCCGATGGCAGTGGTCAGCAACAGCCTGATGGTGTTCCTGGGCACCATGGGCGACGCCGTCCGCAACACGGTGGCCGAGTACGGTCCGCAGAATCTCAAGCCCGGCGACGTCCTGATCTGCAACGATCCCTACCGCGGTGGACGTCACGTCAACGATGTCGCCTTCATCCGACCGGTGTTCCACGAGGATCGGCTCGTGTCCTTCGTGACCATGTGCGCCCATCAGCTGGACATGGGCGGCACGGTCCCCGGGGGCTTCTCGGCCACCAAGACCAACGTCTACGAGAACGGCCTGGTCCTCCCGCCCATGCTGCTGTGGTCCGGTGACGAACCCGTGCGCTCCACCTTCAGCCTCATCTTCGACAACACGCGATGGGGTGGAATGTTGTTGCCCGACTTCAAGAGCATCCTCGGGCAGCTCAAGTTGGGGGAGCGTCTGGTGCTCGGCAACATCGATCGCTACGGGCTCGACGCGTACCTCGGCACGCTGACGTATGCCTGCGACAGTTCGGCCGAGAAGATGGGCGACGCCATCGAGACGATTCCCGACGGTGACTACCACGGGTCGGCTCTCATCGATGCCGACGGCCTCGACGACAGTATCGAATACCGGGTGCAGGTTGAACTACGCAAGCGAGGACGCGACATCGAGATCGACCTCGGCGGTACCTCCCCGCAAGCGCGTACGTGCATCAATTGTGGTGTGCTGGATGCCAAGACATCGGTTGGCGTGGCCTTGACGATGCTGCTCGACCCGAGCGTGCCGTTCACTTCGGGAACCTGGCGCAGCATCGACCTGCTGACCCCGCCTGGCACAATCGTCTCCTCGCTTCCGCCCGACGGCGGGATCATGATGTTCTGGGAGTCGTCTGGTGCGGTGGTGTCGGCGATCTTCGACGCACTCAACCCGGTACTCGGCTCCCGCGGTGTCGGCGGCGACTACGGATCCACCAACACCCACAACGCTTCCGGGGTCACCGATGCCGGAATCCCGTGGACCAGCGCCACCCAGTGCGGCGGTGAGCACGGTCCGTGGGGAGCGACCGCCGATGGAGACGGTGACAGCTACACGGTGTTGTTCACGCTCAACAATCTCGACCCCGCGACCGAGACCATCGAGCACGATTCGCCGGTGGTGATCCTCCGTAAGGAACATGCCATCGACACCGGCGGTGCGGGTCGACACCGCGGGGGCGCGGCCAACCTCAAGGACACCCTGTGGCTCACCGCTGCCGAACAGTATCTCTCGCCGTTCCGGACGAAGGAGCCGAGCGGGGTCGGGGCCAACGGTGGGCAGGCCGGACCGAACGGCGCGATGTGGCTCTTCCCGCCTCAGGCCGAGAGTGTCACGATGAGGGCCACCGACGACGCGGCCTACCACGACAGTGTGCCCGTCGCAGGCGTTCTCCACCCCGACACCAAGTGTGTGGATCCCGAGCACGGGAAGTATCACTACTTTGCCTCGCAACGGGTGTGGCGCACAGAACCGAGAACGCTGCTGCGGTGCCTGACCAACGGCGGCGGCGGTTGGGGGGACCCGAGAACCCGTGATCCCCAAGCGGTGTTACGAGATGTCCGGAACGAGTACGTGAGCATCGAGGCGGCCGCCCGTGACTACGGCGTGGTGGTCGTCGGCGATCCGCGCCGCAAACCCGAGGAACTTCGCATCGACACCGAGGCCACGGCGCGACTTCGGGGCGGCTGGACGGGAGGAGAAACACGATGAAAGGCATAGTGTTCGCCGGCGACGCAACCGCCGCGCTGCACGAGTTCCCGGAACCCGAGCCAGGGCCCGGCGAGGTGGTCGTCGCGATCCGCGCCTCCGGGATGTGCGGCAGCGACCTGCACTTCTATCACGGCAACTTCGAGTTCGATCACTCGGTGATCCAGGGCCACGAACCCTGCGGCGTGGTGCACGCGCTCGGTCCGGGTGTCTCCGACGCTCTGGTCGGCGTCGGCGACCGGGTGATGATCCACCACTACTGGGGCTGCGGGATGTGCCGGCGGTGCCGTGCAGGGTGGCCGCAGATGTGTGAGACCGCGCCCGGCACCACCATGGCCATCCACGCGAACGGTGGTCACGCCCCGTATGCGGTGGTCCCGGCGACCACATTGCTGCCGATGCCCGCGGGCCTGTCGTTCCGGGCGGGAGCCGCCGTCGGCTGTGGGACCGGCACCGCGTGGGGTGCGATCAAACGCCTCGGCGGGGTCGAGGACAGCACCACCGTGGTCATCGGGCAAGGACCGGTGGGACTTTCCGCGACGATGTTCGCCGCGTCGATGGGGGCCACGGTGCTCGCGGTCGACATCGACGCGGCGCGACTCGCGCAGGCAAAACGGTTCGGGGCGGAACTCGTGGTGAACTCTCGCGAGGTGGATCTCGCCGAGATCGTCGCCGATCACACTGGCGGCCGGATGGCGGACGTGGTGATGGAGACATCCGGCCGGGCGAGTGAGGACGCATTGAGCGTGCTCGGAACCTTCGGGCGGGCGTCGTTCACCGGGCTTCCGGGTCACGTCGAGTTCACCACCCAGCAGATCTACAAGAAGCAGTGGACGCTCATGACGTCGTGGACGATGTCATCAATCGAACAGGCCCGTGCCGCCGATTACGTGGTCGCACATGACCTTCCGGTGGACGACCTGTACTCGCACACCTGGACGATCGAGCAGGCCTCAGAGGCCTATGCCTGGTTCGACAAGCAGGACGCCGGCAAGGGCGTCTTCGAGTTCGCCGAGTAAGTGATCCCCAGCGCACACAGCGCAGTGACCGAGACAGGACGATGGCGGAGACAGAACAATGATGGAGACAGAACGATGACACTGACCACCACCCACGAGCTTCCCGCCTTCATCGGCGGCGACAAGACCAACTTGATCGGCGGGCAATGGCTGCCCGCCACTTCCGGGAACACGATTGACGTCATCAACCCGGCGACGGGCGGGGCGTTGGGAACGATCGCAGCCGGCGACGCCGCAGACGTCGACCGCGCGGTGAAGGCCGCACGAACCGCGTTCGAGGGTGAATGGAGTCGCTGGACACCGCACGAGCGTCGCAAGCTGCTGCTGCGCGTCCACGATGTCATTTTGGAGAACTTCGACGAGCTCGCCATGATCGAGACACTCGACATGGGCGCCCCGCTGTCCCGGACCCAGGGGTTGCGCGAATGGACCTCGCAGGTACTGCAGTTCTTCGCGTCCCAGACCGGAGCGGGAACCGTTGCTGCCCCGCCCAATTCGCTTCCCGGACACATCCTCACGCTCCGCTCGCTTCGCCCGGTGGGTGTAGTCGGCGGGATCATCCCATGGAACGGGCCGCTCATCGGGCTGTGGTGGATCTTCGGACCTGCCCTGGCAACTGGCTGTACCGCAGTGCTCAAGCCTGCCGAGGACGCCTCACTCTCGGTCCTGCGGGTGGCCGAGCTGATGACGGAAGCGGGTGTCCCGCCGGGCGTCATCAACGTCGTCACCGGCTACGGGAAGGACGTTGGTGCCGCACTGGCCGAGCATGACGGAGTCGATCGGATCGCATTCACCGGCTCGGTGGGTACCGCACAGACGATCGTTCGCGCGTCGGCCGGGAACCTCAAACGGCTACAGATGGAGCTGGGTGGGAAGTCGCCCGACATCGTCTTCGCTGATGCCGATCTCGACAAGGCAGTACCGGGGGCCGCGATGGGTGTGTACACCAACAGCGGGCAGGTATGCGTTGCGGGGACGCGCATCCTTGTACAACGCCCGATCCACGACGAGTTCGTGGAGCGTATCGCCGAGTTCACCCAGACGATCCGCGTGGGCGACGGCCTCGATCCCGACACACAACTCGGCCCGCTCATCAGCGGACGCCAACTCGACCGTGTCTTGCGCTACATCGAAATCGGCAGCGGTGAGGCGGAACTCATGGCTGGGGGTCGCCGCCCGGAGGGTGAGGGGTCCGGAGGGTTCTTCATCGAACCCACGGTGTTCGCCGGCGCCACCAATGACATGACGATCGCGCAGGAAGAGATCTTCGGGCCGGTCGCGACAGTCATCCCGTTCGACACCGAGGCCGAAGCGATTCACCTGGCGAACGCGACTCCCTATGGCCTCGCGGGTGGGTTGTGGACCGAGAACGTGGGCCGCGCGCACCGCGTGTCGCAGGCCATCGACGCCGGGACGGTCTGGGTGAACTGCTACGGCATCCTCGATCCCGCGATCGGCTTCGGCGGCACCAAGATGAGCGGATACGGATGGAAGGGCGCGCGCGACCACGTCGAAAGCTACCTCTATCCCAAGGCCGTCTACATGAACATCGGCGAGTAGCGGTCGCGGGCCGATAGATTTGGCAAGTGTCGCATTGTCGGCGGAGATCGATGTTTGTACCGTAGACAACGATGTCTCCGCAGATCTCGCGCTCTCCGTGCCGGCCGGGTCGTCTGCTACTGACACGGCGCGACGACCCGGCTGCCGGACTCACCAGGGAGCGTATGCCCACCCCAGGTAGGTGGCACCTTGGGCGGGGTTCCACCTGCTCAGGACTTGCACGTTATGGCCTCCACCAGCAAGGCCATGGTAAGTCTTGGAAACCCCACCCGAGACGAACGTGCCGTCGCCCCGGGCAATGTCGACGTGGCCCATGCCTCGGTCCCACGAACTCTGCGAGAACACCAGCGCGCCGCGCGGGAAGTTTCGGTCCATGTGGATCTTGTTCTGTGAGAACAGGGAATCTCGGAATTCCTTGGCCGTATTGAATCCGAGGGCATTGCGTCCGTAGGCCCAAGCGACAAACTTGCCGCAGCCGATGTCACCGAACATATCGGTGCCGACCGCCGAATTTGCCCTGAGTACAGCAGCATTCGCCTTGCTGGAGTTTCCGGGCGCGGGTGCGGGCGCCGGCGTTGTCCGACCGCACTCGGGGCCGAGTGCATTCAACGTATGAGTCTCGATGTCGACATCCGCGATGTAACCGTTGTCCGATGTTTGATACCACAGGTTGTCCCAGCCGCCGTTGGGGATATTGGAGCTGAAATATCCGCGGACGGCCTGTCCGCGTTTGTGGCACTTGAGCGTCAGCCTCTGGCCCTTCTGGTACCAACCTTCCTGCCGTGACTTCAGTGTGGGTGCAGACATCCGTTGGGTCTTGACCATGACTGTTGCGGCTGGAGCGGCGTTTGCCGGGGCGGTGAATGTGGTCAACTGCGCAGCGCCCACGACGAGTAGCGCTGCGATCACAGCGGCGGTTCGGCGGTGTCCGGCGCCCGAGTGGGGCCGCTGGCGTGACGATACTGAAATCGATTCCGGGACCCTGTCCATCGGATGATCTCCTCTTTTGTCTGGACGGCACCTTGTCCAGAGAATTGACTTCTCTGCGTTGTCGATACCTGTCGAGGGTGGAGACCCGAACAGTGTGTGACCAGGGCGATGCGCGAGCGCTTCGTCAGTTACGGGAATCCCAAATCATTTTCGTGTGCGCATCTTGCCGCGCCGGCTTCCTGCGGCCGGCGGATGTTGAGAGTGCAATGACCAGGAAGGCGCCGGGTGTAACGGCGTCTGTGTCCGAGACCGCCCCGTGTCATCGGCGGCTGTCTGTGGATTTGTACCTGCCCGCCCACGGTGAACCCGATTTGGTGAGACGGCCAACATGAGCGTGCACCAACCATCCCAGAGACTCGCGATGCATGATATAGACCCTTCGGGCCAATCTCCCCTTCTCAGCTACTGATCTGCCTGTCGGCCACCGGGGGATCACACCGCATCCGCGAGCGGCTCGGTATCAAGCGCGGTCGGCATCCCGCTGCCCCACAGGAACCGCGCAGTCGGTGTCGGCTGCCTGTGTCTCAGGCGGGCTGGTTCTCCGCGTCATGCGGAGTGCCGTGGTGACCCAGACCCCGCCAACGAACCAGGACCTGGTGCACGGCCTCCGCGCCGTGCAGTGGGTCAGGTGGCTCGGGCAGCACCCGGGGGTAGAGCAGGAAGGGGGTGCTCTGCGGCCCGCCCATCCCGCCGTGCGACCCGACCTGCTCCTCGAAGGCCGCGACCTCGTCGGTTTCGGGCCAATACGCTCCGCCCACCATGATGTCGGCGACGTTGTCGAACGAATCCGTCCGGCGGATCTTGTCGAGGGCATCAGGCCCGAAATGGCGTAGCGGGTCGGTTCCGGTGACCTGACCGTCGGCGAGGTCGACCGATCCGTCGGCGCCCAGCACTACCGAGCCGCCGTCCGGTTGCGCGATCAGCAGAAAACCGATCCCGGGATGGCGGCGCAGCGAATCGATCAGCCCCGGGTAGGTGGTCTCGATGGTCGCGGTGGTTGCGCGGCCGGGAAGGGTGGGAAAGCTGATCAGACCGAGATTGCCCGACCCCAGGACGACCGGCCGCTCGTCGGGCACGGTCTCCTCGGAGACGTCGCCGCGATGGAGACTCGCGGATGCATAGAGCGCACCCTCCGCATCCGCGTGATGGGTATCAACGGCGGGTTCGGGTGGTGTGGCGTCTCCGCACAGCCGGTGCACGAGATGTCGCAGGGATTCCCCGTAGCGCTGGCTGAACGTCGCACCCTGGCTCTGACCGTGATCCGACAGCAGCACGACGTGATAGTCACGGTCGGCCTGCCCGACGACGGCGAGGAGTAACCGGACCGTCTCGTCGATCTTGGTCAGCACGGCAAGGGTTTCCGGTCGGGAGAGACCGGAGTGGTGGGAAACCTCGTCGTAGCCAATCAAGTCGGCGTAGATGACGGTGCGGCCGTCGATCAGGTCGCGCACGACGGCGGCCACGGTCATGTCGGTGGCGACGACGGTCGTGAAGGCGCGGACGAGTGGGTAGACGCCGCCGCGCGGGACACGTGGTCGGATGTCGCGGCGCCGCTGTCGCAACGACTGCCGGATCTCGCGCTGGACCTCCCCGACCATGCGGACGAACGTTCGAAGTGCGTTCGACAGATCCATGAAGTAGGACGAATACCCGGCGCCGCCGCCGAGCCGTGCGCCCCGCATCCGGCTGACGACCAGCACGTTGTCGTCGGCGCCGCCGGTGAACAGGTTGCCGCGACTCGCTCCGTCGACGTCGAGCAGTCCGGGGATGTCGGCGCGTTCGGTCTCGCGTTGCTCGTTGTCGCGGGGATTACTGAACACCGCGACGGTCCGGGTCGACTTGTCGTACCACCGGAACGCCGGGACATTGTGATTGGAGCCGTGCAGGATGCCGAGTTGGGACGCGCCGGTCTGGCTGCTCCAGTCGGTGTGCCACGGGGCGAGGTGGTGGGTCTCCCGGACGAGTTTTGCCAGCGTCGGCGTGACACCGTCGGCGATGGCCCGGCGCAGGACCTCATGACCCAGCCCGTCGATCTGCAAACACAACAGCCCGGGCTCTGCTGCCCTCACCGAGGCGTTGCGACGGCGAAATCGTTGTCGGCGAACCTGCATGAGTCGATACGAGGTGTCCGATCGCGCGGCGATGGCGCCCCCGACGATCGAGATGAACGCCGCGAACACCCCGGCCATCACAAACACAGCGGGCGTGCTGTGCACCGTGGCCACGGGTACCAACCAGAGCGCCAGCAGCAACAGGGCGCCGCCGGCGAGGAACGCCGATAGGAACATCACGACCGGACCGGTCCAGGCCATCGCGCGCACGATCAGGGGCCAGAGGAGTCGATTGAGCAACCCGAAGACGAGGGCGAGGAGCAAGGCGGCGGGCAGTGTGGTCGTGGTGTCGCCGATGGTCGTCGACTCGAGGTCGATCCCATCGAGCACCGCGTCGAGCGCGAGGAGCGCGATCGCCGAGGCGATCCACAGCACCAGGAACTCGATGACCGTACGGATGACTCGAGCCGTGGTCTGCATGGCGTCCTTTCGCTCGTCTTGGGATGGTAGTGGGATGAGCGGCATCACGGGTTCCGGGCGGGTCGACGGTCCCCGCGTCCGATGGCTCGGGCATGCGAGCGCGCTGATCACAGACCGGGCAACCACAGTGCTCACCGATCCGGTGCTGACTTCCCGAGTCGCCCACCTGCGCCGTCGACGAGGACCCACACCTACCGATTCGTCGGTGCGGCAACCCGATGTCGTGGTGCTTTCGCACCTGCATGCCGACCACACCCACCTCCCGTCGCTGCGCCAGATCAGCGCCGAGGTACCGATCGTGGTTCCGCGGAACGCGCCCGTGGTGTTCCCCGCCCTGCAGGCGTTCGGTGCGCGGCTGATCGAGGTGTCGGCAGGCGACGAGGTCAGCGTGGGGGAGGTCGTCATCCGCGCGGTACCGGCCGACCACGACGGCCGGCGCTGGCCTCGCGGAGCGCATCTGACCACAGCGCTCGGCTACGTGATCGTCGGTGACACCACCACGTACTTCGCCGGAGACACCGACGTGTACCCGGATCTCGACCAGTGGGTGTCCGGCGTCGATCTGGCGTTGTTGCCGGTCGGTGGCTGGGGTCCGACTCTCGGCGTCGGGCACATGGACCCGACGCGCGCCGTGACCGCCGCGGAGGTGGTGGGAGCGGCACGCTCGGTGCCGATCCACTACGGGACGCTGTGGCCGATCGGGCTGGAGTTGGTCCGGCCGAGGTTGTTCTATGAACCCGGTGCGGAATTCGTCCGGATCGCTGAGCGACACGGTGTCGTTGCGACCGAACTCGAACCCGGTGCGTGGCTCGTCGAGCCGAACTCTTGACCCCGATCGAATGGCAAGATCGAGGCCATGCTGATCAGCGTCGACGAACTGACCGAGGCGATGCTCTCCGACCACCCGCCGGTGATGCTGGACGTGCGGTGGGCGCTCGGTGACAGTCATGGCCACGACCACTACCGCGACGGCCACATTCCCGGAGCCGTCTACGTCGACCTCGACACCGAACTCGCCGCCCCGCCGTCGCCCGAGTGGGGCCGGCATCCGCTCCCGGAACTCGCCGATCTGCAGCGCGCGGCACGACGCTGGGGCATCGACGACGGATCACGCGTGGTGGTCTACGACGACACCGGCAACCTCGCCTCGGCCCGCGCGTGGTGGTTGCTGCGCTGGGCGGGACACCAGGACGTTCGCATGCTCGACGGTGGCCTGGGCGCATGGATCGCGGCCGGATTGCGGCTGTCGTCGGGGGACGCCACGCCGCGGACAGGGAACGTCACGTTGAGCGCCGGACATCTGCCCGTCGTCGATATCGACGATGTTGCGTCGACCCGGGCGACGATCGTGGATGCCCGTGCCGCCGAACGGTATCGGGGAGAGGTCGAGCCCGTCGACCCGCGTGCCGGCCACATCCCGGGCGCGATCAGCGCCCCGACCGTGGGCAATCTGGCGCCCGACGGAACATTTCTCCCCGCCCATAGATTGCGAGAGCGATTCTCCGCCTTGGGAATCGGCGACGACGACGTGATCGCCTACTGCGGGTCCGGCGTCAACGCCGCGCACGAGATCGCCGCGCTCGAACTCGCGGGCTACACAGCGACATTGTTCCCGGGATCGTGGTCGCAATGGTCAGCCGATCCGGGGCGGCCCGCCGAGACCGGTCGGTGACAGCCCGTCGATCACGTGGAGAGGCGCTCAGCTGATCAGGGACACCCCACCATCCACGGCGATCGTCTGGCCGGTGATGAACCCGCACTCGATCAGGAAAAGGTAGGCCGCAGCGACCTCGTCGGGATCCGCGGTCCGACCCAACGGGATCGTTCGGGCCATCTGATTGCGGGTGCGTTCGAGTTCGTCGGCGGCGACGTCGCGCCACAGTCCGGTCGGCGTCCACGCGGGCGCGACCGCGTTCACGCGGACATGCGGGGCGAGTTCCACCGCGAGTCCCCTCACCATCATCGTGATGGCGTCGTTGCCGACGAGCGCTCCGGCAGCGTCCTGCGGCCGACCGCCGGCTCCCGCGGTGAACATCATGCTGCCGCCCGCTCGGATGTGTGGTGCGGCTCGTCGGGCGATCACCAGATTGGCGTAGAACTTGTCCTCGATCGTCGAACGGATGAGTTCCTCGGTGGAGTCCAGGAATCCACCGGACATCGCGCCGCCGACCATCGAGACGAGATGGTCGATGTCGCCGATTCCATCGAAGAATCGGTCGAGTGCGTGGTGATGGGTCGCGTCGAATGCCGCTCCGGACACCGCATCACCGAACTCTTGACCAAACCGGGCGACGATCCGATTCACTTTGGCCTTGTCACGGCCGACGACGACCACCGTCGCGCCGACCCTCAACCCGCGTTCGGCGACTCGCTCGCCGAAACCCGACGATCCGCCGATGACGACGATTCTCTTGCCGGACAGCGATTCAGGCACGTAGTCAGCCTACGCGCGTGATCCCGACGTGTGCCTCGAGTCGTGGATAGACCGTGCGCGCTTTGCTTTCCTGGAGAGCGAACCGAACCTCGTCAGACAGCATCGGGTGGCAGGATCATCAGGGTAGCCGAGTAATGCCTGGCCGACGACCCGGAAAGGATGCCTGATGTCGAAACCACCGCTCCCGGAGCCTGTGAAAGAGATTCTGGCCAAGCCCAACCCATCGGTGATGGCCACCCTGCGCTCGGACGGGGCGCCCGTGTCCGCCGCGACGTGGTATCTGATGGACGGCGACCGGGTGCTGCTGAGCCTGGACAATGGTCGTGCCCGGCTACGTCACCTGCGCCGGGATCCCAGGGTCACACTCACCGTGCTCGATGACGGGGACTGGTACACGCAGGTCACCCTCATCGGGAGCGTGGTGGAGTTCCGCGACGACGACGGACTGGCCGACATCGACCAGATCTCGCGGCACTACACCGGAAACGAGTACGCAGAGCGGGTACGTCCCCGGACGACAGCGGTGATGGAGATCGAACGGTGGTACGGCTGGGGTGCGGTCAAGGACAACGACCAGGCCTCGACGATGTGACCGCGCTGGGCGCGGTGGTCACTCCCGGTGCCGGCGCAGATTCGGCAGGTGCGTGTCGCGTTCGTCGTTGACCCACGCGTAGTAGAAGCCGATGAGCACACCACCGCCGACCAGGTTGCCCAGCAACACGATCCCGAGGTTGCCAAAGGCGGGGCCGACGGGGACGCTACCGCCGTCTTGCAGTCCGACCATCATGAACAGGACGGTGTTCGCGACCGAGTGCTCGAAGTCGAGGAACGCGAAGACGAAGACCGAGGTGATCATCGCCATCACCTTGGCGATGTCCTCCTTGAGATAGCCGTTGTAGACCAGCAGCATCGCGATATTGATCATCAAGTTGCACAGGATCGCCCGGATGAACAGGTCGAGCCACCCCGACCAGCCCTCGGAAAGGTAACCGGTCTTGACGGCGACGGAGTGGTTCATGGCGTCGAGGACGCCACCCTGGGCGAGGGTCGTCCCGCGGAGCAGAGCGGCGAAGAACAGGCCGCCGATGATGTTGCCGAGGTAGCAGTACCCCAGGATGCGCACGATCCGCAGCGCCGTGATGCGCCGGTAGTAGATGCCGATCGACACGATCATCATGTTCGAGGTGAGCAACTCGGACTTCGTGTAATAGATGAAGACCAGGGCCCACCCGAACGCCAGCGCCCCGACGAGCTTGCCGACCACGTGTAGCTGGTCGGGGTTGTTGCCCATCGCGTCGAAGGCACCGATGATCGTGTAGTTGATCAGGTAGAACATGCCGATGAGGACACCGGCCATCGCCGCCCGCTGGATGTAGCGGCGGCGCAGATGCCCGGTCATCTTGTTCTTCGACTCCAGCACGTCGAGTGCGGTGGAAATGAAGAACTTCCCGGGGAACAGCTTGTTCACGTCGAACTCGGGGCTGCTCATATGACAACCGTGGCACAGATCGGTGGTCTGTGCTCAGCATTCTCCCCAGCCCGGACGCCGTGCGCCGGCCATTGTCGCCCACACGTCTGTCACCAATGCATCCGCATGGTCAGTGACAGACGGCGTCTCCCGTCGTCGGGAGTACCTCGGCTGCGAGCAGATGACCCATCTTGCGTCGCTTCGTCGCGAGATACTCCACGTTGTCGGGAAGGGCTTCGGCCAGCAGCGGCACGCGGCGGGTCACGGTGATTCCGTGGGTGTCGAGTCCGGAGACCTTCTCCGGGTTGTTGGTCAGCAGCTGCACCGACCCGACACCGAGGTCGGCCAGTATCGCGGCGGCCGCGCCGTATTCGCGGCGGTCGGCCGGTTCGCCGAGTTCCAGGTTGGCTTGGATGGTGTCGAGGCCGCCGTCCTGCAGCCGGTACGCGGCGAGCTTTTTGAGCAGGCCGATGCCGCGGCCCTCGTGTCCGCGCAGGTACACGAGCACCCCGCCGTCGCGGGCGATGCGTTCCATCGCGGTGTCGAGCTGGGGGCCGCATTCGCAGCGGCGGGAGCCGAACGCCTCCCCGGTCAGGCACTCCGAATGCACGCGGACCAGGGCGTCCGGGCCGGGATCGCCGGCGACGAGGGCGACGTGTTCGGCACCGGTCGCGCGGTCGAGGTAGCCGACCGCGCGGAAATCGCCGAATCGGGTGGGTATCCGGGTCTCGGCCGCCCGTTGGACACGGCCGGTGGTGTCGAACGGCACCGGCAGCGGGTGGACCCGGCGGTAGGCGATCAGTTCGGCGATGGTGAGCACAGGCAGATCGTGTCGGGCGGCAAAGGCCTCGATGTCGGGCATCTGCATCATCGACCCGTCGTCGTTGACCAGTTCGGCGATCACCGCGACCGCTGGCAGTCCCGCGTAGGAGCACAGATCCACCGCCGCCTCGGTGTGTCCGGGGCGGGTCAGGACCCCGCCGGCCCGGGCGCGCAGCGGCAGCACATGGCCGGGACGGGACAGATCACCGGCGGTGGTCGACGGGTCGGCGAGGACCCGCAGCGTGGTGGCGCGGTCGGCCGCACTGATGCCGGTCGTGATCCCGTGGGCCGCGTCGACGGCCACCGTGTACGCGGTCTGTTTGGGGTCCTGGTTGTCGGCCACCATGGGCGGCAGGTCGAGGGCGTCGGCGCGGGCCTCCGACATCGGGGCACACAACAGACCTGAGGTGTGCCGGACGGTCCAGGCCACCCACTCGGTGGTCGCCTGCGAGGCCGCCAGGATGACGTCGCCCTCGTTCTCGCGGTCCTCGTCGTCGGTCACCAGCACCGGCCGGCCCGCCCGCAGTGCCGCAAGCGCTGCGCCGACGCGGCTCATGACGCGGCCAGCCGGCGGAAGGCGCTGCGGTGGAAGACGATCGGCTCGACTGCCGAGTCGGTCTCGATCGTCGCGCTGTGCACCTCGTTGACTCGCATGACCACGATCCGGTGATCGCCCGCCTCGACCTCCTGATCGACGGTCACGTCGAGGCAGATCCCGCAGCCGGCGATGAACAGTGCGCCACCGTCGCGGGTCTCGGTGTCGATGCCGGCGAACCGGTCACCGTTCTTGGCGGCCAGGACGCGGGCGGCGGTGTCGTGTTCGGAGCTGAGGACGCTGATGCCCAGCCGCGGGAGGGCGGCCAGCCGCGGCCACGTCGTCGACGTGTTCTGCACACAGAAGGCGACCAGCGCCGGCTCCAGCGAGACCGGGACGAAGGTGCTGGCGGCCATGCCGATTCGTTCGGTGCCGGTGTCGGCACAGATGGCGACGACGCCGGAGGGGAACTGCCCGAAGGCACGGCGCAGCGCGGCGCCGTCGAGGGGGATGGTGGTCATGATGCCTCCGTCCGGGTGGTGGCGTGCAGTACCGGCGCCCAGCGCTGCGCGTAGTCGGCGATCCGGGAATCCTCGGTGTAGGTGGAGTCGATCAGGTACAGCCCGGCGACGGGGCAGGTGGCGCCGAGTTCGACGAGGACCGGCTTAAGCAGCAGATCTGGGGCCATCGCGTGCGCAGGCCCGGCGCCGAGCATGAGCGGCACCGCGGTGACGTCGCGCAGGCCTTCGCCGGTGGCGAACTGGTCGAGGAACAGTTTCAGGATGCCGGTGTAGGTGGCCTTGAAGGTCGGGCTGGCGAAGATCACCAGGTTCGACGAGGACACCGTGTCGACGGCGTTCTTCACCGCCGGATCGCCCCAGCCCAGCAGGCCGGCGCCGAGTTCGACGACGTCGATGACGTGGTCGGGTTGTTCGCCGGAGAGCGAGGTCGCGAGCCGGGTGGCGGCGTCGAGCGTGCGGGAGCCGGGTTTCGGGTTGCCGGCCACAACTGTCGTCGTCATGAGAGTCACCTTTCTGGTGTTGGTGGAGACGGTTGGGTTGCACGAGGAGTCATGCCGCTGACCGGGAGGCGGTCCGGCGCCGGACGGCACCCGACAACGCGACCGCGACGATCAGGGCCCCGCCGTAGAAGAGTTGCTGGACGAAGCTGGCCGCCCCCAGCATCTGCAGGCCGACGACCCCGGCGACGAGGAAGTAGACCGCGATGAGGGTGCCGAAGGCGTTGAACCGGCCGGGGATGATCGCGGTGGCGCCGAGGAAGGCGGCGGCGAAGGCCGGGAGCATGAACGACTGTCCCGACGATGGGTCGGCCCCGCCCAGCATGCCGGCGTACACGATGCCGGCGAGGCCGGCGACCAGCGCGGAGGTCACCAGCGCGCCGCTGCGGATGCGGTCGACGTGCAGGCCGCTGAGCCGCGCGACCTGCGGTCCGCGCCCCACGAACAGCAGGCGCCGACCGATGGGGGTGTAGGCGAACACCAGCGCCATGATCACCACGAGCGCGAGTGCGTAGTAGAACTGCAGCGACACCCCGAGGATGCGGGTGCCGATGGTCGCGTCGACCAGCGCCGAGTCGATCCCGGTGACCGAGGTCGAGTTCGAGATCCACTGCACCACCCCGAGAACGACGGTTCCGCTGCCGAGTGTCGCAATGAACGAGTCGATGTGCAGCCGGACGACGAGTACGGCGTTGATCAGGCCCACGAGCAGCGCGGCCAGCAGCGCGATCGCGATCGAGGACAGCAACGACCAGTCGTGCTGCACGTTGAGCACCGCGATGGTCATCGCCGACAACGACATCGTCGACACGCTCGACAGGTCGAACTCACCCGCGGTGAGCGGGACGATCAATCCCAGCGCGAGGATGAGCAGCACGGCCTGCGAACCGAGCACGTTCTGCAGGTTGCTGGCGGTGGGGTAGACCTCCGGGCGCAGCAGACTGAACACCACGACGACGGCCACGAGGGCGATCACCAGAGCGTACTTCTCCAGCGACGGGCCGATCGTGATGCGGCGACGTGGGGTCTCGCCGACCGGGTCGGGCAGGTCCGTGGTTTCGGTGGCGGTGTTGAGTGTGACGGACATCAGGCTTTCACTGCCTCTCGAGTCGAGCCGAGAACGGTGTCGGAAATGTGGTGTTTGGCGAGGAGTTCGCCGGTGAGCTCGGCGACGATCCGACCGTGCGACAGCACGATCACCTGGTCACAGAGCACCGAGAGCTGTTCGTAATCGGAACTGGCGATGACGATCCCGGCGCCGCCGGCGGCGGTGTCGCGAAGCATCTCGAAGATGCGGGCGCGTGCACCCACATCCACGCCCTGGGTGGGTTCGGCGAGCAGCACCAGCCTCGGACCGGTCTGCAGCCACTTGCCGAGGAGCGCCTTCTGCTGGTTGCCACCCGACAACGACCCGTAGGTCGCCTGCGGGTCGCGGGGCCGGACATCGCACTGGTCGGCGATGCGGGCCGCGAGACCGTTGAGCACCCGGGGTTTCACCAACCGCTCCAGCACCGGCAGCGTCACGTTCTCTGCGACGGTGAGTTCCGGTGCGCTGCCCTCGATCTTGCGGTCCGGCGGCACGTAGACCACGCCGGTGTCGAGCGCGTCGATGGGCGTGATCGACGGTAGTGGCATCCTGGTCGCACCGAGGGAGAGATCTCCGGCGCGGGCGGGCACGGCGCCGTAGAGTGCGGGCAGGATGTCGTCGTAGCCCGACCCGGCGATGCCGGTGAGCCCAACGATCTCTCCGGGTCGGACGGCGAAGTCGATGCCGTCCACGGTGGGCGTCTCGAGCCCGCTCACCTGCGCCAGGGGCGGCACGCCGGCGAACACGCGGCCGGTGCCGGCGTGGTGTTCTCCGTCGAGGGAACGCCCGACGATCAGGTCGATGAGCGAGGCCGCGGTCAACCCGTCGGTCCGGTGGGTGCCCTGCGACACCCCGTCGCGCAGGATGGTCACGCGATCGGTGTGGTCGAGCACCTCGTCGAGGTCGTGCGACACGAACAGCACCGCCGCCTTGCGGTCCGCCACGATCTCGCGGACCACCGAGAACAACAGATCGGTGCCCTCGCGGGGGAGGAACACGGTCGGTTCGTCGAGCACCAGCAGGGTCCGACGATCGCCGAGTTCCTCCACCGCCCGCAGGATCGCGAGCAGCGCGCGTTCGGTCGCGCTCAGCGACGACACCGGTGCATCGGGATCGAGGTCGATGCCGTAGGTGGCGAACAACGCACGGGCAGAGTCCTTCTCCCGCCGCCAGGAGATCCACGGCCGCGAACCCGCGACCGCCGATCCCACGCGCAGGTTCTCGACGACCGAGATGTCGGGAACCAACGCGAGGTCCTGGTGGACGAAGCTGATGCCGAGGTCGCGGAACCCGCCCGAGGCGATGGGCAGCGCCACATCACGGCCACGCACCTGCAGCGCGGCCCCGGGGTCGGGGGCGTGGAAACCGGCGAGCACCTTGATGAGAGTGGACTTGCCCGAGCCGTTCTCGCCGAGCAGTCCGTGTACTTCGCCGGCGTGGATGGTCAGTCCGACGTTGTTCAGGACGGTGTTGGTGCCGAAGGTCTTCGACAGGCCGACGATGTTGACGATGGGGTCAGGACTGGGCACCGCTGCCCCACAAAGCCTCGTAGCCGTCGACATAGGCGGTGCCGTAACCCTTGTCGGGCTGCGGCGGGGTGCCGGTGGAGTCGATGTTGTCCGCGGTGATCAGCTTGAGCGGGGTCTGTTCGGCACCGTCGGCCACCGGCGGCAGACCGAGCAGCAACCGGCCCGCCTGGTCCATGGTCGCCCAGGCCAGCCACGGTATCGACTCGCCGACGTTCATGGTGACGATGCCGTCGTCCTGCTGGATCTTCAGCACCGCGGGGGTGCCGTTGACCGACGAGATCTGTACCTGCCCCGCCTTACCGGCCGCCTTGATCCCGGCCTGCGCGTACAGCGACATCGAATCGTAGATCGGCAGGACGAAGTTGATCGACGGGTCCGCCGACAGCGCCGACTGCACCTCCGGCTGGATCTTGGTGGCCCACTCCGCGACCGGGACGTTTACGACCTTGTATTTACATCCGGGGCAATACTTTTCGAGCTCGTCCTGCATCGCTGCCACCTCGGCCTTGGCCGGCGGTACCTCGTCGGAGGTGATGATCAGGGCGTTGCCCTTGCCGCCGGTCTGGTCGATCATCCAGTCGACGGTCAGACGGTTGGCCTCGGCGAGGGGCGCGTCGGTGTAGGCGTCGATGAGGCCGGCGAGGTCGGTCGGCAGGCTCTCGCCGCGCAGCGTGGTGTGCGTCAACAGGACGGGAATGCCTGCCGCGTCGGCCTTTTCCAGTGCCGGCTTGATCAGCGAGCCGTCGATGCCCTGCGACAGGATGATCAGGTCGGCCTTCTGGTTGACCGCCTGTTCGACGCCGGTCGACCACTGGGCCGGCTGACCCTGGTTGGTGTACTCGATCCAGGTGGCGCCGTAGCGTTCGGCGACCTTCTTGGACTCCTCGTCCACCGCCACGTTGTACGGGTTCTCGCTGTTGGTCGGGATGGCGAAGATCGTCTTCCCGGCGATGTCCTTCATCGGGAACGGGTCGGCCTTGAGAGTGAACTGCGGATCGTTCTCGTACTTGGCCAATTGTGCCTGTGCGTAGGCGATTCCGGTCGAGGCGTCGGCGTCCGACACGTTGCTCCCGGTCGCGGAACCACTGCACGCGGCGAGACCGATGGTGGCGGACAGGCCGAGTGCGGCGACGGCGACACGGCGGGACAGGGGGTTTCTCATGGATTCTCCTGGACGGGGAACGGGATTGCGTGCGACGTTGGCGGCGTTGCCGGAGTCGTGTGGAGCGAAATGACTTCGAATGGATCAGCGATCGGACATAGATCACTCGATTGATCTGACTTCGGTCTGACTTGCTTGTGACTTCGAATGTATCGGGTGGTGTGTTGCGTCGGGCGACCGTTGTGATTCGTTTCTGTTAACTCGGGTGTCGGGGTGCTCACATGTGTGTGCGGGTCGTGATTCGGGTGTCGGTTGGAGTGGTCTCGATACGCCGCCCCGCCTGGCGGCTCGGGGGCTACTCGACCAGCGGATGGGGTTGGGCTACTCGACCAGCGGGCTGGGGTTGCGGAGGTAGGTCTGGGCGCGGGAGAGGGGCCAGACCTCGGCCATCTTCTGCTGCATGTCGAACAGATTCGAGTTGTGTATCGCCGGATCACGATCTCCGACAGCTTCTTTCACCACGATGGGAATGAAGCCGTGCTGCATCGCGTCCAGGGTGGTGGCACGCACGCAGCCGCTGGTGGACAGTCCCGCGATCAGCACCGTATCCACCTGCAGGGCGGTCAGATAGGAGTGCAGCGAGGTGCCGAAGAACGCGCTGGCGTACTTCTTGGTCACGAGGAGTTCGTCGGGTGCCGGCTCGAGTCCCTCGATCGGTTCGGCGAACGGACTGCCCTCGCAGAAGGCGACCAGGGTGCCGGACTTGCGGAAGAACACGCCGGCGTCGGCGCCGTCGGCCCGTAGCCGGACCTCGGTGAACACGACCGGGATGCCGGCGGATCGGGCCGCCGCCACCAGGGTGCGCATCGCGTCGGCGGCATCCTCCGCACCGGCGTAGAGCGGGCATGCCGGGTCGACGTAGGCGCGGGCGGGGTCGACCACGACCAGGGCGGGACGGGTGCCCGGCTGCAGTTCCTGCCCGAAGCCGGCGCGGGCATAGTCGGCGGCCTGATCGGCGCGACCGTCGATGGTTGTCATGCGGATTCCTTGATGGTCGTGAGGGATTCGTGGGGGAACTCGAGAGGTTCGGTGGCCACTCGGTGGCGCGGGAAGGCCAGGCACAGGCCGACACCGACGACCGCGACCACGGTGAGGGTCAGACCCACCGTGCGCAGGTTGTCGACGAAGCGGTCGAGTTCGGCGCTGCTGAGCGCCCCCGGGGTGCCGCCGTAGGCGGCCTCTTGCGCCGCGGCGCCGAGTCCCACGGTGACGATGGCCAGGGTCATCGCGGTGCTGAGCAGGTTACCGACGTTCTGCAGGGTCGAGCGCAACCCGTTGGCGATGCCGCGCCGCTCGTAGGAGACGGTGAGCATCAGTGCACTCGTGCTCGGGGTCATGAACAGCCCGATCCCGGTGCCGATGACGAACAGGAAGCTCATGGTGACCGGCAACGCGCCGTCATCGACCGACAGGGTCAGCGTCATGCCCAGCAGGCCGATGGCGGCCAGTGCCATACCCGACGCCGCCAATGTCCGGGGCGCGACGCGGGCCACCAGCGAGCCGGCGACCGAGGCGGCCAGGACGGTGCCGATCGCCACGGGGGTCACCAGGAGGCCCGCGGTGAACGGCGACGCGTCGTCGGCGGCCTGTTCGTAGAGCGAGATGATCAGCGGCACAGCATAGGTGGCGACGGCGATGGTGAACGCGGCGACGAGGACCAGGGCGATGCCCCGGCTGCGGAACAAGGTCAGGTCGACCAGCGGGTCGGTGCGACGCATCTGCACGGTCACGAAGGTCGCCGTACTGGCCGCACCGACGGCGAGATAGGCCCACGGCAACCACGTCGGCGACGAGAGCCCCGGGGTCAGGGCCAGGACGACGGTGGTCAGCATGACGACGGACAACACCGCTCCGGTCACGTCGAAACGCTCGCGTCGGGCGGGTCTGCGGCGGGCCCGCGGGATCACCATCACTGAGGTCACCGTCGCGATCAGGGCCACCGGCAGCACCGCGACGAACAGTCCGCGCCAGCCGACCATCGCGGTCATGGCGCCGCCGATGACCGGTCCGATCACCTGTGCGACCGCGGCCACCGTCGCATTCCACCCCAGCGCCCGGCCCAAGAGGTGCGGCGGGAACATGTCGGTGAGCAGCGAGGTGTTGTTGGTGACCACCGCCGCGGCGCCCACACCCTGGACCACACGGGCGGCGATCAGCCAGCCCGCCGAGGGGGAGACGATGCACAGTGCGGTCGCGATGGTGAACACCACCAGCCCGGCCAGGTAGAGCGGTCGGCGGCCGACGATGTCCGAGAGCCGGCCGAACACCAGGATCAGTGCAGTGGTGACGACCATGTAGCCCAACACGATCCATGTCGACTGGGCCGTGGACGCGTTCAATTCGCGGGTCAGGGTGGGTAGGGCGACGGTCAGACCGCTCATGGCCACGAAGACCGCGATGACGCCGATGCTGGTCGCGGTGAACACCCGCCAGGGATGCGGGTGTCGCTGCACGACAACACTATCCATCTGCTCGTCGATCGTGGTGATCGGTGAGTGACTGGTAGGCGTTCGCGATCCGCAGGACGGCATCGTCGCCCCAGGGGCGCCCGACGACCTGCACCCCGACGGGCATCCCGGCGTGGAATCCGCCGGGCATCATGACCGCGGGCAGCCCGAGGTAGTCGAACACACCCGTGTTGCGTCCGATGAGCGCCTGCATCGGGTGACGTGTCCCGTTCACGTCGAGCGTGACGTCGGACAGTCGTGGGGCGGTGGCGCCGACCCCGGGGGTGAGGATGGCGTCGACACCGGCGGCGTCGAAGGCCTGTATCACGCGTCGCAGAGCGCCCGGGCGATGTCGCAGGGCGCGAAGGTAATCCACCGCCGACGGCACGTTCCCGCGGGCGATCCGCACCTGCGTGCCGATGTCGAAGAGGTCGAACCGTTCGGCGGCTTCCTGATTCGACGCGAGTTCGGTGGTCATGACGACGGCGAGCTCGTCGTGGATGAGGGCGGCGTCACCGAGGTCGACCGGGGTGGTCTCCACGCCGTGGCGTCGGAGCTCGGCGAGCGTGTCCTCCCAGACGGCGCGCACACCGTCGTCGCACAGATCGGTGAACCAGGTGGTCGGTACCCCGAGGCGTAATCCGCGGAACGAGTGCGCGGTGGGCGATTCCGGGGTGCGTAGACCCTCCCGGATGTCCTGGGCGACCGCGTCGGGGGCCGCGGCCGGGTCGAGGCCGTCGGCCCCGGCGAGAACGGCGAGAACGGTGCGCAGGTCGGCAGCATTACGGGCCATCGGGCCGATGTGGTCGAGGGTCCACGACAGCGACGCCACTCCGGTACGCGGCACCAGGCCGTAGGTCGGTTTGATGCCGGTGAGATTGCACAGCGCGCTGGGGACGCGGATGGACCCTCCGGTGTCGGTGCCGAGTGCGAACGGGACGAGGCCGGCGGCCAGTGCCGCGGCCGATCCGGTCGACGACCCGCCGGTCCACCGGTCGCGGTCCCAGGGGTTGGTGACCGCGCCGTAACGCGCATTGTGGGGTGCACCGCAGGCAAATTCGGTGGTGGCGGTGATCAGCGCAGGAATCGCACCGGCCGCCCGCAGCCGGGCCACGGCGGTGGCGTCGGTGGATGCGACGCGGTCACCGGTGGTGCGTGAGCCGGCCGTGACCGGGGCACCGGCAACGTCGATGATGTCCTTGACGCCGAAGAAGATTCCCTCCAGCGGTCGGGCCGCACCGGCGCGCCACCGCCGATCGGATTCGGCCGCGGCCTCGGCGACGGTGTCGAGCACAGCGAGGATCGCGCCCCCGGTGAGTCCGTGGTCGGCCCAGCGGGCGCGCAGCGTGGCGAGGACCTCGCTGGGAGTGGTGGTGCCCTGCCGGTAGGCGACGAGCAGGTCGTTCACGCCCCACTCGTGGGTCGGGCGGTGCAGGTGCGGAGTGTGGCCCCACACCGCGAACTGCGCCGTGGGTACGGGACTGGTCGCCAGCAGATGGGTGTAGTCGGCGGGTTCGCTGCCGAGCGCCTGCGGTGATGCCGGCAGCGGCGAGCGACGGGAGGCGGCCAGCGGTTCCGCCATGTCCGTATGTGCCTGGGGCAGTACATCGTCGAGGGTCTGCGCGGCCGACGCGGTGAGGTCGGGGTAGTCGATGCTGGTCACACCGCCACCTCGATGACGGTCGCAGCGGCACCACGTCGCGGGGGCGCGACGACGGGGGCCGGTGCCACACTTCCGGCGGTGAGGCGGGCGAGCAGCTCGACGACCTCGGCGCGGCGGTCGCGCCAGAGCGGGAACGCGGCCCGCACGGACGGCACGAGATCGAGATCGAGGGTGAACCGCAGCGTCTCACCCGCGCGGTGGGCCGGCGCCTGCGCCACGATCCGGCCGTCGGGTGCGATGACACACGACAGTCCGAAATAGTCGACGGTGACGTCGTTGAGCGTCTCCGGGCCGGCCCTATTGGCGGCCACCACCCACATCTGCGATTCCATTGCGCGGGTCTGTAGTTCGGCGAGGAACAGGTCCTCGCGGCTGCCGAGGGAGGACACGATTGCGAGCATGACCTCTGCACCCGAGGCACGGGCCACCGCCCAGTACTCGGGGAAGCTGCGGTCGTAGCAGATCACGCAGGCGAATCGGGTGCCGAACAGGTCGATGGTCGCCGGGGCCGGGCCCGGCGCGAAGTGGTACTTCTCGTCGACGTCGATGCCGCTGACCTTGTTGGCCGGCAGCGAGAGCTTGCGGTACGCCGACACCTGTCCGCCGTCGGGGGTGTTCCACGAACTCACGTGGCCGGAGGGGTCGATGAGTACCACCGCGTTGTGAGTGACACCGTCGACTGTGCGTTCGTAGAGGCCGAACGTGACGGCACATCCGATGTCGCGAGCGACGTCGCCGAGGATCGTGGTCGCCGGACCGGGGATGGTCTGTGCCCACGAGGTGCGGTCCACATCGTGGCTGGTGCAGAAGTACGGTGTGGTGATCAGCTCGGGGAGGACCACCAGATCCGGGACGGTGCCGTCGTCGTCGGGTGCAGCGGCGCTGCGTGCCAGTGCGGCAAGATGATTCAGGTTTGCGGTGATGTCCTCGGTCATCTGACCGGCCTGGACGATCGCGACGTCGAGTGTTCGCGGATTCACTTGAGAAAGAAGCCTTCCCTCGGACGGACGAACGGTTGGGTGGGCACCCCCGCGATGCCCACCCAACCGTCCGGATATCAAGCAGCTTGTGACTGAACGGATTCGCGGCACTTCATCAGCGGCTGAATCCGGGTGCCGAACTTCTCGATGCCTTCGACGAAGTCGTCGAAGGTGAGCATGATGCCCTTGATGCCGCCGATCTCGGCGATCTCGTCGAGCATCTTCGCGACGGTCTCATACGATCCGACGAGGGTACCCATGTTGAAGTTCACGGCGCCCTCGGGAAGGGAGATGGTCTTCGCGGTGGAGGCGTCGTCGGCCGACGTGTCGGTGGCGGACTGGTCGGCCATGTAGCCGAGTGCGGCGAGGTCGGCGTTGTCGTGGTAGTCCTTCCACTTCGCCTGTGCCGCTTCGTCGGTCTCCTCGGCGATGACCATGAACAGGGTCATGGCGCCCACGTCGCGACCGGTCGTCTCGGCGGCGCTCACCAGCGTGGCGGTGGCGTCGGAGATCGCCGTCGGGGTGTTGATGCCGGTGCCCATGATGAAGTTGAAGTCGGCCATCTCCGAGGCGAACTTCATGCCGTTCTTCGACTGTCCGGCAGCGACGATCGGCACCGAACCGGCCGACGGGCGCGGGGAGAGGACGCAGTCGTCCATCGTGTAGTGCTTGCCCTTGAAGTTGCTGACGCCGTCTTCCCACAGCTCGCGCATCACGGACACGTACTCGGTGGCCTGCTCGTAGCGGTAGCCGAAGTACTCCTCACCCGGCCACAGACCCATCTGGGTGTACTCGTTGGGGGCCCAGCCGGTGACGATGTTGACGCCGAAGCGGCCCGGGGCGATCGAGTCGACCGTCGAGGCCATGCGGGCGACGATGGCGGGCGGCAGCGTGAGGATAGGGGTGGAGGCGAACAGCTTGATCCGCTCGGTGACCGCGGCGAGACCGGCCATGAGAGTGAAGGATTCGAGGTTGTGATCCCAGAACTCGGTCTCACCGCCGAAGCCCTTGAGCTTGATCATCGACAGCGCGAAGTCCATGCCGTAGTGCTCGGCCTTCTGCACGATCTCCTTGTTCAGCTCGAACGACGGCATGTACTGCGGGGCGCTCTTGGAGATGAGCCAGCCGTTGTTGCCGATGGGGATGAAGACGCCGATTTCCATATCTCTCCTGAATGAGGGGGTTTGCGATTCGACTGGCTGCCGCGTTCGTCGCGCCAACCATGACTTCGAATGTATTCAGGAGTCTTTGCGGTCCCGTGGCTCCGAGGTAACGGAATTGTTTCCTTGTCTAACGACCTGTGATGCGGGTCGCAGAACTGCCGCGCTGGACCCACTCGACACCGAATTCGCGGTGCACCGGCGGGCCGGCGGCGCCGTCGATGCGCGCCAGCAGTAGCTCCGCGGCCGCCTTCGCCATGTCCTCCAGCGGCTGCCGCACCGTCGTCAGGTCCAGGATCGACCAGCCCGAGATATCCAGGTCGTTGTAGCCGACAATCGAGACATCATCGGGCACAACAAGTCCCAGACGCTTGGTGGCATCGAGGGTGCCGAACGCGACGTAGTCGGTGACACAGAAGATGGCGGTGGGACGGTCCTCGCGGTTCAGCAACGCAAGGCCGCCGTCGAGACCCGTCTTGGCGTCGACCTCGCCGCGCACCACCAGGTCCTCATCCAATTCGACACCGTGGCGTGCCAGTGCATCGCGGAAACCCGTCTCGCGGAGTTTGACGCTGGGGTTGGCCAGCGGGCCCGAGATGAGGCCGATGCGGCGATGACCCATCTCGAACAGATGGTCGGCGACGAGGCGTCCACCGCCGAGGTTGTCGGAGGTGACCCGGTCCACGCGGCCCGCCGACTTGCCGTCGACGTCGCGGTTGAGGATCACCAGCGGGATCTTCCAGCCGATCATCTCCGAGACGATCGGGGAGTCCAGACGCGCGGAGATGAACACGACGCCGTCGACGAGTCCACCGCGCAGAGCGAGGATGTCGTTCTCGAGCGTGCCCTGCTCCCGATCGCTCATCAGCAGTACGCGGTAGTCGTCGCGGGCGAAACGATCCTGCAGGGTGTTCACCAGCACCGGGAACGAGGGGTTGCGCAGGTCACCGGTCACCACCGCGATCGACGAGGACCTCCGGGTGATCAGGCTGCGGGCCGTGACGTGCGGGACATAGCCCATCTCCTTGGCAAGTGCCTGGATTTCGTCGCGGGTCTCCTTGATCACGCGCGGGTCGTTGCGCAGGGCGCGCGACACCGTCGATTGGGAGACACCGGCGCGACGGGCGACGTCGTAGCCGGTGATCGGCTTGTTGCGCACGTCCCGATTCTAGAGATGTGTGCACGCCACGGCACCATGACGGCATCGTTCGGGACGTCGGGCGCCTACCCTCGAGAGGGGTGACAGGGGCGACGGCAACCGATCGGAGCAACAGTGGGCCGCACATACGAACAGGGCGACATGATCATCCGCCTGCCGGGCGACGAGTCGCTGGCCTGGGATCAGGTCACGGTCACCGAGCTGCCCGACGACGACCTCATCGTCCGCGCGTTCGAGGGGGACGGCACGGTCAACCTGGTGTGTTGTGCCGCGATCACCGTGCCCGAGTCGGTCCTCGACGAACTGCGGGCGTGTGGCGGGGAGGGGGTGATCGCGCCGCGGACGGCGCCCGAGAACACGGTCACCCTGATCGAGCACGACGGCGTCTGTGTCTGGACCGTGCCGACGGCGTCCGATCCGCCGGTGACATCCGATCCGCCGGTGACGTCCGATCCGCCCGTGACGTCCGATTCGCCCGTGACGTCCGGTGCACCCGACACGCCTGCGGAGCCGGCGCTTATGGATGGCATCCGGACCGTGGCATTCCGACGCCCGTCGGGCACGCGTCCGGCCGCGTTGATCGGATCGGGCCGCACGCCGGGCCTGCCCACGCGGGTGCGTGCGGCGATCTTCCGGCTGCCGTCGGTGGCCGCGGCAGCGCTGGTACGTACCGTCGAGACGGCGATCGTGCATCCCGGTCTGATCACGATCACGGATCGGAATCCGCTGTCGTGGCGCCGATTTCGGATCGGCGACGTCACGCCGCCCGCGACGCGGGGGGTGGTGCGGGTGCTGCTGCTGGTGCACGGCACCTTCGTCACCACCGTCGGCGGTTTCGGTGTGCTGGAGAGCAACGACGACGCGAAGGCATTCCTCCATTCGATGCTCGGCCGGTACGACGCCGTCCTGGGTTTCACCCACCGCACGCTGAGTGAGTCGCCGAAGCAGAACGCCGACGAACTGCGGCAGGTGCTCGGCTCGTTGGCGGCCGAGGTCCGCGACCGGTTCGGTGGGGCCACCCTCGCCGTCGACGTCGTCACCCATTCACGGGGGGCGCTGGTGGCGCGTAGCTTCGTCGAACTGACGGCTCCTGTCAACGGTGTCGGGATCGAGAAGCTGGTCATGGTTGCCGGGCCCAACGCGGGCACTCTGCTCGCCGCGCCGACGAATTGGAGGACCCTGCTCGACCTGTGGACCGCGCTGGCGGCCGATGTCGCCCGCCAGTGGGCCGGGCCGATCGCAGAGAAGGTGACGCGGGAGTCGCTGAGTCTGGTCGCCGCGTGCGCGAAAGCTGTCATCGCCCAGGCCGTCGACGCCCAGAATCTGCCCGGACTGGCCAGCATGCGGCCTTCGGACAATCCGTTCCTCGACGAGCTCAACGCGCCCGGCGGCGGTGCAGTGCGGCCGCCGTACCGCACCGTCGTGACCGACTTCGAACCTGACCAGATCGTCGGGCCGCTGAATCCGGTCGGCGATGCCCTCGAGCGTCTCGCCGACGACGTGGTCGACCCGCTCATGGGTACGGCGAATGATCTGGTGGTCAACACCGATTCGATGTCGGAGATCGACGGGTCGTCGTTGCCCACGGCCAGCGTGGCGATAGTCCCGTCGTCGACAGGGACACAACATCTCTCGTACTTCGTCGACACGGTATCGCTGCGGATGATCGAGGGCGAGTTGCGCCGGTGACACCGAGGCCGGTTCCCCACCGGTCGGTGTTCAGCCCACCAGGACACCCGGGTTGAGGATGCCCGCGGGGTCCAGCACGTGCTTGGCCGCGGTCAACGCCGCGGCGAACAGGTCGGGCCGCTCGGTGTCGTACCAGGAGCGATGATCGCGGCCCACCGCGTGATGGTGTGTGATGGTTCCGTGGTTGTTCGAGATCGCCTCGGACACAGCGGACTTGATCTCGTCCCACTGTGCCACCGTGGAGCCCCAGCGGCCTGGGGCGTAGATGCTGTAGTAGGATGCCGGTCCGTCCGGGTAGACGTGGGTGAAGCGGCAAGTGACGACGCCCGCACCGCAGATCCGTTGCACGGTATCGGTGGCGACGGCGGTGACCGCGATGTGCAGGGCGTCGAAGTGATCCCACGTGCAGGCAGTCTCGAAGGTCTCGACGATCATGCTGCGCCGGGCGAGGGCATCACGCTGGTACGGCATCCTGATGAACGCCGACCGCCACGCCGCCGACGCATGGTTGCCGGTGTTGTCGCGCTCTCCTCGATCACGCTGGGACAGAACGTGGCCCGCATGGTCGGTGGCGATCTCGACCGCCCGGTCGATCCACGGGCCGACCGGGTGATCGGCCGATTCGAACGCGAGGATCAGTACCCCGCCGGGTGACTCGGCGCCGGCGTTGATGAAGGCCTCGGCTGGGTCGAGCAGACGGCAATTGGACGGATACAGGCCCGACTGCGCAACCGTCCTGGTGGCGCGGACCGCGTCATGGTAATCGTCGAAACCCACCGACACCGTCGTGCCGAAACGGGGCCGATCCTGCAGGCGCATCCACGCTTCGGTGATGACGCCGAGCGTTCCCTCCGAACCGAGGAGCAGTCGATCCGGCGACGGCCCCGCACCGCTCGACGGCAACCGGCGTGACTCGCTCACACCGGCCGGGGTGATCGCACGAATCGACTCTGTGAGGTCGTCGATATGGGTGTAGAGCGTGGCGAAATGTCCTCCCGCGCGAGTCGCGAGCCAGCCGCCGAGCGAGGAGAACTCGAAGGACTGCGGGAAGTGGCGCAGGGTCAGGCCGGCCGGTCTGAGCTGATCTTCGATGTGTGGACCGAGCGCACCGGCCTGGATGCGTGCCGACCGGGTGACATCGTCGATCTCCACGACGCGGTCGAGCCGACCGAGATCGAGAGTGACGGCCGGGCCGTCGAATCGCGGTTCGACTCCGCCCACCACGGAACTGCCGCCGCCGTAGGGAATGCAGGCGAGAGCCTCGGCAGAACAGAAGTCGAGGATGTCGATGACATCGCGTTCGGTCCTCGGCCGTGCGACGAGGTCGGGCACGTGGGAGATGTCGCCGTGCAGGTTGCGGACCACGTCGCGAAATGCCTTGCCGCGCGCGTGCGACAGCCGATCGCGCACGTCATCGGAGAACACCGCCGACAGGGTGGCCGGCACGGAGATCCGCGGTGGTGGCACGGGCAGGCTCTGCGGGGCCGGTGGCGGGTGGTCGGTGAAGTCGTGGTCGGGAATCAGTGCGGCCACGCGGTTCACCAGAGCGTCTGTCTCGGCGGGCGACAGGGCGTTCTCGTCAGTACCCCAGCCCCACCAGCTACGTGACGACATCGGCCCTGCCTTTCCTGGCGGTTTGGTCGGAGATGCTACCGAGGGTGATGGGCGTGGGGATACAAACGGATGATGACCGACATCGCCGTCATCGAAATCAGCCGCGACCGCAATCCGTTCCGTCAGCACGGAGTGGTGCGCGACGACATCGGGGTTCTGCGGTAAGGGGCCGCCGCGCCAGAACACAACTGTGGATCGTCGTGCTTGCTGGTTATCCACAGCTCGACTTCGCTTCCGTTATCGGGCCCTGCGCCGTGAGATGCTCAGGCACATGGGAATTCGCTACTGCCGTCATGGACGGGTCCTGCATCCTCGCATCTCGCTAGAGCTGGCGAAGGGGAACGTGACCCCCGGTGGGTCCGTATGGCGGCCACGTCGGGTTCGTTCACGTGCTGGCGCCTGACGTGGTCAAAGAGATCGTATCGGGGGTGGCGTCCGCCACTACAATGGGCGCCATGACTGTTGCCTCCGACGCGCACCTGTTGTCGCTCGATGACTGGCGTGCGCGGGGCGAGGACAACGGCGCGCGCGTCGAACTCCAGGAGGGTGTGCTCATAGTGGCGCCGCGGCCGACTGCCGCTCATGCGCGAATGGCGTTCAGCTTGGCGACTCAGCTTGCCGACCAGATTCCCGACGGATTCGAAGTGCTGCCGGAGGTCGATGTCATTGTCGACCCTCGCACACCGGCGACGGTCCGTTCTCCCGATGTGATCCTTCGATCGACGGCCGCAGATGACTCGGCGATCACCCCCGACCAGGTGGTGCTCGCCGTCGAGGTCATTTCGCCGGGGTCCCGGCGGACCGATCGGGTCACCAAGCGCAGCGAGTACGAGGACGTCGGCATAGCCCACTACTGGATCGTCGCCGAGGACAGGACCCTCACGGCGTTGGACCTGACCCCGGCGGGCTACGTCGAGACCACGTTCACCGGGCAGTTCGTCGTGTCGTCGCCGTGGGAGTTACACATCAGCCTCGACGGCTGAAGTTCGGCCTTCCGGTCACGTCGTGGTCCGCCGGCTCCCGGCGTGCCAGTCCTCCGGTTCGCCGGCCTCGTCGACATCGACACCGAATGCCCTGAGCTGCGGCCTTTCCCGGAGGCTGCGTTTCAATTCGGCAAAACCGGGGAAGCCCGCGAGTCCGATGACGTGGTCCCACAACACGACTGCGTCGTCGTCGCCTGGTACGCGGCTGATGACCGGTCCGAAGAATGCGACGCCGTGCGGCGGCTCGAAGTGGATGATGGGCGTGCCGACGTCGCGGCCGGTCAACCTCAGCGCCTCATCGGTCTCGGCTTGGATCTCGGCGTCGAAGGACTCATCGTCGAGTGCCGCGAGATGGTGTGCGGGCAGACCGAGTTCGGTGAGGATCGGTCCGAGGAAGTCCTCGGTCCCGCGGTGATCACGACCGTCGGCCATGTAGGTGCCGCGGTGTGCATCGAAGATGCGGGTGCCGCACGCCGTGTAGAACGCGTCCATCGGCCCTCGTCCATGTTCGCCGCGGATGCTTGCGGCGGCACGGAGCAGATGCAGCCCGGCGTTGTGTCCGGCCTCGTACTCCGGCGGGAAGTGCGAGGCGTAGTCGATGTGCGCGTTGAGCAACCGCAGCGAGATGAACCGCCAGTCGACGGTGTAGTGGCGCTGGGCCTGGACCTTGCGAACCCAGTTGCTGGTGATCCACGCGAACGGGCAGACCGGATCGAAGTAGAAGTTGATGTCGGCGTCGGCCATCGGTGTCCTCTCGTCTCCGGACGCCCGGTCGTGGTCGCCCGATGGAGTCAGTTCACAGCGTAGGACGTCATCGACAACGATCCGAGGGAGCATCCGTCGACGAGGACGGTTGTCGACGGATTGTCGCGGCTGGAGGCGGCGGCCTTCAGACCCGCGAGGTACACCGAGGGCAGGAAGTGATCGGGCGTCGGGACGGCTTTGGCATAGTCGCGATGCCCGGCCAGCGCCGGGTAGCCGGAGGGGTCGCCGAGCATGGCCTCACGCGCGGCGTCGTCGAATCGCTGTGCCCAGTCGTAGCCGGCCTCGGGGAGGGAGAAGTTCACGGCGCGGAGATTGTGCACGATATTGCCGCTGCCGAGGATCAGCACGCCGGACTCCCGTAGCGGCGCGAGTCGGGCACCCAGGTCGAAGTGGTAGTCCAGATCGCGTTCGCCGTTGATGCTCAGTTGGACGATCGGGATGTCGGCGTCCGGGAATGCGTGCGCGAGAACCGACCATGCGCCGTGATCGATACCCCAGCTGTCGGTGTCGCTGCCCACCCAGGTCGGCTTGACGACCTCGGCGACCTCGCCGGCCAGCTCGGGTAGTCCCGGTGCCGGATAGTCGAATTCGAACAGCTCGCGCGGAAATCCGTAGAAGTCGTGAATGGTCCGCGGCCGCGCCATCGCGGTGACGGCGGTGGCGTTGATGTACCAGTGCGCGCTGATCACCAGGATCGCCCGTGGCCGCGGGACGGACCGGCCGAACTCCGCCCACGCCTGCGTGAAGCGGTTGTGCTCGATCGCGTTCATCGGAGTGCCGTGTCCGAGGAATGCGATCGGCATCGTGGAGGGTGAGTGTGCGGCGGTCATGGGGGTCCTTCGTCGATCATCGAGTTGCATGAATCTTCATCTACTGCTGATCGTACGGCAGAGTCCATGAAAGTTCAACAAGTTGTTACGCTGAGGGCATGGCGCTCACACCGGACCAACAGCGGGCCTTTCGGGGGTTCCTGACGTTGTCCACGCTGCTCGACGACGCACTCGACGCCCAGTTGCGCCGCGACAGCGGCCTGACCCACTCCCAGTACCGGATCCTGTTCCGGCTCTCCGAGGCGCCCGAGCGGACCATCGGGATGAGGCGGCTGGGCGTACTGGCGCACAGCGAGCAGAGCAGACTGTCGCACGCCATCACCGCGATGGAGCGTCGGGGCTGGGTGCGCCGGGTCAGGTCGCCGACGAACCCCGACCGTCGCGCGGTGTCGGTCGTGCTGACCGATGCCGGTATGGAGGTCGTGCGGTCGGCCGCGCCCCGGCACAGCGACGAGGCGCATCGGCTTCTCTTCGACGCTCTCGACGCTGAACACCTGTCGAACCTGAACGCGGTGATCGATCGGATTCTGCCGCACATGGCCGACCTCGGGCTCGATCTGCCCTCACCGGAGGAGGACCCGATCATGTGGGAAGGGCGGTCGGACCCGGGGCCGGCCGATCGTACTCAGGCAGGCTGAGCGGTATGAATCACACAGGTTGCGGGATGTCTCGTCTCCCGAGACATCCCGCAACCGTTCGCGATCGAACGAACCGATCAGTCGCCGACCGACGCGTACTCCGGGCGATCCGCGAGCGGTGCGCTCTGCATCCTCAGACGTCGACCCAGCACGGAATGGCGCCGACCGTAGACCAGGTAAACGACGATGCCGAGCACCATCCACACCGCGAAGCGAAGCCAGGTTTCCACCGACAGGTTGATCATCAGCCACCCGCAGGCGACGATCGCGAGCCCGGGGACGATCGGGCTGCCGGGCACCCGGAAACCGCGCTTGAGGTCGGGTCGGGTGCGGCGCAGCACGATGACACCGGCGCACACGAGCACGAATGCGAACAGTGTGCCGATGTTGACCATCTGCTCGAGCGTCTCGATCGGGAACAGGGCGGCGATGACGGCGACGACCACGCCGACGATCATGGTGATGCGAATCGGATTGCCGGACTTGTTCGTTGCGCCCCACGAGCGAGGGACGAGTCCGTCGCGGGACATGGCGAACAGGACCCGTGTCTGTCCCAGCATCATGACCATGACGACGGTGGTGAGGCCGGCCAGCGCGCCGACGTTGATGGCCGTCTGCGCCCAGGTGATGCCGTGATACTCGAACGCGGTGGCCAGCGTGGCGCTGCCGTCGCCGACCAACGGGCTGCCCGTGCGCAGCTGCTGATAGCTGACCATGCCGGTCAGGACCACGGTGACGGCGACGTAGAGGACGGTGACGATGGCCAGCGACCCCAGAATGCCACGCGGAATGGACTTCTGAGGATTCTTGGTCTCTTCGGCGGTGGTGGCCACGACATCGAATCCGATGAACGCGAAGAAGAGCAGACTAGCCGCGGCCAGCAGGCCGTACCAGCCGTAGTTGCTGCCGTCCGAACCGCTCAGGACCGAGAACAGGGTCTGGTGCAGGCCTGCTCCGCCGCCGGTGTTGGCCTCGGCCGGCGGGACCATGGGCCGGTAGTTGTCGGTGTTGATGAAGAAGGCGCCGACGATGATGACCAGCAACACCACCGCCACCTTGACGGCGGTGATGATCGCCGAGACCCGCGACGACAGTTTCACGCCGAAGGCAAGCGTCAGCGTGATGGCGCCGATGATCAGGACCGCACCCCAGTCGATGCTGACACCGCCGATCTCGACCGTTGTTGCGGTGCCCAGGAAGTTGGCCAGGTAGAGCGCCCAGCCCTTCGCCACCACCGAACTGGCCAAGGCGAATTCGAGGACGAGGTCCCACCCGATGATCCATGCGATGAACTCGCCGAACGTCGCGTAGGAGAAGGTGTACGCGCTCCCCGCCACGGGGACCGTCGAGGCGAACTCCGCGTAGCACAGCGCCGCCAGCCCGCACGCGATGGCGGCGAGGACGAAGGCCAGCGACACCGACGGTCCGGCCAGGTCACCGGCGGTGCGTGCGGTGAGGGTGAAGATGCCGGCGCCGATGACGACCGCGACACCGAAGGTCGTCACGTCCCGCGTCGTCAGGTCTTTGCGTAATCGACTGCGCGGCTCGTCGGTTTCGGCGATCGATTGCTCGACCGACTTCGTCCGCCATATGCCAGTACCGGGCATTCTGTCTCCTTCGTGCGAGTTCGACACGCGTAGTGCGTATCTGGCTGCCGATGCTCACGCTTGTGGCGGTCTGTCCGGGCGTGCGGGATCGGTGTCCGCGGGCTGTGCCGGGGCCCGACAGTCGAGTGTCGGCAGTGCCCGCCATGCAACCAGTGTGATCTGGGACACGCGAGGGAAAAGTGCGAGCATCGGTCGAAGACGCAAAGTATCTCGCTCTTTCGGCCGTCAGCGACAGGTTCTTTGCGTCCGGAGGTGGCCACCGTGGGGTGTCACCGGTGCCAGGACCCCAGCACGATCATGGTCTTGGTGCCGGTCGCCTTGCCGCCACGTCGGAGGTGATTGATGACCTGTTGCAGATGGCTGTGGTCGCGCGCTCGTACCTTGACCAGCATGTCGGGATCACCGGCGATGGTGTAGACGGCCTCGACCTCGGGTATCTCGGTCATCGCCTGCATCATCTCCTCCGGCTGCGAGGTGCCCACGTAGCGGACCTCGGTGAACGCCTCGACCGACCAGCCGAGCGCGGTCTGGTCGATCGTCGCGGTGAATCCGGTGATCACCTGTTGGGCGCGCAGGCGGTCGACCCGTCGTTTGGTGGCGGCCACCGACAGGTTGACGCGGGAGGCCAGATCCGAGAAGGTCGCGCGACCGTCCTCGGACAGCAGCGCGAGCAAGGCCAGATCGACGTCATCGAGCTCGACCATACGCAATAATCTATCGAAATCGCCGAGTTCGCGACAAGGTTTTGCGTAGCCGGTACGAGTTGGCGCCAAGTCCTTGTGTAGGTCGTCGGGCCGGCAATAGCGTCCTGCGCCATGACGACAACCACTGCCACTGTTGATCTGCAGACCGAACTCCATGACCGTGACTTCGAACAGGTCGTGTTGTGTCGGGACCCCGAAGTCGGACTCGAATCGGTTATCGCCGTGCATGATACGACGCTCGGACCCTCGCTGGGCGGCGTGCGGATGCGGCACTATCCGTCGCGTGCCGCGGCACGTGCGGATGCGCTGAACCTCGCGCAGGCCATGACTTACAAATCGGCGCTCGCCGGAGTGCCGCTCGGTGGCGGCAAGAGCGTCATCAACGCCGATCCCCGGGTGGCCAATCGCGACGAGGTCCTGATCGCACACGCCAAATACATTGCGGCGCTGAATGGTCGCTACATTCCCGCCCTCGACATGGGAACGTCTGTGCGTGACCTGGAACTGATCGGACGTCATGTCCCGGTGGTGGCGGCCCAGCGCGGCGATCCGTCCTACTACACCGCCCGGGGTGTCGTGCGCAGTATCGAGGTCGCCCTCGAGGCATGCGACGGAAGGACCATTTCCGGCAGCCGCGTGGCGATCCAGGGCCTGGGCAACGTGGGGCTGCACGTCGCCGCGATGCTGACCGGTCAGGGTGCCGAGGTGCTCGGGGCAGACATCGATCCGGCCCGGGTGCAGCGTGCCGTCGACGAGTTCGGGATCACCGGAGTCGACCTGGCCGATGTCCTGTCGGCGGAGGTCGATGTGCTGGCGCCATGTGCGGGCGGCGGGGTCGTCGACGACCAGACGCTGCCCCGGCTGCGTACGACCGCGCTGGTCGGCGCGGCGAACAACGTGCTGAGCGCCGCGAGCCTCGCCCGGGATCTCCGCGAGCGCGGCATCGTCCACGTCCCCGACTTCGTCGCCAACGCCGGTGGGCTCATCGCGGTGGAGGCCGAACTCCGCGACGATGCGCGCGGCCTCGAGGAACGCGTCGATGCCATCGCCGACACCGCCCGCGAAGTCCTGAACCGCTCCACGACGGCCGGTACTGACGTGGTCAGCGTGGCGCTGTCGATGGCGAAGGAGATCGTCGAGGCCAATCGAAAGTACCGGCCGTACTTTCGTGCGCCCTAGGGTTGTCCGGGGGTCGGTCCCGTGGTGATCATGGGTGGTGCCCACCTCACACGGAAGGAACAACCCATGAGCGAGGCGTCAGAGGTCGAACGGTCGCGGCGGTTCGCCGAACAACGCGACCGGCTGCGCGATCAGTACCTCCTCGCGCCCGGCGAGCGTCCCGCGTCGTCGGCCCGCGGGCTGCATCACACCGCGCTGGTGAGCAGCGACGTCGAGCAGACGGTCCGCTTCTATCAGGGGCTGCTCGAGTTCCCCCTGACCGAGATGATCGAGAACCGGGACTATCCGGGGTCGACGCACTTCTTCTTCGACATCGGCAACAGCAATCTGTTGGCGTTCTTCGACTTCCCCGGTCTGGATGTCGGCTCCTATCAGGAGGTCCTCGGCGGACTCCATCACATCGCGATCAGCGTCGCCCCGGAGAAGTGGGAGAGGTTGCGCGACAAGCTGATCGAGGCCGGCGTCGAGCTCGTCGAGCACAGTGAGGTATCGCTGTACTTCCGCGATCCCAACGGTGCCCGCCTCGAGTTGATCGCCGACCCGCTGGGGGAGATGTACGGCAACCAGGTGCTGTGAGGGTCGAGGTCCTCCGATCTCGACGGACACTTGCCCTCGGCGGAAGACCGATCACCCGGTCATGCGGCCAGCGTCAGATCCGCCGCCAGAATCGGGATTGCCGCGACACCACCCGCGACGACGAGCACACCGAGCGTCAGCGCGACAACGGCCGGCAGCGGCACGGCACGGTCGTCGGTGCTGTCCGCGTCGGCGCGCCGGACGGTCGGCGCGATCCAGCGCAGCGCGTAGAACAGCGACGCGACCGACGCGACCACGGCGACCACCACGAGCCACACGAGCCCGGCGGCCGCCGCGGCGGTGAACGCGGAGATCTTGCCGACGAACACCAACGTCGGTGGGGTACCGACGATGCTGAGCAGCCCGGCGATCACCACGCCGACCAGCACCGGATGCCGGGCGCCGGCGGAGCGCCAGTCCGGGATCTCTCGACGGTCCGGCAACGCCGCCACCGTCGAGAACAATGCGAGGTTGGTGATCGCGTAGAACACCGCGTACACCAACAGCGGCGCAAGCGCTTTCGGTGCGGTGCCGATCGCCGCGGCGGGCAGGAGCAGGAACCCGGCCTGCGACACCGTCGACCAGCCGAGCAGCCGCCGAACGTCGTTCTGCCAGAACGCCGCGAAGGTGCCCAGCACCATCGTGGCCGCAGCGAACGCGGCCACCGCCAGATCGGCCCGCAGGACGGGTTCGACCAGCGCCACCAGCCGGGCCACCGCCACGAGCGCGCCGAGTTTGGGCACCGTCGTCAGGAATGCGGCCACCGACACGCTCGCACCCTGCGCGGCGTCGGGTACCCAGAAGTGGCCCGGCACGGCTCCGACCTTGAACAGCAGACCCGCGAGCACCGCGACGAACCCGATCGCGACCGCGGCCTTCGGGGCGTCGCCGAGCCCAGCGGTGAGCTGCGCGTACGCGGTGCCACCACCCACAGCGGCCAGCACCGCGGCACCGAACATCAGTGTGACCCCGAGAAGCGCGCCGAGCAGATATGTCTTGAGGGACGCCTCCGCCCCGAGGCGTCCGGTTCGCAACCCGATCAGCGCGTAGAGCGGCACCGTCGCCAGCAGATAGCCGGTGATCACGATCATCACGTCGTGGGCACCGGCCAGCACCACCGTGCCCAACGTCGCCAGCAGTAGCAGCGTCACCGTCTCGCTCTCGCGCGGTGAGCCGTTCAGGTCCGCGCGGGCCAGCAGCAGCACGACGGTCGTCGCCAAAGGTGCCGCGACCCGGATCACCGTGCTTGCGGCATCGAGCGCGTAGGTGCCGTCGAACACGGTGCGTGCCATCGGATCTGCTACCACCGCGACGACGGCGGCGACGGCCGAACCGATGGCTGCCGCGACCGCGACGACGGTGACGATCGGCTGCCTGCGCAGCGGGAGGTAGCTACCCACCAGCAGCGTGAGGATCGCCCCGCCCATCAGAAACGCTTCTGGCACCAGCGCGCCGTAGCCCATGGACACGCCGCCGGTCATGGCGAGCTCACCGGTCATGCCCTCACCCACCCAGGATCGCGCCGAGATGCGTGGCGGCCGGCTCGATCATGGACAACAACGGTCCCGGGATCACACCGATCAGCAGCGACAGGCCCAGCAACCCGCCGATGACCGCGGTTTCCCGCCCGCTCAAATCGGTGAAACCCTGTGCGCGCGTGGTGGTGGGACCGGTGAGCAGGCGTTGCAGGACGTGCAGGAGCAGAGCCGCGGTGATCAGGATGCCGAGCAGCGCGATTGCGGTGATCGGTGCTGCGCCGATCGATCCGGCGAAGATCTGGAACTCGGCGATGAATCCGCTGAACCCGGGGATACCCAGCGACGCGAACGCGGCCACCCCGAAAAGGGCGGCGAACCGTGGCGCCGTCGCGGCCAGACCGCCGAAATCGTCGAGCTCGTAGCTGTCGGCGCGGTCACGCAGGATGCCGGCGAGGAAGAACAGCGCACCGGTGATCAGGCCGTGCGACACCATCTGCACGGTCGCCCCGGTGATCGCCAGCCGCTGCGCGGTGGCGTCGGCGCCGGCCAGGCCGGCCGCACCCAACGCGAGCACGATGTAACCCATGTGGTTGATCGAGGTGAACGCGATGAGACGCTTGACGTTTGACTGGGCCATCGCCAGCAGCGCACCGATCAGCACCGACGCGATGCCGACGATGACGATGACCGGCGCCGCATCGCGCCACGCCCCGGGCAGCAGGGGCATCGCCACCCGCACGAAGCCGTAGGTGCCCAGTTTCAGCAGCAGCGCCGCGAGGACGACCGAACCGATCGTCGGGGCATCGGTGTGCGCCGGCGGCAGCCAGGAGTGGAACGGCACCGTCGGCGTCTTCACCGCCAGACCGATCGCGATCGCCACCAGCACCGCGAGCGCGACACCCGGTGCCGCGGTGTGGGTTCCGCTGCGCAGCAACGCGACGATGTCGAAGCTGTGCGGGTCGGCGCCCAGATACAGGCCGATGAAGCCGATCAGCAGTGCCAGCGACCCGAGGAAGGTGTAGAGGAAGAACCGCAACGCGGAGCGTCGTCGGTCGCCGTGGCCCCAACCGGCGATCACGAAGTACATGCCGACGATCGACAGGTCGAAGAAGACGAAGAACAGGATGAGGTCCTGGGCGGCGAACGTGCCGACGACGGTGGTCTGCAGAAACAGGAACAGTGCCGCCTGCGCGCGGGGCCGGTCGCGGTCGGGCAGCGACCACGCCGCGACGGCCACGAACACGACCGCGGTGAGCAGCAGCAGCGGGATGGAGAACCCGTCGACGCCGAGGTGATAGCTCGCGCCGACGCCGGGCATCCAGTCGAGTTGTTCCTCCCAGCCGAGTTCGCCGGCCGGTACCGGTCCGGAGAGCCACACGACGACGGTGAGTGCGAGCTCGACCACGGTGGTGGCCAACCAGATCACGGTCGCGGCACGCGGGGGAATGCGGGGTGTCGCCGCGAGTAGCGCGGCGATGGCCAGGGGCAGAAAGATGATGATGCTCAGCATGTTTCAGCTCGGAATCAGGATCAGCGCGACTGCCAGGGCAAGCAGCGCGACGGCGGCCAGGTAGTACTGGTGCAGACGTCCGGTCTGGCTGCGGCGGGCGAGGGCGCCGAGCCGGCCGGCGCCATCGGCGATGCCGCGGACCGACCCGGCGACTCCGATGTCGTCGGCACGCGCGGTGATCTCGGTGAGACGACGCAGAGCGGTCGCACTACCGTCGACGCCGCGGGCGAGCAGGTCGTCGACGGTCGCCACCTTCGCCGCGAGGACCATCGTCGGGACGGCGATGCCGCGGCGGGCGATCTGCTCCATCGCGAACCATCGGTGCGCGACGGGCCAGGGGGCGGGCGGGCGCAGGATCGCGACCACCGCGACGAGCACCGCGAGCACCCCCGACACGGCCAGTTCCGCGCCGGTGGGCGACACGTCACCGGAGAGCCCCAACGTGGACCGGACCCCGGGTAGCGCGAGCACGCCGAGGAAGACCGCGGCCACCGCGAGCACCACCATCGGCACCACCGCGCGCACATCGATCCGTCCCGTCGGTGCCTCCTCGGGATCGGTCACCGGCTCCGGCGGGTCGTGCTGCCACAGCACGGCGATCAACCGGCCCGAGTATGCGGCCGCGAGTACCGCGCCGACGAGACCGGCGACGTAGAGCACTGGGCTCTGCTCGAGGGCGGCGGCCAGCACGGTGTCCTTGGCTGCCCACAGCGACAGCGGCGGGATACCGGCGAGGGTGAGCGCGCCGGCGGTGGCGGCGAATCCGACCACCGGCCACCGCCGTCCGACACCGCGCAGCTCGTCGAGCTTCTTGGTGCCGACCGCGCTCAGCCACGCCCCGGCGGCGAAGAACAGCAGCGCCTTGGTCGCGGCGTGTGCGATCAGCTGCAGTGTGCCGCCGGTCGCCGACCCGGCACCGGCGGCGAGCACGACGAACCCCAGCTGCGCCGACGTGGATGCGGCCAGCAGCTGTTTGACGTCGGTCTGCCCGAGCGCGACCACCCCGAGCACGATCGCCGTCACCGCCCCCACCCAGGCGGTGACCGATGGTGCCCAATCCGTGGCGGCCAGTACGGGTTCCATCCGCAACAGCAGATATCCGCCCATCGCGACCATCGCCGCCGAGTGCAGCAGCGCACTGACCGCGCTCGGACCCGACATGGCCCGCGAGATCCAGAACGAGAACGGCAGCTGCGCCGCTTTGCCCAGGCCTGCGGCGAGCACACCCGCGGCGATGACCGTCAGCCACGGGCCGCCGGCATCGGGCAACGCCGCGAAATCCCATCCGACGCCGGCGGCGACGGCAATCCCGGCGGCGAGGTAGAGACCGAGGTCGCCGCTGCGGGTGACGACGAACGCGACGAGTCCGCTCTCCACGCGGTAGCTGTCCCGCCAGCGGAATCCGATGAGCGCATACGACGTCACACCCATGATCTCCCAGGCGAACAGCAGCACCGCGAGATCGGTGGAGGTGACCGTGACGACGACCGCGGTGACGAACAACAACATCAGACCGTGGAAGCGGGCTGCCGGACGGGTGCGGTCACCGGTCGCGAAGACGAGCGCGGCGAGCGCGATCGCTGCCACGGTGGGCAGCATCGGCGCCGCGAGGTCGTCCACTCTCAGCACCACGTCGCCGGCCCCGTCGGCACGCAGGAACGGCACCGACAGCTCGGCGTGTCCGACGGCCGCGACGATCGCGGCTACCACGGTGACCGCGCCGGTGCCGACACCGATTGCGGCCGCGGCGGGTTCGATGCGGGGGCGGGCGACGAGCAGCAGGGCGCCCACGACGGCGGGCAACCCGATTGCGACGATCAGCGCGGCGGTCATCCGTGCAACTCCGTCGCGTCGTCGGTCATGTCGGACTTCCGGGCGCGATGGATGAGGGTGGCGACGCCGAAGCCCATCGCCATCTCGACGGTCATCGCCGCGATGATCACCAGCAGCAGTACCTGACCGTCGATCACTGTGGGGGACAGGAACCACCACAGTGCGGCCGCGGCGAGGATCACCCCGTTGATCATGAGTTCGATACCCATCATCACCATGACCACGACCTGTTGGGAGATCGCGCCGTAGAGGCCGATCGAGAACAGCGCGACGGCGACGAGCAACGTCAACTGGAGCGTCATCGGCCCACCCCTCCCGGCTCGGGGTCGGTGGGGGCGTCGCGCAGCTTCTCGCCGTATCGGTCGTAGCGGCCGCGCGGCAACGCGATCACCACCGCGGCGACGATGGTCGCGAACAGGATCGGGCTCACCGTCAGCATGACGAGCATCTTCGACCCCATCAGCGCCTCGCCGAGTTGTTCGGTGAGGTTCTCGGGTGTCCGGGAATCGACGACCGGCCACGGGATGAGCAGCACTGCCGCGCCCAGAAGCACGAACACGGTGCCGGCAACGACGGCGGCCGGACGCTTCGCGTGGGTCATGTCCATGGGCATCAGGGCCGGGTTCATGCCCATGTAGGAGACCATGAACACGGCCATGATCGCCATCTCCATGATCATCATCAGGATGGTGATGACGCCGATGAAGTCCTGACGCAGGGTCAGCACCGCGACGCCGACCGCGATGAACGACAGTGCCAACGCGTAGGTGGCGCGCGCCATCGAGTCGACCCGGAACACCAGTGCCCCGAACACGATCGCGACCAGCGCACTGATCCAGAAGAGCACGGATTCGATCACGGTCACCCCTTTCCGGTGGCGGCGAGTATCGAGGTGATCAGGAGCTGAATCAGGGTGAGCGGCACGAGGATCAGCCAGCCGACCTCGGCCAGACGTTGCGGCGGGATCGCCGGTACGGCGCGTCCCACGCCGATCAGGACCGCCACGACCAGGACCGCCTTGAGCAACACCCACACCGCAGCGGGCAGCAGTGGTCCTGCGCCGCCGCCGAGGAACATGGGCACCGCGAAGACGGCACCCGCGACGAGCAGGCACCACCGGCCGGCGAGGACCAGCAGCCGGTCGAGGCCGGAGAGTTCGCCGAGCACGCCACCGGCGAGGTCGCGTCCGGCTGCCGGGGCGAACGGCCTCCACACCGAGAAGGCCGCCACGCTGATCAGATACACGAGCGCCGCGGCGGGCATCGTCGCGACAAACCAGACGTCGTGCTGGGCGTCGACGACATCGCCGAGACGCAGGCTGCCGGCGGCGACCGCCGGCGTGGTCAGCGCGAACATCAGTGGCAACTCGTAGGCGAGCGCCTGCGCGAGGAATCGGTAGCCGCCGACGAGCGCGAAGACCCCGTTGGGCCCCCAGCCGAGCATCCACCACAACCCCCACAGGGCGACATCGGTCATGTTGAACCACACCACGCCGATCGGCAGGTCGGCGGCGGCGGTCGAGCCGAACGGCACCACGAGCACGGCGAGAAACGCTGCGACACAGAGGCCGAGGCCGCCGATGCGCCACAGTAGGGTGTCGGCGCCGAGAATCGTGCGGCGCTGCTGGCGCAACAACCGGCCGATGTTGCGTACGGGCCGCAATGCCCCGTCGACGATGGGAGCGCCGCGTGCACGAGCGGTGAGGGTCGCGTCGAAGCCGGCGGCGGCGAGCCCGAGCGCCGGGACCGCAAGCGGGATGGCGGCCGCGATCATCAGGGGTGCGGCGTCAGCCATGGTGCATCCCCTCGTGCCCGGGGTGCGCGTGGTGGCCCGCCGACGTTTCGTGTCCGGACGTCGTCGGGTGGCCGGAACCCGCCGCACCCACATCGGGCATCGCCGGGTGCACGGCCGCGAGCAGCAGCCGTGCGGTCCCGAGGTCACGGCCGGTGACGAGGTCGCCGATCTGCTCGGCGGTCAACGTCGGCGGAGATGTCGATGCCGGTTCGTCGCGCAGCAGACGGACGGCGTCGTCGACGGCGCGCAGCAGCAGGTCGCCCAGCGCGATGTCGCGGATCCGGAGACCGCGGAAAACCCAGCGGAGCAACGGTGATCGGGCGATGCGCGTGCGGCAGCGTAGCGCATCGCGCAGCGCGTCGTCGCGGCGTCCGTCGAACGCGGCGTCCCGGGCGCGGGTCATCCGATCGGCGACCGGTCCCCACCCGGCCACATGCAGCAGACGTGCGGCGGAGTCGAGTCGCAGCACGGCGGAGTCCTCGTCGTCGGGGCCGGGTGCGCCGGCTCGCGGCGAAACGATCGGCGAAACGATCTCCGCCTCGGCCGATCGCACCAGATCGCCGGCGAGGACGACATGGACGAGCAGGCGTGGATCCCAGTCGGGCAGGAAGGGACCCAGCGTGCGGTTGAGCACGTCCATCTCGAGGCCGTCGCGATCGTCGTCACCCATCGCGAGGGGATACCCGCCCGGGCCCGACATGCTCATATGGTCGTGGTGTGACATGTCGTGGTCGGACATCTCGTGCTCGCTCATGTCGTGACTGTCGTGGTCGCTCATGTCGTGCTCGCTCATGTCGTGACCGTCGTGCCCACCCATCTCGTGCTCGCTCATGTCGTGACCGTCGTGCCCACCCATCTCGTGCTCGCTCATGTCGTGACCGTCGTGCCCGCCCATGTCGCCGGCCGACATCGCGTTCTGGCCCGCCATCGACGCTCGTCCGTCACGTAGTGCGGCCGCCCGTTGCGCCGGGAGGTCACGGATGCTTCTCGCGACCTCCGACAGTCGGTCGGCAATCTCCGGTGGATCGGAAATGGTCACCCGCGTCTTCGGATACGGCATCTGCTGCCACAGTCGTTCCACGAGTTCGTCGAATCGATCGGGTATCTCACCGCACAGGACGAGTGCGTTGGCCGCGGCCGGGGAGGAGGCCGGCTCACCGCCGCCGCGGACGAGACTCGCCTCGGTCGCGATCCGCAACAAGGCATCACCGGGCGCCTCGAGGATGAGCGTGCGCACATCGGTGAGCATCTCTCGGGTCACTGCCACCGGAACACCCCCTCCCGCCACGCCCACAGCACGGCGACCATCAAGATCCCCAGGAACACGAACATCTCGGTGATGGCCTTGGCACCGATCGACCCGGCGACCGTCGCCCACGGATACATGAAGAGCATCTCGACGTCGAACGCCAGGAAGACGAGCGTCATCGGATACCACCGCGTGTGATACCGCGACAGCGCGTGTTCCTGCAGATCCCAGCCCGACCCGAACGGCAGCACCTCATGCGCCGGGGCCGCGACCCGCATCCGACGGGCCACGAGAGTGAGCACACTCCAACCGACTCCGCCCACAACGAGAACCACCGCGACCGAAACGTATCCGCTCACTTCGACTTCCTCTCGTGGTGGTCGAACTGTCGAGTCGGACCGCACCTGAGGCCGACCGTAACGACCAGCGTGGCACGCGACAAGGCCGCGTCGATCAATCCATCGGAAATCCGTTGGTGAAGAAACAGTTACAGGTCTCGGCGTCACCCGCCGGCGGGAATCGAACTCCGGAAGCGCCGCAGGCGAAGGCTGTTGGTGACGACGAAGACGCTCGAGAACGCCATCGCGGCACCGGCGAGCATCGGGTTGAGCATGCCCAGCGCGGCGATCGGGATGGCGGCCACGTTGTAGGCGAACGCCCAGAACAGGTTCGACTTGATCGTGCCGAGCGTCTTGCGGGACAACCGGATCGCATCGACCGCGCTGCGCAGGTCACCGCGTACCAAGGTGATGTCGGAGGCCTCGATCGCGACGTCGGTGCCGGTGCCCATCGCCAGCCCGAGGTCCGCGCGGGCGAGGGCGGGAGCGTCGTTGACGCCGTCGCCGACCATCGCCACCGTCTTCCCGTCGGCCTGCAGTCGGGCGATGACATCGACCTTGTCGGCCGGCAACACCTCGGCGAACACGGTGTCGATACCGACCTCGGCGGCGATCTGCTCGGCCACCGCGGCGTTGTCGCCGGTGAGCAGGACGGGAGTCAGGCCCAGGCCCTTGAGTTGCATGATGGCCGCCGCGCTGGTCGGCTTGACAGTGTCGGCGACCACGAGCACCCCGCGGGCGTGCCCGTCCCACCCGACGGCGACCACGGTCTTACCCTCGCTCTCGGCGTGAGCCTTGGCCGCCGCGACCTCGTCGCCCAGGTGCTGTGACCAATCGGCCAGCAGCGATTCGCGGCCGACGAGCACTGCCGAGCCGTCCACGATGCCCTGCACACCCCGGCCTTCGACGTTCGCGAAGTCCTCAGGGGTGGGCAAAGCACCGACCTCGGCGGCCGCACCTTTGGCGATGGCCTGGGCGATCGGGTGCTCCGACGAGTTCTCCAGCGCGCCGGCCAGCCGCAGTAGCTCGGCGCGATCGGTGCCGGATTCGGTGATCACGTCGACGAGGGTCATCTTGCCGGTGGTGACGGTGCCGGTCTTGTCGAGCACGACGGTGTCGACCTTGCGGGTCGATTCCAGCACCTCTGGTCCTTTGATCAGCACACCCATCTGCGCGCCCCGCCCGGTGCCGACGAGCAGAGCGGTCGGAGTGGCCAGGCCCAGCGCGCACGGGCAGGCGATCACCAGCACGGCGACTGCGGCGGTGAACGCCGCCGACGCCGAATAGCCGGCGATCAGCCACGCGGCCAGGGTGATCGCGGCGATCCCGATGACGATCGGTACGAACACCCCGGAGATCCGGTCGGCAAGACGCTGAACGTGGGCCTTCCCGCTCTGCGCATCCTCGACGAGCTTGGCCATCTGCGCCAGCTGGGTGTCGGCGCCGACGCGGACGGCCCGCACCACGAGCCGTCCGCCGGCGTTCACCGTGGCGCCGGTCACCGCATCGCCGACACCTACTTCCACGGGCACGGACTCGCCGGTGAGCATGGACGCATCGACCGCCGTCGTGCCGGCCACGACGACACCGTCGGTGGCGATCTTCTCGCCGGGGCGTACCACGAACTCGTCACCGACCGCCAGATCGTCCACGGCGATCTTGGACTCGACCCCGTCACGCAGCACCGACACGTCCTTGGCGCCGAGTTCCAGCAGGGCCCGCAGCGCCGCACCTGCCCGGCGCTTGGACCGCTTCTCGAAGTAGCGGCCCGCGAGGATGAACGTCGTCACCCCGGAAGCGACCTCGAGGTAGATGTTGGATGCACCGTCGGACTGCTCGAGGGTCAGCTCGAAGGTGTGTGTCATCCCGGGCATGCCGGCCGTGCCGAAGAACAAGGCATACAAGGACCACAGATAGGCGCTGAGCGTGCCCATCGAGATCAGCGTGTCCATCGTCGCGGTGCCGTGACGCAGATTGGCCCAGGCTGCCTTGTGGAAAGGCCACGCCGCCCAGACGACGACGGGCGACGCCAGCGTCAACGACGCCCACTGCCAGTATTCGAACTGCAGGGCGGGGATCATCGCCATCGCGATGACCGGCACCGACAACACGACCGCACCGATCAGCCGGATGCGCAGCGATTGCAGTTCCGGATCGGATTCGTCGGCGTCGCCGGTCGGTCGGGCGCTGCTGGGCTCGGCGACCGCGGGCAGCGCCGCGGTGTAACCGGTCTTCTCGATCTCGTCGATCAGGCGCGCCGGGTCATAGCCCGCAGGTGTGGTGACCTTGGCCTTCTCGGTGGCGTAGTTCACCGTGGCGACGACACCGTCGAGTTTGTTGAGTTTGCGCTCGATCCGGTTGGCGCAGGACGCGCAGGTCATACCGCCGATCTCCAGTTCGAAGCTCGGCTGCTGAGCTGCAGGCACCGACGTACTCATCAGATCTCCTCTTCTTGCTGGCGGGCGGTGAGACCCGGCTACGGCTGGGGTGTGGTGACCGGGCGCATCACCCGGCCTGCCTCATCCGACTCGCGCTGCCGAGTAACCGGCCTCTTCCACGGCGGCGAGCACGGTGTCGTCGTCGATCGCATCCGAACTGGTGATCACGAGCTTGCCCGTCTCGGCGCTGACCTGGACGTCCTCGACGCCGGGTACCTCACCGACCTCTTCGCGCACCGACATCTCGCAGTGACCGCAGGTCATGCCCGTCACCTGGTATTCGGTCGTCGTCATGGTCACTCCTTCGCTTCACGTTCCGATACCCTTAGCGGGTATCGGTATCTGCTAACGTATACCCCCATAGGGTATACCGCAAGGATGCCGTCCCTACCCGTCACAGCGAGGAGCACCACGTCATGGCCGCCAACAGCACGCCGGCATCCGAGGCCGACACCCACGCACACCATGGCTACATCGCCGACAAGGACCGTTACCTCGCACGGCTCAAACGCATCGAAGGACAGGCCCGCGGGATCCACCGGATGGTCGACGAAGAGGTCTACTGCATCGACATCCTCACCCAGATCTCGGCGCTCACCAAGGCGCTCGAGGGTGTCGCGCTGGGCTTGCTCGATGATCACATGCGGCATTGTGTCGTCGACGCCGCCAAGCAGGGTGGCCCCGAGGCCGAGCTGAAACTCAAGGAGGCTGCCGACGCCATCGCGCGGCTCGTGAAGTCCTGACCGGCCACACCGCAAAGGCGCACGCCGGCCCCCACCGCTCCCGCAGACGTAGCGGGAATCGGCTCTGGGCGCCGATTCCCGCTACGTCTGCGGGCAAGGGAGGGGCGCTGGATCTTGATGCTCGCTAGTGTTCATCTGTGGACCAGATCGCGATCCAGGACCGAATCTTCCCGATGATGACGTGCTTCGGCTGCGGGCCGGCGAACGAGCGCGGACTGCGACTCAAGAGCTATGTCGGTGACGGGTGTGTCACCGCGACGTTCATGCCGTGGCCCGAGCACGACAACGGTATCGGGTTTCTCAACGGCGGTATCATCGCCACCCTGCTCGATTGCCACTCGGCTGCCGGCGTCATGAACGAGGCGTCGATCCAGGGCTGGGGCCCGCTGCCCGGTGCGGAGTTGGCCTATCTCACCGCGGGCATCGATGTCCGGTACCTACGCCCCAGTCCGCTCGACAGCCCGGTTGAGCTGCGCGCGGTCATCGTCGAGGCCACCGAGCCGGAAATCGTGTGCGAGGCGCAGTTGCTCTTCGACGGCAAGACCCGCGCCACCGGGCGTGCGGTCTGGAAACGGTGGCGACCCCGCTGACCGATCTGCGCCGACCGCGCTGCGCGTCCGAGTGGGGGAGTCAGTCAACTCGCGCCGCGGACGGCGTGAGTCGACCGTTCACCGGCTGCCGACGGCTCCGTGGACCTCGCCCTCATCGGCAGACGCGCGCGCTCTGCCGGCGTCGAGGGCGTAGCGTCGATCGACCGTTTCGATGATGCGTCGCCGCACCCGCTCGATCGTGGCCGCACGCTGAGCCGCGAGATGCTCTTCGGCGTCTGCGATCTCGTCGGCCGCGTCGGAATCGGCCAAGGTGTCACGGAACCACCGCGAGAAGTCTCCGCGTTCGGCATGGAACTCGACGATGTCCGGGGGCAGCCACGCCAGCTGATGACTGAACTCGCGGACCGTCCCGGCGGTCTCCGCATCGGGAGCTTCGGCGTGGAAGTAGAAGCGCCGAGACTCCGGGAGGGTCTTGTCTGCGTACTTGTGCCGATGCCGTACGTGGGCCGTGATCCGCTCACCCATGGTGAACGGCCGCGCCGGTCCACCCTCGAGTTCGAGCGTCGCGAACCGCCGCGGCTGCTCCGAGATATGGCCCCCGACGTCGACGTCGGGCAGAACGACGGTCACGTCACACTGTTCGAGTTCGTCGTCGGGTAGTTCGGCGGGAACGAACGTCGACAGCACGTAGCCGCCGCGGTGCGCCCAGCCGAGGCTGGCCTCGTGGCGCAGGAGATGGGCCTCATCGAGGACGATCCAGTGCGGGTACCCGCGTTCCTCGCGCCGGGCCTCCGCACACAACCGCAGCCGCGACATGTAGCTCGCCCGGGAGGACTCGTTGAGAGCCGACAGATCGACGACGACGCTGGTGTTGTGTTCGAGCATCCCCGCCACCTCGGTCGGTGCCGGCAGGTGGTGGGCCGCGTCCACGGCCCGGACGCGGGCCAGCCGGCTCAGTCCGGCGTGATCGCCCTCGGCGTCGACCACCAGGACGCTGTAGCCCGCGAGGATCCACTGCTCGGCCATCAGGCCGACGACATAGCTTTTGCCCGAGCCACTCGGCCCGGTGACCAGGATGCGTGCCTGACTGCCAGGAACCGTCGCGGGCACCTGTTCAGGACCGTCGTAGTTTCCGATTCGGATCCAGTGCCGGGACGGACACCAGCGCTGTAGCCCGGTGACGTAGGGCTTCGCCAGGAGCTCGGCGACACCGGGACCATTGGGATGGCTGAGCACCGCATCGGCATGCCGCTTGAGCGACGGCACCGCATCGGCGACCGCCGCGCCGATCTCGGCCACGCTCAGCAGCGCGATGTCGTTCTCCGCGTTGCCGATCGCGACCGCGTTGTGACGCGACAGGTCAAGCCGCCGCAGCAGGGCGACCACACCGGTGCCCTTGGTGGTGCCGGCCGGGACGACCATCAGTTCGGAGAGGTTGTGCACGACCTGGCAGTCCGATCCGACCTCGGCGATGACCGACGTGATCGCGTCGGAATGCTCGGTGGTGGTCGCCAACAATCCCTGACCGCGACGAAACGGGATTCCGCGTGCGGCCATCTCGCGCACCACATCCTCGTCTACCGGCGACGCGAGTTCGATCGTCGTGTTGCCGACGACGCCGACCGCGCCGTTCTCCAGCACCATCGCATCGACGTGTCGCGAGATCTGCGGGAAGGCCGCCTCGAGTTCGGACTGGATGCGCCCGGTGGCAAGCACGACGAGCATGCCGTCGCGTCGAACAGCATCGAGAGCGCCGAGCGCTTCCGCGGAGAGTTCGTCACCGCGGGTGAGGGTGCCGTCGAGGTCGGTCACCACCACCTTGATCATCGGGGACCCCTTCCGCGCGCACGGTCAACCCCCGATCATTATCACCATTGCACACCCGACGGCCCGTGCGGGAGGGCCGAATTTCATCGAAGGTCGGGACCGAAGTCACCCGTTGGGCACGGTGTGTCGGCCGACGGTGATGGAGTCGTCGTCGGCCTGGTGCTGATTGCGGTTGCGGCGGACTCCGATGACATAAAGCGACAGGCCGATGGCCAGCCACACGATGAGGACGAGGACGGGTCCGGCTGCGCCGTGCCCGTTGAAGAAGGCGACGTCGCGCAGAAGTGCTCCGGTGGCTCCCGGCGGGAGGAGCTGTCCGATCGCACCCCACGGCGTGGGCAGCATCTCGGGTGCGCTGGCGAGTCCGGACAGCGGGTTGCCGAGGAAGATGAGCAGCACCGCGGCGAGCGCGAGGCCCGGGCCGCCGAACAGTTCACGCAGGCCGAGGACCATCATGGCGGTGGCGAAGATGCCGAGCATGGCGACCAGGCTGATCGTCCAGAAGTGCTCGTCGAAGGTGCCGATGACGAAGCGCAGGGTGGCAACCAGGACCAGACCGCCGACGACGGCGACCCCGGCGACCGCGAGGAGCCGGGCACCCGGGGTGTGGATGAGCAACATGATGACCATCGCGGCGATCCATCCGCCCAGGGCCAGTGGCAGGGCACCGGCAGCCAGGCCGGCACCACGCGGGTCGTCGGCGGGGAAAGCGCGGATGTCCTCGATGTGCGCGGTTCCGCCGGTTGACGAGGCGACTCGCTGGGCGATGGGTGTGAGGAGTGCGGCGACCGCGGGGCTGGCCGCCGAGGCGACGAGGGCGGTGACATCCCGGCCGTCGACGATGATCGCGCCGTAGATCTCACGATGGTCGATCGCCGCGCGGGCCGCGGACTCGGTCGGATAGGCGGTGACGTCGAACCCGTCGAGTTGATCGGTGAGCTGCTGGGTCGTCGCGGCCGTGGCCACCACACCGATCGGCACCTGGTGGGGCGCGGAGCGCGCGGCCGGCAGCGCGAAGGCGGTGACCATCAGGGCCAACAGGATCGCGACGCCCGCGATCAGGCCGATCACCAGCTTCGCCGGCGGCGCCGAGGTGGATGACTGGGGGTTGGGTGTCATCGCCATCGGACAACCTCCTATAAGATACGGATAGTTTCTAATACGGTAGGTGAGAGTGTTAAGAAACGCAACGTATCCCAAGGAGGTGGTCGTGCGGGCGACACGACGAAGAGGTGCCGACCTGGAGAACGCGATCTACGCCGCGGTGATCGAGGAACTGTGGCGGCACGGCTACGCCGGACTGACATTCGAGGGGGTGGCGGCCGCGGCGGCCACCAGCAAACCGGTCCTCTATCGCCGGTGGTCGACAAAAGCACAGATGGTCCTGGCTGCCTGGGAGCACGCCCAGGTGGTCGACCTGTCGGTGCCCGACACCGGTTCATTGCGAGGGGATCTGGTGATGATGATGCGCCACGGCCGCGAGCAACTCGAACATCACAACCGACGACAGATCATGCTCGGCGTGCTCGCCGACGTCGACCAGGAGGCAGCCAGTCAACTGCGTGAACTCATCTTCGCGCGCAGCGGCGAGGCCACCGGCCTACTCATCGAGCGGGCGCGAGAGCGCGGAGAACTCGGTGATTCACCGATTCCGGCACGGGTGGCCGCCTTGCCGTTGGACTTGCTACGGCACGAGATTCTGCTGCGCGGCACCTTGGGTGACCGCGACATCGACGAACTCGTCGATGACTGCGTCCTGCCGTTGTACGTCGACGCCGGCCGGTTTCGGACCCGAGGGACCACATGACGGCATCATCAGCACGGGGATCGAGGCGTTGGCGGCAACGGCCTCGGCCACGCTGCCCTGCAAGTGACCAAGTATCCCGGTGCGACGGTGCGGGGCGATGATGATCATGCTCGCATCGTGTTCGGCTGCGGCGCGAAGGATGCCCCGCCAGGTCGGCGCGGCCTCCACGGCGATCCCTCGAGCGCGGAATCCGGCCTTCTCGGCCAGATCTGCTCCGCGCTGCGCGGTCTGCTCGGCGACGCCGCACACGGACGAGGCGTTGTTGGGATCCAGGTGCCGCTCGCCGGTGGTGAACCCGACGTCGGCGGGCTGCCACACGCACACCACGACGGCGTCCCGCCCGTAGTCGAAGTACTCGGCGGCCCGGGTGATGGCCGAATCGGCGAGGTCACTCCCGTCGTAGGCGAAGCAGACCGGTGACCGCGCCTCCATCGGTGCGCGCAGAGCCGGTTGCGTCAGTACCGAATGCGTCGAGGTGGTGGCCGAGCCGAGCGTCGGGGCCGACACCCTGCGCAGGCGGGCGAACAACGGTGGCGAGAACCATGCCGGTTCTTCGCCGTCCAGGAAGTGATCGAGGTCGGGGGTGGCGGGGCGTGCGCCACTGGCCGCGTAGACCGCCACCCCGAATAGTGCCCCGGCCACGGCCAGACCGAAGCCGATCCACAATGCGTAGCCGGTTCCCACCGAGCGGTCGGCGGCCACGGTCAGGGCGAAGTGGGTGAGAACCGGCGCCACCATGAACGCGGCGACGGCGCGCAACAGCTCGATGATCGCGAACACCCGCTGCAAGCTGTTGGACCGCAACGAGAAGCCGACGACGAAGAGCGCCGGCGCCACGGTCGCGCCGAGGGCGAGACCGGTGAGCGCCGCGCCCAGCATGACCAGCGGCTGATTCGCCGGCAACGCGAGCTGGAACACCAGGATGCCGATCGCCAACAGCGTCATGCCGATCAACGGCAGGAAGTGCATGGCGCGGCGGGTGATGACGGTGCCGAACAGCACCGCCATGAGGATCGCCCCGCCGAGTTCGGGCAGATACAGCAGTCCCACCCGCAGCGGGCTGAGCTGCTCCATGAGGGCGTTGGCCGTCAGTGTCGTCGCGGCCACCGAACCGGCCGCCGCGAAGAGGGCGACCCCCAGGCCGGCGACGGGGATCGAGCTGGTGAACACCGAGCGGATGGTCAGCAGCGGCCGCGACGCGCGGAACTGGTAGACGATCAACCCGATGATCAGCGCGAGTCCCGCGAGCATGGGCACGAGGACCTCGGTGTCGGTCAGGGCGTGCGAGGCGAGTTGGGACGCGCCGACGAAGGCCAGGACACAGCCTGTTGCGGCCATGCCGATCGCCCGCAGGTCGCGCGGCGCATCCCGGTCGGCGGGCGGAGCGTCGTCGAAGGTCAGCACGGCCATCAGCAGCGCCAGCAGTGCCACGCCGACGATCACCCAGAAAAGCGGTCGCCATTCGTGCGCGGCGGACTGCACACCGCCGAGGAACGGGCCGAGGGCGACGGCGCCGAAGACGCACATGTTCATGATCATCGCCGTCTGCCGCAGTCGAGCCTTCGGGAAACCGATGGTCAGCGGCGGTGCCGCGGCGATGAGCAACATGCTCGTGGCCAGCCCGAGCAGGACGAGGCCGCAGGTGAACATGGTCGCGTTGAGCGCGCCGGCGGCCAACACCGCACCGGTCACCAGCACGACGGCGTAGGCCACCAACATCCTCCGTTGGGGCAGGTGCTGTGCGAGTTGCACCGCGAGCACCGTGCCCGCCGCGTAGGCGGCATTCGCGAGCCCCAGCGCGAGACTCATTGCCTGCGCGGACATGTCGAGCTGCTCGGTGATGGTGGGCACGAGCGGTTCGATGGCTGCAGACAGCGCCAGGAACGGGATCAGCGCAAACGTCACCATGACCGCGAGGGCCGGGTAGCGCCCGGCGAGAGGTCCCTGGCGCATCAGCAGCGCCCGACCGGCACGAAGAACGGGGAACGGTTCGCCGCACCGGCACATGTCAGAGCACATAGGGACGCGGCGCTCCGGGACACGGCACTCAGGGGAGGGATCGACACGACAGGCGCAACCGCCGTCGGAATCGGCTTTGTTCCCGTCGCGCCGAGATGTGGTCGGTCTCTCAGGGGCATAGGTGCTGCCGCCCGGTCACAGTCTGGAATTGACGTCCGTCATGGCTTCGTCGGGCTTGACCGCGACTCCAGGAATCGGGTGTCAGTGGTCAGGGGCGAGCACGATGTCGAAGCGTGCGCGGGCCCAGCTCGCCCCGTTCAGTTCGCGGCCGTCCGGAGCGGGTGTGCCCGGTTCCTGTGCCACGAAGTCTTTGACGAGTGATTCCTTGACCCCGAAGACGGTGTCGGAGGCGAGCAGTTCGTCGCCGCGGACGAAGATGTGGGTGACCAGTGTGCGCTGTCCCGGTGCCGACACCATGAAGTGCAGATGCGAGGCCCGCATCGGCGAGCGTCCGGTTGCCTCGAGCATCCTGCCCACCGGGCCGTCGTGGGGGATGGGGTAGGGGGTGGGAGTCAGTCCCCAGAAGCGGAATCCGCCTTCGGCATCGCTGAACAGATGTGCTCGCCCGGTGACCCGGTCGTCGCCGTACTGGACGTCGTAGAAGCCGTCCTCGTCGGCTTCCCACACCTCGATCCGGGCGTTCGGGATGGGCGCACCGTCGGTGTCGCGGACGGTGCCCTCGACCCAACACGGTTGCCCCGGGGCCCCACCGGCGATGTCGCCGCCGTTGTCGATGCGTGGTGCGTCGTCGACGAAGAAGGGTCCGAACACGGTTGCCTCGGTGGCGTCGCCGTAGGCCTCGTTGTTGACGTTGATGGTCTGCATGGATGCACCGAGCACATCGGACAGCAGAATGAACTCTTGGCGGCGGTCATCGGTGATGTGGCCTACCTGGGTGAGGAACGAGATGGCCGTGTTCCACTCGGATTCGGTCAGCCGGACTTCCCGGATGAAGGCGTGGGTGTGTCGTACGAGCGCCTGCATCAGATACTTCAGACGCGGATTCTCGCAGTTGTCGAAGGACTGAATGACGTTGCGGATCAAGCGTTCTTCGATTGCATCCTGCGCGGAGTCGGCGGTGTGGACGTCGGTGGTGGTCATGGTGTTCCCGATCGTGGTTGTGTGCTGATGGATGGGTTCAGTGTTGGCTGGGACGGTCTCCGGACCACGCCGCGCGCAGCAGGGCACGGACCGCGTCGGGCGTGACCGGGCGCGGGTTTCCGTAGGGACGGGCGGTGACCTCGTCGGCGATGCGGTCGATGTCGTCCTCGGTCATGCCGAGTTCGGCCAGCGACGCCGGCGCTCCGAGGTCGCGCGACATCCGCCAGATTCGGAGGGACGGCGCTCCGTCGCCGGGCAGCGCGCGGCTCAGCGCGGCAACCGCAGTCGGGGCCGCGGGCTCGTTGAAGGCCAGCGCGTGCGGAAGGACAACCGTATGGGTTTGGGCGTGTGGCAGATTCAGCGTGCCGCCGAGCGCATGGCATAGCTTGTGGTGCAGTGACATGGTGGTGGCGCCGAGGGTGGCCCCGCACAGCCAGGCGCCGTAGAGGGCTTCGCTGCGAGCATCCAGGCTGGTCGGATCGGCAACCACACCGGGCAGAGAGGCGGCCAGTGCGCGGACGCCCTCTTCGGCCAGCAGCGACACGATGGGGCTCGTATCGGGTGCATAGAGCCCTTCGACCGCATGTGCCATGGCATTGAACGCGCTGGTCACCGACATCGCAACCGGGAGGGTCGTGGTCAGTTCGGGGTCATAGACGACGCTGCGGGGCAAGACCGCCTGATCGCGCCCGGTCTCTTTGCGGCCGTTGGTGGTCAGGCCCCACACGGGTGTCATCTCGGAGCCTGCGTAAGTGGTCGGTACGGCGACGATGGGCAGCCGATGTTTGAGGGCGATCGCCTTGCCGAGGCCGATCGCCGAACCCCCGCCGACGGTGACGCAGCCGTCGGCACCGAGGTCGGCGGCTGTGGCGCTGGCCTTCTCGGCGACGTGGGCCGGAACGTGCATCACGGCGTGCGGGTAGATTCCGACGCTGCGGTCGCCGAGCAGGTCGGCGACCTGCTGGGCGACATGGTCGTGTCCGGGTGAGCACAGCACCAGCACGCGATGAAGGCCGAGGTGGTCGAGTTCCTCGGCCAGCCGGCTGCGGGAACCGGCACCAAAGCGGACTCTCATCGGCAGAGATTGATAGACGAAGTCGTAGGTCATCGACGTGACCCTCCTGCGATCGTTTGGAAGATTCACTCTCATACAATGGACGAGGTGTTCGTACAGTACCATGACTCTGGTAGAAAGGGATATGGCCAACGTCGATTGTTCGGGAGCGCCTGCCACAGGCCAGGCCCGAGAACCAAGGGATGAGGCGCGGTGAACTCCATACAACTGCTCACCAAGGCGGGCCAGATCATCGACGAACTGGCACGATCAGGTCCCTCGACCCCGGCCGAATTGGCGAAAGCCGTGGACGAGCCCAGGCCGAGCGTCTACCGGATCGCCGCGGCACTCGACCAGTTGGAGATCGTGCGCGGTGGCGCCACCGGCCAACTCGAATTGGGTCCGGGGCTGCTGCGCTGGGGCGATGCGGTCGTCGAGGCTTTCGTTGATCGGCGTGAACTGCACAAACAGTTGCGCTGGGTGCGCGAGCAGGTCGGCATGAACGCCTACTTCGCCGTGCCGGGCGCCGGCGGGTTGTTGTGTCTGGATCAGGAGGCGGGGGCGGTCGTGGACCTGCGGGACCTCGAGCCCGGCCGTGTGCTCCCGCTGCATGCGGGCGCCGCATCGCACGTGGCCCTGGCCTTCGCGCCGCCCGAAGCCCAGGCCGAGCTGCTGGCCTCGGCCGACTTCGAACCGCTGGCATCGGGGACGCCCACGGGCATCGCTGAGCTGCGCGCTCTGCTGGAGTCCACGGTGACGCGCGGTTTCAGCGTCGCCGACAGCGAGATCGTCGACGGCATCGCGTCGGTGGCGGTACCCGTGCGCCGTGACGACGTGCTCGTCGGTGTGGTCTCGGTCGCCGGTCTGCGGGCCAGCGTCGTGCCCCAGGCGGACTCGGCGGCGCAGGTCCTCGAGATCGCTGCGCGTGCGATCGCCGATTCGATGAAGCGCCCAGTGCCGCCGGGTCCGCTCAGCCGGGGGGGAGCCGACTCGGCGGGTGAGCGGAGCGGAACACGCTCGCCCGCACTGATCCTCAAGGCCGGGGCGCTCATGGAAGCCCTTGCCGCAGAACGTGTTGCGACATCTGCTCGACTGACCGAACTCACCAGCGAACCGGCCAGCTCGGTGTATCGGATGCTCGCGTCCCTGGTCGAGCTCGGCTGGGTCGAGCAGATCACGCCACGGGGTGCTTATCGAGTGGGGGGCAAGCTTCTCACCCTGGCGTCGGAGCTGCTGCGAGGACTCGACATCCGCAAGGCGGCCCGTCCGATTCTCGAGGAGATTCATGCCGCCACCGGGGAGACGACCTTCCTGTGCGTGCGCAACGGCCCGCGCGCGGTCTGCATCGAGCGCATCGACGGGGTGCGGGTGAACAGCACGGTTCTGCAGTTGGGGCGTTCGCTACCCCTGCATGTCGGGGCCGCACCACGCGCGCTGCTCGCCTTCGAGGAGAAAGGGGCCTGGGATGAGTACGCGTCGATCGCATCGTCGAGCGAGGATCTTCGGCGCGATGCCGTATCGCGCTCAGAGCTGTACGCCCAGCTTGAAGCGATCCGGGAAGCCGGGCTGGCGATCAGCGACAACACGGTGACCCCGGGTATCGCGGCCATCGGTGCGCCCATTTTCGATCACTACGGACGCGTCGCGGCGTCGCTGTCGGTCAGCGGTCTCCGGGACGGCATCCTGGCTGCGCCGGACGAGGGCCGGTCGGTGGCCGAGTTGGTGCGGTGGGGTGCCCGCGAACTCTCGCGGTACCTCGGTTGGGTCTATCCGGCTCTGGGTGAGCATCGTCATGACCCTGCCGCTACCAGAGGTCCTTGAATGGACAAAGTGTCCGCTAGATGATTGTTGAACAGTTCGGCTGATTCCCGCGCCGATCTGTGGCGGTGGGACTGCCCGCCGCGACAGATCGGCTCGCGTTCGGTGGTGGCGACTGTCGCCACTTCACCCGCAGCGGGGCCGGGCTCGAGCCGAACCAGCGCTGACACGACCGGGACAGGACGCTTTGCTCGGAGTAGCCGAGTTCGCGGGCAAGGTGGCTCAAGGCAATGTCCGTGTCCCGCAGATAACGCACGGCCATCTCGCGTCGCACATCGTCGACCACGGCGTTGAAGCTCGTCCCCTCGGCGACGAGTCGGCGCCGCAACGTATTCGGGTGCACGCGAAATTGCTCGGCGACGATCGGGACCGTGGCCGAACCCGTTGGCAGAAGTTGCCGGACGAGCTCACGTATCGATGACGACATCGTCGGCCGGTGCCGATCGATGACGGTGTCGAGATAGTCGAGCACGACCCGATGGGCCATCTCGTCGCGCACCATCGGTCGCCGCAGTTCGGAGGCCAGCACGGTCATACCGGCTCGCGTCGCAGAGAACTTCGGTGTGCAGGAGAAGTACTGCAGATACTCCTCCGGCGATACCAGTGGGGCGTGCGGAATGTGGACCGTCGTCGGTGCATAGCCTGACCCGAGCAGGAAGCGCAATACCCGCAGCATCACGCCCAGCCCCAGTTCGAAGGTCTGCGGGCATGCGGGCGGGTGGGGAATCAGGATCTTGAACTCCAAGAACGACGTTTCGTCGCCCGCGTCTATCACCACCGAATTGGACGGGCTGTAGGTGCCGAGATAGTTCTCGAAGATGTCGATCGCTCCCGCCACGGACTTCGCCGTGCGTGCCGCAACACCGACCGGTCCGAACATCTCGATGCCCTGGCGCTCGGCGAGCCGGCGTCCGAAGTCGGGTGTCTGCGTGGCCCTGGCCGCCGACTCGACAGCGTCGATATGCGCCAGATAGGTGATGAACGCGTCGAAGTTGCCGACATCGGCCGCCCGGATGCCGACGGACGCGAGGAGTACATCCGGGTCGCCGCCCAGCTCTGACACCAGCTCCGGATAGCCGCGCAACGATGTGCCCCGGATCACAGACATGCTCTCTACTGTCAAATGCGTGGTCTCTACTGTCAATACTTCCTGGCCTCTGCGAGCGCAGACTCACATAACTGACATTGTTCAGTGGTGAATCACAGTGATTACAGGAAGATGACAGCAAATCATGACCAACAAGAACCGCAAGTGGTTGCTTGCCAAGCGCCCGACGGGAATCGTGGGCCCCCAGGATTTCGATCTGACGGTCGAGCCAGTGCCCTCGATTGCCGAGGGTGAGTTCCTCGTTCGCAACCGGTGGCTCAGCTGCGACCCCGCACAGCGCACTTACATGGAGTTCGACAGCTACATCCCTGCCGTCGAGATCGGCGAGATGATGGTCGGCGCATCCGCCGGCGAGGTCGTCGAGTCCCGCCACCCCGACTTCCAGGTCGGCGACGTCGTAACCGGCGCCTTCGGCTGGCAGGACTACGCGGTCAGCGACGGGTCCCCTTCGGCGGCCTCATCCCGCCGGTGGCGATCCCCGCCGGCGTCGACGCTCCGACCGCGATGTCGCTGTTCGGGATCACCGGGCTCACCGCCTACATCGGCCTGATCGACGTGGCGGAGGTCAAGGCCGGCGATACGGTGGTCGTTTCCGGTGCGGCGGGGGCCGTCGGCTCGGTCGTCTGCCAGATCGCGAAGATCAAGGGTGCTCGCGTCGTGGGCATCGCGGGCGGACCCCGCAAGTGCGACATGCTGCGCAACGAGCTCAACGTCGACGATGCCATCGACTACAAGAACGAGGACGTGGACGCGCGCCTCGGCGAGACGTGCCCGGAGGGCATCGACGTGTACTTCGACAACGTCGGCGGCGAAATCCTCGACGCGGTACTCGGCCGCGTCGCGGTCGGGGCGCGGATCGCGCTCTGTGGCTCCATCTCCGGCTACAGCGAATCCCAGGGACTGGTCCCGGTGCGCAACGTCTTCAACCTCACCCTGCAGCGCGGCACCATGCGCGGCTTCCTGGTCTTCGATCGCCTCGATCGGGCGGAGCAGGCGATCGCCGACCTCGCCACCTGGGCCGCCGAGGGAAAGATCAAGAACCAGATCGACATCGTCGAGGGTCTCGAGAACGCGCCGAGCGCCCTGCGACGCCTCTTCACCGGCGAGAACATCGGCAAGCAGCTCGTCAAGATCGCCGACTGACCACCGTCAACCTCGAAAATCGAACTCCCACAACAAGAAAAGGAACTCTCATGGGCATGCTGGAGAACAAGAAGGCCATCGTCACCGGAGGCGCCAACGGCATCGGCGAACAGACCGTACGGTTGTTCCTCGAACACGGCGCCAGCGTCGTCATCGCCGACATGAATGCCGATCGAGGCAAGCAACTGGCCGACGAACTGGGCGCCAAGGCTGCGTTCGTCGAGGTCGACCTCTCCGCGCCGGAGCAGATCGGACCGATGATCGAGCAGGCCGTGGGCTTCCTCGGTGGCCTGGACATTCTGGTCAACAACGCCGGCTTCGGCATCTACGGCCGCACCCACCTGATCGATCCGGCCGACTGGCACAAGATCATCGACGTCAACCTCAACGCCCTGTTCCACACCTGCCGTCACGCCGTGCCACACCTGATGAGCCATGGCGGCAGCATCATCAACACCGCCTCGGTGTCCGGCACCCGCGCCGACTACGGCTTCAACGCCTATGCGGCGGCCAAGGGCGGCGTGATCAACTACACCCGCAACCTGGCACTGGACTATGCGCTGGACAACATTCGCGTCAACTGCATTTCCCCCGGTCTGATCGAGACGCAGCTGACCGGCCCGCTGCGCGGGCATCCGGATGCATTCCAGAGCTACATGGATAACATTCCGATGTCCCGGGTGGGCTCGCCGATGGAGATCGCCAAGGTCATGCTGTTCCTGGCCTCGGACCTGGCGTCCTACGTCACCGGCCAGGAGATCGCGGTCGACGGCGGCGTGACCGCCTGGAACGGTCAGCCGCGATTCCCCAAGCACTTCGGCGACACCGTCGTCAAAGGCTGAGCTGCTCCGCTGAGCTGCTTCTTCGAGCCGGACGGGCTCCGGCCGGCTTGACCAGTACTCGACTCCGGGCTGACCACGGAAGTGGCCGGCCCGGAGTCGAACTCGTCGACGTGATGTTGCAGGAGCTCGTCCACTCGAACCTGCGGAATGCGGTGGCCCGTGACTGTCAGCCGACCGACGCGACCGGGGCGCCGATCACGGCCTCGTCGGGCGTCACGCCAAGCCCGGCGCCGGTGGGCACCTTGATATGTCCGGCAATGATATGAATGCCGTTGGTGGGGTCGTAGTGCCCGTCGATGTAAGGCGCAGCGATCCACACCCCGTCCAGTTGGCGCGGAGACACCGTGGCGCCGATGTGTGTGCATGCTGCCGCGATGATGTCGCCGCCCCAAGAATCGTCGCAGGTATGCGGCAACAGACGGGCCGCGCACACGTCGCGGAAGGCGCGCATCGGGTGCAGCCCGCCGATCCTGGTCAGCTTCATGCCGAAGCCGTCGACGAGGCCGGTGCCTGCCGCGACGACGGCGGTGTTCAGGTCGACGCTGTTTTCGTCCATGTAGATGCCGTGCCCGACGATCGGGCGGATCACCCGTAGGTCGTCGATGGTGTTGCACGGCTGCTCCAGGACGAACGGTACATCCTGGCACTGCCGGCTCAGTCGGATGGCGTCACGAGTGTTCAATCCGCGATTGGCGTCCACCGCCAGTCGGACTCCGGTGCCGCGCACCGCCTCCCACACCAGGCGCACCGCCGCGATGTCCTCTTCTACCGCGCGGCCACCGATCTTGATCTGCAGCCGCGGAAAGCCCTCCGCGGCCTTCTCCGCGGCAACACGAGCCGTCTCGTCCGGATCGTCGACGATCAACGAGTAGTACGACGGGACGTGATCCGACAGTGCGCCACCCAGTAGATCGGCCACGCTGACTCCGAAATGCCTGCCCAGCAGGTCATGTGCCGCAATGTCGACGGCCGCCTTCGCGTATCGGTGTCCGTACAGCATCGAGTCCATCCGCCGATGAAGCGGGATGGGCTGTACGGAGCTCCCGATCAATCCTTCCCCGAGTAAGCCGAGCGCGGCCCGTGCACCCGCGGGATGTGATTCGGCATACGTCGGTCCGACCGGACACGTCTCGCCCCACCCGGCGAGCCCATTGTCGGCCACCAGCTTCACCAGTGTCGATCGGACGCTGAACAATTCCGAGTTCGACATCCGATAGGGTCCGCCACGGACGGGCAAGTCGACCTGGTAGACGTGAAATTCCGAGATCTTCATCTGTGCACCTTGGGTTCGGTGATCGGTGATGGCTGGGTCAATGCAAACGCTGTGCGGGGTGCGTCCGCCGACGCACCCCGCACACGCGGTCGCCTCAGCGGCGAACGATACCCGACCCGGTCGGCGAGTTCGGTCTGTCGCCGATCATCTCGGCGGCAGGGTCGATCGCCGGTGCCCTCACCGGCATCCGTTCCACCAGTGGAAGATCCTGCGTCGCTGCCGGATCCAGGACCTTGTGTACATCAGAGCGCTGCACCCGATCTGTCGGTAGATCCTCGCCGGGCCGCTCGGCTCGCAGTTGACGCACGAGGCTGACGGAGGCGATGACCATCACCACGACAAAGGGAACACCGAAAACGATGACAGTCGTCTGTATCGCGTCCAGCCCGCCGGCCAGCAGCAGTGCGATGGCGACGACGCCGATCATCGAGCCCCAGGTGACGACCAGCCAGGTCTTCGGGTGCAACGTACCGCGCTGCGAGAGCATGCCGAGCACGAGTGACGCGGAGTCTGCGCCGGTGACGTAGAACGTCATGATCAGAAGCATCACCACGACCGCGACGATCGCCGGCACCGGGAGTGCGTCGAGGAGTGTGAACAGGGTGTTCTCGACGCCGCTGGACAATGAGCCGGCCATGTCCGCGGTCCCCTCGAGTTGGAACCGGATGCCGGTGCCGCCCATGACAGCGAACCAGATCATGCTGACGAAGGTGGGCACGATCAGGACGCAGATGACGAACTCCCGGATCGTGCGACCCCGTGAGATGCGGGCCATGAATGTGCCGACGAAGGGCGCCCAGGACATCCACCACGCCCAGTAGAAGATCGTCCAACCCGACAGCCAGTCCCCGCCCCCGAAGGCTCCCGTCTCGAACGACATCGGAATCAGTCCGAACAGGTAGTCGCCGGTGGACGTGACGAACATGTTGACAAGGAAGATCGTCGGGCCGAAGGCGAAGACGAAGATGAGCAGAGAGAGCGCCAGCACGCTGTTGGTGTTGGACATCCACTTGATACCGCGCTCGGTGCCGGAGACGGCGGAGATCACGAACAGCGCGGTGAGGATGACGATCGCGACGATCGAGATGGTGTTGGAGATGGGGGCGCCGAAAACCCTGGCCAGGCCGCTGTTGATCTGCAGGGCGCCCAGTCCCAGTGATGTCGCTGCCCCGAAGGTCGTGATGAACAGGCCGAAGATGTCGACGGCCCGTCGCGCGGGATGGGATGGATCCTTGCGCGGCAACACGATCGAGCTCAGCAGATTCGGTAGGCCCTTACGGAACGTGACGTACGCGAGGGCCAGGCCCACCACGCCGTACAGCGCCCACGGCTGCAGACCCCAGTGGAAGAACGTGTACTGCATCCCGAGCTCCGCAGCCTCGGTTGTTCCGCCCTGGGCGCGACCCATCGGAGGTGTCATGAGATGGGAAACCGGCTCCGCGACCCCCCAGAAGATCAGTCCGATCCCCATGCCGGTCGCGAACATCATCGAGATCCAGGAAACGGTGCTGAACTCCGGCCGTTCGTCGTCGCGTCCGAGCCGGATCCGGCCGACACGCGATAGCCCGAGCCACAGCATCAGAGCGACGAACCCCGTGGTGGCCAGGACGTATACCCACCCAACCGAGCTGATGACCGAGTCGAGGAGCATCGACGCGGTCGAGGCCAGTGATTCGGGCGCGATGACACCCCAGCCCGCAAAGGCGAGGGTCAGAGCCATCCCGCCGCCGAAGACGACCTTGTCGACGGGGAATCCGGCGTCGCTGCTCTCGTCAGTGGTTCGGTGGGCGTCGGACGCGGGGACGCTGTGTTCGGCTGATTGGCGCTCGTGTTCGGTGGGTCCCATAACGAACCTCCGTTCTGTATTGAGGAACTAACCCGTATTACGAAACAATGTTGATGCGGTGATGTCAAGGCCAAAATCGCACGTAAATTCGATGTTTCAGATGCGATATCAATTTGTGTATGTGTCGACTCTCGAGCGGTCTGGTGCGGTGTTAGCTGGGTCTTTGCCCGAAGCGCGGCTACTGGGGGAAGGTTGCCCGACGGTCATACGCCGGGGTTGACACGAGGTCCCTCCCAGGCGATCATTGTTTCGTACATCGCTCATGTTTCGTAATACGGCACAAATGTCCCGGATGAAACCGGGCAAGGCCACGAGCCAGGAGCCCGCCTTTTCCCGGAGTTGCCATGAATAACCTGGACACCCTGTCGCCCGCGGGCGACGTCGAAGCACTCATCGACCGTCGTGCGGTCGGCTACAGCCTGGAGGCGGAGTTCTATACGAGTCAGGAGGTCTTCGACCTCGATCTCGCCGCCGTGTTCGCCAAGCACTGGCTGTTCAGCGCAACCGAGGCGGAGATTCCCGACCCGGGTGACTACGTGACCATCGACATCGGCCCGTATTCGGTGATCATCGTCCGCGACGACGATGAGCAGGTACGTGCCTTCCGTAACGTGTGCCGGCATCGCGGTTCCCGCCTCCTGGAGAACGGATGCGGTTCGGTGGGCAATCTGGTGTGCCCCTACCATCAGTGGACCTATCGCGTCGACGGCACGCTGGTATACGCCGAGTCGCAGCCGCCCGGGTTCGACCGGTCGGCACTGGGCCTACGCCCGGTGCATGTGCGCAGCGTCGCCGGATTGATCTTCGTCTGTCTCGCCGACGAGACCCCGCCCGACTTCGACGAGGTGGCGGCCGTCCTCGAGCCCTATATCGCCCCATTCGATCTGGTCCATACGAAGGTCGCCCATCAGTCCGACCTGATCGAGGAGGGCAACTGGAAGCTCGTGATGGAGAACAACCGGGAGTGCCAGCATTGCGACGGCGCGCATCCCGAGCTCATCACGGCGTACTTCCCGCTGTTCGGATACTCCGCCAACGACATCACCCCGCGGATGCGACCCGTCTTCGAGCGGTACCAGACAGCACAGGAACACCTGACCAAGGCATGTTCGCGCAGCAACTTCCCTCGCGATGAACGACGGGAACTCGACACGCGGGTAACCGGATTCCAGGTCTCGCACCTACCGCTCGACGGATCCGGCTCGTCATTCGGCCCGAACGGTGAGCCGGTGTGCCACAAGCTGATGGGCAACATCCCCGACGCGCGGTTCGGCGACCTGTCGATCCACATGCAGCCGAACTCCTGGTTCCACCTGCTGAGCGATCACGCCGTGGTGTTCCGTGTCCTTCCCCTCGCCCCTGGACGCAGTCTCGTCCGAACCACCTGGCTGGTGCACGAGGACGCCCGGGAAGGGGTCGACTACAACCTCGAGAACCTGACGTCGGTGTGGAACGCGACGAACCTCCAAGACCGCGACCTGGTTGCGGGAGCGCAGAAGGGCGTGTCCGATCCGGGCTACATACCCGGCCCGTACTCCATGGTCGAGGGAGATGTCGAGGCCTTCGTCAACTGGTACATCCAGCGTCTCCGCGCTCATTTCGAGTCCTGACTCCCGCCAACCCGTTTCATCTTCGAAAGGTCTCGCCATGACGACGGCGACTCAGTATGCGGCGCGCTCGCTCGCCGTTCCACCCATCCGCCCGATCTCGACGCCGAGTCTCGATGTCACCACCGACCTCTGGGGAGACGACGACGAGGTGCGCCTGGTCTGCCGGACGGTTCAGGAGATCACCCACGACGTGAAGTCGTTCTTCTTCGAACCGCCTGTCGGCCGAACCTTCCACTTCGAACCGGGGCAATTCGTCACCCTGCAGCTGAACATCGACGGTACGACGGTCAGCAGGTGCTACACGATCTCGTCGCCCCCGAGCCGCCCACACCTACTGGGCATCACCGTGAAGCGTGTGGTCGGTGGTCAGGTGTCGAACTGGTTGCACGACAACATGGTTCCCGGCGCTGAGGTCTCTGTTCAGGCCCCGCTGGGGACGTTCACCCTGCCCGAAGAGTCCGCAGCCAAATACCTGTTCCTGTCCGCGGGCAGTGGGATCACCCCGGTGATGTCGATGACCCGCACCCTGTTCGATCTGGGCTCGGACGCCGACATCGTGTTCATCCACAGCTCGCGCACCCCCGCCGACATCCTGTTCCGCCGGGAACTCGACGCGATGGCCGCGGTGATGCCGAGTCTCCGTGTTGTCCATGTGTGCGAGAGCGACTATCCCGCCGAGCGCTGGACGGGACTGCGGGGCCGGCTGACGGCCGCGATGTTGGAGACGATGGCACCCGACTTCGCCGAACGCGTCGCCTTCACCTGCGGCCCTGCGGCTTATATGTCCGCGGCCCGGCGGATCCTCGACGACCTCGGGTTCGACATGCGCCGGTATCACGAGGAGAGTTTCTCGTTCGACACCCTGCCCGTGGCCGATCGTACGGTTGTCGAGTCGCTGACACCGGACGACACCGCGGCCGCCGCCGACGACGACGCATCGGTGACCACCTACACCGTTGAACTCGCTTCCAGCGGCCAGACGATCCGCTGCGGCGAGGACGAGACCGTGCTCGACGCAGCGCTGGCGGCAGGTGTGCGGATGCCGTCGTCATGCGGCCAGGGGATGTGCGGCACGTGCAAGACAACGTTGCTCAGCGGCGAGGTCGACATGCAGCACAACGGCGGTATCCGTCCGAAGGAGATCGCGCGCAACAAGATCCTGGTCTGCTGCTCGAAACCCCTGGGCGACCTGGCCATCGACCTGTAACAACTCAAACACAAACCAATCTGAACCGAAGGAACACCATGATCAAGAAGACCCTCCTCCTCGCCGCGGACAGCAAGCGTCTCGAGCGGACGATCAGCCGTAACAGGCTGACCAAGCCGTTGGTTGCCCGGTACGTCGCCGGCACCACCCTCGACGAGGCCGTTGCCGCGACCCGTGAACTCAACGCCAAGGGCATCGACGTCAGTCTGGATCTGCTGGGCGAAACCGTCAGCGACCTCAGTGAGTCGGCGGCGGCGACCGCGGCCTATGTCGACACCATCCATGCACTGGCCACCCAGTCCCCGGGTTCAACGGTGTCGGTCAAGCTGTCCCAGCTCGGTATCGGGCTCGACCCGATCGTCTGTGAGGGCCACTTGAAGCAACTGCTCGACGTCGGCGCGGAGGCCGGGATCACCGTCGAGGTCGACATGGAGCACAGCTCCGTCGGACCGCAGACGCTCGAGGCATACCGCTCGCTGTTGCCGGGCCATCCGAATACGCGTGTCGCGATCCAGGCAGCGATGCGCCGGACTCCCGACGACCTGGCTTCCTTCACCGACATCAAGCCGCGTATCCGGCTGGTCAAGGGCGCCTTCCTGGAGACGATCGACAAGGCGATCGTCGACCCGGCCGAGGTGACCGCGGAATACCACTATCTCTCCGAATGGGCCCTGAAGAACCTGCCCGACCCGGCATTCGGAACCCACGACGACACCTGCATCGACATCGTGAAGGCGGCCGCCGAGCGCCTCGGAATCGACAAGCGCGACTTCGAGTTCCAGATGCTCTACGGGGTGCGTCGGGAACTGCAGGAGCAGCTGGCGGCCGACGGATACCGGGTGCGGATCTATGTTCCGTTCGGCAGCCAGTGGTACCCGTACCTGATGCGCCGCATGGCCGAGCGGCCGGCGAATCTGATGCTCTTCCTGCGGTCGGTCATCAGCGACTGATCATCACCACGCCATCACCACCCACCACATCACCACCCACCACATCACCACCCACGGCGGAGACCACGTTGAGAACCCCTGAGATCAGCGACGACACCGACGGCGCCGTCACGACGAGCATCGCCGGACAGAACCGGTCCGACCTCACCGCCGCACTGGCCGCGGCATACCGCGTCCAGTCCCCGGGCCCGATGGACGGGCCCGGGGAGGGTCGTGATGGCGCATCAGATGCCCTCGACAGGGCTGCCGCGCAGATCACCCGCGGCCTCAACCGCCCCCCTGGTGCGGAGCTGATCGACATCGGCGAACGCGGTGTGGACATCATCACCGACGACCTACCCGATCTGGTCAGCGCGGTCCTCACCGCGATCGACCGGGCGGGTGGCCGGACTGCGCGGGTGATCCACCCGGTCCTGCACGTCGAGCGTGATCCCTCCGGGGTCCTGCTCGGGTTCCGGGACCCACAGCACGGAGACGCGGAGGTGACCGGTGCCGTTGTCCCGGAAGCGTGGATATCGGTGGAGTTCCTCTCGGGCGCCTCGGCCGACACATTCGTCATCCAATCCGCGGTCGAGTCGGCTGTTGCCGAGGCCCGGGCGGTCGGCTCGGTCTCCGTGCGGATCGGATCGACGTTTGCCGAAGTCGCCTCCCGCAACGACCCCGAACACGGTGGCATGCTCGGTTGGCTTGCCGGAGGTAACTTCTCGCCCTGTGGTTATCGGAAGCGGTGGGCGGGGACAGACCGCCCCGTCCTGTCCCTGGGGGCGGAGATCATCGGCATGCTGCCGACCGTCACGTCCACGACAATCGGTCGGACCGTCGGTCCGATCGTCCTGGGTGGGCAGCCGGGACTGCTGGTCGCGGTCCCGGAAAAAACCGAATCCGGCGAGACGCTCATCCACGAGTTCGTGGGCTCGCTGACCGTCGCCGCGCACGCACAGGACATCGCCGACATTCCGGTGCTGTCCGCACATCTCGACGCGGCACTCGCCGCGCACGGATGCTCGGCGACCTCGCACACCGGGCGCATCGTGACCGACACCGCAACCGCTCTGCCCCGCGAAGAACTACTGGCCGACGACGGTTCGCTGATGGCGGCGATCAGCACGGACACGCTGGTCAACGGGCGGTCGACCCAGGTCGGTGTATACGTCCGGCCATCGCTGGACGGCCGGCTCACCAGCTATCTGGTGACGATGCCCACCTCCCGGTACTCGTCGACCAAGCGCGATGCATTCGTCGAATCAGTTGCTCGTGGTCACGGTGGTGCCGTCGTGACATCCGGTGTCTACGGGATCCGCTCGGATCGCACCGTCGTCCACGTTGACCTGCATGCGACGAGCAACCCTGTGCCGACCCCGGAGCACCTCGATCGGCTGCGCGGCGAACTGACCGGTCTGCTTCGCACCTGGGACGACCACGTCAAAGCAGCGCTCGCGAAGACCGAATCCCGATGGAAGCCGGAAGAACTCGATGGGATGCTCGCAGGAACGCCCGAGACCTACCGTGCGCGTGCGGGCATCGACCGGGTCGATCAGGTCGTTGAGGATCTGCGGCGGATCATGGATCTGGCGATCGACGACGTGGACATGCGTCTCTATTCGACCGGCGTCACCCCGGCCATGCGCGCGACGATCTACCTGACGACCGCTGCGCCGCTGAGCCGGCTGTTACCCGCCCTGCAGCACCTCGGCGCCGATGTCCTCGACGAACACCCGGCCATGTTCACCCGATCCGACGGAACGTGCGTCTGGGTGCACGATCTTGGCATCGATCTCACCGGGTTGCTCGGAGAGGTCGAGGAGCGGCGAAGGGACGACCTGGTCGAGGCATTCCGAGCCGCGTGGCGCGGCCGCGCCGAATCCGATCGCTTCTCGCGTCTGACCGTGGCCGCCGGACTGCGCTGGCGTGAGGTCGTCGTCCTGCGCGCGTATGCCAGATACGCGCGACAGATCGGCAGCGTGTTCGATCTGAACGACATGGCCGACACCCTCGTGGCGCAGCACGAGGCCGCCAGGCTCCTCGTCGACCTGTTCCGCGCGCGCTTCGAGCCGGATCTCGCCGACCGACAGTTGCGGCTGCGGTCTGTCGCCGAGACGCTCGACGAGGTCATCGAACGAGTCAGCGGACTCGACGACGACCGCATCCTGCGATGCTTTCGCGCGATGATAGATGCCACCTTGCGCACGAACTGGTTCCGCGATCGCGGCGTCGTGTCGTTCAAGATCGATCCGAGCGGCGTGCCTCGCGTCCCCGCGCCGGTCCCGCAGTTCGAGATCTATGTGTACGCACCCGGCTTCGAGGGTGTGCACCTCCGCTTCGGACACGTGGCACGAGGCGGGCTGCGTCATTCGGATCGGCTGTTTGACTACCGAACCGAGATCCTCGGCCTGGTCAAGGCCCAGGCGGTCAAGAACTCGGTGATCGTACCGGTGGGCGCCAAGGGTGGGTTCGTCGTGCGGCAGAATGCACACGATCTCGATCACGTACGCGACTGCTACCGCGGGTACATCGGTGGTCTGCTCGACATCACCGACAACCGCGAGACCACCGCCGCCGGCGAAATGCACCTTGTCCCACCGGATCGCGTCGTCCGGCACGACACCGACGACCCCTACCTGGTGGTCGCCGCGGACAAGGGCACCGCCGCATTCTCCGATACCGCCAACGATGTCGCGCGCTCCTACGGCTTCTGGCTGGGCGACGCGTTTGCGTCGGGAGGATCGGTGGGCTATGACCACAAGGCCATGGGCATCACCGCCCGCGGGGCGTGGGAGTCGGTCAAGAGGCACCTCGGCGAACTGGATGTCGATCCCGAGCGGGACACCGTGACCGTCGTGGGCATCGGCGACATGAGCGGAGACGTGTTCGGCAACGGCATGCTGTTGAGCGACACCATCGAGTTGATCGCCGCCTTTGATCATCGGCACGTCTTCCTCGACCCCACACCGGATCCGGCACGGGCACATGACGCCAGGGACCGGTTGTTCCGGCAGCCCCGGTCGTCCTGGGACGACTACGACCGCTCGGCACTGAGCGCCGGTGGCGGGGTGTGGTCGCGCTCGGCCAAACGCATACCGATCAGCCCGCAGGTCCGCGGTGCGCTGGGTCTGGGGGCCGAAGTGACGTCGTTGTCGCCCAACGACCTGATCCGCGCCATTCTGTGCGCTCCGGTGGACCTGCTCTGGAACGGCGGAGTCGGGACCTACGTCAAGGCGAGTGCCGAAACCCACGCCGATGCCGGGGACAAGTTCAACGACGCGGTGCGGGTCGACGCGAGCGAGCTACGGGTGCGCGTCATCGGTGAAGGCGGCAACCTCGGCTTGACCCAACGTGCGCGCATCGAATTCGCCCGCCGCGGTGGGCGGCTCAACACCGACGCGATCGACAACTCCGCCGGCGTGGACTGCTCGGATCACGAGGTCAACCTGAAGGTACTGCTCGACGACCTGGTGCGCACCTGCCGGATCGACGTCGCCGAACGCAACTCGTTGCTGTCGACGATGACCGACGATGTCGCCGACCGCGTCCTCGCCGAGAACCGTCGGCAGAACCACGTTCTCGGACTGGCCCGTGCCCGCGCACACCGCATGGTCACTATCCACGAACAGATGGTCGCGGATCTGGAGGCGAGGACCGGGCTCGACCGGGCACTGGCCGCACTGCCGACCGCCGCCGAATTCGACTCCCTGCGTGCTCAGGAGGAAGGCCTGTGCGGGCCCGAGCTCGCGACACTCTTGGCACACACAAAGCTCGACCTCAAGGCGCGACTGCTCGAGTCATCGTTCCCGGACTCGGTGTGGTGTCGGGATCACCTCCTCGAGTACTTTCCGGCGGCCCTGGTCGAGTGCTTCGCCGATGCCATCGTCGAGCATCCGCTACGACGCGAGATCATCGCCACCATGCTGGTCAACGAGATGGTCGACGGTGCCGGGATCGGTTTCGCGTATCGCCTCGAGCACGAGTTGGGGACGACGGTCGAGGATGCGGTGCGCGCCTACCGGGTCGCCATCGGGATCCACGACCTACCCGCCCTGTGGCAGCGTCTGTGGGAGAGTCCTCTGCCGGTCGCGGAGGTGGACTCGATCATCCTGGACACGCGCGAACTGATCGACCGCACCGCACGGCGGGTGCTCACGGCCCGGCCGCAGCCGGTCGCCATCGGTGCCGAGATACGCCGCTACCGGCAGCAGGTCGACAGCCTCAGACAGTCCCTGCCCGACGTTCTGACCGGTGATGAACTCGGCCGTGTCACGGCTGCGGCACGGCTCCTCGGACACCACGGCATCGACGATTCCACGGCGTGGACGGCTGTTTCGTTGCTGCATTCCTTCGCGCTGCTCGACGTCATCGACATCGCCGAGCGGCTCGACCCCGAGACCGACGTCGTGCGGGTGGCAGCCGCCTACCATGCGCTCGGCGACATCCTTGGCGTGAGCCGCCTGCTGGCGGCCGTGGATGAGTTGCCGCACACCGACCGGTGGGACAACCTCGCCCGTCTAGCTCTTCGAGACGACCTCTACCGCACTCTTGCTCAGCTCACCGCACAGGTGTGTGATGAGGTTGCGGCATCCGCGGGCGGCGTGCAGGACTGCATCGAGAACTGGACATCGACGAACAAACCTCGTCTGCAACGGTTCTCGACGATGATGCAACATCTGTCCACACTCGACCGGTTCGACGTCACGACGTTGACGGTGACCTGTCGTCAACTGGCCGGACTCGTGCGCTGAGTGGATCGGGAACAACCATGACTCGAACGGAACCGAGGCGCTCGGTATCGTTTTCCCATGCCACCAACGGGACGCCAGGGGTCTGATACGTCTGTTCAGTCGGTCGACCGGGCGATAACGATCCTTCAGGTCCTGGCCCAGCGCGGCCCGAGCACCGTCACCGAACTCGCGGGCGATGTGGGCCTGCACAAGTCGACGGCGTTCCGGCTGCTGGCCACGCTCGAGGCCCGGGGCCTCGTCGAGCAGGAGGAGAACCGCGGGCGTTACCACCTCGGTTACGGGGTCGTCCAGCTGGCGGCGGGGGCGACGCGCAGGTACGACCTGTCCGTCATCAGCCGCCCGGTGTGTCAGACACTGGCAGCCGAGGTCGGCGAGACGGTGAACATCGCCATCCGTGACGGCGACGCCGTTGTCAGTATCGACCAGGTCATCGGCTCGTCGACGATCACCACGGTCAACTGGGTCGGCCAACGCACGCCCATCCACGCCACGTCCGCCGGCCGGGTCTTTCTTGCATTCATGTCCGCCGAGGAGCGCGACGAAGTGCTGGCCGGGCCGCTGGAGCGGTTCACCGACTACACCATCACCGACCGCGCCGAACTGGAAGCGCAGCTCAAGCTGGTCAACGATCGCGGTTGGGCTTTGACGCGTGACGAGCACGAGCTCGGTCTCAGCGCGATAGCCGCGCCCATCCGCACCCTCGACGGTTCTGTGGTGGCCGCAGTGACCATCTCCGGTCCGACCTTCCGCATCACCGACCCGCACGCGATCGCTGAACACGTGAAAGCTGCCGCCGCCACGATTTCCGAACGTAATGGATACCCCAAGGCAACATGAGACCCGCGCCGTTACGGCGCGGGTCTCACGGCGGGCATCTGGCGATCAGCGCATCTCGCCGGCACCCTTGTAGGGGTTGAGGCTGAGCAGCAGGTCGTCCTCGGCGAATCGCGAGTAACGGAAGTCGTTGGGATCGACGTCCTTGAGGGTCGTCGACCCGACCAACAACATGTCCGCGACCATCTTGCCGACGGCGGGCGAGATCTTGAACCCGTGACCGGAGAAGCCGGTGGCGAGGAACAGACCGTCGACCGGTGCCGGACCGATGATCGGGTTGTAGTCCGGGGTCACGTCGTATGCGCCGACATACGAACTGGTGATCCGGGGATCGGGCATATCGGGGAGGCGGTGCCCCATCTTCATGATGATCTTGTCGACGGTCGACTCGTCGGCCCGGTTCACGTAGTTGTCGGGATCGATGTACTGTGGGGCTGCGTGGTCCGAATTACCCACGAGCAGTTCACCATTCGGTTCGCGACAGATGTAGGACAGGCCGGCCAGATCTGACAGCACGGGGACCGCGGGAGTCGGCTCGCCCTGATCCACCAGTACGAGCTGCGCGCGCTGGGCCTTGACGTCGACGGGGACGCCGACCGGGGCGGTGAGCGCGGGCGTCCACGGGCCGGCGGCAACGATCACCGTCTCGGCATGAATCGCGTCACCGTTTGCCAGTTCCGCGCCGATCACCCGCCCGGTGTTGTCCGTCAGCAGCCGGGTGACCGGGGTGGACTGCCGGATCTTCACTCCGAGCTTGCGGGCCGAGGCGGCGAACGCCATGCCGGCCATGTACGCCTCGCCGCGTCCGCCGAGCGGCTCGTAGGCGAAGGCGGCGAAGTCGTCGAGGTGCAGGCCGGGCCACAGTTCGCTCATCTTGTCGTGGCCGATGAAATCGACGTCGATGCCGAGATTCTGCATCATCGCGACGTTCGCCTTCAGCGGTTCGAGGTTGTTCTCACCGACACCGACGACGTAGCCGCACTGCTGGAAAGCCATGTCGTCGCCGAAGATCTCGGTGGCGCGGGTGAAGATGTCGACGCCGTACCAGGACATCGCGGCCAGCGACGGATTGCCGTAATGGCATCGGACGACACCACTCGACTTGCCGGTCATACCCGAGCAGAGAGTGTCGCGCTCGACGACGGTGACGTCGGTCTCGCCCAGGTCGGCCAGCGACCAGGCGATCGCGAGGCCTTCGAGGCCGCCGCCGACGATGAGATAGCGGGTGGTGGTTGTGGTCATGTCGATTCGCTTTCGGGTTGGGGGATCGGGGTCAGGAGAATCGGGTCAGGGGATCGAGTCGGGTGAGGCTGGTTGGGTGATCAGGTCGGCGAGCACGGTCGCCAGCGCGTGGCCGCCCGCATCGGCGTCGGGATCTTCGACATACTCCTCGGGTGAGTGCGAGACCCCGGTCGGGTTGCGGACGAAGAGCATCGCGGTCGGGATCTCCTCCTTGAGCACCCCGGCATCGTGGCCGGCGCCGGTGGAAAGGATCGGTGCGTCGGGCAGGATCGTCGACAGTCGTCCTCGCAGAACGGGATCGAAGTCCACCCGCGGGCTCATCGACGCTTCGGTGAGAGTCACCGAACACCCCTCTGCGGCTGCGCGTTCGCGTGCTGCGGCGGCGATGTCGGTAACGAGTGCGGCAACCACCGCATCGTCGTCGTGGCGGACGTCGAGCCACACGTCGACGCGCGACGCGATCACGTTGCTGCCGCCGGGGACCGGGTCGAGTTTGCCGACGGTCGCCCGCGCACCGTCGACGGTCCGGCCGAGGCGGCGGACCTCGAGCACGGTGGCCGCGGCGGCGAGCATCGGATCGCGACGATCGGTCATCAACGTGGTGCCGGCATGGTTGCCCTGACCCAGAAACGACAGCCGCCACCGGCCGTGGCCGAGGATCGACGACCCGATCGCGACGGGTGTGTCGAGGTCGACGAGGCCGCGACCCTGCTCGACGTGGAGTTCGACGAAACAGCCCAGACGCGAGAGGCGTTCGTCGTCGCGTCCGAGATGGCGCGGGTCGAGTCCGTTGCGCGCCGCGAGTTCGGCGAACGACGTCCCGTCGGCATCGACAAGCGCCGCGGCCCGCTCGGGGGTCACCGCCCCGGTCAGCAGCTGCGATCCCAGGCAGGCCAGACCGTAGCGGGAGCCCTCCTCCTCGGGGAACACCGCGAGTGCGAGCGGACGAGTGGGGGCGAGGTCCTGTGCCGCAAGGATGTCGATTGCGCTCAGCGCCGACGCGACGCCGAGCGGCCCGTCGAAAGCCCCGCCGCCCGGTACCGAGTCGAGGTGGCTACCCGTCACGACCGCGTCGGTGAGGGGAAGTTCCGCGGGATTCCACCAGGCCCAGATGATCCCGTTGCGGTCCGTCTCGATCTCGAGGGAACGCCGCCGGGCGGCGGCGATGAACCATTCGCGGAGTTCGAGTTCGGCGGGGGAGTACACCGGTCGGCTGTAGCCGCCCCGAGCCGCGTCGGTGCCGATCGCAGCGATCTCCGCCATCAAGGTGCTCACCGACTGCGCGGTGGTGGTGGTGCCGGTCATTACTGATTCTCCTCGAGAGCGGGACTGATACGGATGCCGGCCAGGGAAGCGGCACCGGAGACGTTGTGTGGCAGGGAGTTCAGGCGCAGTGTGTCCCAGCGACTCAATACGCCGAAGTCGGTGGTGACCGAGCCGGACAGCACCACCCAGACCTCTGCGTCGCCCGGATGGAGGACGGAGGTTCCGGAGATCCGGCGCACGTATATCTCGCCGTGCACCGAGGTGCGTCGGACCATCAGGTTGAGCAACTGTGTCTGCCCGCGGGTCGGCTGTGCACGGACGAGGTCCTCGCCCGCGAACCGGATCCGATCGAGATGAGTCAGATGAGAAGCGGACCCGTTGATCGTCAACATGATCGGGTCATCGCCGACGACCATGGCGACACGATCGAGACCGGCGAACATCGAGAACTCGCACGGCGCTGCGATCGTCGCGATGCTCAGCGTCCAGTCCGGATCGTCCGGAGCGCCGGCGGTGGCGATGCGCCGCATGGTGCCAAGACCGTTGCGCCACGCTCGCGCGGCCAACTCGGACATCCAGATCACCTGGGCATGAGTGAGTTTCGCGTCGGCTACTCCGGTGGAGTGCGTGCAGTCCAGCGACATCAGCGATGCTCCCTCGTGCTGTCAGGTGATCAGGACGGTTTGCCCTGTGCCGTTCAGTAGACCGCAGCCATTGACAAAACTCCAATATCTATTTGACGGATATTGTTCCGGTAATCAGAATTATTGGATGGAGCTTCGTCATCTGCGTTACTTCCGCGTGCTCGCCGAGGAACTGCACTTCGGTCGGGCGGCCGCACGGCTACACATCTCCCAGCCGCCGCTCACCACGCACATCAAGGATCTCGAACGAGAAGTCGGTACTCCGCTGTTCGAGCGGACCACACGGCGGGTGTCATTGACCTCGGCGGGCGAGATCTTCGCCGGCAGGGTCACCGAACTCCTCGCGGCGCTCGACGAGGCCGTCGACGAGGTTCGCGATCACGCCGCAGGAAAACGCGGTCGCGTCCGCGTCGGCTTTGTCAGTTCGGCCAGTGCCACCGTGCTCCCGCCCGCGCTCCGGGCGTTTCGCGACACCCACCCCGATGTTCGCGTCGATCTGTTCCCGCTGACCACCGCGGAGCAGATTGATGCGCTGACCGCCGGCTCTCTGGAGGTTGGCCTGATCCGCTCGAGCGCCGGTGAGCCGGGGTTGAGCGTTCAGACACTGGCGGAGGAGCCCATGGTGGCCGTGTTGCCGACCGAACATCCACTCGCGAAGCGGGAGGTGGTCGAGATCGGTGAACTCGTCGGCGAGCGGCTGATTTTGTTCCCCAACGACCTCATGCCCGGCTACACGGCCCAGGTCTGGTCGATGTTCGCGTCCGTGGGCGCGCGACCGCATGTCGTTCAGGAGGCCGTCCACCACGAGACCGTCGTCGGACTGGTATCTGCGGACGTCGGGATTTCGATTCTGCCGGAGTCGGTTTCGCGGTTGCGCATGCCCGAGGTGGTCACCAGGTCGATCGCCGGAGCGCCGACGACCGAGCTGATGATCGCGCGTCGCGCCGAGGCGACGACGAATCCGGCGGCGGAGGCGTTTGTCGAATGTCTATATGCGGCGGTCGATGTCGGCTCCGCCGCGGACTTCACGGATTGAGCATGCGCCGCACGCTGGCCGAGAAGTCGTACAGATGCGCGCGTGCGGCTGCGCGTGCGGCGTCGGCGTCGCCGCGGGCGATGGCCGCGACCACCTCGGCCTGATCGCAGGTGTCGGGTGCGGTGCCGACCATCCGTCGCAGGCCGTAATTCCAGATGCGCATCGACAGATTCGCGTACTGGTTGAGCGTGTCCGCGAGGAACGGATTGTGCGCGGCGGCATAGATCATCCGATGGATGGTCGTGTCGACGTCGAGGTACCCCGACGATCGATGGTGACCGTCGGGATGAAGTTGCACGATCTCGATCAGCGCGTCGCGTTCTTCCTGCGTCGCCCTGACCGCGGCCTGCGCAGCCGCAAGGCCCTCGAGCTCCACCCGAACCTCCGTCAGCCACGCCTCGTCGCCGACCGCGATGTCCGTCGCGAACGTTCCCCGCCGCGGAAACGTGACGACCAGGCGCTCGAGCGCGAGTCGCTTGATGGCATCGCGCACCGGGGTGAGTCCGGTACCCAGGCGCTCGGAGAGTTCCTTTTCGTTGAGGGGCGCACCGGGTTCGATGCTCAACGAGATCAACTCGTCGCGTAGCTGCTCGTAGGCGACGTCGACGAGTCGCCGGGGCTGCTCTGGCGCCTCGGTCTTCTCCAGCGGTTGACTCATGCTGCGATGATACCTAACATCTATCTGACATCGCACTAAAATTTCAGTTAGTAGCACACGATTCCCACGCCGTGAGGAGCTCTTCATGACCATCGCCAGCGCCCGGATTGCGGGTAACCCTCGCGTACCCGAACCTGTCAACGAGCAGGCTCGCGGCTACGCGCCCGGATCGGTCGAGGCACGCAGCGTGCTCGCCGCCATCGACGCCGTGAAGGCGGCGGGTGTTCGTGACCTGCCCAACGTGATCAACGGTGTACGTCGGCCGATCGGCGACTCGGATCCGGTCGTGGCGCCGCACGAGCATGCGCTTCAACTCGGACGCATTCCGGTGGCCTCCGCCGAGGCCGTCAACGCCGCGATCGATGCCGCTCTCGCCGCCCGGCACGACTGGTCGCGCATGGACTGGCAGGATCGGGTGGCGATCTTCCTGCGTGCCGCCGAGCTGGTGAACAGCAAGTACCGCGACGAGCTGATGGCGACCACGATGCTGGGTCAGTCGAAGACCTTCCACCAGGCCGAGATCGACGTCAACGAGTTGGTCGATTTCTTCCGGTACAACGTCAAGCTCGCCGAGCAGATCTACACGGGGCAGCCGTTCTCGGTCACCGGTGTGCACAACGTCATGGACCACCGTCCTCTCGAGGGATTCGTCCTCGCGCTGACGCCCTTCAACTTCACCGCCATCGCGGGCAACCTGCCCTCGACCCCGGCGCTCATGGGCAACGTCGTCGTGTGGAAACCGTCGGAGAAGTCCGCGCTCTCCAGCGACGTGGTCATGCGGATCTTCGAGGAGGCCGGCGTGCCTGCGGGCGTGATCAACCTCGTGCACGGTGACGGCAAGCTGGTCACCGAGGTCGCTCAGGCCAGCGAGCACCTGGCCGGCATCAGCTTCACCGGTTCCACCGCGGTGTTCCGCGACATTTGGCGCGGCATCGCCACGAACCTGGACATCTACCGCAGCTACCCGCGCCTGGTGGGCGAGACCGGCGGTAAGAACGCCGTCATCGCCCATCCGTCGGCTGACCCACAGGCGTTGCTGGTGGCGCTGGTCCGCGGGGCGTTCGAGTACCAGGGGCAGAAGTGTTCGGCCGCCTCGCGCGCCTACATCCCGCGTAGCCTGTGGCGGGAACTGCGCGAGCCTCTGATCGAGACGACGGCCGGGCTGGTCGTCGGTGACGTCACCCGGCACGAGACGTACGTGGGCGCTGTCATCGACGACAAGGCGGCCGACCGCCTGGGCGCCGCGTTCGACCGCGTCAAGCAGTCCTCCGATCACGAGATCCTCGTCGGCGGCAGCGTGTCGACCGATAAGGGCTGGTTCGTCGAGCCCACCATCGTGGAGACCACCGACCCGCGGTCGTTCGTCATGTCGGAAGAGTTCTTCGGACCGCTCTTGAGCGTCTACATCTACGAGGACGAAGACTGGGATCAGACGCTGCGCCTGTTGGACACGACCAGCCAGTACGCACTGACCTGTTCGGTCTTTGCCTCGGACCGGATCGCGATCAACACCGCGCTGGATGTGCTGCGCGACAACGCGGGGATGACCTACATCAATGACAAGCCGACCGGCGCGACCATGGGCCAGCAGTCCTTCGGCGGCAGCCGCGGATCGGGCACCAACGACAAGACCGGTTCGGTTCTCGCGTTGCAGCGTTGGGTCAGCGGGCGGTTCATCAAGGAGAACATGACTCCCGACCTCGATTGGACCTATCCGTACATGGGGTGAGTCAGGTGCCTCGCGGATAGTTTTCGGGCGGGAGCCTCCGGACCCGGGAACGGTCGATCGTGAACCGTCCCCGGTCCGGTGATGGTCGAGGACGATCGCCACCTCTTGGACGCGTTATCGTCCCGGCCGTGGCTGAGTCCAACGCCTGAATCGCCGAAACTCGGCGGGAATGCGGCTATGCTCGCCACGATTCCGTGAGCCGCCGCGACCGAAGGTGTCGTCCGATGACCGAACCGCTTCTTGTGGATGTGCGAGGGGCCGTCGCACTGATGACCCTCAACCGGCCCGAGGCGCGCAACGCGTTGAGTCTGGACCTCGCCCGCGGACTGAGTTCCGCACTGCGCCAACTCGATGCGGATGCCGGAGTTCGAGTCATCGTCATCACCGGCGCCGACCCGGCATTCTGCGCCGGCCTTGACCTCAAGAGTCTGGCTGCAGATGGCCCCGCCTATCTCGAGGCCGTCCACGAGGCGAACTGCATCCGCCTCGTCGGCGAGCTGGCCACCCCGGTTGTCGGCGCCGTCAACGGTGCGGCGTTCACCGGCGGACTCGAGATCGCGCTCGGTTGCGACTTCCTGATCGCCAGTGAACGCGCCGTGTTCGCCGACACCCACGCCCGGGTGGGCGTGTTGCCCGGCGGCGGGATGACCGTCCGGCTACCGGACCGTATCGGGCCCGGCTGGGCGCGCCGGATGTCGTTCACGGGTGAGGTCGTGGACGCAGATCTCGCGTTGCGCATCGGTCTGGTGACCGAGGTGGTCGCGCACGACGGACTGCTGGATCGCGCCATGGACGTCGCGCAATGGATCGCCGATGCCGACGGGGAGATACTCCGCTCGGTGAAACGGATCTACGACGCCGGCTGGGATGCCACGACCGGATCGGCGCTCGCTGTCGAAGGCGAGCTGGCCGCCGCCACCGCACCGGACTGGGAGGCGCTGGAGGCGAATCGACAGCACGTCATGCTGCGGAACCGCACGCAACTCTGACGGGTACTCGGCGACCAAGGGGGCGGTGAGCGTCCAAGTGAGTCGCAAGTGTTTGACAAGGCCGCCCGGGGAACCTCGGGGTGGCAGAGAAACGCGTCGAACACGAGGAGCACGACATGGCCGTCCCGACACCCACAGTTCCGGTGGCGATCAACGCCCCGGGCGTCGTCGCACGGTTGCGGTACCTCACGCAACAGGCGCCCAGTCTGAGGTGGCGGCCGTCGCTGCGCGCGCAACGACGGTGGGACCTGGTCTTTGACGTCGTGCAGTCGGCGGTACCCAGGTGCTGATGATCGGGTTGATCGCGTTCTCCGGAACCGGGGGCACGGTGACCGCGCCGGACAGCGCGGACTCACCCCCGTCACGGGTGGTGACGATCGACTACGCGCAGAGCGGGATAGCTCGTGGATGATCGCGTCGTCCTCGGATCGGCCGGCCGCGAGCCGTCACCGGCCTGCGCCCGAAAGCTCCCAGAGACTCCCCAATCGCAGCGACGACATGCAGTTCGGGGCGAGGGTGCTTCTCGGGGCATTTTTCGGCCGCCGGGCCGGATCAGGGAGCCGGCATGGACGGCAACGCCTGCGTCGTCACCATTACTGTCGGCGACCACGCTCGACGGCGACATCCGCACGGCGACCTTCGACGACGGTGGACACGCACGAGAACGCATCGTCGCCCGGTACTCGATGGTCCCGGCGCACTGCTCGTGTGGAACGCGACCTTACGGGCGGCGCCCGATGTGGTGGCGGCGGTTGAAGCCCTCTACGACGCAGGACTGGGACGGTTGGGTGAACTGTTCGGGTGACCGGAGGGACTGTCGTCACCGCGACGCCTGGAAGCCCTCCTCATCCGTGCCTTCCGACCGGCAACGCGCCGATTCCCGCGGCGCTCTTGCCGAAGTGTCGGAAGATCGCGCGGTCGCGAGCGACTCGGCCACGCCATTCGAGGTAGCGTTCTCCGGCCCACGTCGGTCCGATGAGCCGATAGCTGATCGTGTTCCGCGCCCACGCGATCCCGAATGCCCATGGAAGACGTCGCGGCAACAGCAGATCCCGCATGCCGTGCGGTCCGAGGAATCCCTCCAGCATGCTGAGCAGCCGTTCGCGTGTGTAGCGTGCCGACGCGTCATGTGCGAACTTGTAGTGCAAGTCGCTCTGCACGTCGACGAGAGCTCCGGCCAGCTGCGCACCCGCATCGGTGACGTCGCTCTGCGACAACAGGATTGCGTAGCTCAGTTGATGTTGGTCGCGTTCGTCGTCGAACAACCAGTCCTCGTCGACGCCGATGAGCCAGCCGGCATATTTCCAGAGGTGCATCAAGGCCCGCGAATCATCCTTGGATATCGGCACACCGAGTGCCCGAACCCCCATCATCAGTGCGCCGCTGAAGAGATTGAGGGTCGAAGCGAGATCGGTCTGATTGATCGGCAGACCCCATTCGGAGCTGTCCCACCGGCCGTTGCGTTCGAAAGCTTCGTTGACGAGCGCATGCATCAGACGGACATGGACGGTCAGCTTCCATCCCTCGCCGTCCCGTAGCATCCCGCCCGGCCGCCCGACCGCGATCGCCCATGTCTGGGTCTCGCCGAGTCGCCGCATGGTGGTGTTGCCCGACAGTCCGCCGGTCTCGGCGAGGAGGTCGACGGGTCCGCCGAATCGGTAGCCGCCGATGAGCGACAGCTGCAAAAGGACGTCGTTGGCGTTCTGGCCGAACCGCCGGAATACCGTGGCACCGTGCTCGCACAACTCGCGATCGACCCACGATGGTGTTTCCTCGACGGTCGCGAAGAACGCGCGAAGCGCGGGTGGACTCTGGTCGGTTGTTCCCGACTCCAGCGCGACATGGAACTGAGCCATCGAGACATGCTCCGGATCGTCCTTGGGGAGGCGCATCGCCCGGACCAGGGCCGCTGCGGGCTCGTCGCGCATCATCAGTCGGCGCCCGAGGAGTGCGAAGTCGTCCTTCGTCGGCTCCGACAGTCGCCAGTAGATCCGCAGCAACCGGCCGATCCGGCGTCCGCGTTTGTCGGCGGCCCGATGACGACGCGGTGGTCCGAGCGTCGGCGGATAGGGCGCCTCGGGCAACGTTGACATGAGACGAGTTTATCGATTCGTCTCACGCCGGACAACGGGCTGTCAGTATGCCGACGTACGCTGGCTCCAGCCTGCAAGGAGTCCGCGATGCACACCCGACGCCACGCAATAATCACCACCGCTCTCGGAGATCTGACACTCGTCACCGACGGCGATGACCTGGTCGGCTGTCGTTTCCCACCCACCGATACCTCGACGATGGGCGATCTCGTTGATCCCGCGGTCGACCACGTGCTCGGCCGAGCGGCGAACCAACTGCGCGAGTATCTCGACGGTACGCGCGAGGCCTTCGATCTCCAGCTACGAACCGATGGTGACGGGTTCCAGGAACGTGTGTGGGCAGCCCTTCGAGAGATCCCGTTCGGGCAGACCATCAGCTATGGGCAACTCGCGACAATGCTGGGCAACCCCGGTCTCGCACGACGAGTGGGTCGCGCCTCGGACAGAATCCGATCGGCGTGATCATCCCGTGCCATCGCGTCATCGGCGCCGACGGTTCGCTCACCGGGTTCGGTGGTGGGCCGGAACGCAAACGGCACCTGCTGGAGCTCGAGGAGCCCGCAGAGGCCCACGAGGCGAGGCTGTTCTGAATTCGGCTGCTCCGCTTACCAAAGAGAGTCATTGCCGCTCATCAGTACCGCCGATGGAGTTCTGACGTCGCGCTGGAGACGGTCGATCAGGATCTTCCTGCGCTCGAGTCGGCGATCACAGACATCCAGGAAACAGTCACGTATCGCGCTCCAGCATCGCTGGATCAGCGCGGTTGCGGACAACGGCAAATCGTCGAAGGTCGTGGATCGCGACGAGGATGTCGGCGCACCGATCACGTAAGGATCGACTCAAGGGGAATCAGGTCCTTTCGGGCGGTCTCCAGTACACGGGGATCGCCGAGAGTCTCGTCGACAACATCAACGCGGACATTGGTGATTCGACGGAGCCGCTCCGTGAGCCCCCCGGTTGTCATGAGGATACGTCCGGGAGTCGTGTCCGAGAATACGACGTAGATGTCTATGTCGCTGTCCGCGGATGCGTCACCGCGTGCCACCGAGCCGAATAGATGGGCATGCACGACTCCGGCCGCCGACAGTGCTTCCGCGACCTCGTCAGCGTGAGTCGCGAGCGCGCCTCGTAGACGTGTCGTGTCGGCGGTGACCGTCATCTGGGCTTCGTCCACACCGTCAATCGTAGTGGCTGGACAGAAGTTGGTCCGCGTCAAACGCGGGTATCAGATGAGCGAGCCGAGTATCCGCAAGTCACCTACATCCTTGACCGACCCTCTCTGCCGGCATTCTGCAAGCGTCACTCGGCAGGGTCGGCGCTCCGCCACTCGGTCTTCGGCTCGATCACGACAAGCGTTGGGCTGCCTCGTCTTCAGGAACCTGCCTCGATCGGCGGCTAGCGGCGACCCCGCCGAGCATGTATCGCGCGTCGGGCGGCCTTCAGGCCGATACGGCGGCCGGTACGTTCGTCGATGTGTGGTTCGGCGAACTCGGTGCCGGCGAACATCGCCTCGCTCGCGGTTTCCGGTGCGTCGTCGGGGGTGTCATGCAGGTATTTGTTCGGCAGCGACAGTTTGGCGATCGTCCGCCACGACTTGGCGTATTGCACGTACAGCGGGCCGATGGTGTACGGCAGGTCGTATTTGTCGCACAACTCGCGCACTCGAATACTGATCTCCGCCAACCGATTCGACGGCAGATCAGGAAACATGTGGTGTTCGATCTGGTAGCTGAGGTTGCCGGACAGGAAGTCGATCACCGGACCGCCGGACAGATTCGCGCTGCCCAGCATTTGCCGCAGGTACCACTCGCCCTGTGTCTCGCCGTCCACGTCCTGCTTGGTGAACTTCTCGGCGCCGTCGGGGAAGTGGCCGCAGAAGATGACCGCGTTCGTCCAGACGTTGCGGATCAGATTGGCCGTCACCGTGGCCGTCAGTGCCTTACGCCAGCCCTGCTTCCCGCCGAACGGGATTCCGACGAGCGGCGCGGCGACGTAGTCCTTGGCTACCTGACGGCCGATCTTGCGGGCCACGTCGGAGGCGTCGGCCTTGAACGTCTCCCGGTCGAACCAGGGCCGGTTCCACTTGAGCACCGCGCGACCGATCTCCAGATGCTGGACGGCCACGCCGTACTCGAACAGCAGTGTCAGCAGCGTGTTGTAGACCAGGTTGCCGGCGTTGAACGGTGTCCACGGCTGATCCCGGGTCACGCGCAGCAGGTTGAAACCCACGTCGTCGTCCATCCCGAGGACGTTGGTGTACTTGTGGTGCACGAAGTTGTGCGTGTGCTTCCACAGTCGCGACGTGCCGGCGTTGTCCCACTCCCACGTGGTCGAGTGCACCTCGGGATCGTTCATCCAATCCCACTGCCCGTGCATGATGTTGTGCCCGAGCTCCATGTTCTCGATGATCTTGGCCAGTCCCAGGCACACGGCCGAGCCCCACCAGAATCCGCGCTTGTGTGCGCCGAGCAACATCGCGCGACCGGCAACCTCCAGACTCCGCTGGGCTGCGATCGTCCGCCGCAGGTAGCGCACGTCCGACTCGCCGCGAGCGGATTCGATGTCACGCCGGATGGCGTCGAGCTCAGCGCCCAGCGCTTCGACGTCTGCCTCTGTGAGGTGCGCGTATACCGGAATGTCAGTGATCGCCATGCGAGAGCCGCCCTTCGTGACGCGTCGATCTTCGCCGTAACCTACGCAACCGTAGGTTACGCAATAGTAGGTCGTCAACCGTTGATCGCGTTGTTTGGAACGCGGTTCGTCGGCCTCGGGGTCGATCTCGTAGTGACCTCCGTCGTAACTGGACTTGCATACGCGAACATGCTCGCAGCGTGGCGAAAACGACAGCGATGGAACATCAGCCCTGGGTCACGATGAGTGATCTAGATCACCATAGTCCAGATAATGTGACTGATGTGGTGTTCCAGTCCGGCAGTTCAGAAACGGTGCTCGCGAGTCAGTAGTCTCACTGCGCGCGGCTCCGGGACCGGGATTTGGCGGAAAGTCCGGATTCGCTCGCAATATGGCTCTGACCTGCGAATACATTACGGGAGCGGGGGAGCGTCGGTATCGTCCGGACCGCCGCCGCGGCGCAGTACCTCTGCTCGGGCACGCGCTATGCCACCGTGTTCAAGTGCTGCGAGAGCGGATTCGCCGGTCCATATCACCTCGCCGCCGCGTCGCCGAACCTCGACAGTCATGCGGGCGCCGAGATGCTCGATCGCGCCCGGGACGTTGCGCCGTTGGCTGGGGATCGGCACCGGTAGGACGTGTGCATCGCCCAGTCGGCCGAATCCTTCGACTCGTACGCTGTACCGGCGTCCGGCGCAGTGCAACGACCACGATTCGTCGGTCACCCGTGCCCGGACGGGTGAGATCAGCGGGTCGCCGACCCTCACCAGACGTCCACCCGGCAGCAGGACCACGATGACGGTTACCTCGGTCTTCAGCAGTCCGGCACGGACGATTCCACCCGCGAAAGCCACGCAGGCGCCGGGTTCCGCGAATCCCTGAGCCTGCCCCCACCACCAGCTCTCCGGGAATCCTTCACGACCCCAATTCTTTTCGGCGTATACCTGTGCGCCGTCGAGGTCCCAAGTCTCATCGCCGACGGTCGCAGTGCCGCTCGCTTGGCCGCCGAGCAGCCACGGATGCCAGTACTGGTTGAGCGCCGGCACGAAGTGGAAAAGACCAGAGGCGCCGTAATAGCGTCGCGGCCACGACACCGGATTGTTGACGCGGATGTCGAGTCGCGCATCCGGGCCCAGGTCCAGGTGGACTTCGTCCACATCGGCGCGAAAGACCGAATTCGCGCTGATCTCGAGGGCATGGGGATTGTCCAGCGCACCGGGCTGCGCGCACGTGTGTAGAACTCGATTCGGGTGGGCGGCCAGGCCCAGCGTGGCCCAGCGCTCGCCGTTCGGCGAGGTGTTCACCCCGCACAACGCGATCAACGTGCGCCCCTGGTCGGGTTGGGTGAACCGCCAAAAGTAGCCCTCCATGGCCACGCCGTGCGCCGGCAGGAGATTGCCGAATGGACGGTCGGCGCCGGTGGCGCGATAGCGAGAGCTCAGACGGGACATATCTCTAGCCCCAACCCGGCGTCGTTGGAGTGGTCAAGTGTGGCCACGCCGTCGTCGTGGCCTTGTCGGCCGATCGCACCGCCGAGGAAATCACCCGGGCCGAAGTAGGAGATCGGCCAGCAGGCATTGGGTACCGGCCAGTGTTCTTCATGGGCTACTCCTACCGCCGCGCTCCTCGAGCCAGGCTATCGCGAGCTGGTGACGAAGGCGCAGCACGTCATGCCCTCCCGCTGGTGATTCCGCGGCTTCTCCGAAGGCGTGGCGATGCAGTTCGGCAGTTACGAGATACGTGCCCGCCGGGGCATGCGAATCTGACCGCGACTGCAGAAACCGACCGCGCGCAGCACCCCCTAGAATGTGGCCTGTGTCACAACCAGTGAGAGACTTGAGCGAAATAGACTCAACCTTGCTGGTGTTGGACCTCTCGAATGACTCATACTTGAGTCTGTTGGACTAAAGAGAGAAAGGTACACGCCCGTGGACAGCTTCAACCCGACCACCAAGACGCAGCAGGCGTTGAGCGCCGCTGTGCAGGCGGCGGCCAGTGCTGGGAACCCCGACGTGCGTCCGGCTCACATCCTGGTAGCTCTGCTCGATCAGTCCGACGGCATCGCCGCGCCGCTGCTCAAGGCGGTCGGGGTGGACCCGTCGAGTGTTCGGACGCAGGCGCAGGCACTCGTGGATCGCGCACCGACGGTGTCCAGCGCCAGCGCGCAGCCCCAACTGTCCCGCGAGTCGATCAGCGCTATTTCCGCTGCTCAGCAGCTCGCCGGTGAGCTCGACGACGAATACGTGTCGACCGAGCACGTGCTCGTCGGCCTGGCGACCGGTGACTCCGATGTCGCCAAGCTGCTGGCCAACGCAGGTGCGACCCCGCAGGCGCTGCGAGAGGCGTTCGTGACGGTGCGCGGCAACGCCCGCGTCACCACGCCCGACCCGGAACAGACCTATCAGGCGCTCGAGAAGTACTCGACCGACCTGACGGCGGCCGCTCGTGAGGGCAAGCTCGACCCGGTCATCGGCCGTGACGCCGAGATTCGTCGTGTCGTGCAGGTGCTGTCGCGGCGCACCAAGAACAACCCGGTGCTGATCGGCGAACCCGGCGTCGGTAAGACCGCGATCGTCGAGGGCCTCGCCCAGCGCATCATCGCCGGTGACGTACCGGAGTCGCTGCGGAACAAGACGGTCATCTCCCTCGATCTGGGATCGATGGTGGCCGGCGCCAAGTACCGCGGCGAGTTCGAGGAGCGGCTCAAGGCCGTCCTCGACGAGATCAAAGGCTCGGCGGGACAGATCATCACCTTCATCGACGAGCTGCACACCATCGTCGGCGCCGGCGCGGCCGGTGATTCCGCGATGGATGCCGGCAATATGATCAAGCCGATGCTCGCCCGTGGTGAGCTGCGGCTGGTCGGCGCGACCACGCTCGACGAGTACCGGCAGCACATCGAGAAGGACGCCGCGCTGGAGCGCCGTTTCCAGCAGGTGTACGTCGGTGAACCGTCGGTCGAGGACACCATCGGTATCCTGCGTGGCCTCAAGGAACGCTACGAGGTGCACCACGGCGTCCGCATCACCGACTCGGCATTGGTCTCGGCGGCAACGCTTTCCGATCGCTACATCACCGCGCGGTTCTTGCCGGACAAGGCCATCGACCTGGTCGACGAGGCGGCGTCGCGATTGCGCATGGAGATCGACTCGCGGCCCGAGGAGATCGACGAGGTCGAACGCATCGTCCGTCGTCTCGAGGTCGAGGAGGTCGCCCTGCAGAAGGAGACCGACGCGGCGTCGAAGGAACGGCTGGACAAGCTGCGCAGCGAACTGGCCGACCAGAAGGAGAAGCTCAGCGAGCTGTCGGCGCGGTGGCAGTCGGAGAAGACCGCCATCGATGCGGTCCGCGACCTCAAGGAGGAGCTGGAAAAGCTTCGCGGAGAAGCGGAACGGGTCGAGCGGAGCGGCGATCTCGGGCGTGCCGCCGAATTGCGGTACGGCAAGATCCCGGGCCTGGAGAAGGAACTCGAGGCGGCGATCGAGAAAACCGGCACCGATCCCGGTCAGGACGTGATGCTGCAGGAGGAGGTCGGCCCCGACGATGTGGCACAGGTCGTGTCGGCGTGGACCGGCATTCCCGCCGGCCGCATGCTGGAGGGTGAGACCGCCAAGCTGCTGCGCATGGAAGATGAACTCGGACACCGGGTCATCGGCCAGAAGACGGCGGTGCAGGCGGTGTCCGACGCGGTGCGTCGTTCGCGTGCCGGTGTCGCGGACCCGAACCGTCCGCTGGGCTCGTTCATGTTCCTCGGCCCGACCGGTGTCGGCAAGACCGAGCTGGCCAAGGCGCTGGCGGAGTTCTTGTTCGACGACGAGCGCGCGATGGTGCGTATCGACATGAGTGAGTACGGCGAGAAGCACAGCGTCGCACGACTTGTCGGTGCGCCTCCCGGCTACGTCGGGTACGAGGCGGGCGGTCAGCTGACCGAGGCGGTGCGGCGCCGTCCGTACACGGTGGTGCTGTTCGACGAGATAGAGAAGGCCCACCCGGACGTGTTCGACGTGCTGCTGCAGGTGCTCGACGAAGGACGTCTCACCGATGGCCAGGGCCGCACGGTCGACTTCCGCAACACCATCCTCATCCTCACGTCCAACCTGGGCGCGGGTGGTGACAAGGATCAGGTGATGATGGCGGTCCGCAGTCGGTTCAAGCCGGAGTTCATCAACCGACTCGACGACGTCATCGTCTTCGATGCGCTGAGCCCGGAGGAACTGGTGTCCATCGTCGACATCCAGTTGAGTCAGCTGGGCAACCGGCTCGCGCAGCGTCGCCTCGACCTCGAGGTGTCGCCGAAGGCCAAGGAATGGCTCGCCGAGCGTGGCTTCGATCCGCTCTACGGCGCTCGTCCGCTGCGGCGGCTGGTGCAGCAGGCGATCGGCGATCAGCTCGCGAAGGCGCTGTTGGCCGGCAATGTCCACGACGGTGACGTCGTGCCGGTGAACGTCGGCATCGACGGAGAGTCGTTGGTGGTCGGCTGATCTGATGGCGACGAGGCACCTTCCCGGGTTGGGGAGGTGCCTCGTCGTGCACGGACTCTGACCGACTGTCGGAGGGGACGGGTAGGTTCCAGCTCATGGCCACCGTGATCACTGGAGCCGACGGTCTGACCCGCTGCGCGTGGGCCGCCGCCGAACCCGAGACGACCTACCACGACGAGGAGTGGGGATTCCCGCTCTCCGATGACACGGCGTTCTTCGAACGTGTCAGCCTCGAGGGATTCCAGTCCGGCCTGAGTTGGCGCACTATCCTGAACAAGCGTGAGAACTTCCGCGAGGCCTTTGCCGGATTCCAGATTGAGAAGGTTGCCCGTTTCACCGACGTCGACGTCGAACGATTGCTCTCCGACGCGGGCATCATCCGCCACCGCGGCAAGATCGAGGCCGTCATCAACAACGCCCGCCGCGCGGAGGAACTGATCGACCGCGAAGGTTCGCTGCATGCGTTCTTCTGGATGTATGAGCCGGACGTGGAGGTGGACCCCCAGTCGCAGACGACCTCATCCGAGTCGGTCCGCCTGTCCAAGGACCTCAAGAAGCGCGGCTGGAAGTTCGTCGGACCGACGACGATGTTCGCCTTGATGCAGGCCAGCGGCATCGTCAACGACCACGCCCGCGACTGTGTCGTCCGGGACCGGGTCGCGCAGGCACGACGGGCTGTATCGCGGTGAGCACGCTGGCGCAGTGGAGGATCACGTGGCGGTGTTGGTGACGACACGGTGACCGTCCACGAGGGGAGTCCCATTCGCGCGCGTAGCCTGAGGGCATGGCCAGTGCGTCGAATGAACCTTTCGGAGATGCTGCACGCGCGAAATACGTGCAATTGACCAGCTATCGCAAAGACGGCACCGCGGTGTCGTCGCCGTTGTGGGCGGCGTCGGATGGCGATGTGCTGTTCATGTGGACCACCGCCGATTCGTGGAAGGTCAAGCGAATCCAGCGTGATCCGCATGTCGCCGTCCAAGCGTGTGATGCCCGAGGGCACAAGGTCATCGGGAGCCCGGTGAACGGCACCGCCGAGATTCTTGATTCGGTAGGGACGGAACGGGTTCGGGGCCTCATCACCGACAAGTACGGGATCCTGGGCTGGCTCACGGTCAAGGGAAGTCAGCTGCGGCGAGGCAAGAGCGGGACCGTGGGCCTCGCTATCCGACCCGCGTCCGGAAGCGACTGAATCGGGCCCCGCAGGTGTGGGAGCGGCGGTTCACCCGGCTTTCGTCGGCGCTGAACTCGGCGTCGCCCACCCGGCCACGATTGATTCGCAGGCCGTCTGCAGTATCCCGTCCACACGCAACGCCTTCTTCCTCGGGGCCCACTCTTCGCAAACCAAATCCTATGAGAGGCAGGCCGTTACGGGTTTCATCCTGGCCTGTGGATAACCCACCAGAGCGCGACAATTCGCACAGGTGTTCGACTACCATGGGGGCATGCCGATCGATAATCTGCTCCCCGCCGTCCGTGACCTGACAATCACCGCCGACGCCTCCGGTCGTGAGGTGTTCGACACCACCAAGATCCTGATGGACCTGCGGAACGTGGTCGACCACCAACTCGCCGTGCACGCCGGCGCGCTGGATCGGTTGGGGGTGGCCCGGCAGACCGGCGGCAAAACCCGGGCGCTGTTGATCGAGATGGGTGCCGCACCCACGGTGGCGGACCGGTGGCTACGGATCGCGGCCGCGCTGTCGACCCTGGAACGGGTCGCCGCCTACAGCGGGGACGGGGTTTTCTCTGGTGAACACGTCGACGCCCTGGTCCGCGGCATGGGGCACATCGAGAAGAGGTCGCCGGAACCGTTGAGCGAGGTGTCGCGCATCGAACACCAACTCGCCCTGATCGCCCAAGCGTTCGCCGGGGCCACCCCACGCGAGGTGCTCGACACCGCCCGCAGCATCGGCAACCAGATCGCCGACGAGCAGGGTGGTGTGCCGGCCGGTGAGGACCGGACGATCAACGAGTGGTCCACCACGCCCACCGATGACGGCCGGTTGGAGGTACACGCGAACCTGGACATCGTGATCGGGGAGAAACTGGTGTCGGCGATCGAATCCCTGGCCGGTAAACGTCCCGAACCCGACGGGTCCGAGGATGCCCGATCCGCGGGGCAGCGCCGTGCGGATGCGTTGGAGATGATCCTGGATGCCGCCGCCCGCGCCGCCGAGTCCGGGGTGACCGATCTGGTGGCGGCCCCGAAAACGCAGTTGAATCTGACCGTCCCGGTCGACACCCCGGATGCGGCGGCGTTGCAGTGGCTGGGCCCGATCTCGCAGACCCTGGCGAAAACGCTGTCCTGTGATGCCACGGTGACCGCGATCATCGTCGACGGCGAGAAGGTGCCGTTGGACATGGGACACCCGCAGCGCCTGTTCACCCATCATCAACGTAAGGCGTTGATCGTCCGCGACCAGTGCTGCGTGAAATGCGGTGCGGCAGCTGGCTATACCGTCTGCCACCACATCCACCATTGGGCTGACGGGGGTCCGACCGACCTGGACAACGGCTGCCTGCTGTGCACCTCGTGTCACGCCCAGATCCACGCCTCCGGCTGGGACATCGTCATGGGCTCCGACCGGCATCCCTGGCTGCTCCCACCCGTCGAGCAGGACCCGACCCGCACCCCGATCCCGGCCTACAACCGGCGCACCATGCACCTGGACGACGTCGCCGCCTGACCCGCGGGCCTGATCCCAGGGCCTGACCGAGAAGAACTGACCAGCAGCCAGTCGGCCCGACCTGACCGGCGACCCGAACCCCGGGCCGCGCATGAACTTTGACAACTCCACAGTGTGAAACAGATGTGGCCCGGCGTAGCTGTCGGACGGGGGTCCGAGGGCACTCCGGGCCACGTCTCCCCCCAGAGTCGACAGGGAAGCGTCGTGACTCGAGTCGACTCGACCAGTGGGAAGGTCTGTCGAGTGAAGAGTCGGTCCGTATGCAGACGCTAGGACTTCTCTGCGACGGTCGAAATGTGTAATCCAAAAGTCACATCCACGAATTGTTGACAATCCGACAATGTGGCATCATTCCTGCATGAAGCTGGTTGAGATCACCGGAAATCCTCCTCAGCATCAGGTGGGGATCGGGATGGTGTGCCCGTTCGACATGGCGCTCGACCGGGAGCTGTGGCGCTGGATGCCCGACTCGGTGTCCCTGCATTTCACGCGTACCGGATTCATCGACGCCCCCATCGACGTCGACCTGTGCCGCGACCTCAACAATCACTCCGATATCGCGGCCGCCGTGCGGAGCGTCTCCGCGATCGGCCCCCGGGTCTTCGGATATGCATGCGCCTCAGGAAGTTTCGTCTATGGGATGGCCGGCGCGCGGGAACTCTCGAACTGTATGCGGGCCGCGGGTGCGGCGGCGGCGGTGACGACCTCCGAGGCACTGATCCGCGCCCTCGACGCGATGGGTGTCAGCCGGATCGCGGTCGCCACCCCGTACACCTCCGCACTCACCGGTCTGCTCTGTGATTTCCTCGCCGAGTCCGGGCGTACGGTGGTCGCCCAAGCGGGTCTCGGGCGCGATCACGAGATCTGGACGATCCCCTATCCGGTCACGTGCGAGCTGATCCGCGCGGCCGACCACCCCGATGCCGAAGCCATCTTCGTCTCTTGCACCAATTTGTGGACCTACGACATCCTGGGATTGCTCGAGGCTGAACTCGGCAAACCGATCCTCTCTGCCAATCAGGTCACCGCGTGGGCGACGCTGACCGACGCCGGCGTCGTCGCGGAATCGCCGTTACACGATGGTCAGTCGCTGTTCGCCCGGGCGGCCTGACCACTCGCGTAGCCTGGGCGTCATGACCGACGCGTCGAAACCCTTCGGAGAGGCGACCGACGCCGACTATGTTCGGCTCACCACGTTCCGCCGCGATGGAACGCCCGTGTCCTCCCCGGTGTGGGCCGTGTTCGACGAGGGTCGCCTGCACGTGTGGACGGAATCCGGCACCTGGAAGGCCAAGCGGATCCGACACGATCCGCACGTCATCGTCCAGGCCTGTGATTTCCGCGGGCGCAAGCTGTCCGGGGAGCCGGTCGACGCGACGGCCGGGTTGCTCGACGGCCCCGGGACGCAGCGCGTGCGACGCATGGTCAACAAGAAGTACGGAATCCTCGCCAAGGTGATCACCTGGTTCAGAACGTGGAGGAATGGCGAGGACGGAACCGTGGGCATCGAGATACGGCCTCTCACCGCCGAATCCTGACTAGCGGGCCGGCTCTCGATGCGGAACCGGATTACGGATTTGTCCCGGTGAGTTCGGTGTCCCGGAAGAGGAGGCCGAGGGCCTCGGCGGTCACGGTCATCCCGGCGAGCCGTAGACCTTGCCACACGGTGACCTGATTGGCTGTCAACACCGGTTTACCCAACTCGCGTTCGAGATCACCGATCCACCCGATGGTGTGCAGCGCGGTGTCGGGCAGCAAGATCGCCTGCGCTGCCGGCGTGTCGACGGCTTGGACCATCGAGAACAGATGGTCTCCGTCGACCGTGCCTGCCTCGGCGGCGGTCTCGATGTCGTGGGCGGCCGACGACACGACCGCGACGCCGGCGTCGGCGAGGAACGTGGCGAATCCGTCGGCCACCGCGGCAGGGTAGGTGGCGGCCACCGCGATCGAATCGATACCGAGTTCATGGCAGGCGGCCGCAAAGGCGAGGGAGGTCGACGACGCGGGTAGACCGATCGCCGCCGACAGCCGCGCCACCTGCTGCTGCGCGCCCGCCCAGCCGTAGAGGAAACTGCCCGAGGTGCACGCCCACATCACGGCCGCCGGCTGGTATTCCATACCTCGGCGGGCGCCGTCGAGCAGTCGCTGATCGGTCCCGACGGCGCGCATCGCATCCACCGTGTGGTCGTCGGACTCGATATCGGTGATGATCACCGGCAGGGCGGCGCTACCGCCGAGCGCTCCTTGGGCGAGGGCGTAGTCGTCCTCCGCGGCATGTCCCGGATACAGCATTGCGACCGTGGTTGTTCTGGTTGTCACCCGAATCCCTCCCGAGTAGATTGTCAACAATCGTACAAGATCGCCGCCGATTCGCCGAAGGACACGATGGACGAGACCACACGTTGGCGAAGTGCCGCCGGTCTGGTGGACGGATACGCGAGCGGCGCATTGTCGCCGGTCACCGTTGCCACCGAAATCCTCGATACGATCTCTGCCGAGAACCCGCGGATCAACGCGTACTGCCTGGTCGACGCAGACTCGGCGATACGGGACGCGCAGGCGTCAGCCGACCGCTACGCGGCCGGCCGGCCCATCGGCCCCCTCGACGGCGTCCCCGTCAGCATCAAGGATCTCCTGCTCACCGCGGGGTGGCCGACACTGCGTGGGTCGGAACTGATCGACCCCGACAGCCAGGAGTGGACCGTCGACGCGCCGGCCGTGGCCCGGTTGCGTGAAGCCGGGGCGGTGCTGCTGGGCAAGGTCACCACACCCGAGTTCGGCTGGAAGGGGGTCACCGACAGCCTGCGCTGCGGTGTCACCCGTAATCCGTGGAACCCCGAGCGGACCTCGGGCGGTTCGAGTGGCGGCAGCGCCGCGGCCGTGGCGGCCGGCCTCAGCACCCTCTCGGTCGGCACCGACGGCGGCGGCTCCATCAGGATTCCTGCATCCTTTTGCGGCATAGTTGGTTTCAAACCGACATACGGACGTGTCCCGCTGTATCCGGCGAGCCCGTTCGGCACGTTGTCGCACGCCGGGCCGATGGCGCGGACCGTGGGCGACTGTGCCGCCATGCTCGACGTGCTCAGCGGTTTCGACTCCCGCGACTGGTCGGCGATGCCCACACCGACATTCAGCGTGGCCGATCAACTCGCGACGATGTCCTCGGATCTGACCGGGGTGCGTGTGGCCTACAGTCCGACGCTCGGTTTCGGGGTCAATGATCCTGTCGTGCAAGCCAACACCGACGCCGCCGTCGACGTACTCACCGGCCTCGGTGCCGACGTGACGGTCGTCGACATCGGCTGGGAGGATCCGGTGTGGGCCTACCATATTCTGTGGTTCGCCGGGGCGGAGGTCGTCGTACGGTCGTTCGGGCCGGGTGCGGCGGACAAGATCGATCCCAAACTTGCGGCCGCACTGCAACGTCATCGTGACTTCTCCGCCATCGACTATCTCGACGCCACCGCCGTCCGCATGTCGATGGGGGTGGAGATGGGCGCACTGCACGAGAGTTTCGACGTGCTCGTCACACCGTCGATGCCTACCGTGGCTTTCGAAGCGGGAGTGGATGTCCCGGCCGGATCGGAGAGCCCGGACTGGACCTCGTGGACCCCGTATACCTATCCGTTCAACCTCACCGGTCAGCCCGCGATCACCCTACCCAGCGGATTCGACCGCGACTTGCCGACGGGCGTGCAGTTCGTCGGTGCGCGTCACGCCGACGCCACGGTGCTGCGTGTGGCGGCCGCCTACGAACGCGCCGTACCCTTTGCGACCCTGGGGGACCGACGATGACAGATCGATACATCACCGTGTCGCTCAAGCAACGGGGCGTGACCGCGCGGGCGCGCCTGCTCGACGCCGAGGCGCCCCGCACCGCGGCCGCCGTCTGGGATGCGCTGCCGCAGGGCGGGCAGGTGTATCACGGCAAGTTCGCGCGCAACGAGATCTACACCCTGCTACCCGCGTTCGCGCCGGTCGAACCCGGACCCGAGAACACCACGGTCACCCCCATCCCGGGAGACCTGTGTTATTTCACCTTCGACGGTGTACTGACCAACCCGGCATACGGATACGAGGCGGGATCGGCGCCCGCGGAGCATCAGCTGCTGATCGATCTGGCGGTCTTCTACGGACGCAACAATTTGTTGGTCAACGGGGACGTCGGCTGGGTTCCCGGTAACGTCTTCGCAACGATTGTGGACGGGCTCGACGAGTTCGCGGTGGCCTGCAACGACATCTGGATGGGCGGCGCGCGAGGGGAAGATCTGTTCTATGAACGTGAATCACGGTAGGAACAAAGGTAATGTCGAAGGATAGAGCGCAGGGGAACGGCCCAGGACGCAAGCGCGTCCTGACTCCGCTTGTCCAAGAATCCACCCCGGCGATCATCGCCCGCAAGTTGCACGACGCGATCGCGAGCGGTAACTTTCCGCCCGGTTCCCAGTTGACCGAATCCGGGCTCGCCGCCGATCTCGGAGTCAGCAGGGGACCGCTGCGCGAGGCCATGCAGCGACTCACCGCCGAGGGACTGCTGGTCAGCCACCGTAACCGCGGGCTGTTCGTCGTATCGATGGACGACGACGACATCCGCGACATGTACGTCGCGCGAACAGCGGTGGAGCGGGCGGCGATCGAACAGGTGATTGCTCGGCGATCGCCGGCCGCCGTCGAGGAACTCGGTGCCGCGGTCGAACGGATGCGTGCATTCGTCGACGACCCCAACGGGGCCGAGATGGCGGAGGCGGACATGCGATTTCACCAGACCCTGGTGGAACATGCTCACAGCCAACGGCTCTCGCGTCTTCACGAAACGATACTGGTGGAGACTAGAATGTGCTTACGTGCCATGCGAGGAACCTATTCCTCGGGGAAGGAGCGAATCGAAGAACATCAGGCATTGGTGGACGCCATCGCGGACGAAGATGCCGCGACAGCGGACAGGTTGATGATCGAACACATGAAAGATGGTCTGCACCGACTCGTCGAGGACGACGAGTCAACGGAGGCAGCATCGACGGCGTGACGCCTTGTCTCAGGCGATCACGCGATCTCATTCCACCGATGTGAGTTGAGCTAAAAGCAACTGGCCGAAAGACTTCCCTCAGGAGGCGCAGATGTCTGAAGCATCCTCACAATCCACCCAGGGGTCGGAGCACTTTCACAGACCCGACCCCGAATCGCCCGCCGGTAGGGCGATACTGCGCAAGGCCATCGCGGCCTCGGCACTCGGAAACGCCACCGAGTGGTACGACTACGGTGTCTATGCCGCCACCGCAACCTATCTGACCGACGCATTTTTCCCGGGTGACCTCGGCACCCTGGGCACCATGCTCGGATTCGCGATATCGTTCGTCCTGCGTCCACTGGGTGGATTCATCTGGGGACCGATCGGCGACCGCATCGGGCGACGGGCCGTGCTGGCCCTGACCATCGTGCTCATCTCGGGTGCGACCGCTCTGATCGGCGTGCTGCCCACGCATGCGGTGGCCGGAGTGTGGGCGCCCGTCCTGCTGATCCTGCTGCGCGTCATCCAGGGGTTTTCCACCGGCGGTGAGTACGGCGGTGCGGCGACGTTCATGGCCGAGTACGCACCGGACAGCAAGCGTGGACGCTACGGCAGCTTCCTGGAATTCGGCACGCTCGGTGGCTTCGTTCTCGGGTCGGCGGTCGTGTTGTCCCTGGATCTGGTCCTGACCGACTCGGCGATGGAAACCTGGGGATGGCGTATCCCGTTCTTCCTGGCGCTGCCGCTGGGTCTCGTCGGCCTCTACCTCCGGTCACACGTCGACGAATCGCCGGTGTTCAGCGAGCTATCCGAAGAGCACAAGCTGGAGAAGTCCCCGGGCGCTGAGCTCGTCGATCTGCTCAAGCAGTACTGGCGTCCGGTGCTGACCATGGGCGGCATGGTGATCGCGCTCAACGTCGTGAACTACACCCTGCTGGCCTACATGCCGACGTACCTGGAGAACACCATCGGGATGAGTTCGGATACCGGTACCACGGTGATCCTGATCGGTGAGCTGGTCATGATGGCGGTCATCCCGTACTTCGGCGCGTTGTCGGACCGGACCGGTCGAAAACCGATGTGGTGGACCTCCCTGATCGGCCTGTTCGTGCTGGCGATACCCCTGTATTGGCTGATGGGGCAGGGATTCGGTTGGGCCATCATCGGATTCGTCATCCTGGGCCTGCTCTACATCCCGCAGTTGGCGACCATCTCGGCGACCTTCCCGGCGATGTTCCCGACCCAGGTCCGCTACGCGGGGTTCGCGATCTCCTACAACGTCGCCACGGCCGCGTTTGGTGGTACCGCACCGCTGGTGAACGAATCGGTGGTCGACAACACCGGCTGGGATCTGTTCCCGGCGATGTACATGATGGGAGCCTGCGCGATCGGCATGGTCGCAATGGTCTACCTGAAGGAGACTGCGGGTTGCTCCATCCGTGGCACCGAGATCCCCGGCAAGGAAAGGGATTTGGCCGTCACGGAGGTGTAGCTCGCCGCTTTCGCGTACTTCGTGCTCGCTTCCCCGATTGGGGGAGCGAGCACGAAGTGGTGTTCCGAGCCGTTCAGCCGAGGAGGCGAATGGCCGCCAGGGCGTAGGCGCGAGCCGCGGCCTCGAGGTCGGCGACGGCGACCGATTCGTTCGGTTTGTGGGCCTCGGCGTTGATGTTGCCGGGGCCCATCACGATCGTCGGGATACCCAGGTCGCGGCTGACGAACCCGCCGTCGCAGGCCGCGCTCCAGCCGCCGACCGACGTTTCACGCCCGGCGTCGACGAGAGCGGAGACCGCGGTGCTCACCAGCGCGTGGTCGGCGGGGGTGGCGAAACCGGGCATCTCCATGGTCACCCGCACCTCGACACCGACCCCATCGGTGTCGATGGCGGATTCGTGGATCGCCTCGCGCAACCGGTCGGCGATGCGGTGGGCGTCCTCACCGGGCATCAGGCGCCGGTCGATACCGAGCTCGCAGGTCGGCGCGACCACCGAGATACCCTGTCCGCCTTGGATGGTGCCGACATTCCAGGTGCCAGACCCGAGCAGGTCGTCGGCGACCATGCCGAGCTGTTGATGGTCGAACCGGATGAGATCGATGATGGAAGCGGCGGCCTCGATGGCGCTGCGACCGTCTGCGGGCCGCCCGGAATGTGCTGCGCGACCGGTGATGTCGACCTCCAGGTAGGAGGCCCCACGGCAACCTCGGACGACGGTGAGATCGGTCGGCTCGGCGACGATGCAACCGGCGAAGGAGTGTTCGGGCTTGCGGGTCACGAAGTCGCGCACGCCGAGACCGTGCTCCTCCTCGTCGACGGTGCAGACCAACTGAACCGGCCCGGACAACTCGATGCCGTAGGCCGATGCGTGCGAGAGCGCCTGCATGGCGATGACCGCCGCGGCGAGTCCGCCCTTCATGTCGGTGGTGCCGCGCCCGTAGATGCGGCCGTCGGCGAAGTGCGGGCGATAGGGGTCGGTGGTCCAGCCCGGACCGGCCGGGACGACGTCGGAATGCCCGAGCAGCATCAGCCCCGGGCCGTCGCCGGACGCCATCGTGGCGACGAGGTTGGGGCGATCCGGGGCCACCTCACGGATGTCGACCGCGAAGCCGGACGCTCGGCAGGCCCTCGCCAGGACCTCGACGGTGGCCGCCTCGGTACCGCCGGGATTCTCGCTCGGCGCCTCCACCATCGATGCGGTCAGCATGGCCACCGTGTCGGCCTTGATGTGAGACAGGACCCCGGCCTCGGCCTCGGTCAGCGACACCGCATCACCTTTCATCCGGGGAATTCCTCCGCTCGCCCGTCAGGGCGTCTGTGCCATCTTCTCAAGACTTCCGGTCAGGCGTCGAATACCCTCGTCGATCCTCTCCGGTGTACTCGACGCGAAGCACAGGCGCAGCGCATTGCGGAAGCGTCCGCCCGGCGACAGCGCCGGACCCGGGATGAACGCGACTCCGTCGGCGAGCGCCACGTCGAACAGTTCTCGGGTGTCGATCTCGGCGAACTCGCCGTGCAGGGTGAGCCACAGGAAGAATCCGCCCTCGGGGTTCGTGGTGGACACGCGTTCGCCGAGGTGACGGGCTATCGAGTCGAGCATCGCGTCCTTGCGTTCCCGATACAGTTTGCGTATCCCCGCCAGGTGATCGGTCAGCCCACCGCGTGCGATGTACTCGGCGACGATGTGCTGGTTGGGCACGTTGGTGCAGGTGTCCATGGCCTGTTTGCCGTTGATCAGTAGTCTGCGCAACGACGGGTCGGCGTCGACCCAGCCCACCCGCCAGCCGGGTGCGAGGATCTTGGAGAACGTCCGCACCGAGAACACCAGCGGATCCTGCGGGCTCAGGGTCTGGAAGGTCGGGATGTCGGTACCGGCGAAACGCAGCAGCCCGTACGGGTCGTCGTCGATGATCACCGCACCCCACTGATGCGCCAGACGCAGCAGTTCGCGTCGTCGTTCCTCGGAGAGGGTGACGCCGGATGGGTTCTGGAAGGTCGGGATCGTGTAGATGGCCTTGGGGGTCTGGTGGGTGCGCGCGACGAGGTCGACGAGGGTGTCGACCTGCATGCCGTCGTCGTCGACGGGGACCTCGAGCAGTTGCGCCCCGTACGACAGGGCGGTGGCGCTGCCGTTGGTGTAGGTCGGGGATTCGACGACGACGAGATCACCGGGATCGACGAACAGTTTGTTGGCGAGGTCGAGGCCCTGCATGCCGCCGGTGGTGATGACCAGCCGCTCGTGGTGGGACGGATCGGGCGTGGTGGCCAAGTAGTCGACGAGCAGCTGCAGCAGCCGCGGTTCGCCCTCGGTGGCTCCGTAGGTGAACGACGTGTGGTCGAGGATCTCGCCGGCGATCTGGCGGAACTCGTCGGCGGGGACCGCCTCGTCGGCCGGGGAGCCCATCGCGAAGCGCACGATGTCATGGGTTTGCGACGCGAGCAGCGACGTCGACGAATCGATCATCGATCCGACCAGGTCCTTGGCGCGGACGGCCAGTGGCAGGGTGGGAGCGGTCATGTCTGTCACCTCAATTCATTTCCGGATGAGCTCACGCGGGAAGCTCGTGAATGTCTCGACACCGGTCGGGCTCACCCGCACCGATTCGGACAGCTCGAAACCGTAGTCGTCCATCCACATCCCGCACACGATGTGGAAGGTCATGTTGGTCTCCAGGATCGTCTCGTCCTCGCTGCGGATACTGATCGTCCGCTCGCCCCAGTCGGGTGGGTAGCCGATCCCGATGGAATAGCCGAGCCGCGAGGGCTTTTCGAGTCCGTACTTGGCGAGCGTCCAGTTCCAGGTGGAGGCGAGTTCACGAGTGGCGACACCCGGACGGATCGCCTCGAGGACGTTGTTGAGTCCTTCGGCGGTGGCCTTGGCGACGTAGTCGAGGTCCTTGGACGGCGACCCCAACGACACGGTCCGCGCCAGCGGGCAGTGATAGCGGTTGTGGGCACCGGTGAGTTCGATGACGACGGCCTCGCCGTCGACGAAGGTGCCCTGATGCCAGGTGAGGTGCGGGGTGTCGGCGGCCGCGCCGGTCGGCATCATCGGCACGATCGCCGGATAGTCGCCGCCGAAGTCCGGGGTGCCGGTGATCTGCGCCTGCGAGATCGCCGCCGCCGCATCACACTGCCGCACACCCACGTCGATCGTCTCGATCGCCGCGCGCATCGCCTGCGAACACACCATGCCCGCCTGCCTCATCAACTGCACCTCGGCGTCGGACTTGACCGACCGCACCCAGTTCACGAGTTCGAAGTTGTCGACCAGCTTCCACTCCGGGATCGCGTTGTAGAGCGCGCGATAGGCCTTGGGGGAGAAGAAGTGTGAATCCATCTCCAGTCCAACGGAACCGGCCCGTGATGCCGGTGCGATCAGGTGTCGCTGCCGTAAGGCCCAGGCCACCCAGTCGAAGGCGTGCACATGCGGGCGGTGCACATAGCTTTCCGGGTAGCCGACGATCTGGTCGTCGGACAGCCAGGTGGTGCGGTGCGCGCCATGGGCATCCATCTCGCGGGCGAAGAACACCATGTCGCCCTCGATCGGCACGAACAGCATCTGCGGGGTGTAGAACGACCACGCGTTGTAGCCGATCAGATAGAAGATGTTCGCCGGATCGGTGACGATGATCGCCGAGAGCCCCTGCCGGTCCATCAATTCGCGGACACGGATCAGCCGCTGTTCGTACTCACTGTCGGTGAACAGCTGAGTGCCGAGGTACATCCGTGGTCTCCTGTCGCTGCGGGCGGTGTCACCGCTTGGGGATGGGACGTGAGACGTACTTGACGTCGAGGAACTCCTCGATGCCCAGGCGCCCGCCCTCGCGACCGAGGCCGGACTGCTTCACGCCGCCGAACGGCGCGGCGGGATTCGACACGAGACCGGTGTTGATGCCGACCATGCCGACCTCGAGACGCGTGGAGAGCAGGTCGGCGGTGTCGATGTCGCGGGTGTAGGCGTAGCCGACGAGACCCCACGGGGTGTTGTTGGCGAGTGCGATGACCTCGTCGATGCTCCCGTCATCTTCGCTGCCGTCGTCGGTGCTGCCGAACGGGATGATCGCGGCCACCGGGCCGAAGATCTCGGTGTGCATGAGGTCGGCGTCGGGGTCGACGTCGGTGAGCACCGTCGGCGGGTAGAAGTGGCCGGGACCATCGGGCCGGGTGCCGCCACAGGTGGCGCCGGCACCGCGATCGAGGGCATCGACGACGAGCGTGGCGACCTTGTCGACAGCCTTGGCCTCGACGAGTGGCCCGACCTGGGTGGCGTCGTCGGCGCCGTCGCCGACGACCAGCGCGCGCATCCGTCCTGTCAGCTTCTCGGTGAACTCATCGATCACCGCGCGGTGCACAAAGATCCGGTTCGCGGCGGTGCAGGCCTGTCCCATGTTGCGCATTTTCGCGACCATCACCCCGTCGACGGCGCGGTCGACGTCGGCGTCGGCGCACACGATGAACGGCGCGTTGCCGCCGAGTTCCATCGACGTACGCATGACCGTCTCGGCGGCCTGCCCGAGCAGGATCTTGCCGACCTCGGTCGACCCGGTGAAGCTGACCTTGCGGGCCTGTCCGGAACCCATCCACTCGCCGACAACGGCGGCTGGGTCGGTGGTGGTGACCACGTTGAGGACGCCGTCGGGAAGCCCGGCCTCGGTGAGGATCTCGGTGAGCAGCAATGCGGTCAGCGGGGTGAGTTCGGCGGGCTTGAAGACCATCGTGCAGCCCGCGGCGATCGCCGGTCCGATCTTGCGGGTGCCCATCGCGAGCGGGAAGTTCCACGGGGTGATCAGGATGCACGGCCCGACGGGTTGTTTGCTGACCACGATGCGGTTGTTGCCGTCGCCGGTGACGGTGTGGTCACCGCCGATGCGCACCGCCTCCTCGGCGAACCAGCGGAAGAACTCCGCGCCGTAGGCGACCTCGCCCCGTGCGTCGGCGAGTGGTTTGCCCATCTCCGCGGTCATCACCGCCGCGATCTCGTCGGCGCGGTCCATGATGAGTTGGTAAGCGCGGTAGAGGATCTCGCTGCGGAACCGGGGGGAGGTGGCCGCCCAGTCGGTCTGGTGGTCGGCGGCGGTCTGCAGCGCGCGGCGGGCATCGTCGGCGTCGGCGTCGGCCACCTCGGCCAGCGGTGCACCCGTGGCGGGGTTCTCGACGGTGAACCTGGCCCCCGAGGCGGCCGGTGTCCAGCGGCCGCCGATGAAGAGGTCGGTGTGGAGACGTGAGATGGCCTGGTTGGCAGAGGTGGGTGAGATGGTGGCGGTCATGGCTCACGCTCCTTCCGGGGGTGCTGTCGGTGGGAATTCAGTTGCTGTCGGCGAGTTCGCGGTTGCTGTCGGCGGATTTCTGGGTGCTGTCGACAGATTTCCGGGTGCTGTCGGCGAGATGTTGGGTGCTGTGGGCGAGTTCGCGGTTGCTGTCGGCGGGGTTTGGGTCAGCAGCTCGGCGAGGTGCAGGCCCGACGGACGGTGGACGGTCGAACCGAGTTCCTTGTCGGTGGCCGACAGATGGTCCACCGACATGGCACAGCTGAATCCGTCGGTGATCACCGGGCGATCAGGGGCCGCCCGCAGCGCCGGGGCGAGCGCCTGCTCGGCAACGTCGACGCTCACCTCGTAGTGGCCGCGTTCGAAGCCGAAATTCCCGGCGACCCCGCAGCATCCGTCCGCGGTGTGCACCTCGACCCCCAGCGATTCGAGTACCGCGGCGCCGGTGCGGGCGCCGAAGACGGCGTACTCGTGACAATGCGTCTGCAGGGTGACGGCGGCGGGCAGAGTCGCGGGCCGCCAGCCGGCATCGACGAGGTGCGGCAGGAAGTCCGCGAAGCTGTGCACGCGCCGGGATACGCGGTGCGCGGCGTCGTCGTCGACGAGTTCGGGGAGGTCCTTGCGCAGCGCCGCCGCACAGCTGGGTTCGGGGACGACGATGGGCCGATCGGTGCCGTCGTCCAGAGCCCGGGAAGTGCGCGACAACACCTTTCGTGCCCGGGTGAGCTGCCCGGTGGAGATCCAGGTCAGTCCGCAGCAGTGCTCGGCGTCGCATCCCACGTTGTCGCCGGTGGCGCTGAGGATCTCGGCGGTCGCGGCGGCGATGTGTGGTCGGAACGCCTTGGTGAACGAGTCGATGAACAGCACGGTGTCGGTGGTTTGGGTGATACCCGGCAGCGCGCGCAGGTGCCGACGTTCACGTCGGGTGCTGAAGCGGGGCATGGAGCGTCGCGGGTCCAGCCCGCCGGCGCGGGCGGCGAGGGTCCGGAGCGGGCCGTCGAGGGCGGCGTTGATCGCGGGCGCGAGGACTCCGGCCGAGCCGAGCCACGCGGGCATCCAGCCGAGGGAGTAGTGGGAGAGGGGTCGCCGTCTCCCCTGATAGTGGTGGTGGAGAAACTCGGCTTTGTAGGTGGCCATGTCGACACCGGTGGGGCAGTCGGTCGAACACGCTTTGCACGACAGGCAGAGGTCAAGCGCCTCTTTGACATCGGCTGACCGCCAAGCGGTCTCGACGTCTGGTGCGGTGCGGATCATCTCCTGCAGCACACGCGCGCGACCCCGCGTGGAGTCCTTCTCGTCCCGGGTCGCGCGATAGCTGGGGCACATGACACCACCACTGTCGGCGCGGCACCGGCCGACGCCGATGCAGCCCTGGGTGGCATGGACGAACGGATCAAGGATGGGAAGGGTGCTGTCGGCGCGATTCCGGGTGCTGTCGGCGGGGGTGGAGGGGGCCGGGGTGGTGGTGTGGCCGAAGCGGAACGCCGTGGGCCAGGGGCGGGCAGGCACACTGTCGAGGGCGAGATCCTCGGTGATCGCGGGCGGATCGACGATGGAGAAGGGGTTGAGTGTGCCCTCGGGATCCCAGATCCGTTTGAACTCGGCGAAGGCGGCGAGCATTGCCGGGGAGTACATAATCGGCAGCAGTGCCGAACGGGCCCGGCCGTCGCCGTGTTCGCCCGACAGTGAACCACCGTGCGCAACGACCAAATGTGCTGCGTCGGTGCAGAACCGGTCCATCGTCGTGCGGCCTTCGGGACTGCGCAGATCGAAGGTGATCCGGACGTGCATACATCCGGCGCCGAAGTGCCCGTACATGACGCCGGTCAGCCCGTATCGGTCGAGTAGAGCGGTGAAGTCGTCGAGATAGTCGGCGAGGTGCTCGGGCGCGACGGCCGCATCCTCCCAGCCCGGCCACGATTCGTAGTCGGCACCGATGCGGTCGTCGTCGGGGTCGGCGAGCCGAGACGACAGCCCGGCGCCGTCCTCCCGAACCCGCCAGAGTGTCTTGCGCGCCAGCGGATCCGGGACCGCCGTACCGGCGATTATCGCGCCACCGGCACGTAACTCGTCGAGGAGTCGCTTCGCCGTGGCACCGACATCGGATTCGGATTGGGTTGCGGCGCTGTGCTCATCGAGGTCGATGAACAGCCAGGCGGTACAGGCGGGGTCGTCGATGGCGGGCAGTGAGGCGACGGTGTCGCGGCCCCGTCGGGCGGCCATGGTGGCGACGATCTTGCGGTCGATACCCTCGACTGCCGACGGCGCATACGGCAGGATGGCCGGGATGTCACGGGCGGCGTCGCCCACCGTCGGATATCCCACGCACACCAGCAGTGGTGACGTGGCCACCGGCACGAGACGCACCCGGGCACCGACCACGATCGCGCACGTGCCCTCGCTGCCGACTAGTGCACGGGCGACGTCGAAACCGTTCTCCGGCAGCAGTTTCGACAGATGGTATCCCGACACCTGTCGCGGGATGGTCTCCAGATCGGTGCGGAAGATGGCCAGGTTCCGCGCGGCGAGGTCGCGCAGATTCGCGGTGAGTTCGGCGGCACGGGCGGTGGCGGCGGCGTCCTCGGCGTGGGTGGCGGATATGCCGTCGCGGGTGGCCGTGAGCTGCAGTCCGTCGGCGGTGACGAGGTAGAGCTCGTCGATGTGGTCGGTGGTGCGGCCGTGACGCACCGAGTGATTTCCGCAGGCATCGTTGCCGATCGCGCCTCCCAGCGTCGCCCGTGACGCCGACGACGGGTCCGGGGCGAAGGTGAGACGCCCATGGGTGGCCGTCCGCGCCCGGGCCGCCAGCGTGGTGAGCACGATCCCGCTCTCCGCGACGGCGTGCGCGGAGTCCTCGTCGACCGTCACGACCCGCCGCATGTGACGGGACAGGTCGACGACGACACCGCGACCGATCGCGTTACCCGCCATCGACGTACCGCCACCTCGGGCGATCAGCGGGATGCGGTTGGTGTGACAGTAGGCCGCAGTGTGCGCGACGTCGTCGGCGTCGCGGGGGAACACCACCGCGAGCGGCACGATCCGATAGTTGGAGGCGTCGTAGGAGTATTCGGCCAGGCGCCGCGACGAGGCGTCGGCCTCGATGCCGAGGGCGCCGAGATCCCCGGCGACGTCGAGGTCGTCGGAGAACGTCGGGCCGGTGTTGGCGACATGTGTCATCTCTGACCGAGCGTATCGCCGGAGACGACCTCCGTCACTGCCGTCTCGAATCGCTCAAGGCCCATGTCGATCTCGTCGGAGGTGACCACCAGGGCGGGGATGAGGCGTACGACGTTGCCGGCCGGACCGCAGGTGAGGGTGAGCAGCCCGTGGCGGGTCGTCGCCTGCTGGACGGCAAGCGCGGTGGCGGCGTCGGGCACCGGGGCGTCACCGCTCTCGCCGGTCACGAACTCGATTCCGGCCATCAGGCCGAGCCCGCGCACATTCCCGATCGCGTCGTAGCGCGCGGCGATCGCCGCGAGTCCGTCGAGCATCTGCTCGCCGCGGACCCGGGCGTTCTCGACGAGGTTCTCGTCGCGGATCACGTCGATGGTCGCGACCGCTGCGGCGGCGGCCACCGCGTTGCCGCCGTAGGTGCCGCCCTGCGACCCCGGCCACGCCTTGGCCATCAGGTCGGTGGGTGCGGCGATCGCCGAGATCGGGAACCCCGACGCGAGGCCCTTGGCGGTGATGAGGATGTCCGGGGTGACGTCGGCGGCGTGCTGATGACCCCAGAACCTGCCGGTGCGACCGAAACCGGCCTGCACCTCGTCGAGGATCAGCAGGATGCCGTGGCGGTCGGCGCGTTCACGCAGCCCCTGCAGGAACCGCGGTGGGGTGGGGAGGTAGCCGCCGTCGCCGAGGACGGGCTCGATCAGGAAGGCCGCGGTGTCGTTGGGCGCGACGCGGGAGGTGAGCAGGTAGTCGAGTTCGCGGAGTGCGAAGTCCACGGCGGTGTCGGTGTCCCAGCCGTAGCGATACGCGTAGGGGAACGGGGCCATGTGCACACCGCCCATCAGCGGTGAGAAACCAGCCGAGAAACGGGTGCCCGCCGTGGTCAGGCTGGCGGCCGCGACGGTGCGGCCGTGGAATCCACCCTGGAAGACAACGATGTTCGGGCGTTCGGTGGCCATGCGGGCCAGCCGGATGGCGGCCTCGACGGCCTCGGAGCCGGAGTTGGCGTAGAAGACCGAGTCGAGGCCCAGCGGGAGCACACCGCCGAGCTTCTCGGTGAGTTCGAGCAGCGGCGGATGCATCACCGTCGTGTACTGGGCGTGGATGATCTTGGCGCACTGCTCCTGCGCCGCTGCGACGACCCGCGGATGACAGTGACCGGTGCTGGTCACGCCGATGCCGGTGGTGAAGTCGAGGTAGTCGTGGCCGTCGGTGCCGTGAATCCAGGAGCCGAGCGCATGGTCGACGACGACCGGCGTGGCCTGTTTGAGGACCGGGCTCAAGGTCGCGGTCTGGTCGGTCCAGGTGGTCTCGGCAGTGACGGTCATGGGTCCACCGTGACGGTCGATCGTCGGATTGTCAACAATTGGACGAAACGACGACCACCCGGTCCGCGTGCGGCCGGGTGGTCGGCTGGGATCAGTGCTAGGGGATGGGCCCGAGGATCACTCGATGGTGAACGACGACGTCGACTTCGCTCCGGAGACGCGGTCGATCACGACGATCGAATAGCGGCCGGCCTCTTTGTAGCGTGGGCTGGAGAAGTTCCGCCAGCCCTGGCATTCTGCCGACTTGTAGGTAGGTGCCGAGGTGCCCGGGAACTGCACCTCGATCTGGCAGTCGTCGCCCTTGACCTCGGCATTCGCGCGGTCACGTGCCGACCACTTGACGCGCGGCTCGAAGCCGGTGGCGTAGAGATCGGGGCCGAGTTTACGTCCGGTCCATACGCTTACAGTGAGCGACAGCGTGGCCACCCCGTTGCTGGCCCCGGGCATTGTCGGGGTGCTCGGCTTGCTGGGTGTCTCCGGGTTGCTCGGTCCGGGGTTGCTTGGTCCCGGGTTGCTGGGACCCGGCTGGCTGGGGCCCACTTCGGGACCTGACAGGCTCCCGAACAGGGTGTCCAAGAAACTCGTGGGTGCCGCGGCAGCGGGGCCGGCGGCCAGCGTCAGTGCCACACCCGTCGCGGCGAGAGCGGATGTGATCCTGGACGTGCGCATACTTCCTCCTGAAGGTGAACAAAGAGTGAATTCGATTGAGATGGAAAGCATTTGCGGACAGAGCGCCGCGGATTCAGAGAATAGTGGCGGTGCGGGTACGGCGTCGATCACTCGATTGGACGAAATCCGGTTACGGTGGGGCGGTGGCTGCGGAATCTCCGATCATCGCTATCCTCGGTGCCCCTGGTGTTCCCGATCCGCCGAACCTCGACGAGATCGGGGAGCTCGCCGAGATCCGGCACTGCACCGCGGACACGCTGCCGAAGGTCCTGTCGGGCGCCGAGATCCTGCTGGTGTGGGACTTCTTCTCCCGCGCGCTGAAGGACAACTGGGGTGAGGCCACGAGCGCGCTGCGCTGGGTGCACGTCTGCGCGGCAGGGGTCGACTCGCTGCTCTTCGACGAGCTGCGCGTCTCACCCGTCGTGGTGACCAACGCCGCCGGCGTCTTCGACGGACCGATCGCCGAGTTCGTCCTCGCGTCAATCCTCGCCCGCGACAAGCAGATCCATCTGTCCCGGCGTCTGCAGTCGCAGCAAACCTGGCGCCACCGTGAGACCACCAGGACCGCGGGGACCTCGGCGCTGGTCATCGGCACCGGCGGTATCGGACGTGCGGTCGCGCGGCTGCTGCGCGCCGTCGGCATCGACGTCGCGGGCGCCGGTCGCACCGCCCGCGAGCACGATCCCGATTTCGGTGTGGTGCACGAGACGGCACGGCTTTGTGGGGTCGTCGGTGACTTCGACACCGTCGTCGCCATCGCACCGCTGACCCCACAAACCGAACGGATGATCAACGCCGAGGTCCTGCGGGCCATGCGGCCTGACGCCCACCTCGTCAACGTGGGTCGCGGACAGCTCGTCGACGAGCCCGCGCTCATCACCGCGCTGCAGACGGGTGAGATCGGCGCCGCCTCCCTCGACGTGTTCACCGAGGAACCCCTCGACCCGGCGAGTCCGCTGTGGGCGATGGACACCGTCGCGATCTCCCCACACATGAGCGGCGACGTCGTGGGGTGGCGCTCAGAACTCGCCGACCAGTTCCTCGCCAACCTGCGCCGTTACCTCGATCGAGAGGACCGGTCGCCGGCGGAGGTCCTGCGCAATGTGGTCGACAAGGATCGAGGCTATGTCGTGACCGCAGGTCGGAACACCGGCGATAGTAGGGTGTAGTGCGATGACCATCGTGTATTTTGTGATCGCTGCGCTGGCGCTGGCCGGTGCCGTCGCCCTGTTGTGGCTGGACCGCCAGCGTTCGAACGTCGCGCGGCATCAGCGCGCCATCTGGGGCGATCAGCACGAATTCAAGTTCCGCGAATCGGACACCAAGCTCCGCAAGGTGTTCCGCCGGGCCACCATGAACGTCCCGGACCACATCCAGGTTCGCGACGTCGCGTTCGGCCACTACGGCGGCGCCGAGGCGGCGGTGTTCGACCTCGCCGAGACCGCGACCGTGATCGCGGTGCGCCGCGCGAACCCGTCGTCGGTGATCGTCGACCTGCGTCACGAGGACGTGCTGGCCCCTGCCGAGGAGGATGTCGAACTGCTCGGTGCGATGGGGCCGCGGGTGATGTTCTCCAACAACCTCGACGTCGCCCGGCGCGTCTGCGACCGCCGCATGGTCGCCCTGGCCAACACCGCGCCACCGTTTATCGAGGTGCTGTGGAACGAGGGCGAGTGGGTGCTCGGGTCCATGCCGCTGACCACCGACAACGAGCGCCTCGACACCGGGCTGCAGGTCGTGCGCCGCTTCGCCGATCTGCTCCGGGTGCTGCCACCGGTCGTCGACCCGCAGGAAGCCCCCGATCCCCGCGACCCGCACGGTCCCATCCGGGCCGAGTACGCCGACGAGAAGACCGAGTCGATGCGCGACAAGCAGCGCCGTGCCCGCATGGCGGCGGCCGAGTCGACCGGACCCGACACGGGCACGGCGCCCGAATCGGGCGCCGAAGCACCGGCGCCGACGCGCGCGTGGAGCGCCGCGAACGACTCGACATCGCCCGCGTCGTCGACGGCGAGCCGACGCATGAAGCCGATGCCGGTGCGTGGCCCGGCGCGGCCGCCGACCGGTTCGTGGCGCACCACCGACCCGGACGCCGAGGCCCCGAACCCACCGGCGAACCCGGAGCGTGCGGCGCGGCCGTACGATATGCCCCCGAGGTCGTCGTCGCCGACGGACCGTCCGAATCGACATCGCCGGAACTGAACTCGGTCGGGTCCGTCATCGCCCACCGGTCCACCCCAGCGAGAAATGAGCCGTGACATGCCGTCGTCAGCGCCCGTACCCCCGTCCGTGAATCCGCCCGCGGTCAACGCCGACGGGCGTGCCCGCCTCGCCGAACTGGTCACCGAACTGGCGGTGGTGCACGGTCGGGTGACGCTGTCGTCGGGCCGCGAGGCCGACTACTACGTCGATCTGCGTCGTGCGACCCTGCATCACGAGGCGTCACGCCTGATCGGCAGCCTGATGCGAGAATTGACGGCGGACTGGGACTACCGGTCCGTGGGCGGCCTGACGCTGGGCGCGGATCCGGTGGCGACCTCGATCATGCATGCGCCCGGGCGCGAGATCGACGCGTTCGTGGTGCGCAAGGCGGCGAAGACCCACGGCATGCAGCGACGCATCGAGGGTCCCGACATCGCCGGCCGCAACGTCCTCGTCGTCGAGGACACGTCGACGACGGGTGCGTCCCCCTCGGCGGCGGTGGAGGCCGCCCGCGAGGTCGGGGCGACCGTGATCGGTGTGGCCACCGTCGTCGACCGCGCGACCGGTGCCGACGAGGTGATCACCGCGCTCGGCGTGCCCTACCGGTCGCTGCTCGGGCTGGACGACCTCGGACTGGCCTGACCATGGAACAGGCCGCCCCCACCGAGCGGCAGGCCAGATCGAACCCCGACGCGACGGGCGTGCACGCAGCCGGCCCCACCGAGTGGCAGGCCGGAACGAACCCCGACGCGACGGGCGCTCACGCAGCCGGCCCCACCGAGTGGCAGGCCGGAACAACCGTCGGGGTGGGGCCGTGGGCTGACGAACACGACGGCCCTGCGCCCACCGATGCGCGTTTCGACCCGGACCTGCTCGCCGAAGGCGACACCCGCAACGTCGTCGACGCCTACCGCTACTGGACCCGCGAGGCGATCGTCGCCGACATCGACAGCCGCCGCCACCCGTTTCACGTGGCGATCGAGAACTTCGCCCACGACGCCAATATCGGGACGGTCGTGCGCACCGCGAATGCGTTCGCGGCCGCTGCCGTGCACATCGTCGGGCGGCGCCGCTGGAATCGTCGCGGTGCGATGGTGACCGACCGATATCAGCATCTGCGCCACCATGATTCGGTCACCGAGCTGATGGAGTGGGCACGCACCGAGAACCTGGCCGTGGTCGCCGTCGACAACACGCCGGGCGCGCAACGCCTCGAGACCGCCGACCTACCGCGCGACTGCGTGCTGCTGTTCGGGCAGGAGGGGCCGGGTGTCAGCGACGACGCTCAGCGTCACGCCGACCTCACGGTGTCGATCGCCCAGTTCGGGTCGACCCGAAGCATCAACGCCGGGGTGGCCGCCGGGGTCGCGATGCACGCCTGGATTCGGCAACATGCCGATCTCGATCGTGCCTGGTGACCGTGGGCGCACGGGCCGGTCCCTGAAAACCTCACGTGAGCGGGATGCTGCGTACACAGAGTGTCGATAGCGTCTCTGCGGGTGCGAGGTCTTCGGGGCGGGTGCGAGCGGGCGAGAGAACCTCTCGGATCAGCCGACCTTGATCTCGCGTTTGAGGATTTTGCCGGTCGGGCCGAGTGGTAGCTCGTCGACGATGCGGACGACGCGGGGGTACTTGTAGGCGGCCACGCGGTCTTTGGTGTACTGCTGGATTTCGTCTTCGGTGACCGTCATGCCGGGTTTGACGGTGATGACGGCGGCGACCTCTTCGCCGTGCATCTGGCTGGGGATGGCGACGACGGCGGCGCTGGCCACGGCGGGGTGTCCGTACAACACTACCTCGACTTCGCGCGGGTAGACGTTGTAGCCGCCGCGGATGATCATGTCCTTGGCGCGGTCGACGATGTAGTAGTAGCCGTCGTCGTCGCGTCGGCCGATGTCGCCGGTGCGGAACCAGCCGTCTTTGAGGACGGCGTCGGTGGCCTCGGGGTTGCCGAAGTAGCCCTTCATGACGTTGTGGCCCTTGATGGCGATCTCTCCATCGGAACCCTCGGGCACCTCGTTGAAGTCCGCGTCGATGAGCTTGAGTTCGACGCCCTCGACCGGTTGACCGACCGAGCCTGCTTTGCGTTCGCGGTCGGCGTGGTTGAAGGAGGCGACGGGCGAGGTCTCCGACAGTCCGTAGCCTTCGAGGAGCATGGCGTCGTAGGCCTCCTCGAATGCGGTGAGGATCTCGACGGGCAGCGCCGAGCCGCCCGAGACGCAGCGGGTGAGGCTCGAGGTGTCGTACGTCCCGCGATCGGTGAACTGTGACAGTGCGACGTACATGGTCGGCACGCCACCCATGTGGGTGACCTTGTCGCGTTCGATGATCTCCAGGGCGCGCTGCGGGTCGAAGCGGGGCAGCAGTGTGAGGGTTGCGCCGGTCAGCACCGATGCGTTCATCATGCAGGTCTGTCCGAAGACGTGGAACAGGGGCAGTCCGCCGAACACCACATCACCGGCGGACAGGCCGATCAGACGGTCGCTTGCGCACACCTCGGCGTTGCGGACCATGTTCGCGTGGGTGAGTTCGGCTCCCTTCGGTGCGCCGGTGGTGCCCGAGGTGTAGAGGATGACCGCGGTGTCCTCGCCGTCGCGCGCAGCGGCTCTGGTCGCTGCGTGAGACGTCACGTGGCCCGTGAATGTCGCGGGATCGACCTCGACGAAGGTCGCGCCGGCGTCGGCGGCGCCCTTGGCGGCCTGCTCGGCCACGCCGTTCCATGCGAAGAACACCGTGGCGCCGCTGTCGCGCAGGACGTGGGCGAACTCCCGGTCCTTGTAGAGCGGGTTCATCGGGACGACGACACCGCCGGCCCAGAGGATGCCGTAGTACAGGATCGGCATCTGGGCGATGTTCGGCAGCGACACCGCCACCCGGTCACCCGGCTCGATGCCGAGATCGCGCAGCCACCGCGCGGTCCGTGCGGCAAGGCCGCTGAGTTCGGCGTACGAGATCTCGGTGTCGTCCATCTTGATCGCGATGACGTCGGGGCGACGTTCGGCGGTCTGACGCAGGTTGTCGGTGAGGGTCATGGCGAGATCCTTTGTGGTCGGGTGTCAGGCGTTCGGGTGTTCTGCGGCCTGAGCCCGTGCGTCCGTGACGAGTACTTCACCGGCGTGCAGACAGATTGCACCGATATATTTCAGTAAATACTGTTACACAACAGTAACAATGACAATACTCACTGTCAAATGTAGTTGGTGATCGGCGGAGGATCACATGGCCCCGAAACGACCGTGTCGTCGGCGCTCCCAGTGGGAGCACCGACGACACGGGTGTGCAGTTACCGAGCGGTCAGGAGATCTTGATCTCGCGTTTGAGGATTTTGCCGGTCGGGCCGAGTGGTAGCTCGTCGACGATGCGGACGACGCGGGGGTACTTGTAGGCGGCCACGCGGTCTTTGGTGTACTGCTGGATTTCGTCTTCGGTGACCGTCATGCCGGGTTTGACGGTGATGACGGCGGCGACCTCTTCACCGTGCATCTGGCTGGGGATGCCGACGACGGCGGCGCTCGCGACGGCCGGATGCCCGTAGAGGACCTCCTCGACTTCGCGGGGGTAGACGTTGTAGCCGCCGCGAATGATCATGTCCTTGGCGCGGTCGACGATGTAGTAGTAGCCGTCGTCGTCGCGTCGGCCGATGTCGCCGGTGCGGAACCAGCCGTCCTTGAGTACCTTCTCGGTCGCCTCGGGGTTGCCGAAGTAGCCCTTCATGATGTTGTGACCCTTGATGGCGATTTCGCCATCCGAGCCCTCGGGCACTTCGTTCCACTCCGGGTCGACGAGCTTGAACTCCACACCCTCGACCGGCTGCCCGACCGAGCCCGCTTTGCGTTCGCGGTCGGCGTGGTTGAACGAGGCGACCGGCGAGGTCTCCGACAGTCCGTAGCCCTCGAGAAGCATGGCGCCGTAGGCCTCCTCGAAGCCGCGGAGGATCTCGACCGGCAGCGCGGAACCGCCGGACACGCAACGCCGCAGGCTTGACGTGTCGAAGCGGTCGCGGTCCGGGAACTGGGTCAGCGCGACGTACATGGTCGGCACGCCGCCCATGATGGTGACCTTGTCGCGTTCGATGATCTCCAGGGCGCGCTGCGGGTCGAAGCGGGGCAGCAGGGTCAGGGTCGCGCCGGTCAGCACCGCCGTGTTCATCATGCAGGTCTGTCCGAAGACGTGGAAGAGCGGGAGCCCGCCGAACACGACGTCGCCGGCGGACAGGCCGATCAGACGGTCGCTTGCGCACACCTCGGCGTTGCGGACCATGTTCGCGTGTGTGAGTTCGGCTCCCTTGGGCGCGCCGGTGGTGCCCGAGGTGTAGAGGATGACCGCGGTGTCCTCGGCGGCCCGGTCGGTGACCGCGATCGGCTCGTGGGCCAGCACCTGTCCGCTGAACGTGGCGGGGTCGACCTCGAGGAAGGTCGCGCCGGCCTCGGCTGCACCCTTGGCGGCCTGATCGGCGACACCGTTCCAGGCGAAGAACACCTTGGCGCCGCTGTCGCGCAGGACGTGGGCGAACTCCCGGTCCTTGTAGAGCGGATTCATCGGGACGACGACGCCGCCGGCCCACAGGATGCCGTAGTAGAGGATCGGCATGTGCGGAATGTTCGGCAGCGATACCGCCACCCGGTCGCCCGGCTGCACGCCGAGTTCGCGGAGCCATCCGGCGGTCTTCGCGGCCAGCCCGTTCAGCTGGGCGAAGGTGATCTCCGCGTCGTCCATCTTGACGGCGACAGTGTCCGGATACTGCTCTGCGGTACGCCGCAGATTGTCGGTGAGGTTCATCAGAAGTCCTTTCGGAGGATCGCTGGCGTCAGATCTTGGTGCGCTCGGCTGCGCGTGCGAGTCCGTCTGCAAGGGTACGCACCATGCGCCCCGTGATGGCAGCAGATCCCGGTAATAGCGTGCGGTACTGCGCCTCCCAGGTGATCGTGCTGCCGCCGGACGCATTCGCCTCGACGCTGATGAAGCTGTAGTAGCGCTTCATACCGGGCGCACCCTTGGCCGTGTACTCCATGCGGTGGGGTGCCTCGGCCGCGATGATCTGCTCGGTGACCGCCATGCCGGCCGGTCCGCCGCTGAGCTTGCGGATGAGTCCGACGCCGTTGTCGTCGCCGCCGCTGAGGATCTCGGAACGCTTGAACGGCGTCCAGTCGGCCATTGTCGCGTGGTCGTCGAGCACCGCCCACACCTGTTCGGGCGTGGCGGATGTCCGAGCGGTGGCGCTGACGCGCTTGAGCGGCGGTTGCTTCTCGGTGAAACCAAGCTCGAGCAGACCGAGCGGGTCGACCCGGCGACGCTTGCCCTTGCTGCCGTGCCAGAGCAACTCGATCGAGAAGCCCATCGGGTCGTTGACATACGAGGCGTACCAGAGCTTGTCGACGACCGTGCCCTTGGTGGTGTTCGGCTCGATGCCGCGCGTCTGTCCCTTCTGGACGAGGGCGTCGAGTGATGCCCGATCCTCGAGGCCGAGAGCGATATTGAGGATGCCGAGGTCACTGATGTGGTAGCCGGTCGGCCACGGCTTGCCGATCGGGTCGAGGTACTGCACGACCTCGAGGAACGCGTCGCCGGCATGGACGACGAACGACTCACGGGTGGAACCCGCCAGACCCCAGAGCTTTTCGTGCTCGGCGTCGTGCAGGGAGAGGTCCACCTCGGACAGCCCCATCACGTCGACCCAGGTGCGGCGGGCCTCGGCGAGGTCGGGCACCGACAATGTCACGAACCGGGCGATCGCCGGGGTGTCCGGGCGTGGGCCCATCCCGTCGGTCCGCGGGTCTGATTCCATGATCTCCAGCAGGATCCCGTCGGGATCGGTGACGCACACGCGTCGCGACCCGAGCAGTCCCATCGGTTCGGTCAGCAGGCCGACGTTGCGGCGGGCGAGCGCCTCGAGTGTCGCGTCGAAGTCTTTGACGTGGAAACCGACTGTGGTGTAACCGATGTCGGACGGACGCCAGTCGGCGGGCACCGGCTTCGGGTGTGGCTTGGAGAACTCGAAGAGCTCCATCTGGAATCCGGGCGTGCCGTCGAGCATCCACCAGCAGACGCTGGTGGCGCCCGGCACGTTCTGGACGTCCTCGGAGCCGAGCAGCGGAATGAACGCGTGCGTGCCGCCGGCCTCGGTGAACCCGAAGATGTCGCGGTACCAGCGCTGGGAGTGCTGGACGTCGCGCACGCTGAGTGCGATCTGAACGAGGGGCAGTGTTGTGGTCATGTCGGTTCCTCAGGCAAGAGATTTGGCGGCCGCTGCGATGCGTTCCGCGTTGGGGAGTGCCGCGTATTCGAGATGCGGCGCGAAGGGGATGGTCTGCTCGACGGCGACCCGCGCGTAGCGGGCGGTGGTGCCGGATTCGAGTAGCAGAGCGGCGATCTCGCCGGTCAGTCCGCCGCGGCTGTAGTCCTCGTCGGCGACGACGACGCGGCCGGTGCGACCCACATGTTCGACGATGGCCTCGGTGTCGAGCGGGGCGAGGGTACGTAGATCGAGCACGGTGGCCTCGATTCCGTCGGCGGCGAGCGCGTCGGCCGCCTCGAGGCAGCGGTGCACACCGATGCCGACCGACACCAGCGTGATGTCGGACCCGGTGCGGCGGGTGGCCGCCTTGCCGAACGGGATCGGCGTGACCACGTCGGGAACCTCGCCGATGGCGCCGGCCTTGGGCTGCACCGGGGTGAGATCCAGGGTGCTGCGCTGGTCGCCCCCGAGGTAGTCCAGGATCTGCTGGTCGAGCAGTTTGGGGGTGAGGAAGACGGTGAACTCGTCGCTCTGCACTGCTGACAGCATCAGACCGGCGGCGTCGGCCGGGGTGGACGGCACGACGACCTCGGTCGACGGATACGAGGAGAGACTGCCCCAGAAGGTCTGCTCGTGCTGGCCGCCGTCGGCGTACCAGCCGCCGACACCGGCACGCAGCACCATCGGGATGTTCCAGCGGCCGCCGGAGAAATCCTTGAACTTGGAGCCGGCGTTGGCGATCGCCGACCAGCCGACCATGCCGAAGTCGATCATGTACAGCTCGACCACCGGTCGCAGTCCGGCCATGGCGGCGCCGATACCGGCGTACATGAACCCCTGCTCGGAGATCGGAGTGTCACGGACCCGCTCGGGTCCGAAGCGGCTCTGCAGCACGCGGCGCAGAATCTCGACGTCCTCGCCCCAGGTGACGACCGACGGGTCGGCGGCCATCGCCTGGCCGAGGGCGTGGTCGACGGCTTCGTCGTAGCGCATGATGGTCATCGGGTTCCTCCTGTGGTGACGCCGAAGCCGAGGCGATTGCCGACTCGGGCGCGGACTGCGGTGATGGCGGCGAGAACTTCGGCTCGCTCCTGGGCTTCGATGGTGGCCGCGGCTTCTGCCCCGACCAGGGAACGGCCGCGGCGGACCGGGTCCTTGCGGGTGTTGAGGGCCATGTCCCGGGTGAACCGGCCGGCGCGCTTCCCGACACCGACCATGGCGCGCACCTTCTCGCCGGTGGTGCCGCTCGCGGAGTTGGTGAATCCACCCATCAGCTCGGGGACCCACACCGACAGCTGCTGTTTGGGCTGACGCAGCAAGCCGACGAGCGGGTCGCCCTCGAGGTGTCCGTTGGGGCGATGGCACGTCACATACAGGAACCCCGGGCCCTTGCCGGCACGGGCGCGGTCGATGAGCTTGCCGGCCGCGCGGTGGACGTCGGCCACCTTGTGCCCGGCAGCCGTCTCGACGTGGAGGCCGAATCCCTTGGCGCGCTGCACCGGGGTACCGGCGGTCTGGTCGCTGGAGTACGTGGTGATGCCCCACTTGTTGTCCTTGCAGACGAACACCACGGGCAGGTTCCATGCGACGGCCATGTTGTAGGCCTCCATCATCATGCCCTGGTTCATCGCGGCCTCACCGTGGAAGGTGACGGCGACACTGCCCGGGTTGGCCCGGGTGTGGGCGATGGCCTGGCCGACGGCCAGCGGACCGCCTGCGCCGACGATGCCGTCCGCACCGGCATTGCAGTCCGGGTCGAAGATGTGCATGTGGCCGGCCATCCCGCGGGCGATGCCCTCATCGGAGCCGAGCACCTCGAGCATCAGTGCCTCGAGATCGATGCCGCGGCCGACGAACGGGCCGGTGTTGCGATGATCGAGCGCCAAGGTGTCGGCGTCGTTCAGATGTGCGAGAACGCCGGCGTTGATGCCCTCCTCGCCGTGGGCCGAGTGGTATTCGCCGGGGACGAGTCCGTCCTTCCATGCTTCGACAAATGCTTCGTCGACCAGTCGCATCCGGACCATCGTCCGGTAGATCTGGGCGGCGTTCATCCGGTTGTTGCTCATCGGTGACCTCCGTCAATCGTTTTGTGGTTCATTGGGTTTCAACTTGGTTGGTGAGTTCTAGATGAGGCCTTCGGCGCGGGCCCATGCCTTCTGGCGCGCCATGCCCTCTTCGTAGGAGACGACGGGCTTGAAGCCGAGGACCGTGCGCGCCTTCTCGTTGGACACGACGACGTGGCGGTTGAACATGTGCATGAGGGCCGGACCGAGCTCGCTCTTCATGCCGAGGCGGCGCTGCAGCTTGCCGACGGCGCCGAGGGCCGGGATGGCGACCTTGATCGGCACCGACGTGATCTTGCCGCCCGGGACCCAGGAGGCCAGTTCGCCGAAGTACTCGGCGCAGGTGCGGATCGATTCCTCGCCGAAATTGAAGATCTGGCCGTCGACAGCTTTGCCGTCGGCGGCGAGCAGGAGGACCATCGCGTCAACGAAGTTGTCGATGTAGATCACGTCGAACACGCCGGAGCCGTGTTCGGGCAGGATCATCTGGTTCTTCTTGATCATCGCCAGCGGCTCACGAATCCAGACCGAGCCGGGACCGTAGACGTCGGCCGGGCGCACGATGACGGTTTCCATGCCGCGCTTGCCGTTGGCGAGGACCGTCAATTCGGAGTTCGTCTTGGTGTCGGTGTAGGTGCTCACGCCACCGGTGACCCGGGTCGGGTAGTCCTCGGTCACGTGATCGGGGTACTCCCACCCGTAGGCCGCGATCGAACTGAGGTGCACGAACCGGCCGACGCCCGCGTCGACCGCGGCGTCGAGCACCTTCTTGGTGCCCAGCACGTTCACCTCCCACGCCTGCCCGACGGGTGCAACGGTGCTGACGATCGCCGCGGTGTGGACCACCGCGTCGACGCCCTCGAGTGCATGTGCCCAGGTCGACGGGTCAGTGGTGCTGCCGGCGACTATCCCCTCGGCTGGATTCGCGACGAGGTCGACACCGGTGACGGTGGCGCCGAGCTCACGCAAGCGGGCGGCGAGAGTACGGCCGATGAAGCCGCCGGCGCCGGTGATGAAGACCTTCGACGGGACCGTCGGGTTGGGGCGTGCGTCCGACATGGGTACCTCCTGTGGTGAGCGCCTACGGTAAGCGCTGCTGTGTGTCAGTATTAACTGTAATACGACAGTAAGATGAGTCACACGTCGCTGTCAAGTGTGTTTGGTGGCTAGTGTGTGTTGTCGCACCAGGAGGTGATTTCATGAGAGGCATGACAGTGAACGACGCCGCTGGAGAGGTTGGGTTCACGCTCGCCGAACTCGAGAAGGTCGCGGAGGTGCCCGCGCGGACGATCCGCTATTACCAGTCCGAAGGGTTGCTTCCGCGTCCGGTACGCAAGGGTGGCCAGGCGGTCTATGGGTCGGCGCACCTGGAACGCCTAAGGTCGATCGCGGCGTTGCAGGCCCGTGGCCTGCGGCTGCAGACGATCCGCACGGTGCTGGGCGACTCCGGCGAATCGCAGAGCAGTGTCGTCGATCTGCTCGGGCCCGCTATCGCCGGGGCTGCGTGGCTGGCCACCTCGAGCCGGGAACTTGACGAGGGAGAACTCGCGGATCTGCTCGGCGAGGCCTATCCGGATCAGGTGCCGGCGCTCGTCTCCACCGGTTATCTCGAGCGGCGGACGACGGCTGACGGGCGTAAGGTCTGGTTCTGTGAGAGTGTCCCCCAATTGCGCGGTGCCCTCGAAATGTATTCCATCGGAAGCGATTTCGAGTTAAGTGCATGGTCCGCAGACGCAATGCGCGAAAGCATGCGGGAACTGTGCGAGCGCTACGTCGTGAGGTGGATTTCCGAGCGTGGCCACTTGTACGCAGGCACGATCGAAGATCTCGAGACGAATCTGGAACGGATACGAGCGGTCGCCTGGCAGTCGGCGGCCCACGTCATGGCCGAGGAGATCGGCAGAGCGATTGCGCATGCCGACGAGATCCGGGAACGGATGGAGGCGGGAGAGTTCACCGCCGATGGCGGATAGCGGGGCGTAGGCGAGCGCGGAACACGCAGAACTCCCAGTTACACACGGGATTTCGTGTGTAACTGGGAGTTCTGTGTGTTCGTGGGTGTGTCAGATCCAGCGCGGTGGCGTGACGCCCTCGGCGGTGGTGATGCCGTCGGTCGACCGGCCGCACATCCAGCCGACAACCGCGGCGAGTGAACCGCTGACCTCGGTGCGGGCGCCCACGAACGCGGGGTCGACGTCGGTGACCGGTTCGCCGGCGGGCATCAGGCGCAGCTCCGCGCCGTCGCCATTTCGGCGCCATCCGCTCAGCACGTCGTCGAACAAATCGACCAGCACGGGCTCGGGGAACTCGGCAAACGATGCTCCCGAACCGAGGTCGACGGTGTGAATCCACACCTCGCGGGTGCGCAGCCAGGCGGTTTCCGACGCCGGCACGGTGCGTCCCTGCATGGTGCGCACTTCGTGCGACCAGCGATCCGCCGGCAGGTGGCGCCAGCCTTCGTCGAGACGGGCTGCGGTGTGGTCGAACAGATTCCGCAGTGCCGCTGCGGGCAGCGTCGCACCCTCCTCGATCTCGGTGTTGCGCTCTTCGAACGAGGGATACATCGGTGTCTCCACACCGGTGTCCGCCCAAGCGACGAGGTTGCACAGCGCCGCCGCGTTGTAGCCGACATGGGCGACGACGTGTTTGCGCGTCCACCCGGCGAGCGCCGACGGGACGTCGAGGTCGGCGTCGCTGATCTGCGCGAGGTGTCGCGCAAACCAGGCGGTGCCGTCTCGGGCCGTCGTCAGGCGCTCGTCGAGGGACAGTTCGTGGAAACCGCGGGTGTCGCGAGAGGTGTTGTCCGCCACGGATGTCACGTTACTTGACAATGGTCTTGTTCCGAACCGTGCCGAGTCCTTCGACGGTGACCTCGACGGTCTGGCCGTCTCCGACGTAGCGGGCGGGCTTGCGGGCGTGTCCCACCCCGCCGGTGGTACCGGTGATGACCACGTCACCGGGGTTCAGCGTGACGATGTGCGAGATGTACTCGACGAGAGCGGCGGGCTTGAACACGAGATCATCGGTGGTGGAGGCCTGCATGACCTCGCCCTCCAGTCGCGTCTCGATTCGTGTGCCGAGCCGGTAGTCGGTGTCCATCCACGGCCCGAATCCGCTGGTCTTCTCGAAGTTCTTGCCCTGATCCCACTGCAGCGTGCGGTATTGGTAGTCGCGCATCGTGTAGTCGTTGATCACCGAGTAGCCGGCGATGTGGTCGGCGGCGTCGGCCTCGGAGACCTGGTAGGCCTGCTTGCCGATGACGAATGCCAGCTCGGCCTCCCAGTCCAGCTCGCCAGCCGCGTAGGCGGGGACGACGACCTCGTCGTAGGCGCCGGTCAGGGCATCGGCGACCTTGACGAACAGGGTGGGGTAGGTGGGCAGGTCGCGGCCCATCTCCTTGATGTGCGACGCGTAGTTCAGGCCGACGCAGAACATCTTGCCGGGTCGGGGAACGACAGGCGCGTAGTCGGCGTCGGTGAGGGCGATGGTCGTGCCGTGCGCGCCTTCGGCGATGGACTTCCAGTCGTCGGCCCCGAGCAGCGTTCCGAGGTCGGAGAAGCCGTCGATGACTGTGGCGGTGGTGTCGTCGATGCGGGCGGCGACGGTGCTGCCGCCGATGCGTAGGGTGGCGAGTTTCATTGGGTTCCTCGGGTGGGGTGGGGTGATCGAGACCATCGGCGGGATGGAATGGTCAGCGGCTGATCTGGGTGCGGTCGAAGTGCAGACGCTCCATGATCGGGGCGTCGGAGAAGGCGAACAGGTCGATGCCGTCGTCGCTGGCCAGCGACCAGGGCACCCAGGAGGGCACGACGACCAGGTCGCCGGTCGACAGGGTTCGGGTGTCCTCGGCGAGGGCGATCTCAGCCTTGCCGTCGAAGACCTGGAAGACGGTCGACCCGACGTCGCGGCGCGTCGCGGTCTGGGTGCCGGCGGCCAGGCGGTGGAACTCGGCCCGGATCGTCGGCATCACGTCCCCACCGGTCGTCGGGTTGGTGTAGCGCACCGCGGCGTGGCCGGGTTCGGTGGTCGCGGCGTAGCCTTCGGCCTCGAGTGAGAGCTGTTCACGCAGGGCGGCATCGGTGTGTTCCCAGCGGTAGGCGGCGATCGGCGAGCTGGTCTTGGCGTCGAGGCCCACGAGGGGGCGCAGACCAGGGTGACTCCACAGGCGCTCGGACCGGGAGATGTGCGGCATCGACTCGTCGGTGACGCCGTCGGACCCGTATTCGAAGAATCCGGTGTCCGCGTAATAGCTGAACGGGATGTCGAGGCCGTCGATCCACACCATCGGGTGATCGGTCTCGTTGTGGTGGCCGTGGAAGTTCCAGCCCGGGGTGAGCAGGAAGTCGCCGCGGCGCATGGCGACCGGGTCGCCGTTGACGACGGTCCACACGCCCTCGCCCTCGACCACGAAGCGGAAGGCGTTCTGGCTGTGCCGGTGTTCGGGTGCGGTCTCGCGCGGGCCGAGGTACTGGATCGCCGCCCACATTGTCGGGCTGACGTAGGGGCGACCGCCCAGCCCCGGGTTGGCGAGCGCGATCGCGCGGCGCTCGCCGCCGCGGCCGACTGGCACCAATCGTCCGGCCTCCTCGGCCAGGGGGAGCAGTTCGTCCCACCGCCACACGTAGGGCACGGCTTGTGGGGTCGGTGTCATCGGCATGAGGTCGCCGATCTGGGTCCACAGCGGATTGAGGTGTGCGGCGGCGAACGAGGCGTACATCTCGTCGAGCGCGGTCTGGTTCACGGCGTCGGCCCCGTCCGCCGCGGCGTCGGCCGGGCTGTTGACGGTTGTGGTCATCTCGATCTCCATCGGTCATGTTGCGGATCACTCGGATCACCCGACGGTAGAGGCGAGCACCGAGGAATCTCGATGCTTTTCTGATCAGCAGAAATCTCAGGGCTCGATGTCGGCCACCTCGATCTCGATCTCGCGGATGCAACGCCGGAGCTGACCGATCAGCGGGCCGCGGGTGTGCTGCTCGTAACGGTTGGCCGGGACCGCGACCGTGATGGCGCCGATCGCGCTGCCCCGCCCGTTGTGGATCGCCATGCCGAACGCGGCCACCCCGTCTTCGGAGAGTTGCAGGTTGATGCCCACGCCGCTGTCGCGGACACCGCGCAGCTGGCGGCGGAACTCGTCGAATTCCGCACGCGGCAGTCTGGGGTCGGTGGCGTCGCCGTCAACCATCTCCGCAGGACGCAGATAGAGCTGTTCGAGCACGTCGTCATCGAGTTCGGCGAGAAGGGCCCGGCCGCCGGCGGTGCGGTGGGCGTCGAGCACCTGTCCCTGCCGGTCGCCGATCCGCAGAATCGTGGCCGCTTCGGCCGAGTAGAGAAAGCGGGCCTGGGTGCCGACCCGGATGACCAGGTTGGTGGTCTCACCGGTCTGTGCGGTGAGAGCCTCCATGTAGGGGCGGGCGCGATCGGTGAGGTCGCGTGTCCAGCCCTGACGTGCAGGTCCGGCCCCCATCGCCGGTCCCGGGTGGTAGAGGCGATGTTCGTCCTGCACGGCGAATCCCCGGTAGACGAGCATCGCGAGCAACCTGTGGGCGGTGGAGTTCGCGACGCCGAGCTCGGCCGCTGCGTCCGAAAGGCGTAGTGCGCCGACGTCGCGCAGCATCTCGAGCAGGCGCAGGGCGTTGTCGACGGACGTGATCGTGTACGACGGCCGCTCGATGACACGTTTCTGCATAGCAGAACTGTATTGCCGGGTGCTCGCGGTGTCCATCACGGTGGTCGGTATGACCCCGGCCACGACAGCGTGCCCCGTAGTCCTCTGACCGCACGCTTTCGATTCCGCTCACATCACCTACAACAGGAGTCACCATCATGTCCTCTCTGTCACAATCCCGAGTCCTGATCGCCGGTGGCGGTATCGGCGGTGCCGCGGCCGCCCTCGCGCTGGCCCGAAAGGGTGCCTCGGTCACCCTGTTCGAGCGGTCAGCCGAGTTCGGCGAGGTCGGCGCCGGTCTCCAGATCGGCCCGCACGGGTCACGCATGCTCGAGTCCTGGGGTCTGCTCGACACCGCCCTCGCGCGTGGCGTGCTTCCCGGCAACCTGGTCTTCCGCGACGCGGTGACCACCGAGGAGCTGACCCGCGTGGACCTCGGCGTGGACTTCCGGGCGCGCTACGGCGGCCCGTACTTCGTCATCCACCGCAGCGACTTGCACTCGATACTCATCGAGGCGGCACGGGATGCCGGGGCCGAACTGCTCACCGGTCAGACCGTCGACGATGTCGTCACCGAAAGCAACCGCGCGGTGCTGACCACCGCCGACGGCAGGACCCACGAGGCCGACGTCGTTCTCGCCATGGACGGACTGAAGTCGCGGCTCCGGGCCAAGATCTCCGACGACGAGCCGGTGTCGTCCGGCTACGTCGCCTACCGCGGGACATTCCCGATGGACGAGGTGCCGGCCGGGCTGGGCATCACCCCCGGCGCCGGGAGCGAAGCGAGCGGGCCGCTCACTGACGTCGTCGGCTACATCGGGCCGGGTTGCCACTTCATCCAGTACCCGCTGCGCGGTGGGACGATGCTCAACCAAGTCGCGGTCTTCGAATCGCCGGGCTTCAAGGCCGGCAAGGCGGAATGGGGCGGCCCGGACGAACTGGAACACGCCTACGACCACTGCCACCCGACGGTGCAGTCGGCGACCGACCACCTGTGGCGCGACCGGTGGTGGCCGATGTATGACCGTGGGCCGATCGACAACTGGGTCGACGGACGCATGATCCTGCTCGGCGACGCCGCGCATCCCCCGCTGCAGTACCTGGCGTCGGGTGCGGTCATGGCCATCGAGGACGCCAAGTGCATCGCCGACTATGCCGAGGAGGAGCTGGCCCTGGGCGTCCCGGATGCTTGGGACCGGACGCTGGCCGCGGTCAATGCCGAGCGCGCGCCGCGCTGCAACCGCATCCTGACGACGGGGCGGATGTGGGGTGAGCTGTGGCACCTCGACGGCACCGCGCGGATCGCCCGCAACGAGCTCTTCCGCAGCCGGGACACGTCGAGCTACCGCTACACCGACTGGCTGTGGGCCTATTCGAGCGATCGCGCACCCGCCGTGGCGGTCTGAGCCGACAACAGAATGTATGAAGCCGGCTCCGCGTGGCGGAGCCGGCTTCATACGATCGTGGGACGGTCCGCGATCAGACGGTGTCGGAGGCCTCGGCCGGGCTTGTAGTGGCGGTGGCGGCGACCTTCTTGGCCGCCCGCCGACGCCGGTACCACTCGATGAACATCGGTGCCACGGAGAGCACCACGATCAGGATGAAGATGGGCTCGATGAGCTTCTGCACGATCTCGAAGCGGCCCAGCCAGTAGCCCAGTAGCACGATGCCCGCACCCCAGACGATGGCGCCGACGACGTTGTAGAGGAAGAACACCGAGTACTTCATGCGCGCGGCGCCGGCGACGATCGGGGCCAGAGTGCGCACGATCGGAACGAAGCGGGCCAGGAAGATCGTGATCGGACCGTGCTTCTCGAAGAACTCGTGGGCCTCGGTGAGGTAGCGCTCCTTGAGGAACCGCGCGTCGGGCTTGAACATCTCGGTGCCGATGAAGCGGCCGATCCAGTAGCCGACCTGGCCACCGAGGATGGCCGCGATCGGAACGAAGACCAGGAGCTGCCAGAGTTCGGCGAACTGCTCGATACCCTCCTTGCCGCCCGCGGCCACCACCATGCCGGCGACGAACAGCAGAGAGTCACCCGGTAGGACCGGGAACAGCACACCGGATTCGATGAAGATGACCAGCAGCAGCCCCCAGAATGCCCAAGCACCGAAGTAGCCGAGGAGCGTCACCGGGTCGAGGAAGCCCGGCATGAGGGCGACGTTGGTCGTGGTCTGGGCGAGAACTGAGTCGATCACGGGTCTCAAGGGTACCTGCTCATCCTGTGTGTCCATTTCAACGCGACTGCACGCGCCGCATCGGGGCTTGACATACTGGACGGGAGTCAGCAGTCGCAAGCGTTTAAGCCTTATCCGGTTGGAGGACGTCAGATGCCCATAGCAACCCCAGAGCAGTACGCGGAAATGTTCGACAAGGCCAAGGCAGGGGGCTATGCCTTCCCTGCGATCAACTGCACGTCGTCGTCGACAATCAACGCGGCCATCAAGGGCTTCGCGGACGCCGGCAGCGACGGCATCATCCAGTTCTCCACCGGCGGCGCCGAGTTCGGCTCCGGTCTCGGTGTCAAGGACATGGTGACCGGTGCGGTCGCGCTCGCGGAGTTCGCGCACGTGATCGCTGCGAAGTACGACGTGACGATCGCGCTGCACACCGACCACTGCCCGAAGGACAAGCTCGACACCTACGTGCGTCCGCTGCTCGCGATCTCGCAGGAGCGCGTCGACGCCGGCAAGAACCCGCTGTTCCAGTCGCACATGTGGGACGGCAGCGCGGTGCCACTGACCGAGAACCTGGAGATCGCCAAGGAACTCCTCGCCAAGGCGGGGTCGGCCAAGATCATCCTCGAGGTCGAGATCGGCGTCGTCGGCGGTGAAGAGGATGGCGTCGAGGCTGCCATCGACGACAAACTGTTCACCACCCCCGAGGACTTCGAGCGGACACTCGACGCACTCGGCGCCAGTGACTCGGGGAACCGCTACCTGCTGGCGGCCACCTTCGGCAACGTCCACGGCGTATACAAGCCGGGCAACGTCAAGCTGCGCCCCGATGTGCTCAACACCGGCCAGGAGGTCGCGGTGAAGAAGCTCGGCCTCGCCGAGGGTTCCAAGCCATTCGACTTCGTGTTCCACGGTGGTTCGGGCTCGCTCAAGAGCGAGATCGAGGAGGCACTCAGCTACGGCGTGGTGAAGATGAATGTCGACACCGACACCCAGTACGCCTACACCCGTCCGATCGCCGGGCACATGTTCACCAACTACGACGGTGTGCTCAAGGTCGACGGCGACGTCGGCAACAAGAAGACCTACGACCCGCGTGTCTGGTCGAAGAAGGCCGAGACCTCCATGAGTGAGCGCGTCGTCGAGGCGTGCACCGACCTCAAGTCGGTCGGCAAGTCGATCAGCGCCTGATCCACCACCTCAGAATCAACAGCGCCCGGCGATGGCCGGGCGCTGTTGCATTCCGGGGGCGCCCCGAGATGCGCTCGGAAACGGAGACGTCGACGATCCGTCGATGGTGCCGCTGGATGGGGCGCTTGTGCGGGAGCGGGTCAGTGACGCCACGTCACATGGTGGCGAGGCCGACGATCACTCCGATGGCGAGTGCACACATGACGAGTGCGGCGAGCACCACCGAGGGCTCGACGCGTCGTCGCGAGGGGCGCGCCGGCGACGTGGGCATTTCTTCTCGGCGCGCATGCAGCGGCCGGGTAGGCGGCTCGAAGTAGTAGCCGTGCGGCGGGGGATCGGTCTGTCCGTGTCCCGCGTTCTGCATGGGCGTCCAGGTCGGTCGGGCACCGGTCACTGTGGCGTGCACACCTTCCACTCGTCTCCGGATTTCTCCAGGTTGATCGTCACCGTCTGCGGTTCGTCGGGGCTGTTGGCATGGACCGCGGAGACCTCGACGACCGCTTGCTCGCCGTTGCCGGTCAGCTTGACCGCGGTGATGTCGTTGACCTGTACGAGTTCGTCGCGGGCCTTCTGTCCGTCATAGATCTTCTGGAAGTCCGCGTCGCTGATCGACGTGTAGAACTGGTGGCGTTCGCCGCAGGTGATCGACCGCAGCGTGGTGAGGTCGCCCTCGTAGAGCGCGGTCGCGAACGTCTGTGCGGCGTCGGCGGCCTCGTCCTCGGGAGCGGGCGGACGCAGGTTCAGATACGCGTACACGCCGCCGATCACCGCGGCGATGACGGCGACGAGAGCGACACCCGCGACCACGAACGGCCAGCGCCGCCGGTGTGTACCTGGCTCGGCCTGTTCGGTCGTGCCCGGGATGACGGTGGGCTTGTGTGCGGTCGTCGACCAGCCGTCGGCGGCGGAGGAGTTCTTCGATGTGGCGGCCGCGGTCGTGGTGGTGGCTGTCGCCGCCGCCAACGGCTTGGTCATCATCGACGTCTCGGCGTCGTCGCGTGACTCCTCGGAGTCGGAGTCGACCTGCGTGTCGTCGGCGTCGGTCTCGACGGGTTCGGCGGCCGACATCACTGTCGTCTCCGTGTCGCCGGAACCGTCGGCGCTCGACTCTTCGGCGCTGAATTCTTTGGTGGCAGAGTCCGAGTCGCCCGCGTCTTCGGCGGTGTCGATGGCCTCGGCGTCGTCGGTGGCCGACTCGGTCTTAAGGACTGAGGTCTCGTCGACGTCGGTCCACTCGTCGGTCGCGTCGATCTCCGACAGGTCGTCGAGTTCGGCGGGGTCGGGCAGGTCGTCGCGGCGGATGGTGGTCGTGGCCGAATCGCTGGGACCGATCCGTGCCGCCGTCACCGCCGCGGCCCCGGCCGCAGCGCCTCCCGCTGCGCCGCCGAGGGCGTCGATGTTCTCGAGATCCTCGAGGTCGGCGGTGTCGGGCAGATCCTCACGCCGGATCACCGTGGTTGCCGAATCGATGCCCCGTCCGCCCTTGGGGACCGGCCGGCTCGTCGCGGGTGCCGGGGCCGGTGTGGAGTCGTCGGTGTCCTTGGCGTCGTCGCTGTCGTCGCTGTCGCTGTCGGCGACTGGTTCGACGGTGGCATCGACCTGTTCGACGGTGGTGTCGTCGGTGATGTCGGTGTCGGTGTTCGCCGACGGGTCGTCGGTCGGCCCATCGCCGGTCTGGTCGTTGTCCGAGGAGTCGTCGACCTGCTCGGCTGCGTCGTCGGACTGAACGGCGTCGGACTGGACGGCGTCGGGTTGGTCGGCGCGTTGGTCACCGTCGCTCAGGTCGTCCGCGGTTTCGGACACGGCGGTCTCGGACGCCGCATCGCCGTCGGACGGAATCTCCTCGGACCCGGTGTTCGCGTCGGACCCGGCATCCGCCTCGGACACGGTGCCCTCGTCAGACACGGTGCGCTCGTCAGACACGGTGCCCTCATCAGGCACGGTGCCCTCGTCGGTCGGACCGGCTTCCTCGGGCGCATCGTCCTCGGCCGCGGTGTCGACGTCCGTGTCCTCGACCTGGCTCGCCTCGTCTACGTCGGTCGCTTCGTCGGTGGGGGTGTCCTCGGCGGGAGCGGAGTCGGAGTCGGTGGCGGTCGCATCCGGAGCCGTTGGCGCCGCGTCGTTGGTGACATTGGTCTCTGCCTGGGTGTCCACCGGGGCCTCGACGACGTTGTCGCGATCCTCGCCGGCCCGGGCCATCCCGTCATTGGTGTTCGTCGCGTCCGTCACCGGTGAATCGCTGCCCTTCGTGATGTCAGTGATGTCGACCACCGGTTCCTGCGGACCCCGGCGGACGTGGTTTGCCCGGCGCTCACGCCACGCGGAGAATGCGCGGCCCACCAGGGAAGACTTCTGGTCACCTTGTGTTGGCGGCATCGTCGTCTACACCTGCCTTGTCCGGAGTGAATGTGGTCGCGGTCGGTGTCCTTCGACACCGGCGGCACCGGCATGGAACCCCGGGTCCCCTGCATTGCGGCCGATCGCGTCATTCACACTAGCGAAATCCTGCTCGGATCGAGCATTCAGTGTCTTGTGACACCGTTGTCTTTTGGTGAGCAGGCGTGCGTGTGCTCCCCATCAGGCAGCCTCGCCTTGCGACGGGGCAGTCCCGGTCTTGCCCAGCGGGTGACCGCGGTATCGGGGCGTGGCCAGGGTCCGGGGCGATGCGGTGGTGCTTGAATGGAACGGTGACTTCCTTCGGAGATCTCCTGGGCCCGCAACCGGTTCTGCTCACCGGCGACGACGAGGCCGAATCGGACCTGCTCAACGGTGCCGACCCGGCCGCGACGGCCGCCGCCCATCCCACCGCGTCGATCGCGTGGGCGTACCTGGCCGAGGCGGCGCTCGAGGCCTCCGATTCGGGGTCGTCGATCGCGAAGGTCATCGAGGCCTACGCCTACGCCCGCACCGGCTACCACCGCGGTCTGGACCAGTTGCGTCGGCACGGATGGAAGGGCTTCGGCCCGGTGCCCTGGAGCCACGAACCCAACCAGGGCTTCCTCCGGTGCGTGGGTGCCCTCGCCCGTGCGGCCGAGGCGATCGGCGAGGAGGAAGAACACCTCCGCTGCCTCGACCTTCTCAACGACAGCGACCCCACCGCAGCGCAGCACCTCGGATTGGCTTGATCGACCGCCTGCGCCGCCGGCTCGACGGGTTGCCGCAACCGGTGCGCCAGCGCATCCGGCGGCTGTGGCTGTCGTTGGTACCGATCGGGCAGTGCGCCGTGGCCGCCGGTCTGTCGTGGTGGATCGCCGTCAACGTGTTCGACCACCCACAGCCCTTCTTCGCGCCGATCGCGGCCGTCGTGTCGATGGGTCTGTCCCTGGGCAAACGGTGGCGGCGGTCGGTCGAACTCGTCAGCGGGGTGGCCATCGGCATCCTCGTCGGTGATCTGCTGGTGTCGCAGATCGGGACGGGCACCTGGCAGATCATCGTCGTGGTCGCGCTGGCCATGGTGCTCGCGGTGTTCCTTGACGACGGTCCGCTGATCCCGATGCAGGCCGCGTCGTCGGCGGTGCTGGTGGCGACGTTGCTGCCGCCCGGCGGCGTGGCCGGATTCCACCGCGCCATCGACGCGCTGATCGGCGGCGTCGTGGGTATCGCCGTGGGGGCGCTGTTCCCGGTCAATCCGGCCCACCGTGCGCGTCGCGACGCGGCCGGGGTCCTCGCGACCATGCGCGACGCCGCACGCAAGCTGGCGGGCGGATTGCGGGCGATGGATGAGGCGACGGTGTCGGCCGCCCTCGAATCCGCCCGCGGCACGCAGGAGGCCATCAACACCATGCGCGCCGACATGCGGGGCGGTCGCGAAGTGAGCACGATCTCACCGCTGTACTGGAGTTCCCGTGACCGAGTGGCGCGGATCTCGGCCACCGCCGATCCGATCGACAACGCCGTGCGCAACTTCCGCGTCGTCGCCCGGCGGGCGCGGGGGATGACCCAGCGCGGCGAGCCACTGCATCCCGAGATCATCGACATCATCGCCGACATCGGCGAGGCCTTCGAGGTGCTGCGCGGGATGATGATCGCCGACCCGGGTGGCGAACCCGACCAGGCCGACGCCGCGCGGGTGTTGCGTAGCATCACCCGCCGTGCGCGTGCCGACCTCGTCGCCGACAGCTCACTCTCGGAGACCGCGGTGATGGCCGAGGTGCGGTCGCTGCTCATCGACATGCTGATGATCGCCGGCCTGCGCCGCTCGTCGGCGGTGGCCACCTTGCGCTGACTCTGTGCGCGGTGCCGGGGGCGGGCACAAGGTCCCTTTGGATCGAACCACGCTTGTCACATATGCGAAGCCACTTATATATTGACGACAAATGGGTCACTCACACGCACACGGACACAGCCACACCGAGACCGCCGGACCGGTGGCGCATCGTCGGATCTGGCCGATGGCATTGGCCGTCGCGGTCATCGGCGGCTACTTCGTCGTCGAACTCGTCACCGGCCTCGTCGTCAATTCGCTGGCCCTGATCGCCGACGCCGGACACATGCTGACCGATGTGGTCGCGCTGGGTATGGGCCTGGCCGCTCTGCTCCTGGCCAAGCACGGCTCGACCACCGACGACCGCAGCTTCGGGTGGCACCGGGCCGAAGTGTTCACCGCCGTCGCCAACGCGGTCTTGCTGATCGGCGTCGCGGCCTTCGTCTTCTACGAGGCGATCCGGCGGGTCGGCACCGACCCGCAGGTGCCCGGCGCGACCCTCATCGTCGTCGCGCTGATCGGCCTCGCCGTGAACGTCGCCGTGATGTTCCTGCTGCGCGCCGATGCACAGAACTCCATCGCGGTCCGCGGTGCCTATCTGGAGGTCCTCGCCGACGCGGTCGGCAGCGTCGGCGTGCTGGTCGCCGGCGTCGTCGCGCTGACCACCGGATGGGGCTACGCCGACGTGGTGGTGGCCGTGCTCATCGCGCTGTGGGTGGTGCCGCGAGCGGTGCGGTTGGCCCTCGACGCGATGCGCATCCTGAACCAGCAGGCACCGGAGCACGTGGACGTAGAGGCATTGCGACGCGAACTCGCGGCGATCCCCGCCGTCGACGACGTCCACGACTTGCACGTGTGGTCGCTGACCACCGGGATGGACGTGGCGACCGTGCACCTGGGCAGCAACGGTCCCAACGGCGAGATCCTGACCGCGGCGCAGGTGGTGCTCGCGCGCTACGGACTCGAGCACTCGACGATCCAGGTCGATCCACGTGAGGTGCAGCAGAAATGCCACGACGAGCTGCACTGGTGAGGCCACCGACCCCGCGCCGATAAATCGGTGGAGGACCCCTTCGCCAACGGTCATGCTGGTGGCATGACCGCTGACCAGCTCGCCGGCCTGACCCGCAAACCCGAACGTGGCGGCGACCGCGCACTACTCGACGAAGTCCTCGACGAGGCGCAGATGGGTGTGCTGTCCACGGTCACCGACGACGGGTTCCCGTGGTCGGTGCCGATGCTGTGTGTCCGCGACGGGGATCGGCTGCTCGTGCACGGATCGTCGGGGGCCGGGGCGCTGCGCAACGTAGCCGCAGGCGCTCCAGCGACCTTCACCGCGTTCCTCGTCGACGGCATCGTGGTGGCCACCACGCTGTTCAATCACTCGCTGAACTACCGTTCGGCGGTGGTGCGCGGCAGGCTGACCCCCGTCCCCGACGACGAGGCGGCCCACGCCCTGGACGTGTTCTCCGATGCCATCCTGCCCGGTCGCAGCGCCGAGGTTCCCGACCACACCCGCAAGGAGCTTGCCGCCACCACGGTGCTCGCTCTGCCCATCGTCGACGGTCGGTGGCTGGCCAAGTCCCGTGCCGGGGGACCGGGTTCGCACCCCGACGCCGACGGCTGGACCGGCCACCTCCCGATGGGCATCACCTACGGCGAACCGGTCGTCGCGACCCCGGGTGACCTGCCGGGATCGGTGACCCGGCTCTACCGCCAGAAGATGAACAGATCCGAGCAGTAGAGCCGGGCCGGGTTCCCGTCGAACCGACCTACAGACGCACACCCGATTCCGAGTCCTCGAACAGATGCGCCCGCGACGTATCCGGCAGCAGTCGGACGCGGTCGCCCTTGCGAGGCGGGGCGGAGGCGTCCGCACGGGCGACGACGTCGATGCGAGCGCCGTCGGGGGCGATGACGTGGGCGAACACGTGTGCTTCGGAGCCGAGTTCCTCGATGACGTCGACGGTGGCCTCGATTCCATCGGCGGAGTCCAGAGGGCGGACCTCGATGTGCTCGGGGCGGACCCCGACCACCACGGTGTCGCGCGCACCGACCGCATCGCGGGTGGCGGGCACCACCAGCCCGGCGAGGCTGACACCGCCGTCGACCACCGGCACGCTCACCAGATTCATCGCCGGCGACCCCATGAAGCCGGCGACGAACCGGTTGGCCGGCGCGTCGTACAGTTCGCGCGGCGCCGCGCACTGCTGCAGCACACCGCCTCTGAGGACCGCGACCCGATCACCCATGGTCATCGCCTCCACCTGGTCGTGGGTCACGTACACCGTGGTGGTGCCCAGACGTGCCTGCAGAGAGGCGATCTGGGTGCGGGTGGCGACCCGCAACTTGGCATCCAGGTTCGACAGAGGTTCATCCATCAGGAACACCCGGGGCGAGCGGACGATGGCGCGGCCCATGGCGACGCGCTGACGCTGACCGCCCGAGAGCGCCTTCGGTTTCCGGTCCAGATAGTCGCCGAGGTCGAGGATGCGTGCCGCCTCGGCCACCCGGTCGGCGATGTCGGTCTTCGGCACCCCGGCGAGTTTCAGGGCGAAACCCATGTTCTCGGCGACGCTCATGTGCGGGTAGAGCGCGTAGTTCTGGAACACCATCGCGATGTCGCGGTCCTTCGGATCGACATCGGTGACGTCGTCGTCGCCGATCAGGATGCGGCCGTCGTCGACGTCCTCGAGGCCGGCGAGCATGCGCAGGGATGTGGACTTGCCGCATCCGGACGGCCCGACCAGGACGAGGAACTCCCCGTCCTCGATGTGCAGGTCGAGCGTCTGCACGGCGGGCTTGTCGGTGCCGGGGAACAGTTTGGTGACCTTGTCGAAGGTGATGGAGGCCATGGGGTGTCCTTTCTGAGCGACTGGTGGTCGGAATATGTTGTGGGAGTGATTACTTGACTCCGCCGGCGGTGAGCCCGGCGACGATGCGGCGTTGGAGTAGCAGGACCATGAGGATCAATGGGACGGTGACGATGGTGCCGGCCGCCATGATCGAACCGAACGGGTCCTCGTGTGGTTGCGAGCCGGCAAACGAGGCGATCGCGACGGTGGCCGGTTGGGTCTTCTCGTCGGCGAGCTGGCTGGCGATCAGGAATTCATTCCAGGCCGCGATGAAGGCGAGGATTGCGGTGGTCACCATGCCCGGTGCGGCCAACGGCAGCAACACGGTTCGGAACGCGCGCAGCCGGGAGGCGCCGTCGAGCCGGGCCGCTTCCTCGAGTTCCCAGGGCAGTTCGCGGAAGAACGTCGTGAGGGTGTAGATCGTCAACGGCAGCACGAAGGAGATATCGGGGATGATCAGTGCGGGGTAGGTGCCATACCAGCCGACGTTGGTGAACAGCTGGAACAGCGGCGTGAGCAGTGCGACACCGGGGAACATCGACGCCGCCAGGATGGCGCCCATCACCACGTTCTTGCCGCGGAAGTCCATGCGGGCCAACGCATAGGCCGTGAACACCCCGGCGATCAACGCGATCACGGTGGTGGCCGCGCCGATGATGACGCTGTTGATCATGGCGCGCGCGAAGTGATTCCCGCTCGCGGTGGAGAACACCCCGGTGAAGTTCGAGAAGGTCACATGAGTGGGCCACGGGGTGGTGTCGAAGATGTAGGCGGGATCGCGGAACGCGCTGACCACCATCCAGTAGACGGGGGCCAGACCCCAGACGACCACGAGGACGAGTCCCAGGTTGCTGCGGAGCGAGGTGAATCGAGCGGTGCGACGTTTGCGGGCTGCGCGGCCGGCGGCGACCGGGCTGACGGTGAGTGTGGCCATTGCTCAGGCCCCCTTTCGTTGCGCGTTCTGGGTTGCGACGACGTTGATGCTGAGCGTCTTCACCAGCAGCCAGGCGATGAGGAAGACGAGTCCGAAGGTGATGGTGGACAACGCGGATGCGCTGTTGAAGCCCTGGCGCATCTGGTCGACGACCAGAATGGACAGGGTGGTGGTGGAGCCGTCGCCGCCACCGGTCATGATGGCCGGCAGGTCGTACATCCGCAGCGCGTCGAGCGCACGGAACAACACCGCCACCACGATCGCGGGCTTGATCAAGGGCAAGGTGATGTAGCGGAACTGCTGCCAGCGCGACGCGCCGTCGACGCGGGCGGCCTCGTAGGTCTCGCGCGGGATCATCTGCAGACCGGCGAGGATCAGCAACGCGACGAAGGGCGTGGTCTTCCAGACATCGGCGATGACCACGGCGAATCGCGACGGCCACACCTCACTGGTCCACAGGATGTGGGTGCCCAGCAGTCGGTTGGCGATCCCGTCGTAGGCGAAGATATAGGCCCACAACTTCGCACTGACCGCGGTCGGGATCGCCCACGCGACCAGCACGCTGGTGCGGATGAGCGCTCGGCCCCGCATGGTGCGGTGCATGATGTTGGCGAACCAGAGACCCAGTCCCACCTCCAGCGTCACGGTCACCACGGCGAAGAAGAGCGTGACGAACACCGACACCCAGAAGAGTGATCCGAGTGTGCCTTCCGGGCAGGAGACCGTCTGGCCCGACGCGTCGGTGCACTGCTGCAGGATCCAGTGCTTGTAGTTGGCCAGCCCGACCCATCCCTGGCCGACGAACCGACCGATCGCGGTGTCGATCGTGGGATCGCCGCGGAACGACATGACGATCGCGCTGATGACGGGGTAACCGATGACGATGGCGAGCAGGATCGCGGTCGGCGCGATGAGCGCGGGAACCGCAAGGCTGCGCTTGCGTCGGCGCCGCGTCGGTATCGCGGGAGCGGTGTCGCCGCCGGCGACGTTCGGTGTGGGCGTCTCGTCGGACAGATGGGGAGGTGATTCGATTCGAGTGGTCATCGGATGTCTCCTAGGACTGGGCTGCGCCGATCGAGGCACTGATGTCGTGGGCGGCGGTGTCGACGTCCTTGGTGCCCTGCAGCAGCGAGTAGACGTTGCTCTGCACCGCGCGGGTGATGGCGGGGTAGTAGGGGCTCACCGGGCGCGGAACGGCATTCTGGATCGAGGTGAGAAGTGTTTCGAGATAAGGGAATTCGCTCTGCAGCGCGGGGTCGTGGTAGAGGGATGCGCGGACCGGGGCCAAGGAACCCACTTCCAGGAACGAGCGCTGCTGCTCGTCGGATGCCAGGAACTCCAGGAAGTCTCGTGCTGTCGCCTTGTGTTGGGAGAACACGTTGATGGCCGCGTTGTGGCCGCCGAGCGACGAGTTGCCGATACCGTCGTGGCCGGGCAAGGGGGCGATACCGAACTTGCCGGCCACCTCGGAGCCCTCCGCGCTCATCAGGCTGTACACATACGGCCAGTTCCGCATGAACAGCGCCTGTCCGGTCTGGAAGGCCTGGCGGGACTGCTCCTCCTGGAAGGTCAGCGCCGCGCGCGGGATGTTCCCGTCGGCGAAGGCTGCGGCCAGAGCTGCCAGTCCGGCCTTGGCCTTCGGTGAGTCGACGGTCGGGGTGACGCCGTCGTCGGCGACGATGGACCCGCCGGCACTGTTGATCGCCTCCGCCGCGTTCACCGTCAGGCCTTCGTACTGCGCGAACTGGCCTGCGTAGCAGCCGATGTGGTGCTCATGGGCGATGCTGCAGTCGCTCATCATCTCCGACCAGGTGGTCGGCGGGGCGGACACGAGATCCTTGCGATAGAACAGCATGCCGCCGTCGCTGGTGGTCGGCATCGCCCACAGCTGTCCGCCGTAGGACGCGCCGTGCACGGTCGCCGGGATGAGTCCCGAGGTGTCCACCCCCATCGAACCGGCCAGCTGCTGCAGCCATCCGCGCGCCGCGAACTCGGCCGTCCAGACCACGTCCACGGTGACCACGTCGTAGCCCGTGTCGCGGGCCTGGAAGTGCTGGACCAGATCCTGATGCTGCTGATCGGCCTGGTCGGTCTGCTCCTTGATGGTCACCTGTTCGCCGGGATGCGTCGTATTCCACCGGGCCACCAGAGGTGGGAGCACCCCGGAGTTGTCCTTGCCCTGCACAAAGGTGATCGGTCCGCGGCCGTCGAGATACTCGTGCTGGGAATCGACGGCGACCTGCAGACTGTTGTCCGCGCAGCCGACCACGGCGGCGGCGAGGCCAACTGTCGTCAGGAGCGCGGCCGCGATGCGTGGGATGCGCATGTCAGATGTCCTCCTCGACCAGCCACACGGTGGTATCGGGCGGGAGGATCTGGCCGGTGACCGTCGGGTCGGATGCGATCAGCATCCGAGTGCCCGCAGGTAGCACGATCTCGTGAGTTCCCGTGTTGACCCAGACCTGCATACGGCCGCGCCGGAACGCGAGCACCCCGTCGGAGTCGTCGATCCACTCGATCTCGTCGGCAGAGCCTTCCTCGACACCACCGAATACGGTGCGCCGCAGCGCCAGGGCTTCGCGGTACATCCACAGCGCGGAGTTCGGGTTGGCTTCCGCCGCGGCGACGGTCAACTCCGACCAGTCCTGCGGTTGCGGCAACCACGGGTCGACGGCCTCGTGCGACGAGAAACCGTAGGGCGGTGCGTCGCCGGAGAACGGGATGGGCACGCGGCATCCGTCCCGGCCCACGTCGGTGTAGCCGGACTGGGCCCACGTCGGGTCCTGACGGCGGTCGTGCGGGATCTCTTCGTGCTCGGCCAGCAGCAGTTCGTCCCCCTGGTAGAGATAGGCGGTGCCGGGCAGTGCGAGCTGCAGCAGCGCCGCGCCCCGGGCGCGCCGACGCCCCAGGGCGAGATCGGGTTGCTCGGCGGCCCACCGGGCTCGGTCCCATTCCGATTCGATCAGGTGATTCGGCTGCGAGCGTGCGTAGCGGGTCACCGCACGCACCACGTCATGATTGGACAACACCCACGTCGACGGTGCCCCGACGGCCCGGGCCTGGTCGAGTGAATCGTCGATGACCGCCCGCAGCTGGGCGGCACGCCACGGGGCGCGCAGGAAGTCGAACTGGAATGCGGTGTGCAGCTCGTCGGGGCGCAGGTAACGGGCGAGGCGCTCGTTGTCGGGGACCCAGGCCTCGGCGACGAACACCCGCGGCGGATCGAATTCGTCGGCCACCGACCGCCAGCGACGGTAGACGTCGTGCACCCCTTCCTGATCCCACGCCGGATGCGGTTTGGTGTGCTGGGTGCCCGGTGTGATCGCACCCGCGTCGGGCAGCGCCGGGTCCTTGACCAATCCGTGCGCGACGTCGATGCGGAACCCGTCAAGGCCGCGGGAGAACCAGAAGCGCAAGATGTCGTCGAATTCGGCTCGGACCGCTGGGTGTTCCCAGTTCAGATCGGGCTGTGCCGGGGCGAACAGGTGCAGATACCAGCTGCCGTCGTCGACCCGCGACCACGCCGGGCCGCCGAAGGCGCTGAGCCAGTCATTCGGAGGCTGCGCGCCGTCGACGCCGCGGCCCGGCCGGAAGATGAACTTCTCTCGCGCGCCGGGCTCGTCGCGCAGTGCGGCATGGAACCAGTCGTGATCTGCGGATACGTGATTGGGCACGATGTCGGCGATCACGCGGATGCCGACGCGGTGCGCCTCGTTGATGAGCTGCTCGGCCTCGGCGAGGTCGCCGAAGGACGGGTCGATCTGCCGGAAGTCGGCGACGTCGTAGCCGGCATCGATCATCGGTGAGCGGTACCAGGGGTTGATCCAGATGGCGTCCACACCGAGCTCGTGCAGGTGGCCCAGGCGGTTGCGGAGTCCGGTGAGATCGCCGACGCCGTCGCCGTTCCCGTCGGAGAAGCTGCGGATGTAGACCTGGTAGACGACCGCGGACCGCCACCAGTCGTGGTCGGTGATGTCGATGCCGTGCTCGGTTGCGGTGGGTACGGGACGACTCGTCATAGCTGCTCCTGAGTGATGGGCGTGGATGGCGGGTTGATGCGAAAGTCGCAAACGTTTTCGTGCAGATACTGTGTCGGCAGTCACACGCGGTGTCAAGTCGAAAAGTGAAATGTACTGCTTTAACTGGAATTACTTACCGATCCTCGCCGTCCAGCTCGCGACCGAAGGAGGTTTGAGGTGAGAGTGCGCAAATATTTGCGCAACGGGTGACTTAAGGTGAATGACGTGATTCCCAGGCAACAGGTGAACATGCACGACGTGGCGCAGCGGCTCGGCGTGTCGATCTCGACGGTCTCGCGCGCGCTGCGTGGCCAGCCGGGGGTGTCCGAGAAGATGCGTCAACGGGTGCTCGCCCAGGCCGAGGCGATGTCCTATGTCGTCTCGCCGGCTGCGTCGTCGCTCAGCGGTGGCGCGACCGGACGCGTGGGCGTGCTCGTGCCGCAAATCGATGTCTGGTTCTACTCGTCGGTCGTCGCCGGTATCGAGAGCCGACTGCGTGCCGAAGGCCTCGACGTACAGCTGTGCTGCCTACCGACCACGCGTGAGCGCTTCGACTTCTTCGAGCGACTGCCGTTGCGCCGCAAGGTTGATGCGCTGGTCGTCGCGAGCTTTCCGCTCGACGAGCGAGCCCGTACGCGCCTGGAGTCGATGGGGCTGCCCGTGGTCGTCGTGGAGGAGGAGGTCGAGGGTTTCCCGGGCGTGCGCATCGACGATCGGGTGGCCGCGACGATGGCCGTCGAACACCTGCTGCGCGCCGGCCATCGGCGCATCGCGATGATTCGGACCTCGGACCCCGAGGGCCGGGTCTGGGCCGCCGACATCGCCCGCCTCGACGGCTATCGCGCGGCGCTCTCCGCACACGGTGTCATTCCCGACGACGATCAGGTTATCAAGGTGCCGTGGGGTATCGAGGGCGGTGCGTCGGCGATGGAGGTGCTGCTGAGCCGGCCCGATCCGCCGACCGCGGTGTTCTGTTTCTCCGACGAGGTGGCCATCGGTGCGCTGCGCACGTTGCGGCGCGCCGGACTGTCCGTGCCGGCGGAGATGTCGGTCGTCGCCGTCGACGACCATCCGATGGCCGAGTTGATGGACCTCACCACGGTCCGTCAACCGGTCCACGAGATGGGCACCACCGCGGCGGAGCTCGTCCTGTCGATGTTGCGCGGTGAGGAACCGGAATCGGTAGTGCTTCCCACCCGGCTGGTGATCCGGCACAGCACGCGACGACTCGACTGAGCTCTCGTCCCGCACGTCTCGGCCGCCGACGCCCTGGGTGCGTGCCGGCGTCGGTCGCGAACCGCTATCGCCAGAAGATGAACAGATCCCAGCCGTAGGACGCCAACGCGCTCGGCACCCCGGACAACCCGAACAGCCAGTAGACGAAGTCGAAGAACGCACGGTTGAGGAACGGGATGAACAGCAAAGCGAACACGATCAGGAAGCCATACGGCGCGATCTTATTCATCGAGAAGCGGGTCTTGTCCGACAGATACGGTTCGATCGCGCCGTAGCCGTCGAAGCCTGGCATCGGGATGAGATTCAGCACCGCCGCGGTGATCTGCAGGAAGGCCAGCATCGACAGGGCGGCCCAGAGGTTGAGCAGATCGGCGGACACGACGAACGTCCCCGACGAGGCCGGCTGCGCGAACCGCACGACCGCGAGGATCACCCCGCCGATGACAATGTTGGTGACCGGCCCCGCCAACGACACGATGGTCCGTTGCGCGCGGGTGAATCCGGACTGGTTGACGTAGACCGCGCCGCCTGGGAAGCCGATGCCGCCCATCAGGATGATCAGCAGCGGTAACGCCAGCGACAGCCCTGGATGGGTATAGCGCAACGGGTTCAGCGTGAGGTAGCCGCGCAGTTCGGCGTTGCGGTCACCGAACCGGAATGCGGTCACCGCATGCGCGAACTCGTGCAGACACAGCGAGATCACCCAACCCGCCAGCACGAGCAGCAGCGTGCCGCCGACCGAGGCGGGGTTGCGACCCGGATCGGATCCCGCGCACAACCACCCGCCTGCGATGGCGGCGGCGACGAGCCCTCCGAACAGTGGCCCCGGTCGGATCGCGCGCACGATCTCCCGGGTGGTCGGTGCCGTCACGGGCACACCAGCTTCATATCCACATGATGCCTATAGAACGTGGATCGCTTCACGACCCGCGGTGTCAGCACGCCCTCGCGCTCCACCACGATGTTGGTGCCGCCGGTCTGCGCGGCCCGGCCGAGATGCCAGCGCGGCGCGATCAGCGGCCGCTCCAGACGGGCCCGCAGGCCCGGAGGTTCGGGCAGCGGCTCGATCTCGACCCCGCGGACCTCACCGTTGAACAGGCGGTCGTTGTCCACGTAGGTCTCCCCGTGCAGTTTCGCGTCGTCGGCGCCCCGATGCCGTGCCCGCCCGACGAGCACCGTGCCGGCGTCGTCGCGGATCAGCGGCAGGTCACGGGCGTGGCCCTCCTCGGCGAGTCGGCGGGCCGCCGCACCGTGCGGCAATCGGTAGATCCGAGTGGCCCGAGTCGGCGCCGGCGCGCAGTAGGCGACCTCCACGTCGAGACGGTCCATCGCCATCAAAACGGCCATGACCTGCGCGAAAAACGCGTCGGCGCCCTCGACGGCGGAGGGGAACACGATCAGCCGCGACACCTCGGGATCGGTCAGCGGAGCGGCGACCGCGGCCCGCACGGCCCGCTTGTCGGCGGTGGACTCGGACTCGACGATCGGCGCGAACGACACGCGGATAGCGTATCGACACGCCCGAGCGCGTAAGGTTGCCCTGTTGTTCGGCGAGCCGACTCGAAGGAGTAACCGACCATGGCCGCGATCGTGCTGATCGGTGCCCAATGGGGTGACGAGGGCAAAGGCAAGGCCACCGACCTACTCGGGGGCAAACTGCAGTGGGTGGTCCGCTACCAGGGCGGCAACAACGCAGGCCACACCGTCGTCCTGCCCAACGGCGAGACGTTCGCGCTGCACCTCATCCCGTCGGGCATCCTCACGCCCGGCGTGAACAACGTCATCGGCAACGGCGTCGTCGTCGACCCGGGGGTGCTGTTGACCGAACTCGGCGGTCTCGAGGACCGTGACGTCGACACCACGGGGCTGATGATCTCTGCCGACGCCCACCTGTTGATGCCGTATCACGTGGCCATCGACAAGGTCACCGAGCGATTCCTCGGCAACAAGAAGATCGGCACCACCGGCCGCGGCATCGGCCCCTGCTACCAGGACAAGATCGCCCGCGTGGGCGTGCGGGTGGCCGACGTGCTCGACGAGAAGATCCTGGCGCAGAAGGTCGAGGCGGCCCTCGAACTCAAGAACCAGGTCCTGGTGAAGATCTACAACCGCCGTGCGCTGGACCCCGCCCAGGTCGTCGACGAGGTGCTCACCCAGGCCGACGGCTTCCGCCACCGCATCGCCGACACCCGGCTGCTGCTCAACCAGGCGCTCGAACGCGGCGAGACCGTGCTGCTCGAGGGTTCGCAGGGCACTCTGCTCGACGTCGACCACGGCACCTACCCGTATGTCACGTCGTCGAACCCCACCGCCGGCGGTGCCGCTGTCGGCGCGGGGATCGGACCCAACCGGATCACCACCGTGCTCGGCATCCTGAAGGCCTACACGACCCGTGTCGGCTCGGGACCGTTCCCCACCGAACTGTTCGACGAGTGGGGCACCTACCTCGCCAAGACCGGCGGCGAGGTCGGCGTGACGACGGGCCGCGCGCGTCGCTGCGGCTGGTTCGACGCGGTCATCGCGCGGTATGCCACCCGCGTCAACGGCATCACCGACTACTTCCTCACCAAACTCGACGTGCTGTCGAGCCTCGAGCGCGTGCCGATCTGTGTCGCGTACGAGGTCGACGGCGAGCGGGTCGACGACATGCCGATGACCCAGACCGGTTTCCATCACGCGAAGCCGATCTACGAGGAGATGCCCGGCTGGTGGGAGGACATCTCCGGCTGTAAGACCTTCGACGATCTGCCCAAGAACGCACAGGACTACATCCTGCGTCTCGAGGAACTCTCCGGGGCGCACATCTCGTGCATCGGTGTGGGTCCGGGACGCGAGCAGACCATCGTGCGCCGCGAGATCGTCTAGCGCCTTCGCCTCCCACGGTCGTGAGAAGCTGACGACATGGGTGCGCACGGGGCGAGCCGCGACTACGGGTCGATCCTGCTCGGATCGGCGGCCGAGAGCCCGGTGCACCGCCGGATCCGCATCCAGGCCCTGCTGACCGCGAGCATCGTGCTGGCGAACCTGGTCGGCGCGGGTGTGGCGATTCTGCTTGCCGGAGTGGGGATTCCGGAGCCGTCGGTGTTTCAGTCGCGACTGTGGTGGGTGAACTACATCGCGGTGCCGGTCTACATCGCGGCCGCGTTCGTGATCGGGATCGTGCTCGGCACCCTCGTCGTGATCCGGGATCTGACGTGGTCCATCCAGGGACGCGCACCGACCGCCAAGGATGCGCGACGCACCCAACGCGCACCGTGGCGACTCGTCGTCATCCAGGCCGGCCTGTGGGCCGCGGCCACCGTCATCTTCACCACCATGTACGGCGTCATCGATCCGGCATTGATCCCCAAGACCTTCTTCGTGGTGACCCTCAGCGGCGTCGTGGTCGTGTCCCTGTCGTATTTGTTCATCGAATTCGCGCTGCGCCCGGTGATGGCCGAGGTGATCAGCGCCGGGTACCGCCGCCGCAAACGCAGCGGAATCCGCTCGCGGGCCATCGTCGCCTGGCTGGTCGGGTCGGCGGTCCCCATCGTCGGCATCCTGCTGGTGGTGCTGTTCGGCGTGTTCCGCGGCAAGACCTCGAAACTCGATCTGTTCGTCGGGGTGACCGTGCTGGCGATCATCGCGCTGGCGACCGGGTTGCTGCTCACCCTCCTGACCAGCGCGCGCGTCACCGGACCCCTCCGCAGCGTCCGGACCGCGATGGGGCGGGTGCAGGGCGGTGACACCGACGTCGACCTCGTCGTCTACGACGGCACCGAACTCGGCGACCTGCAGGTGGGGTTCAATGCCATGGTCACCGGGTTGCGTGAACGCGAACGGATGCACGACCTGTTCGGCCGGCACGTCGGGCGCCACGTCGCCGACGCCGCACTGCGGTCCGATCCGGAACTCGGCGGCACCGAACGCACCGTGGCGGTGGTGTTCGTGGACGTGATCGGGTCGACGACGTCGGCCGCGGGCCGGTCTCCGACCGAGGTCGTCGACGTCCTCAACCGCTTCTTCGCCGTGATCGTGCGGTCGGTGGAATCCCGTGGCGGACTTGTCAACAAGTTCGAGGGAGACGCGGTGCTCGCGATCTTCGGCGCGCCGATCGAGTTGGGTGACCCGGCCGGCGCGGCGCTGTCCGCGGCGCGGGAGATCGCGTCGGATCTCGTCGTCGAGGTGCCCGATCTGTCGGCCGGGATCGGGGTGGGCTACGGGCGGGTCGTCGCCGGAAACGTCGGCGCCATCGAACGATTCGAGTACACGGTGATCGGTGATCCGGTCAACGAGAGCGCCCGGTTGTCCGAGCTGGCCAAACGCGACCCGTGCCGGCCGCTGGCGTCGGGGCGGGCGATCGACGCCGCCGTCGGGGACGCCGGGGTGTGGGAACGGCAGGAGACCACGACGCTGCGGGGACGCGCCGAGGAGACCGTCGTCTACGCGGCGCGGATGGCCGACTGAGGATCATTCCGTCTCGCGGTTCATCTGCCCCTCGGCGAAGTCCAACTGGCGCAACGCGGTTCGCAGCACCTCGTCGCCGATGCGGCCGGCGTCGCGTTCGGCGATGAAGACCGAGCGTTGCAGTTGCAGCAGTTCCATCCGCATCCGGTTGCCGGCCGCGGTGGGGCTCTCGCCGATCACCTCTGGGCCACGACCGAGTTCCTCCCAGGCGACGTTGCGCTGGGTCTTCACCCATTTACGCAGCATCATCACCTGATGGCGCAGCGGGTCGTCGTCGGCGAGTCCGCCATTCATCTCGTCGAGGCGACGTTCGGATTCGCGGGAGGCGCGGTCCTGCGCCGCCGCGAAGGCGAGCCGGTCGCGGGCGGCATCGTCGGCGGTGATGTCGAGCTTCCGGATCACCCAGGGCAGGGTGGTGCCCTGGATGAGCAACGTGCCGACAACCACCACAAAGGTGAGGAACAGGATCTCCGCCCGGGCCGGGAACGGCCCGCCGTCGTCGGTGGTCAGCGGGATCGCGAAGGCGGCGGCCAGCGACACGACGCCGCGCATCCCGGCCCAGCCGACGACGAACACCGCCCGCCAGGACGGATACTGCTCACGGTCGCGGATCGTCGTCGAGAACACCCGCGGCAGATACGTCGCCGGATACACCCAGACGAAGCGGGCGAGGATGGTGGCCACGAGGATCACGAGAGCGTCCACCGTCACCTGGATCGCGGACTGCCCGGAGAGCCCGTCCAGCAGGAACGGCAACTGCAGGCCGATGAGCAGGAAGACGAAACCCTCCAGGAGTGCGTCGAGCGACCGGCGCACCGCCTCGTCCTGCAGCCGGGTGGCCCAGCGCAGTCGATCCGACCGCTGGCCGAGGAGCAGCCCGGCGACGACCACCGCGATGACGCCGGAGGCGTGCACCTCCTCGGCCACGTAGTACGTGCCGAACGGCACGATCATGCCGATCGCGGTCTCCACCGGGGGATCGGTCAGCCAGACCCGCAGCCACGAGACGGCGTAACCCACCGCCAGCCCGATCAGCAGACCGCCGACGGCGGCGACGGCGAAGGTGGACAGCCCCTCCCACACCGATGCGGTGGCCCCGACGGCCGCGGCCAACGCCACCCGAAACGCGGTGAGGGCGGTCGCGTCGTTGAGGAGGCTCTCGCCGCCCAGCAGCGTCATGATGCGGCGGGGCAGTCCCACGCGACGGCCGATGGCCTGCGCCGACACCGCGTCGGGCGGGGCCACCACGGCACCGAGCACCAGCGCCGCGGCCAGCGGCAAACCCGGGACGACCCAGTACGCGACCAGGCCGACGACGACGGTGGAGAACAGCGGCAGCCCGATGGCCAGCAGGCCGATGGCGCGGCGGTTCGCGCGGATGGCCTGATAGGAACTCTCCTGGGCCGCCGAATAGAGCAGGGGCGGAAGGATGAGGAACAGCACCAACTCGGGTTCGAGCTCAACCTCGGGTGTGCCGGGGATCCACCCGATGGCCAGCCCGACGACGACGAGGATCAGCGGTGCCGACAGGCCATACCGGCGGCACAGGGCGGCGACGATCAGGGCGACCACCGCCACGAGCAACAGCGACGCGCTCACCTGAGCAACCTATCCCGCCGGCGGTCGGCGCGTCGGCTCCCGACCCGGATAATGGCGGGCATGCGCATCTTCCGGCGGAACTCCGAAGATCGGCCCCGCAGCGGCGAGACGGTGAGTCGGTGTGCCGACCTGGCCATCTACGGCGCCGACGCCAACACCGACCCGGCACCGCGGTCGGGCGACCTCACGGCCTGCGAGGAGTGCACCCAACTCGGCGAACACCACTGGGCGCATCTGCGTATGTGCCTGTCCTGCGGCCATGTCGGCTGCTGCGATTCCAGTCCGCGCCGGCACGCGACCGCGCACTTCGAGGAGACCGGCCATCCTGTGATGCGGTCGGTCGAGCCGGGTGAGGTGTGGCGCTGGTGCTACGTGCATCAGGTGATGGGGTGAGGGTCGCAAACGCACGTAGGATTTGCTCATGACGTCCGACAGCAGCGACAACGCTTCCGCGGAATCGGTGCCGGCCGACGTGCAGGCCGCGCCGGCGCCCGACGAAGAGGTGGCGACGGAAACCGAGAAGATCACCCGCGCCCCCGACGATGCGCCGCCCCGGCCGGTCATCGGCCCACCGGCGGTCATCGGCACACCGCTGACCCCGACGGCGACCCGCGTGATGGTGCTGGGCGCCGGCGAACTCGGCAAAGAGGTCGTCATCGCCTTCCAGCGCCTCGGTGTGGAGGTCGTCGCCGTCGACCGCTATCCCGACGCCCCCGGCCACCAGGTCGCCCATCATGCCGAGGTCATCGACATGACCGACGCCGACGCGGTGACCTCGCTCATCGAACGCTATCGGCCGCACTACGTGGTCCCCGAGATCGAGGCGATCGCGACCGAGGCCCTCGTCGCGGTCGAGAAGCGCGGCCTCGCCGAGGTCATCCCGACCGCGCGCGCGGTCGTCGCGACGATGGATCGTGAAGGTATCCGCCGGCTTGCCGACGAGGAGCTGGGCTTGCCGACCTCGCCGTACCTGTTCGCGTCGTCGCGCGACGAACTCGAGGCGGCCGCGGCCGAGATCGGGTTCCCGTGTGTGGTGAAACCGGTGATGTCGTCGTCGGGCAAGGGCCAGACGGTGCTGCGCGCGCCGTCGGACATCGGCACCGCGTGGCAGACGGCGACGACCGGGGCGCGGGTCGCCGGCGAGCGGGTCATCGTCGAGGGCTTCGTCGAGTTCGACTACGAGATCACCCTGCTCACGGTCCGTGCGATCGACCCGGCGACCGGGCGGCTGACCTCGCATTTCTGCGCGCCGATCGGCCATCGGCAGGTCGACGGCGACTATGTGGAGAGTTGGCAGCCGCAGGAGATGTCCGCCGACGCCCTCGGTGCGGCGACCTCTATCGCGGCGCGGATCGCGACCGCTCTCGGCGACGGAAAGCTTGCCGGTCGAGGGGTTTTCGGCGTGGAGTTGTTCATCAAGGGCGACGACGTCTACTTCTCCGAGGTCAGCCCCCGCCCGCACGACACCGGGTTGGTCACCCTCGCCAGCCAGCGGCTGTCGGAGTTCGAGATGCACGCCCGTGCCATTCTGGGGTTGCCCGTCGACGTGACCCTCGCCTCGCCGGGGGCCTCGTCGGTCATCTACGGCCGCCTCGACCAACCGGCCATCGGCTTCGAGAATGTCGCGCGGGCGCTGGCCGTCCCGGAAACCGACATCCGGCTGTTCGGCAAACCGCAGAGCTTC